>NZ_AP041141.1:1810000-2410000 GCF_055397545.1 Pseudoalteromonas sp. 11L1 | reverse complement strand
AACTAACCACTCTCTTTACCTATACGGTGAGTGTGAAGATAAAGACGCATGTAAGGCGTTTGCACAAAACAACAGTTAATTTTTATTAATTGCATAAAAAAACCTGCTAAAAGCAGGTTTTTTTGTGTCTAAAATAGAACAGGATTACTTCTGATCTATTTTAGCCCATGAGTCGCGCAGACCCACAGTTTGGTTAAATACCACATTCTCTGATTTAGTATCACGTGAGAAATAACCAGTACGCTCAAACTGAAAACCTTGCGCAGGCTGTGAATTTGCCAATGAAGGTTCTAGTTTTGCATTATTAATAACAACTAATGACTCTGGGTTTAATGTGCTTTCAAAATCTTCTGCTGCTGCAGGGTTAGGCACACTAAACAGACGGTCATATAAACGCACTTCTGCTGTTACCGACTCTGGTGCAGATACCCAATGAATCACCCCTTTTACTTTACGCCCATCGCTTGGGTTTTTACCCAATGTTTCAGGATCGTAAGTACAGTAAATAGTGGTAATTTCACCGTTATCGTCTTTTTCAACACGCTCGGCTTTAATTACATAAGCGCCACGTAAACGTACTTCTTTATCAAGTACTAAACGTTTAAATTTATTGTTTGCTTCTTCGCGGAAATCTTCACGTTCAATAAAAATTTCACGGGTAAAAGGCACATCACGACGACCCATTTCTTCTTTATTTGGGTGATTAGCAACTGACAATGTTTCAACAGTGTCGGCTTGATAATTCTCAATCACGATTTTAACCGGATCAAGTACAGCCATCGCACGCGGTGCATTTTCGTTTAAATCATCACGGATACACGCTTCAAGCATACCCATTTCAACCATATTTTCTTGTTTAGTAATACCAATACGTAAACAAAACTCACGAATTGAAGCCGGTGTATAACCTCGACGACGAAGACCCGCAATCGTTGGCATACGCGGGTCATCCCACCCTTCTACCTTGTTATTTACCACTAAGTCATTAAGCTTACGCTTTGACATAATTGTGTATTCAAGGTTTAACCGTGAAAATTCAATTTGCTGTGGATGGCATTCAAGGCTGATATTATCAAGAACCCAGTCGTAAAGACGACGGTTATCTTGGAACTCTAATGTACATAATGAATGTGTTATGCCTTCAAGGGCATCAGAAATACAATGCGTGAAGTCGTACATTGGGTAAATGCACCACTTATCCGCAGTTTGGTGATGATGTGCAAAACGAACACGGTAAATAATTGGATCGCGTAGCACCATAAATGAGCTTGCCATATCAATTTTTGCGCGCAGTACACATTCGCCCTCTTTGAATTCACCATTGCGCATCTTTTCAAATAATGCGAGGTTTTCTTCAACCGAGGTATCGCGATAAGGGCTATTCTTACCTGGCTCTTTTAATGTGCCACGGTATTCACGCGCTTGATCGGCAGTTAAAAAACACACATACGCTAAACCTTTTTCAATTAACTCAACTGCATAGCCGTAAAGCACATCAAAATAGTTTGACGAATATTTAATCTCACCATCCCAATTAAACCCTAACCACTGTACGTCTTCTTTAATTGAATTAACGTAGTTAATATCTTCTTTTTCTGGGTTTGTATCGTCAAAACGAAGGTTACATAAACCGTTATAGTCTTTGGCGATACCAAAATTTAGGCAAATTGATTTTGCATGGCCAATATGTAAAAAGCCATTTGGTTCTGGTGGAAAACGGGTATGCGTTGTGGCATGTTTTCCACTTGCTAAATCTTCATCAATTCGGGTTCTAATAAAGTTACTTGGGCGATTCTCGATTTCCGCCATAGGAGTATAAACCTCTGTATATTGCGTGATAACAAAACTAATGCATTATTACAAAAACCAAGCGTAACATACAGTAATAGATACGGGTTTATGCTGGTAATTAACAAAGTTTGTTTAATAAGGGATAGTTTATGAACAAAATTTGTTTTAGCGCAATATTTAAGTCATCAAAGCATTCTATAGTATAAAAATAAACCCAACTTACAGGAACGAAAGATGGCTTCATTAAATCAACACCGTGTTTATATCCCAAGCAATGCTAGAGCAAACCATTATTTATTAGCTGAAATCACGCCAAACGATGAGTTTTATAAGAGCTTTAGTAATATTAATGCGTGTTATCAGCGTATTGCTCGCCAACTATTTGCCGCTTGTGATGAATATGAACTTCACAATGTGCATTTACTCGCCAATGATAAACTGCCGGTCGTGCGATTTCATGATGAGTCTTATCAACTTGAAACCGATAAGCAAATGTTGTTTTTCTATAACCCTCGTTACCATGAAGCACATAAACTTCATTACACCGAAGATCAGCAAAGCAAAAAGATTCGCTTACTGTTTTTAGCCACTGGGGATGATATTCGCGCTCACTCCGCCCAATTTCATAATAATGTACAAAAAGTATTGGATCTTTTACAACAGCAATTATTTGTAGAGCAACCAAGCTTTAAATTGCGTGATCATCAGCATTTGACCTATGATTTATTCGCTAAAGAAAAAGGCAATAAAGAAAGTTATGGTTATAAATTAAGAAGTTTATATCCTCGTTATCAATCAAGACAATGCGAGATACCAAGCACACACGCAGAGATGACCTATGTCACCTTCTCGGTACCGGTAACACGTAATATTAAAACGCAGTTTCAGAGCGAGGTTAACAGCCAAACTTATCAGCCGTTCTACTCACACTTTTCAAAACTATTTACCCAATTATGTGAAGACAATAAACTCACCCATGCTGCAATGGTTGCCAATGGCGCAATGCCAATAATTCGCAACAGCCAAGTTGATAGAAATGAAGGAAATGAAGAGCTACAAAAAATTAGTTTTGATATAGAAGATTCAGCACCACAAATAAAAGTATTCTTTGAAGCCGATAAATTAGTCGAAACACTGAATTTTGTCATTGTGGCAGCTGAGCATAATAAACATGAAATTGGCTATGGTCGCTTTATGAACCAAGTAGAAAAAACTATTCATGGATTATGCGATGAGTTAGCAATTAATAAGCAACGCCAAGACTTATCAGTACGCTTTTTTCAGCATATAAGTTACCCATATTAATTAAACTGAACTGTGGTTAATTAGGTATCTGAACTCTAGATAATAAAAAGGCTCGCAATTGCGAGCCTTTTTTAAAGAATAAACGCTGATTACCAGCCTGTTTTTTCTTTAAGTGCTTTACCGATATCAGCAAGTGAACGTACAGTTTTTACGCCCGCAGCTTCTAATGCAGCAAATTTCTCATCAGCAGTACCTTTACCACCAGCGATGATTGCGCCAGCGTGACCCATACGCTTACCTTCTGGTGCAGTAACACCAGCAATGTAAGAAACAACAGGTTTAGTAACGTTAGCTTTGATGTACTCTGCAGCTTCTTCTTCTGCAGTACCACCAATTTCACCAATCATTACGATTGCTTCAGTTTGTGGATCTTTTTCGAACAATTCTAGAACGTCGATAAAGTTAGTACCTGGAATTGGATCACCACCAATACCAACACAAGAAGACTGACCAAAACCAGCATCTGTAGTTTGCTTAACTGCTTCGTACGTTAAAGTACCAGAGCGAGAAACAATACCTACTTTACCAGGCTTGTGGATGTGACCAGGCATGATACCAATCTTAGTCTCACCAGGAGTGATAACACCTGGACAGTTTGGACCAATCATACGAGTACCTGTTTGATCTAGTTTAACTTTAACGTCAACCATATCAAGTGTAGGAATACCTTCAGTGATACAAACAATCAGCTCGATACCTGCATCGATAGCTTCTAAGATTGCATCTTTACAGAAAGGTGCTGGTACGTAAATCACAGATGCAGTTGCACCTGTTGCTTCTACAGCGTCACGTACTGTGTTAAATACTGGAAGACCAAGGTGCGTTTGACCGCCTTTACCTGGGCTTACACCACCAACCATTTGTGTACCGTACTCAAGCGCTTGCTCTGAGTGGAAAGTACCTTGACCACCAGTGAAACCTTGACAGATAACTTTTGTATCTTTATTGATTAATACAGACATTATTTGCCCTCCGCAGCAGCAACAACTTTTTCAGCCGCGTCTGTTAATGATTCAGCAGCGATGATGTTAAGATCAGACTTAGCAAGTACTTCACGGCCTAATTCAGCATTAGTACCTTCTAAACGTACAACTACTGGAACTGTTACACCTACTTCTTTAACTGCGCCAATGATGCCTTCAGCAATCATGTCACAACGAACGATTCCGCCGAAGATGTTAACTAAAACAGCTTTAACGTTGTCATCTGAAAGGATGATTTTGAATGCTTCAGAAACACGTTCTTTAGTCGCGCCGCCACCAACATCTAGGAAGTTAGCTGGCTTGCCACCGTGTAGGTTTACGATGTCCATAGTACCCATTGCTAGGCCTGCACCGTTAACCATACAACCTACGTTACCATCTAGGGCTACGTAGTTAAGCTCGAAGCTTGCTGCGTGAGCTTCACGTGCATCTTCTTGAGATGGATCGTGCATTTCACGGATTTTAGGTTGACGGTAAAGTGCATTACCATCGATACCAATTTTACCGTCTAGACAGTGAAGGTTACCTTCATCTGTGATTACTAGTGGGTTGATTTCAAGTAATGCGAAATCGAAATCGTTGAACATGTTGCCAAGACCCATAAAGATCTTAACGAACTGTTTCATTTGTGTTGGGTTAAGACCCAATTTAAAACCAAGCTCACGAGCTTGGTAAGCTTGAGGACCTACTAAAGGATCAATCTCAGCTTTGTGGATAAGTTCTGGTGTTTCTTCAGCAACTGTTTCAATTTCAACGCCGCCTTCAGTAGACGCCATGAACACAACTTTACGAGAAGCACGGTCAACAACAGCACCTAGGTACAGTTCGTTTGCGATATCTGTACAGCTTTCTACTAAAATTTTAGCAACTGGCTGGCCTTTCTCGTCTGTTTGGTAAGTAACTAGGTTTTTACCTAACCAGTTAGCTGCAAACGCTTTAACTTCGTCGATAGTTTTAACTAGCTTTACACCGCCAGCTTTACCACGTCCACCTGCGTGAACCTGAGTTTTAACAACCCACATATCGCCGCCAATTTTTTCAGCAGCTGCTGCAGCTTCTTCAGGTGTATCGCAAGCGAAACCTTGAGAAACTGGTAAACCATATTCGGCAAAAAGTTGTTTTGCCTGATACTCATGCAAATTCATGATGCTTTATCCAATTTTTTATATTAAAAGAGCTGAATATTTATGCAAATAAACAACTATCCCAAATTGCGTGCCTAGTATAGATCTCATGGCGCTACATGAAAACCCCAGTATGACCTTAGGCGCAAAAAAAAAGCTGTGATTTTAACTCACAGCTTATATTTCATACTACTTAATTAAACATCTAGCAGTAAACGTGTTGGATCTTCAAGTAACTCTTTAATTGTTACTAAGAAACCAACTGATTCTTTACCATCGATTTGGCGATGATCGTAAGATAACGCTAAATACATCATAGGTAAGATTTCAACTTTACCATTAACAGCCATTGGACGATCTTGGATTTTGTGCATACCTAAGATTGAAGACTGCGGTAAGTTAATGATTGGTGTTGATAGTAATGAGCCGAATACACCACCGTTAGTAATAGTGAAATTACCGCCAGTCATGTCGTCAAGTGTTAGCTTGCCATCACGACCTTTAAGAGCTAGTTCACGAATACCTTTTTCGATTTCTGCAACTGATAATTTGTCACAATCTTTAAGTACTGGCGTTACTAAGCCACGTGGCGTAGAAACAGCAATACTGATGTCGAAATAGTTGTGATAAACAATATCATCGCCATCAATTGATGCATTTACATCTGGGAAACGCTTTAACGCTTCAGTTACCGCTTTCACATAGAAAGACATGAAACCTAAACGGATACCGTGACGCTTTTCAAATACTTCTTGGTACTGCTTACGAAGATCCATTATTGGCTTCATATTAACTTCGTTAAACGTGGTTAACATTGCAGTTGAGTTTTTCGCTTCAAGAAGACGATTAGCAATGGTTTTACGTAAACGTGTCATAGGCACACGTTTTTGAGTACGGTCACCCATTGGTGCTGCTGGTGCTGCTTCTGCTTTTGCTGCTGGAGCAGGTGCTTTTAAGAATTGATCAACATCTTCTTTAGTCACACGGCCATTTTTACCTGAACCTTTGATTTTTGAAGCATCAAGGCCTTTCTCAGCAATTAAACGACGAACTGATGGCGTTAGCACATCTGAACTATCGCTTGAGCTTTCTTCTTTGGCTGCTGGTGCATTCGCTTTAGCTTCAGATTTAGCTGGTGCAGCGCCTGCTTTTACCTTACCAATTACTTGCTCACCAAGAACGGTATCGCCTTCGTCATGGATTATTTCACCCATAACGCCGTCTTCTTGGGCAACAACTTCAAGTACAACTTTATCTGTTTCGATATCTACCAAGTTTTGGTCACGTGTTACCGCGTCACCTGGTTGAACATGCCAAGTAGCAATTGTTGCATCTGCAACTGATTCTGGAAGTACAGGTACTTTAATATCCACTTCTTTACCTTCTGATGCTGGTGCTGATTGCGCCGCAGGCGCGTCTTCTGATTTATCTGATGCTGAGTCATCTTCTTTTGACTCTTTAGTTGCCGGTGCTTCATCTGCATCGCCAATTAAACCGATCACTTGGTCACCAAGTACCGTAGCACCCTCTTCTTGTGAAATTTCAGTGATTACACCATCGTTTTGTGCAACCACTTCTAAAACCACTTTGTCTGTTTCAATATCTACTAAGTTTTGGTCACGGCTTACTTTGTCGCCAACACTTACATGCCATGTAGCAACGGAAGCATCTGCAACCGACTCAGGAAGAACAGGAACTTTAATCTCTGTGCTCATTGCTTATCCTTTCTTTTCTATAGTAAGCGCGTCGGCAACGAGCGCTTGTTGTTCTTTAGTATGTACTGACATATAACCACATGCAGGTGATGCTGAAGCTTTACGACCAGCATATTTTAATTTTGCATCTTGTGGAATTGCATCAATAAAGTGATGTTGAGAACAATACCAAGCACCTTGGTTTTGCGGCTCTTCCTGACACCATACAAAATCAGTAACATGCTGATAACGCTCAATAATCGTCTTCATTTCGTCATGTGGGAACGGGTATAGCTGTTCAACACGAACAATAGCAATGTTGTCTTGCTCAAGTTTACGACGTTCTTGCAATAATTCGTAGTAAACTTTACCACTACAAAATACAACACGTTCTACTTTCTTAGCATCAATATCATCAATTTCATCGATCACATTGTGGAATACGCCCTCTGATAGTTCTTCAAGCGATGATGTAGCTAATGGGTGACGAAGCAATGATTTTGGCGTCATAACAATCAATGGGCGACGAAGAGGTCTAACCGATTGACGACGAAGCATTGCATAAACTTGTGCCGGTGTAGATGGTACACATACTTGCATATTATGATCAGCACACAGCTGTAAAAAGCGCTCAAGACGTGCAGAGCTATGCTCAGGGCCTTGGCCTTCATAACCATGTGGTAGCAAACATGTCAGGCCACATAAACGACCCCACTTTTGCTCACCTGAACTTAAGAATTGGTCAAAAACAACTTGTGCACCATTGGCGAAATCACCAAATTGCGCTTCCCATAAAACAAGTGAGGTCGGCTCTGCTGTTGCATAACCATATTCAAACGCTAATACCGCTTCTTCAGATAGCACCGAATCAAATACTTCAAACGTACCTTGATCTTCACTAATGTTTTGTAGTGGTAAGTATGTTGCACCGTCTTGTTGACCGTGAACAACAGCATGGCGATGGAAGAAGGTACCACGGCCAGAGTCTTGACCTGTTAGGCGAATGTCAGTGCCCTCAGCTGCAATAGTTGCATACGCTAAAGTTTCTGCCATACCCCAATCAAGTGCTTTTTCACCAGCTGCCATAGCTTTACGATCATCGTATATTTTCTTAACACGAGATTGCGCTTTGTGATCTTCAGGGTAGCTTGCGACAATGTTACCGAGCTCTTTGAGTTTCTCTACAGAAACGCTCGCGTCGTAGTCAACATTCCAATCATGACCAACGTATTTAGCCCAATCAGAAGAATGTGACGTTTCTGGTTGAATTTCTTCAACTACGCAGTTGCCATCATCTAAGCCATTACGATAATCATCAGCAAGTGCTTTCACTTCGTTTTCTGTGAAAGAACCTTCCGAAATTAACTGATCTGCATAGATTAAGCGAGGAACTGGGTGTTTTTTAATTTTTTGATACATAACAGGCTGTGTAGCATTAGGCTCATCAGCTTCGTTATGACCATGACGACGATAACAAACAAGGTCAATCACAACATCACGTTTAAACTGGTTTCTGAAATCAAGCGCTAATTGCGTAACAAACGCAACCGCTTCAGGATCATCAGAGTTTACATGGAAGATTGGTGATTGAACCATTTTTGCAATATCAGTACAGTAATCAGTAGAGCGTACATCGTCTTGCTTGCTTGTTGTAAAACCAACTTGGTTATTAACAACAATACGAATGCTACCACCACAACTAAATGCATTAGTTTGTGATAAGTTAAACGTTTCTTGTACTACACCCTGACCTGCGATTGCAGAGTCGCCGTGAATAGTAATAGGAAGTGCTTTGCTGCCCGTTTTGTCGTTTAGACGATCAAGGCGTGCGCGCACAGACCCCATAACCACAGGATTTACGATTTCTAAGTGCGATGGGTTAAACGCAAGTGCCATGTGCACATTGCCACCTTTGGTCGCGAAATCTGAAGAGTAACCCATGTGATACTTAACATCACCAGAGCTTAAAGTATCTTTGTGTTTACCAGCAAATTCATCAAATAATTCTGATGGATTTTTACCAAGTACATTCACAAGTACGTTCAAGCGTCCGCGGTGAGCCATGCCGATTACGGCTTCTTTTTGGCCACTTTCACCCGCGCGGTGTATAAGCTCTTTAAGCATAGGAACTAACGCATCGCCACCTTCAAGTGAGAAACGCTTAGCACCCGGGAACTTAGCCCCTAAATATTTTTCAAGACCATCAGCCGCTGTCAATCCTTTAAGGATGCGTAGCTTTTCATTTTTATCGAATTGTGGCCTAGACTGAACAGACTCTAAACGCTGTTGTAACCAACGTTTTTCTTCTGTTGATGTGATGTGCATATACTCTGCGCCAATAGAACCACAATATGTAGTTTTTAGTGCTTGGTATAACTCACCTAAAGGCATAGTATCGCGGCCTACGGCAAACGATCCTACGTTAAATTCGCGGTCAAAGTCAGCATTTGATAAGTCGTGGTACTCTAGCTCTAAATCTCGTACACGTTCGCGTTGCCAAATACCTAGTGGATCTAGGTTTGCATTTTGGTGTCCACGAAAACGGAAAGCATTAATAAGTTGCAGAACTTTAACCTGTTTAAGGTCACCGCCACTGCCCTCTGCTACCACTACTTCTCTATGCTTGTTTTTAGCAAGCGCCGCAAATTGTGAACGAACTTCTGAATGTTTTACTTCAACATCCACACCATCTACTTTTGGTAATTGTTCGAACACTTCTCGCCATTCTTCTGGCACCGAAGTCGCATCGTCTAAATACGCTTCATAAAGCTCTTCAACATAAGCAACGTTACCGCCGTTTAAATGTGAAGATTCTAGCCATGCCTTCATCACACCTTCGTGCATTTATAAGCCCTTTTTTTTAGCGCAGAAATTAATAGTTATATAACAAGATGGCTAATAAATATTAGCCATCTTTCGTCTACTTGAAATTAAACCGAGCGGTTTAATAACATAGATTTTATTTGCCCAATTGCTTTAGTAGGGTTAAGACCCTTAGGACAAACGCTAACACAGTTCATGATACTGTGGCAACGGAACACACTGAATGCATCGTCTAAGTCAGCTAAACGCTCTTCTGTTGCAGTATCTCGGCTATCAGCTAAGAAACGGTAAGCATGAAGAAGGCCTGCTGGACCTATAAACTTATCTGGATTCCACCAGAAAGAAGGACACGATGTAGAACAACATGCACATAAAATACACTCATAAAGCCCATCTAATTTATCACGTTCTTCGATAGATTGAAGACGTTCGCCTGCAGCAGGCTCGTCATTTATTAGATACGGTTTTACTTTTTCGTATTGAGTGTAGAACTGACTCATGTCAATAACAAGGTCACGAACAACAGGAAGTCCCGGTAATGGACGTACTACGATTTTACCTTTGCCATTTTTTTGTAGCGTAGATAAAGGAGTAATACATGCTAAGCCGTTCTTACCATTCATGTTTACACCGTCTGAACCACACACGCCTTCACGGCATGAACGACGGAATGATAGTGTAGGATCTTGCTCTTTTAATAATAAAAGTGCATCCAATACCATCATGTCTTGGCCTTCCTCAGTTTGCAAAGTGTATTCTTGCATACGAGGTGCGTTGTCAACATCCGGATTGTAACGATAAACTGAAAATTGTACTTGTGCCATCGTCTCGCTCCTAGTAGGTACGTGCTTTAGGTGGGAATGCTTCACGTAGCTTGGGCTCGTAGTTTACTTTACGCTTGCTCATTTCATCCGTTACCGGATTAAATACTGAGTGACATAACCAGTTTTCGTCATCACGATCTGGGAAGTCAAAGCGAGAGTGTGCACCACGGCTTTCAGTACGGAAGTTTGCAGCTACTGCAGTTGAGTAAGCTGTTTCCATTAAGTTGTCTAATTCTAAACATTCAATACGCATGGTGTTGAAGTCTGATGATTTATCATCAAGACGTGCATGCTGTAAGCGTTCACGAATTTCTTTAAGCTCAGTAAGACCAGTTGCCATTGAGTCACCTTCACGGAATACCGAGAAGTTAAGCTGCATACACTGCTGTAGGTCTTTCTTGATTTGTACTGGGTCTTCGCCTTGACCAACTGTTGAACTTTCCCAACGGTTAAATCGAGCTAAAGACGCTTCTAAATCAGACTCAGAAGCCGCTTTAGAAATTTCAACGTCATTTAGGTATTTACCTAAGAAGTTACCAGCAGCACGGCCAAATACAACTAAATCAAGTAATGAGTTACCACCTAAGCGGTTAGCACCGTGAACAGATACACATGCAATCTCACCAACAGCAAATAAACCCTGTACCACTTTTTCGTTACCAGCGGCATCGATATTAAGTACTTGACCATTTACGTTAGTTGGCACACCACCCATCATGTAGTGACATGTTGGGATAACTGGAATTGGTTCTTTTGCAGGATCAACGTGAGCAAATGTTTTAGCAAGGTCGCATACACCTGGAAGACGTAAATTAAGCGTTTCTTCGCCTAAGTGGTCAAGTTTCAACTTAAGGTGAGGACCCCAAGGACCATCACAACCACGACCTTCACGAATTTCTGTCATCATTGAACGAGCAACAACGTCACGAGATGCTAAATCTTTAGCATTTGGTGCATAGCGCTCCATGAAGCGTTCGCCATCTTTATTTAAAAGATAACCACCTTCACCACGACAACCTTCGGTTACTAGCGTACCAGCACCTGCAATACCTGTCGGATGGAACTGCCACATTTCCATGTCTTGCATAGAAATACCAGCACGAGTCGCCATACCAACACCGTCACCAGTGTTGATGTGAGCATTAGTTGTTGATGCAAAAATACGACCTGCACCACCAGTAGCTAACACAACTGCTTTAGATTTGAAGAAAGTGATTTCACCTGTTTCAATTTCAATCGCTGTACAGCCTACTACATCACCATTATCGTTTTTAACTAAATCAAGTGCATACCATTCAGAGAATACATTTGTTTTATTTTTAACGTTTTGTTGATAAAGAAGGTGTAATAATGCGTGACCAGTACGGTCAGCTGCTGCTGCGGTACGTGCAGCTTGTTCACCACCAAAGTTTTTCGATTGACCACCGAAAGGACGTTGGTAAACACGGCCATTTTCAAAACGAGAAAATGGTAAGCCCATGTTCTCTAATTCAGTAATAGCTTCTGGGCCTGTATTACACATGTATTCGATAGCGTCTTGGTCACCGATAAAATCGGAACCTTTAACGGTATCATACATATGCCATTCCCAGTTATCTTCATGCGAATTACCTAACGCTACTGTAATACCACCTTGAGCAGATACAGTGTGTGAGCGTGTCGGAAAAACTTTAGAGATTAGTGCACATGTTTTGCCAGATTCAGTAATAGCAAGAGCAGCGCGCATACCTGCACCACCGGCACCGATTACTACGGCGTCAAATTCACGAACAGAATATTTCACTTAAACACCCCATAAAACGATTAAACCTACAGCTACGTAAGCAACAGCCATTAGGTTTAGTACAAAGCCTAAGAAAGCACGCAATTTAGCGCCCTTTACATAGTCGGTTAGAACCTGCCAAAGGCCGATACGGGTATGAACCATAATGCAAACTAGGGTGATTAATGTCGCCCCTTTCATTGCTAGGTTAGAGAATAGGCCTGTCCAGGCGTCATATGTGACTTCTGGCATTGCTAAAAAATAGCCAATAATAAAAATTGCATATGCACTGATTATTAATGCCGTTGTGCGTAGAGATACAAAATCTTGTACGCCATCACGTTTAAGAGTTGCTTGATTTAAGACCATATCCACACCCCTGCCAATACAGCAAACACAACGCCAAGTGCCATTGCAATTTTAGCGCTAGTGTTGCCTGATTCAAGTTCTTCCCAATGCCCCATATCCATAATGATGTGACGGATACCACCGATAAGGTGATAACCCAATACAGAAAGGGTGCCCCAAGCTATAAATTTGGCAATGAATCCGTTAAACAGACCCTTGACGAATTCAAAACCTTCAGCTGAAGAAAGAGACTCTGACCAAGCCCAAATGACAAACGTTAAAGCAAAAAATAATGCAACACCGGTGACGCGGTGAAAAATTGAAGCTTTAGCCGTTGCCGGCATAGATATAGTTGTTAGATCTAGATTTACAGGTCTTTGCTTTTTCACAGTTACTTGCCCATCTTGCCCGCAGTGGGGCTCATCTACTTGTTTTTCTAAAACCCACCAAATGTTTCTGGTGGAACTATCAAAATAAACGTATTAATACTAATAAAGTTCACTTTTTATGAAAAATATTATGTAAAAAAAAGTTTACCCAAATACAAATCGGTTAAAAACCTCCGTTAGTATATATAGCCGGAGGCTCTTTTACAATTCTTGTTTACTTTGAGTCGTTTGCGAATTAGCCAATGGTATAATATTCAATCTATACCGAATATTTATTATACATATATGCATAATACTTATAAAAATTGACTTTAACCCCCTCTTTCACGTTAAAATGTAAAGATGTGCTTAGAATAGATTTTAGAATATAAAAATCAGAATAGTTATCTTAATAGGAGATACATAGATGGCAGATAAGAAAGCCACAGTCCATATTGATGGGCTAGATCCAATCGAACTTCCAATTTATCAAGGTACTGCTGGCCAAGATGTAATTGATGTACGTACACTCGGCTCACATGGTCACTTTACTTATGATCCAGGTTTCATGTCGACTGGTTCTTGTGAATCTACCATCACTTACATCGATGGTGGTAAAGGTGTTTTACTACACCGTGGTTACCCAATCGAGCAGTTAGCAGAAAGCTCTAACTACATTGAGTTATGTTACTTACTATTAAATGGTGAGTTACCAACTAAAGAGCAGTACGATGATTTTGCTACAAAAATCACTCGTAGCACCATGCTAGATGAGAAAATAGCAAACTTCTTCCAAGGTTTCCGCTTTGATGCTCACCCAATGGCAATGCTTTGTGGTGTGGTTGGTGCTTTATCTTCTTTTTACCATGAAGATCTTGATATCACAGACGCAGTTCAACGTAAAACAAGCGCTATTAAATTAGTTGCTAAGTTACCAACAATTGCAGCAATGGCATACAAAACAAACATCGGTCAACCGTTTGTATACCCACGCAATGATTTAAGCTATGCAGAAAACTTCTTACACATGATGTTCTCTGTGCCTGCTGAAGAATACAAAGTAAACCCAGTAACAGCTAAAGCAATGGATAAAATCTTCATGCTTCATGCTGACCACGAACAAAATGCTTCAACGTCAACAGTACGTTTAGCAGGTTCTTCTGGTGCTAACCCTTATGCATGTATTGCTGCTGGTATTGCATCACTTTGGGGCCCTGCTCACGGCGGTGCTAACGAAGCATGTTTAAACATGTTAGAAGAAATTGGCTCAGTTGATCGCATTGACGAATACGTAGCAAAAGCAAAAGATAAAGCGGACCCGTTCCGTCTTATGGGCTTTGGACACCGTGTTTACAAAAACTTCGATCCACGTGCAACAGTAATGCGTCAAACGTGTCATGAAGTGTTAGAAGAGCTAAACATTCAAGATCCATTGCTTGATATCGCAATGAAGCTTGAGCAAATTGCACTTGAAGACCCGTACTTTGTTGAGAAGAAGCTTTACCCTAACGTAGATTTTTACTCAGGTATTATCTTAAAAGCGATTGGTATTCCTACAAGTATGTTCACTGTAATTTTTGCAATGGCACGTACTGTAGGTTGGATCTCACACTGGGATGAGATGCTTTCTCAACCTGGCCACAAGATCAGCCGCCCACGTCAGCTTTACACAGGTGAAACAGCCCGTGATTACAAAGCAACTGACAAGCGCTAAGCTGTAAAGTTAGCTTTAAAAGGCCGCTATTGCGGCCTTTTTTATTACATGTTACTTGAGAATTATCTTAAACCGATTACAATTCCTGCCCGAATTGATTAACTTTATGAGCCTATGTCTGTGTCCTTGTTTGATCCTAAAACAATCCGTAATGATTTCCCTACTCTAAATCAGACAATCAATGGCTACCCTTTGGTTTATTTAGACTCGGCTGCAACAACGCAAAAGCCACAATGCGTGATTGACGCTACTAACAAGTTTTACACCCATCAGAATGCAAATGTTCATCGCGGCCGTCACACCCTTAGTGAGCAAGCTACAACGGCTTATGAGCTAGTACGTCAACGCGTTGCTGATTATTTTCAGGTAAGCGGTAATGAAATTGTCTGGACTAAAGGTGCTACTGAGGCGATTAACTTAGTTGCACATGGCCTAAGAAATACATTAACAACTAACGACACCATCTTAATTAGCCCAATCGAGCATCACGCGAATATTGTGCCATGGCAAGAACTCGCGGCATACACTGGTGCAACGTTAAAAGTGCTGCCACTCAATGACGATGCCACCTTTGATATTAACCAGTGCTGTGACGTGATTAAACTCACAAAGCCTGCGCTTCTAGCTATTACACAAGCCTCAAATGCGCTGGGCAATATTACCGATTTAACTCCGCTGATAACCGCTGCAAAGGCAGTAGATGCGTTAACTTTAGTCGACGGCGCACAAAGCGCTTTGCATTTAAGACCTAATTTAACAAAGCTTGATTGTGATTTTTACGTGTTTTCAGCTCACAAAATGTTGGGGCCAACCGGATTAGGCGGTTTATATGGCCGCTACAGCGCACTTAATGCATTATCACCTTACCAAACAGGTGGTGAAATGATTGAAAAAGTGACCCTAACGCAAAGCACTTATCGTGACGCTCCCGCTAAATTTGAAGCAGGGACGCCAAATATAGCCGGTGTTTTAGGCTTTGGTGCGGCGCTTGAGTATTTAATGGCACTTGATCAGCAAACATTAAAACAATATGAACAACAGTTGTTTATTTATGCAGCGAACGCACTGAATCAAATAGACGGTATTAGTATTTATAGCGACCTAAAATCGAACATTGGTACATTGTGCTTTAATTATAAAAATGAACATCCGTACGATCTGGCAACTTTACTTGACGGCTATGGTGTTGCAGTGCGAAGTGGTCATCATTGTACCCAACCGTTGATGACCCATTTGAAACTAAATGGCTCACTCAGAGCGAGTTTTGCATTTTATAATACAACTAAAGATGTAGACCAATTTATTACTGCGCTTAAAGAATGCATCGCTTTATTAGACTAATTTGGATAAATAATGACTCACGCATACCAACTGGTAAGTAAAAACATTGAAAACAGTGCAAGCTGGCAACAGAAATACCGTGAAATTATGTTGCTTGGTAAAACACTCCCGCCATTAGCCGATATATTAAAAACCGACGATGCGCTTGTGCAAGGTTGTGAAAGTAAAGTGTGGATGTTTGTTGAATTTGATTTGACAGAAAATGCATTGGTTGTGATTGGTGATTCTGATACGCGCATAGTAAAAGGCTTATTGGCGTTAATTTTAGCTCTGTATAACGGTTTAACACCAGAAGAGGTGTTAAACATTAATGCCTATGAAGAATTTGAAAAGCTTGGCTTAATTAGCCACTTAAGCGCTTCTCGCGGCAATGGGGTAAAAGCCATGGTTGAAAAAATACAAACCTTAGCTAAACAAAAAGCGCGTTAAGCGCTTTTTATAACAGTGTGATAAGCAGCCTGTAGTTAAATATTTAAACGTGCACGCTTATCTAAATATTTTCTCACTGCTTTAGCGGCAACAAAGAAGCCAAAACTTCCAGTGATCATCGTCACTGATCCAAAGCCATTATTACAGTCCATATTCATACTGCCATCTGCATTTTGTTTCGCATGGCACACACTGCCATCACTACCGGGATAAACAAGCTGCTCTGTTGAATACACACAGTCAATATTAAATTTACGTTTTGGATTAGAGCTGAAATTATACTGCTTACGCAAAATATAGCGCACCTTTGCAAGCAATGGATCTTGAGTCGTTTTTGCCACATCTCCAAATGTAATTTGACTAGGATCGGTTTGCCCACCTGCACCGCCTGTGGTAATTATAGGCATTTTATTACGCTTACAGTGCGCGATTAACGCCGCTTTTTCTTTTACCGCATCAATGCAGTCAATAACATAATCAAAACCTTGAATATGCTGCTGAATATTTTCTAGTGTTATAAAATCGTCAATAACATTAACTATACACTCAGGATTGATAAGCTCGCAGCGCGCCTTCATGGCATCCACTTTTGCTTCCCCAATCGTGCCTGTTAACGCATGAATTTGACGATTAACATTGGTTGCGCATATATCATCTAAATCTATTAGAGTAATTTTGCCCACGCCGGTGCGCGCTAATGCTTCTGCAGTCCAGCTGCCAACGCCACCTATACCAACAACACAGAAATGTGCCTGTTGTAACCATTCAAATTGCTGTTGACCATATAGTCGTTTAATACCACCAAAGCGGATATCAGTTACTTGTTCACTCATTTACCAATCCAATTTCCAAGGCGTTTGCCAAGAATCAAAATCTTGATGTTTTATTAATTGCGCATATTCCACTCCACACTCTGGCAACAGAGTGTGTTGTATTTGTTCCCCAGCCCACTCAAAGTCCAACGCTAATGCATGCAAATAGGTACGATCAGCGGCACTCCCAGAATAACTAGCATCGCCTAATATAGCGGCACCTATACTCTTTAATGCCACCCTAAGCTGATGGGTTTTTCCCGAATAGGGTTTTAATAGGTAAGCTCTAAAACCGCTTTTAAAGCTAAACGAATAAAAACGCGTAATAGCGGGGTTACTCTGTGAGTTTAATAATTTATACGTGCCACGGCGAGATTTTGCCATGTCACCTTTAACCCAGCCTTGCTTTTTTTTAGGCTTGGTATCACTAACCGCTAGATAAAACTTATTAATCGCATGCTGAGTAAATAATTGCGTAAATTCTGCTGCTGCCGCTTTGCTTCGGGCGAGTATAATCAATCCAGAGGTGACTTTATCTAAACGGTGTACCGCAAATAATTTTTCGTTTAACTGTTGCTCAGCTAGTACCACAAAACCGGGGCCTTCTTCAGAATGAAAATTAAGCCCATGCGGTTTATTTATGATGTAAAAATCATCATGCGTATATTGCACTTTTAATATAGGCGTTTGTGCTATATTCACGCGCTTTTACTTTGAATATGGGCAACCACTTTAGCTAAATCCTCTGGTGTATCGACTCCTGCATGAGGGGTCACTAAAGCTTGTTCTATTTTAATTGCATAACCATGGTATAGCACACGTAACTGCTCTAACGACTCAAGGAGTTCTAATGGCGAAACACTTAATTCAATATATTGCTTTATAAACCCTGCGCGATACGCATAAATACCCACATGGCGTTGAAAAGGGGCTAAGTTAAGTGGTTGCTGCTCAGCCATCATGGCGCTTCTATCAAATGGGATACTCGCTCTTGAAAAGTACAAAGCATTTTTATTGATATCACTGACAACTTTAACCGCATTAGGATTAAACACTTCATCACGCTCTTCAATAGCAACGCTTAAGGTTGCCATTGGTGCCGTTGATTGCGCTAATAATGTTGCCACTTGTGATACGTTATCAGGGGATAACAAAGGTTCATCACCCTGTACATTTACCACGATAGTATCATCGGCTAAATTAAGTAAATCAACCACCTCGGCTAAGCGCTCTGTGCCTGATTGGTGATCTTCACGTGTCATCAAAACATTACTAGTAAAACGTTTAGCAGCATCAAACACTCTTTGATGGTCGGTAGCAATAACCACCTTGCTGGCTCCTGACAAACAGGCTTTTTCATACACATGCTGTATCATTGGTTTGCCACAAATATCAGCGAGCGGTTTACCTGGCAAACGAGTTGAAGCGTAACGCGCAGGGATAACAACTACGAATTCCACTTTTCTACCTCTTCAAGAGTCAATTCACGGGCTTCATTTTCAAGTAGTACCGGAATATCATCACGTACCGGGTAAGCTAGTTTTGCTGCTGTGCTGATCAGCTCTTGGTTTTCTTTATCAAAGCGCAACTTACCTTTACACACAGGGCAAGCAATAATTTCGAGTAATTTTGTATCAAAGGCCATGGTGGATCCCTTTTTCTTTTAATAATAAATTTAATGTGTTTATTACTGCTGCAGTTGGTTGAGCGTCAACCGGCAAGTAATACCAATTTGGCTTGGCAAAGTCACGACACTTAACCGCATCTTTTTCTGTCATTAATATACAATCCTCACCAAATTGAGCAAAGTCATTGGCGGTATAAGCATAATGGTCGCGAAAATGATGTGTTGATAACAACGCTATACCTTGTGCTTTTAATGATGCTTCAAAGCGCTGAGGGTTACCGATTGCACTTACAGCATGCGCTGTTTTTATAGTCGTTTTTATCTCAGTATTATCAGCAACACGTTTAATAATTGATGGCTGCAGGCGATAGCTAAATTCATGTTCAGAACCATTTTCAATGACTAAATCAACACTGTTTAAACGAGAAACCGTTTCGCGAAGTGGTCCTGCTGGCATTAAAAAACCATTACCAAATTTTCTTTCGCTATCAACAATACAACATTCAATACTGCGTGCCATTTTGTAGTGTTGCATGCCATCATCAGAAATAATTACATCAAGCTGAAACTGATGATTGAGCATTTCTATATTCTGCTGTCTATTTGGCCCCACAACTAACGGACATTGTAAACGGTTAAATAAAAGTACCGGCTCATCCCCTGCTTCTAAAGTCGTCGTATTTGCAGTTACTAATAATGGGTAATGGGCTGCTTGCCCACCATAGCCGCGACTAATTAAACCAACGGATAAACCTTGGGCAGTTAAGTGTTCATGCAGCCATAATACAAATGGGGTTTTACCATTGCCGCCAACACTTATATTGCCAACAACAATTACTGGAGTATTACTAACAAATGGCTTAAAAACACCCACTTCGTAGCAGTATTTGCGCACTAGAGCAACACAGCCAAAAATAGCGGACAGTGGTAATAACAATAAGGTAATTAAGCTAAAAGGTTTGTACCAGCTTTGCTCTATTTTACTCACCCCTGCTCACCAAACTGCATTTTACAAAGAGCTGAGTAGGTACCATCGTTAGTCAGTAATTCAGTATGCGTACCACTTTCTATCACTTTACCGTTATCAATCACATAGATACGGTCACTATTTTCAATAGTCGATAGCCTATGAGCGATAACAATGGAGGTTTTATCTTTCATTAATATATCAAGAGCATGTTGGATAAGCTTTTCAGACTCAGTATCCAAGGCCGAGGTTGCTTCATCTAAAATTAAAATAGGTGCATCTTTTAAAATAGCACGGGCAATCGCAATACGTTGACGTTGCCCGCCTGAAAGCATTACCCCATTCTCGCCAACCATAGTGTTAAGTTGCTCTGGTAAGTCTTTTACAAACTCCCAAACATGGGCTTGTTTTGCAACGTCATGAAGCTCTTCTATAGAGATTTCACGTTGTAAACCATAACAAATATTATTGGCAATCGTGTCATTAAATAGCACCACTTGTTGCGACACTAACGCAAATTGACGGCGAAGATCAGTAAGCTTATATTCATTAAGAGCAATGCCATCGAGTAAAATTTCGCTTGGCGCTTCTAAGTCATAATATCGGGGTAACAAGTTAGAAATAGTCGATTTACCCGAGCCAGAGCGGCCAACAAGGGCAATACTCTCACCGGCTTTAATGTTCAGTGATAAATCGTTAAGCACGGCTTCATCCTTGGTTGGGTATTTAAAGGTCACATTTTTCACTTCAATATGCCCTTTTACCTTATCAACCGATAAGGTGCCCGTGTCTTTTTCAATTTCTTCATCTAACACTAAAAAAACACTCTGAGCAGCTGAAATACCTCGCTGTAAGTCGCTGTTTACATTGGCAAGTTGCTTTAATGGGCGTAGTAACATCATCATCGAGGAGATGAGTACCACAAAATCCCCAGAGCTAATGCTGTCTATCATAGAGGGCATCGACACAACCCATAAAATAACAGCCATAGCACTAGCAGCCAAAATTTGAATAATAGAGACACTTAGCGCTTTAGTCGCATCCATCTTGATACGTTGTTGGCGGTTATGATTATTAATTTTAGAAAATTGATCAATTTCTTGTGTTTGCCCACCAAAGCCATGGATCACTTTGTGACCACTGAGCATTTGCTCTGAACTACGGGTAACTTGTCCCATCGCTGACTGAATATTTTTCGAGATATGACGAAAGCGTTTAGACACCACAGCTACTATGATAGCCACAAGCGGGATAATAACTAAAAAGATTAACGACAACTGCCAACTGGTATAAAACATCACAGCGAGTAAAAAAACCACAAAAGCGCCTTCACGCACAACAATAAGCAGTGCTTTGGTGATTGCTTGTTGAACTTGCTCGGTGTCAAAGGTAATTTTAGAAATCAAATCGCCGGTTGAGTTTTTATCGTGAAAGGACACCGGTAAATGTAAAATGTGTTCAAACAATTCTTGGCGCAGCGCCCTCACGACTTGTGAGCCTACATAGCTTAAACAGTAAGATGACATAAAGTTAAATACGCCACGCCCGATAACCAGCGCAATAACCACAAATGGCGCATAAGTAAGTACCTGGCTGTTACGCTCGTTTAAACCTTCATCGATAAACGGCTTCATCAGTTGAATGAATAATGCATCCATACCTGAATAACCTATCATTCCTATAATCGCGACGATGGCAATCGACTTATAAGCGCCAACGTAAGAAACAAGCCGTTTATATATTTGTGTAGTACTTTGTTCCATAACACTCTCTAAAACCAGTAACAGCCCCTATTGTATCCTTAGCAACAGCAAAACAAAACGTCAATCTTTGATAAACCAATAACTTTCCGCCCCTCTTGCGGTACTCAGCTCTAAGTGTTTAGTATAAAAATCAACCCGAATTTGTCCTACATCACCGGTGCTATATTGTTTGGCGTTTATTTTATTGTAACGCTTAACTACCGCTTTACTTGGAAATTGCCACTGGCCTTGATACGCACTTGAATGAATCACAAGTGTTGGGTTTACGGCCTCGATAAACTCGACACTGGAAGAGCTATCACTGCCGTGATGAGGACTTAACAAAACGGTACTTTGTAAATCACGCCCTCGTTTAATTAATTTAGACTCCCTCGCCTTTGATATATCACCAGTGAGAAGCACACTATGGTTGGCACTTGAGATTTTAACGACACAGGAATTATCATTACTGTTATTAAACTCCTCTTTTGCAAAGGTTTGAATACTCAAACCTTGAAAGTCTATCGTTGTTGCTATGCAATCGTTATATACACCACTTGGATGATAATACTCAAAGCTCGTTGCATAACCCGCTTTTTTAAAATGTGCAACGCCTCCAGCATGGTCGTTATCTTGATGGCTTACAATCGAGTTAGTTACTGTTAGGTTATGAGCATTAATATAGGGTAGTAAAACACTAGTGACACGGCTAAAGCGATTAAAATAACTCGGGCCAAAGTCATAAATAAACGCGTGCTTGTCTTTTTCTATCAGTACCATTAAGCCATGGCCCACATCGAATACATTCAGCCGCCAAAGGCTGGTTTGCGTAGAGTAAAGGTTAAAAAGCAAAGTCAAGATCGGAATGTAGGCTAGTAAGCGAAGCTCAATAAAATAAAGTAGAGGAACAACACTATAAAGCGCCACCACGGTGGTCATACTTATCTGTCCGACATTAAGCCAACGTACCTGCTGAGGTATTGCCTGCAGCATTTGGTAAAAATAGGCCAATGGAAAATCATATAATACGATAAATGCGTACCAATCGGTTAATAATCCCAGTAACACACTTAAAAATAAAGCAGGCATTAATACAAAAGATAAAACGGGAATAGCGACTAGATTTAAAACTAAACCCGCTAAACTCACACCATTAAAAAAGTATAATGACAAGGGTAATAAGCCAATAAATAATCCCAGTTGAATAATAAATAATGTTCGTATATTGGCTAGTAATGAGTTACCCCGAAGCGGAAATTGCTTTAAAACAATAAAAATAATACATACTGCTAAAAACGAAAAGTAAAGCCCTGGGTTTAATACACTAAATGGGTTAATCGCTAAAATAATGACCAGTGCGAATAAAATACTGCGCCACCTCAATGACTGCTTTGCCAAATAATAAAGTAGCAAATAACAGCCCAACATAATTAAAGCGCGGGTTGCAGAAATGATAAAATTACTTAAATAAACATAAATAAAAGCTACAACAAAACCAACAGCGCTATAAACAATAGAAACATTTAATGCTTGATTTAGTTCAGGTTTAACCAACTTAAGACAAAACCGTGTGACAAAATAACAAAAACCAAACACTAGAGAGATATGTAACCCAGAAATGGCTAATAAATGACTTAACCCAAGACTTTGCATTAACTCTTTATGCTCGAATGTCATTAAAGACTTATCGCCAGTTAACAATGTATAATAGAGCCAATTAAGCTCAGCATTATTTACCAACTTTTTGACATAAACTCTATAGGCTGAAACGGCATTACTTTTTTGAGAGCTTTTAATATTAAGCTGTTTATTGAGCACCGTACCTTTAAACGCTATCTTTTGTGTAAAAGCATAAAGCTGATTATCAAAAACAGTAAAATTCTTAATGGATCTATAGTTTTTAAGTCTCACTTGAGCATTAAAAGCATCACCAGAATGAATTGGTTGTGCAAAATTGATACTTAATAAGGCATAAGGTGCCCTAAAGTGACTATATTCACTGTCTTCCAAACGCGTTAATTTAACTTTTACATATTGGGGAGGTGTAGCAGAAATAACCTCTTCTACAACAATATCGACTGAATAAGCATATTTTTCGTGCTGTTTAGGTAACTCAAATGAATAAAACAAGATAAAATGTGCTGCTACGCAGCAAATACCGCAAATAAAGCCTAACAATACAGTTAAAAACGGCTTAAAATACGTGCTCACAATGAGGATTGAAATTGTGATAATTGTAAATTCAAGGGTTTGATAATAAAACACGGTAATAACGACACCGACAACAAATCCAAGACTCATCCACACAGACGTAAATGGTTGCTTTAAATGGCTAAAAAAACGATCCAACGGTTTTTACCTGATCCAAATAAAATTAGACATCACAAATCACTAAAAATATTTGGTCGTCTTTTGCATGATGCTAACCTTTGGCATTTAAATCGACGCTCAGCACGCGGTGCTTTTGCCGTTGGACTTTTCTTTGCATTCATCCCTGTTCCTTTTCAAATGGTGCTAGCCGCTGCCGCAGCCATAATCTTAAGAGTTAATTTACCTATATCAGTTGCTTTAGTGTGGATCACTAACCCACTTACAATGCCACCTATCTTTTACGGCTCGTACTTGGTTGGTACATTAGTGCTAAATCAACCTGAGCAACATTTTGCGTTTGAAGCAAGTTGGGCATGGTTTATAGAAAGTTTAACGACAATTGGCCCCGCTTTTTTAGTGGGTTCGCTTGTGTGTGCATCTATTGCCAGTGTTATTGGCTATTTTGGTATTGACTTGATTTGGCGCCGCTCAGTAAGAAAAGCTTGGATATCTAGAAATAACTAGCGCCTACTTCTCCATAAAGGGCTGCTCTTTACCTTAATATAGACAAAAAAAAACCAACTTAACAAGTTGGTTTTTTATAAACGAATAGTATTACCTAGAAACGAAAAACGCGTCTTAATCCAACTAATGGCAGCAATAGTAAACCAAACCATGAGAAACTGGCTGAGCTACGTTCATAAAACTCTGTATCTGGAGCTTTACAGTTTTCAACTTCACCATTAGCAATCGGTGAAAGTTTTACCGCAACAGCAACACTTTCATATTGAATATTGCCATTAATATCAGTTACAACTTCGCCTCGTGAATTTAACTTTTCAACCGTTTTAGTTGCTACACCAAATACCTCATTGTTTTCGTTGATTGATTTCGCTTCTACCATTTTATAACTAAAACTAGTCTCACCATCACTGTCAAAACAAGGTAGTAAACTATTTAAGTTTGTGATTTTGTCATCGCCAATTTTATAAAGAAAGGCTTCTGAGCGTCTTGTGCTGGCTGTATCACCAACCTCACCCTCACCTACGATGTAACCTTGGTTATTAATGTCATTCGCGTATGAGTTTGAGCTAGTAAAATAATCTTCAGGAAATACGGTCGTATTAGTATTTATATTATGATGAAAGAACTTGGCGATTAAACTACCTTCAATACCTTTTGAAGCATAACCAACCACAATGTCATTATCATTTATAGCGAATGCTTTACCAGCTTGCCAATCATCTTGCTGATTTATAAAGTCAACCACTTCACCGTCTTTAAAATAAGTCGGCATAGTTAAAATTGTCGAATCTCTGTCAAAATAACGAGTGTTCGAAAAACCGACCGCTACATCATTTTTATTAACCGCTAATGCATTACTAATAAAAGGATTAGTGTCCTCATCTTCTTCTGGAGTAAGCGCTAAACCCAACAGCTCTGTTGAAGTCACATTATAGGCGCTATCTAGAGTCCATTTAACCGCTGTTTTATTGAATAAACCACGCGTACTTCGACTGTTAAGTGATTCAATACAGGCCATTACCGGCTCATCAAGGCCATCACAATTATCAGTAATTGTGGTTTGTCTCTCAGCAGGAATACTGACCGATACATTACCAACAACAATGTAACCTGTGTCAGTGGCAACAATATCAGATGCTTTACTAGTCCCACCGTGTTCAGTAAATTCTGGAACAAACGGCACTTCAACACCATCTGCAGATATTAAAATCCCACGTTCTATGAAGTCACGGGTAAACCACGTTTCTTCCTCTGTATCGCCATCTGGTGTAAAACTCACTTTATCAAAAGGAGCACTGCCCCAGCCAACAGTCGTTCCGTCTTCTGCAACGCCATTATAAAAATTACTTGTCGAGCGGGTCAGACCGTCGTAATCAACAGAAGCGATATCAAATAAAGGCTGCTCAGTTATTACACCACTATTATAATTTGTAGCAATAATTGAACTGATTTTTTGATACTCAAAGTTAGATGACAAGTTTGATAAAAAACGAACCATAAAAGTATGCGCATCAGCATTAGTGTAAATCGCATCGTTATTTTCTATGTCATCAAGCGTAAAGGTTATTTCTTTGTCAATTTCTTTAAACCTTGCAACTTCCGCGTCGTAAGCACTATTGATTGAACTTTCTGTAAAATCAATATAACTAATATCAATAGGGAGGTTGTATAAGCCATTAGCAACGCCAATGACATGGCCACTTTCACTCACATCAGTAACATATGTATGTTTTGCAGCTTCAAAGTCACCTAATTCGGTTAACTGGTACGTTGCACTCAATGCTGATGTACTCAGTGTAGCCAAAACACTGGCCGCGAGTAATTTATATTTCATTTTATTCCTTACTACTGATTCTTTAATTCTTCAAGTTCTTCCCAACGCTCAAAAGCGGCTTCAAGGTCAGACTCAAGTTGGGCTAAATGGTTCAATTCCTTGGCTGTTATATCACTGTCTTGCTTGAAAAAGTCTTCGTGACTTACTCGTTCTTGTTGTTTTTCAAGCTCAGCTTCAAGTTGCTCCATTTTATTAGGTAGTTGCTCTAGTTCAAGTTTTAATTTGTAAGAGAGTTTATTTGCTTTGTTATTGCTTTTAACTGGCGTTGGCTCTGTTTTTTCAACTTTTTTGACTGGCTGCTTTTGCAACTCTTTGTTCTGCTCCGCCAAATAGTTGGTATACGCTTCATAATCACTGTAGCCACCAACTATATCAGTGACTTTGCCGTTACCTTCAAATGCCCAAACACTCGAACAGGTATTATCAATAAACTCTCGGTCGTGGCTTACTATAAGCACAGTACCTTGATATTGGTTAATAATATCCTCAAGGAGCTCTAATGTTTCTATATCTAAGTCATTGGTAGGCTCATCGAGCACTAATATATTTGAAGGTTTCAAAAATAACTTGGCTAATAACAACCTGTTTTTCTCACCACCTGAAAGTGCTTTTACCGGTGTACGAGCACGTGCTGGCGGAAATAAAAAGTCTTGTAAATAGCCTAACACGTGACGTGAGCGTCCGCCCATCATCACTTCTTGCTTACCTTCAGCAACGTTATCTTGAACGGTTGCTTCTTCATCAAGCTTCTCACGGTACTGATCGAAATATGCAAACTCTAAGTTAACACCTTGCTTTATTTCACCACTGTCTGCTTTTAAATCACCAAACAACAATTTTAATAGCGTTGTTTTACCAATACCATTAGGCCCCACCAAACCAATACGATCGCCACGCATCACTAAGGTAGAGAAATCATCTGCTATCACTTTGTCTTTAAATGCATGATTTAGGTGTTTAGCTTCAAATACTAGTTTACCTGAACGATCAGCTGTTTCGATATTGAAATCAGTTTTACCTACTTGTTCCACACGTTGTTTACGTTCATTACGTAATTGTTTCAGCTCACGAACACGGCCTTCATTACGGGTTCGACGAGCTTTAACACCTTGGCGGATCCACGCTTCTTCTTCCGCTAAGCGTTTATCAAACAATGCATTTTGTGTTTCTTCTACTTTTAAATCATGCGCTTTTTGTTCTAAGTAAGTGGCATAATCACCAGGATAAGAAATTAGCTTACCGCGATCTAAATCTAAAATACGTGTAGCAACAGCTCGAATAAATGCACGGTCATGAGATATAAATACAATGCCGCCTTTAAATTCTTTTAGGAATTGCTCTAACCACATTACACTTGTCATATCCAAGTGGTTAGTAGGCTCATCGAGCAGTAATAAATCAGGCTCACTCACTAAAGCGCGCGCTAATGCAACTTTACGTAACCAACCACCAGAAAGCGACTCAAGTTTCGCATCAGGAGTTAGCTCTAATTGAGTAAGTACAAGCTGAATTCGGCTATCAAAACGCCAGCCATCTGCCGCCTCTAATTTATTAGACAAACGCTCTAATTTATTTAATAGTTGATCAGTGCAATCTGTTTGCAGTTGTGTGCTTACATGATGAAAATCAATCAGTAAGTTAGCAATTTCGGGCATACCTTGGGCAACATAATCAAATACAGTGCCACTTGCCCCTTTAGGCGGATCTTGCTCTAAACGCGATATTTTTAAACTACCAACTTGGTTTATTTCGCCATCATCAAGTATTACTTGACCGTCGAGTACTTTTAAAAGCGTTGATTTACCTGCACCATTGCGACCTACAATACACACACGTTCGCCACTTTCGATTACTGCATCTGCATTATCAAGTAATGGGTGTGTACCGTAAGCTAATTGTGCTTTTGAAATTCTAATTAAATCCATAGTTAATCTTTACTCTTATTCTGCTTGCGCTAAAAACTGCTGCGCCTGAGGTGCAGTAAAAGGCCAAAATAATTGTTGGCCTTGTTGATTTTTTAAAACCGGAATGCTTATTTGATACTCTAAAATTAATGCGTCATCGCTCATAATATCAATAAGTTGTAATTCATCGGTTGATGAAAGTAACGGTTTTAACAGCTGCTCTGCTTGCTCGCACAAGTGGCAGCCGTCGGTGTGATATAAAATCCACTTAGCCATGTTTAATTAACCAGCTATTATGAATTTTTTTATTGCGTTTAAAGTCAGGAGATAAGGTTTTTTCAGAAATATTTTCTGCTTTTAACCCTAACCCCATCAAGCCAACTTCATCCATTACAAAACCGCGTTTATTATTAGAGAATATTAGCGTACCCGATGGGCTCAATATTTTTTTAACCCAAGTTAACAGCTTAATGTGGTCGTTTTGCACATCAAACGCGTCTTTCATTCGTTTAGAATTTGAAAAAGTAGGCGGATCTAAAAAGATCAGGTCATACTGCCCTTGTGCATACTCTAGCCATTTTAAACAATCTGCTTGCTCAAAACGATAACGCGTATTGCTAATATCGTTAAGCGCAAAGTTATCTTGACCCCACTTTAAATAGGTTTTAGACAAATCAACGGTTGTAATCGCTTTTGCGCCACCAATGGCTGCATGTACTGAAGCGGTTCCTGTATATGCAAACAAGTTTAAAAAGCGCTTATCTTTAGCATTTTCTTGAATGTAACGACGCGCAAGGCGGTGATCTAAAAATAGCCCTGTATCTAAGTAATCAAATAAGTTAACTTTAAACTTAGCACCAAACTCTTCTACTACCATGGTTCTATTTTGCTTTGCCATGGGTGTATATTGCTCTTCACCTTTTTGTTTTTTACGTACTTTTACAGCAATATTTTCAGGTGCAATATCAAGTTGTTGTGCTGTTAAGCTAATAACATCTTGTAAACGCTTCTCTGAAGTTTTTTCATCAATCTCTTTCGGTGCAGCGTATTCAAAAATAACCGCCGAGTCACCATAAATATCAACCGCAACGTTGTATTCAGGAATATCTGCATCGTAAACACGATACGCATGGACTTGATTTTGCTTAAGCCAATTTTTTAAACCTTGCTTGTTCTTTTTCAGGCGATTAGCAAACGCCATCGAGCCTTCGAAGTTTAAAGCGGGTTTGTCATCAGAGGTAAGGCTGACTTGCTTGTCATCAAGTTGATACAGGTTTAATTCAACATCAAGGGGGCCATTTTTAAATTTATAGCGTTTTTGCTTCACTAATTTAAGTAATTTAAACAGGCTTTCATCCATGCCCAGTAGAGCGAGTTTCCAATGATTAAAGTGCTTTTTAAAACCAACACCTAGACTACGATGCAGGTTTACAAGTTCAGCCATAGAACCAATACGCTCACCATAAGGCAAGTTAGAAATAACAACACCCGGCAATTTTGCAACGCTCGTCAGTTTTGTCGCATCGCTTTGCTTAAATTTAATCACCGTATCAAGCTCAGCACGCTGCGCATTAGCAATCGCTTTATCAAGTACTTGTGCATCGTAATCATGGCCAATTAACCATAATTTAGGGTCGGTGATATTCGCTAAAAGTTGCTCTTTAAGTTCTTTGAATTTTGCCACTCTAAAGCTGGGTAAACGCTCAAACGCAAATCCTTCACGGAATAATCCAGGCGCTTCATTACGTGCCATTCCAGCCGCTTCTATTAAAATAGTGCCGGCACCACAACATGGATCGAATAGTGGTTGATTGACATTTTCAAGCCAGCCACTACGTTTTATTATTGCCGCAGCTAAATGCTCTTTTATGGGTGCTTTGCCTTGACCTTGACGGTAACCACGCTCTGATAAACGCGGCCCTGAGTAATCAATATACAGTGAAACGCCATGACGATTTAAACGTGCAACCACTCGCACATTGGCATCTTGCTTATCTACATTTGGTCGCTGTTCAAATAAATCGTTAAAGTAATCAACAATCGCATCTTTAATTACTAAACCAGAAAACTGGGTATTTTTAAGTGAATCGTTTGTGCCATTAAAATCAACAGCAAAAGTTTGTGTTGGGCCAAACCATTCTTGCCAAGGTTGTAAGCGTGCAAATTTGTACAAGCTGTCTTTGTCATTTACGCCTTCTTTTTCTTCAATAAGCATAAGTACACGCGTAGCAAAGCGTGTAGTTAAACACACTTTTTGCGCTAGCAATGAGTCAGCCTCAAAGCGAACAGAACCCACAGTTTGCTTTGACACCGTAGCGCCAAGTTCTGTAAGTTCATCAACCAATAAATTTTCGATTCCGATAGAAGTAAGTGCGATAAATTGCAAAGTAAAAACCCTTAATAGCTAATTGCGCGGGATTATAACATAGGTTTGCGTACAAATACGCCTTAAACAAGCCTCAAAGACTAAATTAGGCTAAGCTGTTTGGCTATCGTACTGTGAGGTAATTAAGGGGTGAACTCGGTTGTTTAAAACGCGGATAACTTCAAACTGGGCAAGTGATAGATTGTCATCTAGTGCAAAGGTTTCGCTTAAATTAATGCACACAGAAGCATCTGGACAATGCTCTATAATTAAAAACTCGCCAGTTTGTGATTCTGAGCTTAAATTAATAACCGCTTCAGTACTAGGTGTACTACCAGTATACGGTTTAAAAAACCAACTTTTTGCCAACACTGGTTTTAATTGAAATTTAACTGCCGTTGCATTGAGCGCTATTTGGCATAACTGGGCAGGATTCCATAAATTGAACTGCGCAAGGTAATAATAAACTTGCTCATAAAAGGCTGCATCTTCAAGGCTGAAGTATGGGTTTTTAAAAGCACAATCGGTGAGCTGTCTAAGCTTATAAGGTGTACAAAGTTGCATATCGTCATTTAAATCAAGCAGTAAGCGGTTTTTTTCAGTACACGCTATCCACTGCCATTGCTTTGACGCTTGTAACATTTGCTCCTCCCTACTTAGTACTTTAAAAAATAAAATAAGACAATAAGCTTAGAGTATAGCTGCTTTTGACCATTTTTAAAACGTCTTTTTAGAACATTTATCGAACGATCAAAAGCTTACATAACTGATCCTTATAAGTCGTTAATGATCGACTTGACCAATTGTGGTCCTTTGTATATGAAACCGGTATAAACTTGAACTAAATCTGCACCCGCATCAAACTTTTCTTTTGCTGATTGAGCATCATCAATCCCCCCCACACCAATAATAGGTAACTGATTGTTTGTTAAACGCTTAAGTTCAGAAACAACATGGGTGGAACGCTCCCTAACTGGCGCTCCTGATAAACCGCCTGCCTCATCAGCATACTGCTGACCTTGCACTAAGCTACGCTCTAAGGTGGTATTTGTGGCTATAACACCATCAATTTTATTATTTAACAGTGACTCGCTCACTTGTTCAATTTGAATTGGATCTAAGTCTGGCGCAATTTTCACCAACATAGGCACATGCTTATTATGCTTGGCAATTAAATCAAGCTGTTCGTTTTTCAAGCTTTGTAATAAGTCATCTAATGCTGCGCCATATTGCAGGTCTCGTAAGCCTGGGGTATTGGGTGATGAAATGTTTACAGTGATGTATGATGCATGCTCAAACACTTTACGCATACAGTGAATGTAATCATCTTTGCCCTGCTCATTTGGTGTATCTTTATTTTTACCAATATTGATACCTAAAATACCATCGTATTTAGCTGCTTTAACATTGTTAACTAAATTATCAACACCTTTGTTATTAAAGCCCATACGATTAATAATCGCATTTGACTGCGGCAACCTGAATATCCGCGGCTTATCGTTCCCCGCTTGAGGACGCGGTGTTACTGTACCCACTTCTACAAAGCCAAAACCCATTTGAGCGAATGCCTCAATACACTCCGCATTTTTATCAAGACCAGCAGCAAGCCCTACTGGATTTTTAAATTCGAGGCCTAAAAAGTTCACTGGTTTATTTGCCACGCTTTGTGACCATGCAGCACTTAATGGCGTGTTAGCAAAGCGACGTAAGTTATTAAGAGCAAAATCATGGGCCCACTCCGCATCACGGGTAAACATAAAACGGCGAGCTAAATCGTAGAACATGAATATAATCCTCTTAAAATTGTAGACAAAAAAATACCTCAGACAAGGCTGAGGTATTATATAACAAAAACTGTTTAACGATTAGTTTTAATCAATAGCAGTTTGTTACTTTGCTGATGTATCACAGTTGTGACCAAGTAACATGAGCTCTCTTAATGCCACTGAGAACTTAGCAAAATCATGGCTCTGTGACGTTTTAAACTCTGTCAACATTTGCTTCCAACGTTGAAGTAACAGATCTTGACTGTCCATCCATTGCTCAATTTGGCCGTCTACATCGCTGTTTTCACCTTCAAAGCTGTTTAATACAACTTCTGATAAGGTGCGTTGCTGCCAATCTAACTCTTCACGATATGACGCACGCGCTAATGCCTGCCAATGGTTAGAAACCGGTTGATTAGTAATTTGATCTAAGAACCAATGTAGTCCCATTTGCGCACCTAATTTAAAGTAAGTGTGCGACACCATATCGATTTTACGATTCGAGTTTTGAGCAATTTGCGTTAAATCCATTACCGAGAACAAGCTTGATAACGACACAATGCGCTGTGCGATATCTGTAGGTACACCGCTTTGTGTTAGTTCTTCACGGGCACTTACAATACGATCGCTTTCTGTTTTAACGATGTATTTAGTTAAGTTTTCACTTAAATCGGCAAATGTTGGTGAGAAAATCTCAATCGCTTGCTCAATTGACTGTGCTTTGGTGCGATGACGAAGGAACCAACGTGTTGCACGACGAACAGTACGACGTAATTGGTATAACATTTCTGTTTGTACGCTCGATGGAATCTTATTATCTAAATCACTAATAGATAACCATGTTTCACGCATTTGGAAAATTTCACTCGCGATTGAGTAACACAATGCAATTTCAGCTTCGTTAGCACCGGTTTCTTCATTCATACGCACCATAAAGTTTAAGCCCATATCATTAACAATATTATTTGCTAACTTAGTGGCAATAATCTCTTTGCGTAGTGGATGATTATTCATCGCATCATTAAACTTCTCACGTAATGGGCGCGGGAATGATTTAACTAATAACTGACGGTAATACGGATTCTCTGTAATCTCATCAGTTACCAAAGACTCTTTGAGCACCATTTTCGCGTAAGAAACTAGTACAGATAGCTCAGGACGAGTTAAATCTTTACCTGCAGCGGCGCGCTCTGCCAACTCTTCATCGGTAGGGATAAACTCAATTGCACGGTCTAACTTGCCGTCTTTTTCAAGTGCATGTATGAAGCGAATTTTTTCTTTAAGTGTTGAGGTTCCTTTAGATTGAGTAATCGATAAAGTGTGTGTTTGACGATAACAGTCTTTAAGTACTAATTCAGACACTTCATCAGTCATTGAGTAAAGTAACTCATCACGTTGCTTACGCGTTAAGTCGCCTTCAGCAACTAAACCATTGAGTAAAATTTTAATATTTACTTCGTTATCTGAACACGCAACCCCGCCCACGTTATCGATGAAGTCAGTATTTACACGACCACCTTGAGCTGCAAATTCAATACGACCTAATTGGGTTGCACCTAAGTTACCGCCTTCGCCAAATATTTTAGCACCAAGATCTTTACCGTTAATACGCAACGCATCATTGGCACGGTCCCCTACATCGGCATCCGTTTCTTTCGAATGCTTGATGTAAGTCCCTATACCACCATTCCAAAGTAAATCATGATCCATCATTAATGATGCTTTGATCAATTCATTCGGTGTCATGCTGGCTTTTTTAGTGCCTAACATTTTTTTCATCTCAGGGGTCAGCGTAATCGACTTAGCAGCACGCGAGAAAATACCACCGCCGCTTGAAATTAGCTCTTTATTGTAATCTTCCCATGATGAACGTGGTAAATTAAATAAACGTTCGCGCTCTGGATAAGAAGCCGCTGCATCTGGATTTGGATCAACAAAAATATGTAGATGGTTAAACGCCACTTGCAAACGAATGTGCTTTGATAACAACATACCATTACCAAATACATCACCGGCCATATCCCCGATAGCAACTGCTGTAAAATCTGTGGTTTGACAGTTAATATCCATTTCACGGAAATGACGTTTTACAGACTCCCAAGCGCCACGAGCTGTAATACCCATCTTCTTATGGTCATAACCTACAGAACCACCTGATGCAAACGCATCACCTAGCCAGAAGTTATATTCGTTTGCGATACCATTGGCAATATCAGAGAATGTTGCAGTGCCTTTATCCGCTGCTACTACTAGGTACGCATCGTCTTCATCATGGCGTGTAACATCAACAGCAGGTACAATTTCACCACGGTCAATATTATCTGTGATATCTAATAAACCACGAATGAATATTTTATAACATTCTTGGCCTTCTTTAATAAACGCTTCACGTTCACTAGGTAGTTGTTTACATACAAATCCACCTTTTGAGCCTACCGGCACAATCACGGTATTTTTCACTTGTTGCGCTTTAACTAAGCCAAGTACTTCTGTACGGAAATCTTCACGACGATCTGACCAACGCAATCCACCACGGGCAACTTTACCAAAGCGTAAATGCACACCTTCAACACGTGGAGAATAAACAAATATCTCAAACGCTGGTACAGGTAGTGGGACTTCTGGAATTAAACTTGGCTGAATTTTAAGTGAGATGTAAGACTTAAATTTGCCTTCAGCATCTTTTTGGAAGTAGTTAGTACGTAATGTAGCAACAATCATATCAACGTATAAACGGATAATACGATCATCATCAAGGTTCGCTACGTTTTCTAACTCTGCATAAATTTCTAAGCCTAGTTTTTCAAGTGTTTTAGCACTTGCAGGGCTTTTTACAGAGAACTTTTTAGAGAATAAGTTAACAATTTTAGCGGCAATATGCGGGTAATTTGCAAAGGTACTTTCAATATACGTTTGCGAGAAAGTAACCCCTATTTGGCGCATGTATTTTGCGTATGCACGTAAAATTGATGATTCACGACCCGTTAAACCACCCATTAACACTAGACGGTTAAAGCCATCGTTTTCTAAACGGTTTGCCCATACACTGGTTAATGCAGCGCGAAAACGTGCAGAGATCTTATCAAAATCAGCCATCCCTTTGCTGTCAATTAGCATAGAGAAATCCATGACCCAATTTACGCCACCATCACTAGTTTTAACCGAGTATGGCGTTTCACCTACAACACGTAGACCAAAGTTTTCAAGCATTGGCATAACGTCAGATAAATGAATTGGCTCATCTTTATGGAATAAGCTTAAACGCACAATATTGCTGCTTGCTTCTTCTTGTGGGCGATAGAACAACATTTCTAACTTGTTATCATCGCTTAGCATTTCTAGCTTTTCAATATCGACCACTGCAGCGCTAGGTAATACTTCTTCTTTGTATGAGCGTGCAAAGGCATTGCAATATTTACGGTTTAATTCATTACCACGGGCCTCACCAGCAGATTCAAGTAAGGCTGATTGTAATTTATCTTCCCAAGTACGAGCGGCTTCTATTAGGTTGTTTTCTATGTCTTTCACGTTAAATTCAATATTGTTGTCGGTCACACGAACAGTGTAATGGGTACGCGCCAGTGTAGACTCAGAGAAATAGGTAGTAAATTCGACTTTAACGTCAGAATTAAATGCGTTGGCTAAAATAGCCTGCGTTTCGCGACGAAGCGCTGTGTTATAACGCTCTCGAGGTACATAAACCATGCATGATAAAAAACGACCATATGCATCTTTACGAACAAATAAACGACACATGTCGCGTTCTTGTATTTGCAATACGCCCATGGCAACTTCAAGTAACTCATTCTCTCGAGCTTGAACCAGTTCGTCACGTGGGTAAGTTTCTAATATATTTAATACGGCTTTGTATGCATGTGTCCCTTTAGCGAAGTCACACATATCCATAATACGATTAATTTTACTTTTAAGAACCGGTACATCAGCAGCGCTATTGTTGTAAAAGTTTGATGAAAACAAACCGATGAAACGATCTTCACCAATAACATTGCCTTTGTCATCAAAACGTTTTACACCCACATAATCTATGTAAGCTGGACGGTGAACGCGAGACAATGAATTAGTTTTAGTTAAAATTAATAGGTTGCTACTGCGTGCCTCTTGGCGCGCCACTTCAGGTAACTCAGAAAGCAAACGTGTATGCTCAGCATCAGAGTTTTTCATTAACCCTAAGCTGGTATCCATTTTACCCTTTAATTGATAGTCGCCCTGAACTGGTGAAAGTTCATATTGGCGATAACCCATTAATGTGAAATTGTCTTTCACTAACCAATCTAAAAATTCAACGGTTTCATTTATTTCGTTATCACTTTTATCTTTATGGCTTTTAGGCAAACTTTTGCTTACCGCGATTAATTTTTCGCGAATAGGCTGCCAATCTTCAACCGCAATCGATACATCAACGAGTACTGATTCAAGTTCTTTTTTGAAAGACTCAATAACAGTTGCATCTGTTTGACGGTCAATTTCTATGAAGAATACAGTTTTTGTTGATGTTGATTCTTGCTCTGCTTTTAAGCTTGATAACCCTGATATTTTATCGTTCTTATCACGTTGAATTTTCAGCGGGCTATGAAGAAGTAAATGAGAGGCAATGTTTTCTCGTGTCATGGCCATTCGTACAGAGTCCACTAAAAACGGCATGTCTTTAGCAATGATCTCTACAATGGTATGTGATGACTGCCAGCCATCTTTAGCCACTTCAGGGTTGAAAACGCGAATAACTGCGTCATCTGATGTATTTTTTTCTAGCGAATTCCAAAGGCTGAGTGCAGCACCATATAAGTCACTGTCGTTGCGATTTGCCAAATCCTCTTTAGACATATTGCTGTACAAGGCTTTGGCGAATTTCTCAACGAGTAACACATTATCAGCGCGAACTTTTTTCTGGATAAGCTTACAGACGTTATCTAAAATAACCGAGGCTTGGCCTTCATTTCGTGTCATTGTATGTTCCTTAATCTATCACTGCTAGTTTAGCAGAATATTTGTACAGCCATTTATTAGCGTGGAGTCAGTTAAATTCTAACCCTTTTAAAACTAATAAACAGCCTTTTCGATGAAAACATTTTAAGCATTTCAGCTATTTGGTCATCTATTCACAAAATATAGATATAAATGGCCATTACTGGCCATTTAGGAGCAAATTTATTCACCTTATTTTTTCTGGTCAGTCCAGAGCAAGCTGCCAATTGCAGGTAAAAGTAACACTGCACCCAACATATTTACTAAAAACATGAAGGTAAGCAGAATTCCCATATCAACTTGGAACTTCAAATCAGAAAAAATCCACGTACTAACACCAATTGCTAACGTAATACCGGTAAATAACACCGCACTCCCACGTTCAACTAATGCATTACGATAAGCAATACTCAGTGGCACGTTTTGTTTTAACTGCCCCATCATTGATGACAAAATATAAATACCGTAATCAACACCAATACCTACACCCAAAGCAATTACTGGTAAAGTTGAAACAGTTAGACCAATCTCAAGTTGTACCATAAGTGCTTGTGCAAGGGTTGATACTATGTACAAAGGTAATACCACTGCAATAGTTGCTTTTACGCTCTTAAAACTTAGTAAGCATAAAATAATCACCGCACCATAAACATAGAGCATCATAGGGATTTGTGCAGCTGAAACAGACTCGTTAGTTGCTGCCATTACACCTACAGGGCCTGATGCCAATTTGAAAGCAAGTTTATCTGTGCCCTCTTCTACAGCAAATTGTTTTACTTTTGCAATAACGTTATCAATAGTTTGTGCTTTGTGATCATCTAAAAATATAATCACGGGCATTACTGAACAATCACCGTTTAATAACCCTGTGCTGGTTTCAACGCGAGAGGTTGACTGCACCAAACTGGCAGAATTGCGCGGCAAACTTTGCCATTTTAAATTGCCCTCGTTATAACCGGCATTAACTGACTGTGCCACTGAACTTAGGCTGACCGCTGATTGTACACCGGCTAAATTTTCAACTTTATATTGAAAGCGTGATATACGCTCCATGACGTCATGCTCGGTACACGCTGCAGGGTAAGCCTCTACAATGACTTTAAGAATATCAGATGAAATTGTGTATTTGTCCGATATTAAGAAAGTATCTTGGTTGTAACGTGCATCTTGGTGCAAGGATGGTGCTCCTGCATGTAAATCACCAATACGCATTTTATCTGCTTGCCAATAGCCCAGTGCAAATAAAACCAAAGTGAAACCAATAATAACTTTTGCTGTTTTTGGATCGGTTGCTTTAACTAATAAATCGCGCATTGCATCAAGTATGTTCGGTTTATTAGCATCACCTGATTGAATATGGATGCTGTTTTCAAAGCGCATATACGATGCCCACACTGGCAACAAAATCAGATTAGTAAATATAATCACTGCCACACCTAAACTCGCTGTAATAGCAAGTTCACGAATAATACCGATATCAATGGTTAATAGGGTTAAAAAGCCAACCGTATCAGATAACAACGCAATCCCGCCAGGCACAAGTAAAGCTCTAAAGCTTGATTGGCAACATATTGTTGTAGACTTACCTTCAGCAACCTTTTTACCAATGGCGTTAATCATCTGCACACCGTGGCTTACGCCAATAGCGAACACTAAAAATGGCACTAAGATAGACATAGGATCAAGACCAAAGCCTAAACTAGAAAGCAATCCTAACTGCCAAATTACCGCAATAATTGAACACACAATCGGTAAAATAGTGAGTTTTAAGCTACCACAAAATAGCCATACCATGACAAAAGTAAACGCAATTGCAATGGCAAAAAATAATACAACCCCTTTTGCGCCCTCGGCTATATCGCCGGCCATTTTTGCAAAACCAATAATATGAATACTGATTTTTTCGGTACTTAGAGGCTCACGAATTTCGCTTTCTAATTTTTTTGCAAAAGCGAGAGTGTCTAATTTTTCTTGTGTTTGCGGATCAGTCTCTAACAGTTGGGCGGTGACCATGGCACACGAATAATCGCTTGCTATCATACGACCCACTACTTTGGCCTTTTCAATGTTCTCTTTAACAATTCCTAAGCCTTGCTTATCGGCTTTAAAGTTGGCTGGTATAATAGGCCCGCCAGCAAAGCCGTCTTCAACAACTTCAACAAAGCGCGCACTAGGTGAAAATATTGAATTTACTAAAGGACGATTTACTCCTGGAATAAAGTAAAGTTGGTCATGTACGGCTTTTAATTGAGTAAAAAATTCAGGATTAAAAATATCACCACTGTCATCACATACTGAAATTAAAATACTATTAGCGCCACCAAACTGTTTCTCATGTTTGGTGTACACCTTCATATAATCATGGTTAAGCGGAATATTTTTATTAAATGACGCGTCGAGCTGAATTTGCGTTGCTTTAAAAACCAATAAACAGGTGATCAACACAAAACTTATGAGCACCACTAAGCGGTGTCTAAAAATCGCTTTTTCTAAAAAATCTAAAATTGCTTGCATTAAGGGGTCAACTCCTTCACTTTAATGCCGTTTTCTGTTGTCATGATCAGTTTATCTTTAACAATCACGCCATCAAGAATCGCTTTACCATCAGCCAACTGCTCGTAAGACAACACATCATCTTTAAGCTGAAAAATAACACCGCTATTAGCCAATAATAGCCATTGTTTATTGTTATAATTAATGATGCTATTTACAGTAGCTGTTTTATCATTGTCTAAGTGCTGCCACTGCTGACTATCGGTTTTATTTATAAAAATATTACCGCGTAACCCTGCAACAATTTGTTGCGATGAATCTGAAGCAAAACCAAAAAATGAACCAGGGTAAATCTCATCTAAACGTTGCCATGTTTGGCCATCGTCATCACTTTTTGCCATTAAGCCCATCTCACCGACCAGCATTAAACCCGAACTAGTCGGTTCAATGCGATTAAAGTGAGGTAATATAGACGAGGTTTCTATTTCGTAACCCTCAGGATCTGTTTGTTTTAAGTCATTCAAATAATCTCTATCTTCACTAAATAACAGCGAATCTAAAAAGCGTTTTTGCCAATGTTTTCCGCCATCACTTGTTTGATAAAACATACCGTAAGCGCCAACAGCATAGCCATTTAAGTCATCTTTAAAATAAATATCTAGACAGGGTTTATCTAAGCTTGGTTTTGCTTGTTGTAACTGCCAATTTTCACCACCATCGGTGGTATTAATAATTGTGGCGTCATGTCCACATGCCCAGCCATTAGAATCATTAGTAAATTCAACCGCTGTTAGTAATACTTGTGTAGGTACTGATTTCGCTTGTTGCCAATCGCTACCATCAATACTTTTAATGACCGTCCCATGTTTACCTACAGCAATAAGCCCAGCTGAAGTTTGGGTAATATCGGTAAGGAGTGTTTTATCTGCATTAATTGCGCTAATCGCACTTTGAGGTGCGTCTTGTGCAAAACTCGCACCGCTTAGGATCAGGCTGGCATAGACCAAATACTTCATAAATTTAATTCGCCTTGAACTGAGGATTTGTTTGTCTGTTATAAAGAGGAAAACCTGTGCGTTAATAGACAAACGCGATGTGAAAGAAAAAAGGCACCTAGGAAACTAGGTGCCTGCTTTTATACTATCTGCCAGCGCGACGTAAAGCGCTCGATGTAAACTCATTGTCATTAAATGACTGAGAAAAGTCATACATCTTTTCTTGGTTATCTAAACCAATGGCTAAATAGCGACGTGAATTAAGATCGTGGTATACTTCAAGCGTACTCCACTGTGTCGGTACTTCATAGTAGTTAAGACCATAAGCCATTGCTACACGATAAAGTTGGTCACGATTATCGTAAATATCGGTAACATGAACTTGCCAACTGTCTTCGTCAATGTAGAAAACACGTTTTTTGTAAATATGACGGGTGTCATCTTTTAAGTTTGCTTCAACAACCCATACACGGTGTTTTTCGTAACGAGTATGCTCAGGGTTTATATGACCGGGCTTTAAAATATCATCATAAGTTAGCTTGTCGCTGTGAAGCTTGTAGCTATTGTATGGGATGTAAAGCTCTTGCTTACCTTTTAGCGTCCAGTTATAACGATTTGGCGAGCCATTGAACATATCAAAGTCATCAGTTGTACGTAAGCTATCTGCTGCTGTACCCGGTGCATCGTACGCTACATTAGGTGCACGGCGAACACGGCGCTGACCTGAATTGTAAGTCCACGCTTGGCGCGGCGTTAAAATTTGGTCCATAGTTTCATGCACCAATAACGCGGTCCCTGCTAAACGAGCTGGCTCTGTCACTTGCTGTTTAAACTTAAACAAAATATTAGAATCTTGTAGTTCAGCCGGAGTAGCACTTGGATCTGAATATTTAACTAATAACTGCTCATCAAAACCAACATAGTTATATGAACCCGATGCCGTCGGTGCTGCCTGACCGCCAAAACGCTCAATAGACTGACCACGGTAACGAAGTAAATGGTTCCAAATTGCTTCTAAACCCGTTTTAGGGATTGGAAATGGAATACCAATAGCTGTACTTTTAATACCATTTCCGCCTTCAACTAATTCAGCAGACGTTGCAAACTTTTTGGTTGCATCGTACACAAATTGTGGAAAAGACGCAGAACGACGGGTTTCGTACACTGGCATTTTAAACGTATCTGGGTACGCTTCAAATAACGCGATTTGTCCTGGGCTTAAGTTTTCTTTGTATTTATCAATATTACTTTTATCAATAGTGAATAATACTTTATCGGTTGCATAAGGGTCTAAGTGGTGCATACCCGGTTCATAACCTGCTGGAGCAGCAGTAATACCGCCATTCCATGCTGGGATTGAGCCATCAGCATTCGCTGCTTTTTCCGCACCAATTGGACTTAAGTCTTTACCAAGGCGCGCAGCTTCTTCTGGGCTAATTTTAGCCAGCGCTGCGTGGCTTGCAAACAAACTACAAAACGCTGTAGCAATGAGGGTAGGTTTTTTAATCATAATAATGTTACCCCTAGATAGAATATTTTAAGTTAAAAGAAACGTAATCGCGGTCAGAGAAAGTGTTGGTGTCGCCACCACCCCAAAATGAGTTGTAACTTACATCCAAAGACCATGCATTTTGGTAATTAAAGCTCATGGTAGCACCTAGCGACTTACGATCTTCAATGAATAAGAACATTGGATCTGGCGTGTTACCATTTACATCATGAGAAAATACAAAACGTGGTGAGAAGTTAATACCATTGTAAAGGTTGAAGTAATCACCTTTAGCAATTAAGCGGTAGCCCCACGATGAAGCCGTAGCAAACGATTTTTGCTCAGGTCCATTAGATAATGCCATATGTAGTGAAGAGTAATCTGAACTACCAGGCCCCTGAATAACACCACTTCGGCCAGTACCAGAGACATTTAAACGGATCTCATCGTACTCGGGCATGTTATTAATACGAACACCACCAATTTCACCCACAACAGCCCAACTATCAGCGCCTAATGAAGGACCAAATAGATGTGTTGCCGTAAACTGTAATTGTGACGTATTGCGTTCGATATAACCTTTGGCTAACTCGCCTGGCCCAACAACACTTGCATCATCGCCTTTACTCATTTGCGAAATACCTGCAAACTCAGGGCGTAAACCAGCAATAGCTAACTGCTCAGGCATCGCAGCGTAAAGTAGCTCTACGTCATCGATTTGCAGCGGTTCGTCTTCACGAAAAGTAAACTCACCCGCAAAAGCAGTTTCACCAAGCGAGGTGTTAAAGCTTAAACCGTAAAGTTTAATATCTTCAGGGTATTCGTTAGTTGCTTTAGCAAATGCTTTTAAATCGGATACGTTATCAGAGGTAATTTCAGTACTTGCAATCATCGCTAAATCTTGTTGAATTGATGCTTGCGTAAAGTTTGATACGCGACCCGAAATAAGCGGACGACGATTATGGTAATTTACGTGATAAAGCGCTACTTCGGTATCATTCCACTCTGGTAAAAACATACCGAGTCGTAAGCCGTATTGGCCGCCATCATCTGGCTCTGTTTTGCCATCATAGCCTTTACCTTTGAGGGCAACCTTGGTCGGGTGTGTCAAGTACATATTAGCTAATAGCTGTTGACCTGCAGCACTTGATGGATCAATTCCCTGACTTGCAGCTACTTGAGAGTGAGTTGCTATCAAGTTATTTAAACTATTTGTTAAAAATGCTAAATCAATATCAGGATTTGAAGTAAAACCTAGCTGTACGTTTTGTTGATAACCGTTTTCTGCAGCAAAATCATTGGTAGAAAAATAAGTCCCTGCTGCCGGTAGACGAGTTTCATGCCACTGGTATTGGTAAAAACCTTCTAAGGTCATGTTTTCTGTAAGCCCTAACGATGCCCACAACATACCAACCGGAATAAACGCTTCTTTTAGCTCAGCACCTGGTGCTTTTAAACGGTCTATATCGACCGGATTAACGTTAATACCATGTGAAATTAACGTACTTTCACCCCAGTTTACTACTTGTTGACCAATACGAATTGAAAGCGGGTTATTACCATCGTTTAAATCAAAGTTCGCCCATACGTAGGCATCAAGTAAACGAAGGTCGGCACAACTTTGCTCTTTAGTATCATCGTCATCACAAGGGTCTACACCTTGCCCTGATGTTGGATTAACATAAGCACGATCGCCGTCCATTAATTCAAAATCGTAAAAATACATAAAACGGGTAAATAAGCCGAAGTTATCTTTACTTATTGATAAGTCATGCGTGCCTTTTAATAGCTTTGAGAAAGACTCACCGCTATCAAAATTTAAACCGCCCGCGTCACCGTTGTTTGAGTAGGACCCTGGTTGAGCCCAGACATCTTGGGATGAATAAATCGTATTGAGTGCTGGGTTGTAACCCGTCCAATCAAATGATGGATTATTACTCTTACCAATCATATCAAAATTTCGGTCTTCTACCCGAATACTCTGACCATATGAAAAGGTAGAATCGAAGGCGATATCAAAACCACCCACCTCAAATGTTGCAGCCTGTGTCTGTGCTGCAGTTAAACCCATAGCCGCAGCTGTTAAGCCAAGTGCTATTTTATTTTTAACAAAAAGCGATCTTCTTATCATTTTGGTTCCCCCCTGTCGCGGGTATTTTTGTGTGATCAAGTTATTGTTTTTAGTGTAATCGTAACGATAGAAGCGAATCAAACAAATTACAAATGGCCGCCTTCAATCAGTTATATTTTTTATTTGTTCAACGTTTACGTATTGGTAAGACGTCATACCAGATAATTTATACACGTAAATTAACAATAGAACAAACCGAAATTAACAAAAAAGCAATATTAATATGTATTTATAACACAAAAAATGACTGCTAAGCTACTCGTTCGAGACGGATGAACTTGTTTTCATTACTTAAAATGAGTCTAAATCGACCACGGATACCTAGGCTAGAAATAAAAGGTCGAAGGTGATGAGCGGAAAAACGAATTGTTTTACCGCTATCAGCTGTCACTTGGATAGAGCTATACCGTCCATGGTAATAATCCATGCACTTTGTATAGCTCAAATGCATACTAAAGTAATGTTCTATCATGATTTATTGTAAGGCTTTTTCAACCTTTTCAAATAAGTCGTCGCTTAACCCTTCTAAGTTAGCTAATCGCTCTAGTTGGGCCCTCATTGCAGTTGCACGGGTTTCATCATAACGACGCCACGACATAAACGGCGTTAACATACGAGATGCATTTTGCGGATTAATCGCATTAAGCTTAATCAATAAATCGCCAAGTAATGTATAGCCCGTGCCATCTAAACGATGAAACTGTGCGGTATTAAAATGAGAAAAGCTGCCCACTAATGCACGTACTCGGTTTGGATTCGAAAAATCAAAGCAAGGATGCGAGTACAAGGCTTTTATTTTCTCGATAGCATCTTCAGCAGAGTTCATCGCTTGCAAAGCAAACCACTTATCCATTACTAATACATCATGGCGCCATTGAGCGTCAAAATGCTCGAGTAATTGATCCGACAATGGGTGAGCTGCTTTAACCACACTGCTTAACGCACCGAGTACATTGGTCATATTTGTTGAAGATGCAGCCTGCTCAATTAAACTTGCCGCCTCAACACTGTCGGTTTTTGCCAAATAGTGAAGGCACAGCTGTTTGAGCGCACGTATTGCTACCGCTTGGGCACTCACACTGCCATCATCGGTAATGGCTTGGTAACAGCTTAAAAATTCACTGTGCAATTGCGTGGCAATTTGTTGTTCAAATAACTCAATATTAGCCGTTATTTGATCTACCGGTATTATTTCAAATTCAGCAGCTAAGGTATCAAAACTTGGCAACTTCAACAGTTCAGCAACTAGCGCTAAATCGCCCTCACGCTGAGATAGCAATGCGCGAAGTGCATCAATCACATCTTCACTCAAAGGAGTCTTACTTGCTGAAGTAACATTGGCTTTAAGTGCGTTAATAAATAACTGCTGTTGTGCATCCCAGCGTGAAAAGTCGCTACGCGCAAAACGCATAATATGTAATAAATCCGCTTCACTAATAGATTGATTTAAAATACATGGGGCTGAAAAATCTTCGAGCAATACAGCGGTTGGGTTACTGTGAATATTATCAAAGTGAAATGTTTGCGAGCTATTTGTTACATCCAGTACATGATCAAGCTGCTTGCCTTGGTACTGTAATGCAATACTCTGCCCTTGAGAGTCTAAAAGCTCAATAGCAAAAGGAATATGTAACATTGCATTGTCAGGCTGATTCGCTGGCGTAAGCTGCTCTACGCTAAGCGAAAACGTTTGCGCAGCTTCATCATACTTTTTAGTTACGTTCAGGCGAGGTGTACCACAATGGTTATACCAACGCTTAAATTGTGATAAATCAATGGATGATGCATCACTCATTGCTACAACAAAGTCATCACAGGTCACCGCTTGCCCATCATGGCGTTCAAAGTACAAAGCCATGCCTTTTTGAAAGTTTTGCTCACCTAAAAGGGTATGCATCATGCGAATTACTTCTGCCCCTTTGTCGTATACAGTCACAGTGTAAAAGTTATTCATTTCAATTACCTTTTCTGGACGTATCGGATGAGCCATAGGGCCTGCATCTTCACTAAACTGATGAGTACGCATCACTTTTACAGCATCAATTCTATTAAGCGCACGAGAGCCTAAATCACTACTAAATTCTTGATCTCGAAATACCGTCAAGCCTTCTTTTAAAGACAATTGAAACCAGTCACGACAAGTTACACGATTTCCGGTCCAGTTATGAAAGTACTCGTGGCCAACAATAGACTCAATGGTGTGGTAATCTTTATCAGTTGCCGTTTCTTGATTTGCCAACACGCATTTACTGTTAAAAATATTTAACCCTTTATTTTCCATTGCTCCCATATTGAAAAAATCAACGGCAACAATCATATAAATATCAAGGTCGTACTCTAAATTAAAACGAGTTTCATCCCAAGCCATCGCTTTTTTTAGCGACGTCATGGCATGCTCTGTTTTTGGTAAATTTCCTTTATCAACAAATAACGCTAAGGTGACGTCTTTACCACTACGAGTTGTGTACTTGTCGTGTAAAACATCAAAGTCCCCTGCCACTAAAGCGAACAAGTAGCTTGGCTTTTTGAATGGGTCTTGCCATTTTACAAAATGACGTCCATCTTGCGTTTCACCGCTATCAACTTGATTACCATTTGAGAGTAAATGCAGGAATGTTGTATCTGCAATGATAGTAACATCAAAAGTTGAAAGGACATCAGGACGGTCCATATAATAGGTTATTTTTCTAAACCCTTGCGCTTCACATTGGGTACAGTAAGCCCCGCCAGATAAGTACAACCCCTCAAGTGAAGTATTGGTTTGTGGTGATGTTTGCGTCACTATGCTTAGCTGACATTCATCAGGTAAGTTATTAATGATTAATTGCTGATTTATAATTTTATAATCTGTGAGCTCTTCACCCTCTACCGACAAAGAGATCAAAGTTAAGTCTATGCCATCTAATACCAGTGGCGCATTTGAATCGCCAACGCGCTTAAGCGTTAATAAAGCATTTACTTGAGTTTTTAATGGCTGTAAATCAAATGTCAGCTCAGTGTGTTCGATTGAAAAATGAGGGGCTTGGTAGTCTTTTAGGTATTCTGCTTGAGGTTTTTGTAGTTCAGTCATGTTCACTCCAAAAAAATAGCCCCTTTTAGTGATAAAAGGAGCTACTTAAATTAAGCCGTTTGTTTAGGTTTAATACGTAGTATCTTAATTCCTAAGTAAGCGTAAATAACGGCTAAGAAAGGATTTATAAGGTTAAAGAAAGCATAAAGCGCGTAATCAAACGGATTGATTAATAGAACACTTTGCATATACGCACCACAGGTATTCCATGGTATTAGTGGGCTGGTAATTGTGCCGCCATCTTCTAGAGTACGAGATAAGTTAACAGGCTTTAAACCACGCTTTTTGTATTCTTCTTTAAACATCCGCCCAGGCACCACAATGGCAATATACTGGTCCGCAGCAATTACATTGGTACCAATACACGTTGCAATGGTTGAGGCGATAAGAGAGCCAGTGCTTTTTGCTATTTTTAGAATACTTTTAACAAAAATATCAAGTAGCCCTGTTTTCTCCATAATCGCACCAAACATCAGTGCTGTCATGATCAACCATGTAGTGGTTAGCATACCAGACATGCCGCCACCACTCAGTAACGAGTCCATTTTTGCATCGCCCGTATTAATTGTGAAGCCATCAAAAAAGGTGGTCCAAACTAGTTTGAAATAACCGACAAACTCACCCTGAGTCATGTCTATTTGGCTAGCAATTAAGTCCGATTGAAATAACATTGCCCACACCGCGCCAATCACGGCACCAATAGAAATCGCCGGAAACGCTGGCATTTTTCGAATAGCTAATGCGAGTAATACAATTAACGGCACCAACATTTCTAAGCCAATGTTAAAGTTTTGCTGAAGAATTGCAGTTATTTGCTCTATTTGACCCGCCTCTCCCGCAGCAGTAGCGTTAAAGCCCATGAAAATAAAGATGATTAATGCAATGACAAAGCTGGGTACTGTAGTCCAAAGCATATGATGAATATGTTCAAATAAATCTGCACCAGCAACGGCTGGAGCTAAATTGGTTGTTTCCGATAATGGACTAAGCTTATCGCCAAAATAAGCGCCTGATATTACAGCACCCGCGGTAACTGTCGGCTCTAAACCCAGTCCTGAAGCAACACCGAGTAACGCAACACCTATAGTTGCAGCTGTAGTCCATGAACTTCCAATACTCATTGCTACAATGCCACAAATTAAACAACTCGCGGCGTAAAACCAGCTGGGATTGATAATTTGTAGACCGTAATAAATTAATGTCGGAACGGTTCCTGATAATAGCCAAGTTCCGATTAATGCCCCTACCATGAGTAAGATTAAAATCGCACTAAGAGATAAAGTGATCCCCTCAATCATTGCATCTTCTAATTTTTTCCATGTGTAGCCATTTTTTAAACCAATTAACGCCGCAGCGAATGTTGCAAATAACAAGGCAATTTGATTTGGACCTGACGATGAGTCATCACCAAATAAGTACACAGCGGCACCTAATAAACAAATTAATACAGCAATTGGAATGAGTGCATCAAAAAACGAGGCACTTTTAAGTGGTTTTTCTTCAATTGGCTTCAAAATATAGACTCCTACACACATTCGATGCATGTTGATTATTTTTATTAGCACGTACGCGCATTTATTGAGCACTATTGATCTAGCTCAACTTTTGGTAATCCGCGATTATAACAATTTAGCAAATTATCGATAGTAAAAAAGGCGCCTAGGCGCCTTTTTTTTGCAAAGTGAAGCTTATTTTAGCGCTTAGCTACGCGACCATATTTAATATAATCTTGTGTAATAAGTGCAGCTTCTTCAAGAAATGGGTCAAGCTCTTCAATCACCTCTGGTACATCGTCCAGATTTTCTATTGGCTCTTTACCTAAACGATTTAAGCGCTCATTAGTACGGGCTAGTGCGCGTGCCTCATTTTCTTCTTTTTCTTTAATACGCTTTTTCTCAACCAAAGAAATTGTTTTACGATCTTTTTCTTCGTTGTAGCGAGCGATATCTTCAAACACATAATTAAATTCAGGTTCGGCTTTAATACGCTCATTATGCTGCTTTTCAAGTACACTGATAATAGGGTTTAAACGCCCTATTTGCTTATACTTTGCTTTTACTATGCTATCCCACGGCAAGGCATTATCTTGTTTACTTTCACCCCATTCTGCAGGGTCAATGGCTGATGGGAAAGTAATGTCTGGGATCACCCCTTTATGCTGTGTACTACCACCATTAATGCGGTAAAACTTTGCAATCGTATATTGCACACTACCTAATGGGTTATCGTATAAGTCATAAGCACGCGCTAAACCTTTATGCTGCTGCACGGTCCCTTTACCAAAGGTTTGCTCACCAATGATAACGGCGCGGCCATAATCTTGCATTGCTGCGGCAAAAATTTCAGACGCGGATGCGCTGTACCTATCAACAAGCACTGTTAACGGGCCATCATAATAAGTAATGCCGTCACGGTCTTTTTGCTCTTCAATACGGTTGTTTAAGGTATGAATTTGTACTACTGGACCTTGATCAAAAAACAAACCTGATAACTGCGTAGCTTCATATAATGAACCGCCGCCATTTTGACGTAAATCAATAATAATTCCGTCTACGTTTTGTTCTTTGAGTTTAGCCAACTCGACTTTTACATCTTTAGATAAGTTATTGTAAAAACCAGGAATTTCTATTACACCAATTTTGCTGGTTAAATCAGAATAACTGGCTTCAAACACTTCTGATTTGGCAGCTCTGTCTTCTAGACGGATTTTATCACGGGTAATTTCAACCACTTTTGGCGTACCGTGAGCATCCGCACCCTTTAGGTATTGCAAACGCACTTTAGTGCCTTTGGGGCCTTTTATTAAATCAACCACATCATCTAAACGCCAGCCAATTACATCAACAAACTCTTCGCCATCTTGAGCCACACCAATAATGCGGTCATCGGCTTTAATTTGCTCAGATTTGTCTGCCGGGCCTCCAGGCACTAAACTACGAATTACCGTATAGTCTTCATCAGGCGTTAATACCGCACCAATGCCTTCAAGCTCAAGATCCATATCCATTTTGAACTGCTCTGCACGACGTGGAGATAAGTATGAAGTATGTGCTTCAATACTACGTGCAAGTGAATTCATTACAATTTGAAATGCATCTTCAGATTTTGATTGTACAAGACGCTTTTCTGCGTTTTTATAACGCTTGGTCAGCACGTCTTTTATGCCAGGCCAATCTTTACCTGTCATTTTTAACCGTAATGCATCATATTTTACACGCTCGCGCCAAATTTCATCTAATTCAGCTTGCGTAGTCGCCCATGGCGCATCTTCACGGTCATAAAAGTATTCATCTTCAGTGTCGAACGTCATTTCATTTTCAAGTAATGAAAGCGAAAATTCGTAACGTTCAAAACGACGTTTAAGGCTTAAGTTGAAAATATCAAATGTAAACCCTAACTTGCCGCTAATAAGCGCGTTATCGAAACGCTCACGATATTGCTCAAAAGAGTCAATATCGCTTTTCAAAAACACGCTTTTATTAAAATCAAGGGATTCGATGTAACGATCAAACACTTTACTTGAAAGCTCATCGTTAAATCGAACAGGTGTGTAATGCGAACGAGTAAATAGATTAGCCACTCGTTTACTGGCTGTACTGTGCTGACTTTCTTGCTTAAGCAAAGGTAAGTCTTCTAATGTTACCGGCTCTACTGCAGCCAATAATGAACCTGAAAACAGCGCAGCAACTAACGGAATGAGCGTAAACTTTTTACTCATACACAACTCCTTAATTTTTTTCGCAGCTTAAATGATGTATAAGCTGTCGGCTTTGGTTTTAACTTGCATACCGGTCACTAATTCAACGTGAACATCGTCTTTGTTTACTTCAGTGATTACTGCATTAACAAGTGCTTGGCCAAGTTTAACCTTAACCTTATTATTAACCTTGACCTCGCCTGCAGGTAAAGGTTCAACTTTTCCTGAACGCTTAGGTGCAGCGGCTTTTGCTGGTTTTGCTGCAGCCGGTGAGTTTTTAGCCGCATGAGCTGGTTTCTTTTTGAAAGATTTTGCATCTGAATCTTGACGAGGACGCTGCTGCTTTTTACGCTTTGCCATTTTAGCACGGCTTTCTTCCAACGCTTTTTGTGCGTGGTCAATATGCTCTTGCTCAACTTTTTCGCCTTGATTTCCGTCAAGATCGATTCTAAATTCAGATTTAGTAACTGCTTCAAGGTAGCGCCAGTTAGAGGTGTATTTTCTAAGTGCTTGACGAACTTGTGTCTTACTAACTTTTTCAGACCCTTCAATGCGCTCAGCGATATCTTTGAAAATACCTACTTTAAGCGGCTGAATGCCCTCTTTTTGTTTAAAACATTGTGGAAATTCTTGGTATAAGAACTCTAATACTTCATTAATATCTTTTAGCTTGTTTGTGGTTTCCATTTTAGAACCTATTTAATCACATCTTTTCATCAAGGGCAGAATCAACATAGTGGATACACCAATCAACTAACTCTTCAAAGTCAGCTTCAATCACAGCCATATCACCACGTAAATGTTCCCAAATACCATTTATAATTTCATCAATTGAATCACAGTCTAAATCATCAGGTAGACGATCCCATGCCATGTGAATCAAATCATTGAGCGTTTCCGCTACATGTTCTTCATCCCCTTCCCAATCACCAACATCTTGAACGGCAAAAAGGTAGTCTTGAACATTTAGCAAGTCTTTCATTACAGGCTAGCCTCTAAGCATTTTACAAGTGCTTCAAGCCCTGCTTGGTCATCAGTATCAAATCGGCCAATACTTGGGCTATCTATGTCTAGTACCGCAAATACAGATCCATTTTTCATGATAGGTACAACTATCTCAGAATTTGATGCTGCATCACAGGCTATATGACCGTCAAAAGCATGCACATCTGAAATTAATTGGGTTTGCTCGGTCGCCGCAGCAGTGCCACATACCCCTTTTCCTACTGGAATACGAATACAAGCTGGATTGCCTTGAAATGGACCAAGTACCAATTCTGATGGTGAATCCATAAAATAAAAGCCCGCCCAATTCACATCTTCTAAAGAGGTAAATAACAGCGCGCTTATATTTGCCATATTGGCAATTATGTTTGATTCACCGCCTATCAGCGATTCAGTTTGCTTAACTAATGACTGGTAAAAATCGTGCTTTTGCATACCAAACTACTTCTTATTAAACATACAGTAGCTAAAGGTACTCTTTGTCACTAAAAATTGAAACCTTTTGCGGGTAAAAAAAAGGAAATTACATGGTTTTACGACACACTTGATTAAATATTCCGCAATTAACTTTGTACCGATTTACGCAGGCCGAATAAAAACAGTCCAGCGGCAAACCCTGACATCACACTATTGATTAAAAAGATCTCGCCTGTAGTGGCGCTCAAAAGGTAACTAAAAATAGCGCCACCCAGCAAGCCCAGTGTTAATACTCCAGAATAATTTACCTTAGAATACTTAAACATAAGTAAATAACCCGGCACTACAAACGCGGCCATAGTTAAACCCACTATGTGCGCGTTAGCAATAGCGGTCATTAATAGTCCTAAAAAAATAGAAACAGCGTCACCACGCATAGTCAATGCGTAGTAAATCCCCAACATACTGCCAATAATAACGGGAGATAATAATGAAAGTGCGACACTTTTTGCGAGTTGATGTTTCATTGTAAGATCCTTAACAAAAACATAAATCTTTAATTTCTAAGCATGCACTAAGAGCCAAAGCTTATAAATAGAGACTATGGTCGTATTTTCTAACTGAATATGCTTGGTTTTGAAGAAGGTATAGCGAATATGAGGCACAAAAAAGCCCGCAAATAGCGGGCTTATCTGATAATGGTGGAGAGATAGGGATTTGAACCCTAGAGGGGCTATAAACCCCTGCCGGTTTTCAAGACCGGTGCATTCGACCACTCTGCCATCTCTCCGAAAGTGCATAAATTACCAGTAAGAGTGTACTCGTAATTATTTTAATTAGGTGGTGGAGAGATAGGGATTTGAACCCTAGAGGGGCTATAAACCCCTGCCGGTTTTCAAGACCGGTGCATTCGACCACTCTGCCATCTCTCCGCACGGCCTGAATAATAGGGAAACCCATGGGCTTTGTGAAGCTTTTTTTTCATTTATTTGTTCAAGTGATTAAAAAACAACTAATTTGTTTAAACATAAAGCAATGAGAGTAAATCCTAACCGGCGAATGAACTTTTATTTAAATTTAGTTGTCTATTGATCTACAAAGGTTTGCCCAAACATATAAGAGTTGGTAATCTAATTTTAGTTAAATTACAGGAACTACTTAGTTTCACTTACAGGAGCTCTACAATGGCGTTTAATCAATCGTACAATACTGCAAAGCCGGTAATGTCGACCATTGAAACAAACAAGGTGCTTAAAAACACTTATTTTTTACTTGCAATGACACTTGCATTTAGTGCAGTCACTGCCGGTATTTCAATGGCACTGCAATTACCTTATTTTATGGGACTTGTATTTACACTTGTCTCATTTGGTCTGCTTTTTGTTGTTAACAAAAAAGCAGATACAGCATCTGGCGTATTTTGGGTGTTCGCGTTTACAGGATTAATGGGCGCAGGTTTAGGCCCACTACTTAATCACTACGCACAATTACCTAATGGTCCTATGCTAATTATGCAAGCGCTAGGTTCTACGGCGTTAATCTTCTTTGGTTTATCTGCTTATGCACTTAACACTAAAAAAGACTTCTCATTCATGGGTGGTTTTTTAACTGTCGGTTTAATTGTGGTTATTGTGGCAAGTATTGTAAATATTTTCCTAGGTAGCTCGTTAATGTTTATGGTACTAAACGCAGCAGTGGTATTAATTATGTCTGGCCTGATTTTGTTCGACACAAGCAGAATCATTAATGGTGGCGAAACAAATTATATCCGTGCAACCGTATCTTTATACCTAAGTGTATATAACCTATTTACGTCATTACTTGCCTTACTTGGCGCAAATAATGACTAATTAAATAGTTCTGTTAAAATAGCCCCTTTATTGGGGCTTTTTTATTGGAATAGTTTTGGCACGCTTTGTACTTTCTTTACATACTCCACCATCAGATCACGATACCACACAACGTATTGTTAAATTTGCTCATGCCTGCCTAGCGCAAGGACATAGCGTTGATGCGTTATTCTTATACCAAGATGGTATTTATCACGCTTCAACTCATTTTGAGCTCGCCTCAGATGAGTTAAACCCTCCCTCACTTTGGCATCAGCTCGCAGAAAAAAACATAAAGCTTATGCTATGCGTTACTGCGGCTGAAAAGCGTGGCTTAGACATAAAAAATACTGGCGAATTTGCTGTGGCAGGTTTAGCTGAATTTGCCATGCTGGCCAGTGAAGCGGATAAATGGATACAATTTAAATGATTAATGTACTCGTAATTAGTCAATCAAGCCCATTTGATGACATGCACATCCGCGATGCACTTGATATGACCCTTATTTTTGCTGCCGTTGATCAAAATATTAGCTGGTTGTTTAGTGGTCCAGCCGTGTTAGCGCTGAAAAGAAACCAAAATCCAAATACCTTAGGCATCAAAGATTTTTTCAAAAACATTAAAACGTTAGAAATTTATGATGTTGAAAATATTTACGTCTGTGAGAAATCACTGATTGATTATGGTTTAAGTAAAAGTGAACTGCTCATTGAAGCAAACATAGTAAACTTTAACGCCCAAAAACAGCTAATTCACAATCAGCAGCATGTGGTGACCCTATGAGCACTTTACATATTTTTTCAAAACCACTGAATTACTACAGTACCCACAGCTTAGACAATCTGATTATGCTCACAGACAGTGTGTTACTCGTGGGTGATGCTTGCTTTGCTAAAGAACAATACAGACAGTTTGCTGACTCACTTTATATTTTAAAAGATGATGCAGACGCTCGCGATATATCTTTAAATTTGAATGATAAAGCAATTAGCTATGATGAGTTCGTTACGCTTAGTTTATCATCTAAACAATCAATTACTTGGTGATCAATGCTGGAATTTAATAATCAAACAATAGACACTGATAAGCAAGGTTACCTGCTAGATCATACTAAGTGGTCAAAAGAGTTGGCCAATGTTATTGCAGAACAAGAAAACATTACGTTAACTGAGCAACACTGGGAAGTTGTGAATTTTGTGCGCGCGTTTTATCTTGAATACAATACCAGCCCAGCCATTAGAATGTTAGTCAAAGCCATGGCTAAAGCACTCGGTGAGGATAAAGGGAACAGCATGTACTTATACAAGCTTTTTCCTAAAGGGCCGGCCAAACAAGCGACGAAAATAGCGGGTTTACCTAAACCTGCACGGTGTATTTAATGAAACACAAATCTGAACATTCGCCCTCTTCAAAGGGCAAACGCAATACAGGTCGTACTTATTCTCGAACTGGTATTAATAAAAGTACAGTAAAAAGACCAATAAAGTCGCCAATAGCGCAAAGCGATAAAAAAGTCATTTTATTTAATAAACCCTATGATGTGCTTTGTCAGTTTACTGACGATCAAAATAGACAAACATTGGCTGATTTTATTCCCATAAAGGATGTTTACGCAGCAGGTCGTTTAGACAGAGACAGCGAAGGCTTGTTGTTATTAACAAACTGCGGCAAGTTACAAAACACGCTCACAGCACCTGGTAAAAAAACCAACAAAACTTATTGGGTTCAAGTCGAGGGGATCCCAACAAAAGCTTCTATTGATGCTTTAAATAAAGGTGTTGAACTCAAAGATGGCATTACCTTGCCCGCTAAGGTAACTTTGATGGATGAACCAACGCTTTGGCCTCGTACACCGCCGGTTCGAGAACGTAAATCAATACCGACCTCATGGTTGAGTATTACTATTAACGAGGGCAGAAACCGTCAAGTTAGACGAATGACAGCTCATGTTGGCCACCCTACTTTGCGTTTAATTCGCTACAGTATCGGTAAATACACGCTAGAGGGAATAAATAGCGGAGAATTCAAAGAAATTGATAATTAACCATCAAGTTACGTTAATTATCTAATTATCTGTAGCTAAAGCAATACAATTTCTTCCTTGTTTTTTCGCGTAATAAAGTGCGTTATCTGCTTGTTTAAAAAATTGTGCATGATCGCCATCGTGTTCATGCTCTATGGTGTTTATTCCCATACTGACAGACAATATACCAGTAAAGCTGTCTTTGTGGGGAATGGCCATTTTTTCAATCGATTTTTGTATTTGTTCGGCAATAAATAATGCCCCTTGCTTATCTGTTTGGGGTAACAGCACGACAAACTCTTCTCCTCCGAATCGCGCAACAAAATCTTCTGGCCTGCAGACGGTTTCAGCTAATTTTTGCGCAACTTGAAATAAACATTTATCTCCTTCGAGATGACCATACCGGTCGTTATACTTTTTAAAATTATCGATATCAATAATGATCATCGAAAGCTCACGATGCTCGTTCGATAACTTGTTAAATTCAGACGTTAGTTTTTCATCAAAGCGCCGCCTGTTGGCTATTTTAGTGAGTGAGTCTAAAAACGCCATATCACTGAGTATTTCTTGAGTTTTTAAACGCTCAGTAGCATCGTTGAATATAGCAATAAATTCTCCTTCAACACTGATACCAGAAACTTGCATCACAATCTCACTGCCATCTTTACAAGAAATTCTGTAATCATTAGCTGGAATATCATCATTATTTTGATTGGCTTGCTCAAGTGACTCCTGCCATAACGTTTGTGCAAATGTTCTGTAATCTTTTTCAGGGTAGGCTAATTTCCACCAAACATTAAGATTAGGTACGTCTTGTAACGTGTAACCAAATACATCAATAAAACGTTGGTTCACTTTTAAAATATCACCAGTTACCATACAAACATCACATACCGGTAAGGGTAGAATCGTGAATAACCGCGCATAATGACTCAGCTCATGCTTGCGCATAGGGTGTTGGGTAGTGCTTATAACATTATAGTCTTGTTCTTTGTTTTCACGTTCAAGCGATACATTCATTGAAGCGACAAAATGCCACTCTACCCACCATTTCTCTAACTGGCTTAAAATTGCCTTTTGTGATGATTTTAAAGAGCCTAAAGAGGATTCTATAAGCCTAAACAGCTCAACAATCGGATTAGGCTCTTGATAAAGATAGGGAGCTGGCACAGTTATAATGTCATAGAATAACTTATAAGCTGATTCTTTGAATTGCTGTAGTGAATAATCGTCTTCAAAAGTAAGATTTGACACCGTTTTTTCGGACGCATCCAGCACAAACGACTTAACCAAATGTGATTGCGAGGCGTAATTCATATATTCATTCCATTGATTATATTTTAGGTTATTTAAGTATTTACGTGTTTAGATACTAATTAAGATATGGTAGGTAATCTCAAATGTAAAGTTTTGTTAATGAAGAATAGCGCTACGTAATTAAATACGACAAAAGCAACTTACAAAGTATGAAGCCATCAATATAATCCATCCCTTTTCATTAGCCTAAAAATGAGTAAATTACACACAAAACTACGCCTTACTAACTATTGGATGGAAAAAGTTACAACAAAATCTATTCAATCCCCCATCCTCTCTTTAAGCACCAACAAAATACATGCTATAATCGCGGCCTTTCCAAGTTAACAGTAATCTGTATAAGCGAAATTATTCATGAGCGAAAATAGTCACATTAAAGTCATCGTTGGTATGTCCGGCGGTGTTGATTCTTCTGTATCTGCATATTTATTAAAACAGCAAGGCTACCAAGTAGAAGGCTTGTTTATGAAGAACTGGGAAGAAGATGACAATGATGAATATTGCGCTGCTGCTGAAGATTTAAAAGATGCACAAGCTGTATGTGACAAGTTAGGCATTGAACTTCATACCGTTAATTTTGCTGCTGAATACTGGGATAATGTATTTGAATACTTTTTAGCAGAATACAAAGCGGGTCGTACACCCAACCCAGATATAATGTGTAATAAAGAAATAAAATTTAAAGCGTTTTTAGAGTTTGCTGCGCAAGCACTTGGTGCTGATTTTATTGCAACTGGTCACTATGTGCGCCGAGAGCTACGCGATGACAAATACGTAATGTGCCGAGGCCTAGACGATAACAAAGATCAAAGCTACTTTTTGTATACACTAAGCCATGAGCATATTGCGCAAACACTATTTCCTGTCGGAGATATTGCCAAACCAGAAGTACGCCGCATTGCTGAAGAACAGGATTTAATTACCCATGATAAAAAAGACAGCACCGGCATTTGTTTCATTGGCGAGCGTAAATTCAAAGATTTTCTGCAAAAGTTTTTGCCTGCACAACCTGGAGTAATTGAAGACACCGATGGTAACAATGTAGGTGAGCATGAAGGCTTGATGTATCACACCCTTGGCCAGCGTAAAGGTTTATTAATTGGTGGCATGAAAGAAGGCTCGGGCGAACCATGGTACGTGGTAGATAAAGATATAGAACGAAATGTTCTTGTTGTTGGTCAAGGTAAAGATCACCCTAGCTTGTACAGTAACGGCCTTAATGCAAACCAATTACACTGGGTAGATCGCGTTGGCCCGCAAGGTACAACTCGCTGCACCGTTAAAACTCGCTACCGTCAAGAAGACTTAAGCTGTACATTACTCGTTGGAGAAGATGGTATGGCACGCGTATTGTTTGATGAGCCGCAAAAAGCCGTTACCCCAGGACAATCCGCCGTATTTTACGCTGATGAAGTCTGTTTAGGCGGTGGTATTATTGATTCGGTGATTAAGTAATGAATCAACATCAAGTCATGGCACTTGCTGCCATGTGCCAAGTAGCAAAACAAGTACAAAAGGTTGCTCAATACGGTCGTTGTGATGAACATGACTTATCAACGTTGTTATCAAGTATTGTGCAAACCTCCCCCGCCTCTCCTGAGGATGTATACCAAGGCACACAAAATTTGCGTGATGGCTATAAAACATTAATGGCACAACTGAGTGCCGGTGCTCAAAAAGATGTTGAAATAGTTAAATACGTGGGTGGCTTAATGCAGTTAGAGCGAGCCCTTAGTGCCAATAGTAAGAGCCTCAATGAATTAGGTAAACGTATTGATGATATTCATCGTCGTTTAGATCATTTTGCTATTACCGATGACAGTGTTGTTGCCGGTTTAGCAGATATATACTCGTCGGTGCTAAGCCCCCTTGGGCACCGAATCCAGGTTTATGGTAAACCCGAGTTATTAAAACAGCAGCTCACTCAAAACAAAATCCGTGCGTTACTTTTAGCCGGCATTCGTAGTGCAGTATTATGGCGTCAAATGGGCGGCAAACGTCGTCATTTCTTTTTTGCAAAAAGAAAAATTCTCGCCATTGCTAAAACAAAAATTTAATTATCGTTCAAACTAAAATTTAGGAGTTATTATGGAGCTTTCAGCGTTAACGGCTATCTCTCCGGTTGATGGTCGCTACGGCAGCAAAACCACTGAACTACGCAGTATTTTTAGCGAATTTGGATTAATCAAATACCGCGTAACCGTTGAAGTGCGTTGGTTGCAAGCGTTAGCTGCAGCAAGCGATATAAAAGAAGTCCCAGCTTTAAGCGAGCAAGCAAACGGACTATTAAATGCTATCGTCGATAACTTCTGTGAAGCCGATGCACAGCGTGTTAAAGACATTGAACGCACCACTAACCATGATGTAAAAGCCGTAGAGTACCTACTAAAAGAAAAAGTAGCTGATAACGCTGAATTACATGCCATTAATGAATTTATTCACTTTGCATGTACATCTGAAGATATTAATAATCTATCTCACGGTTTAATGTTAAGTGAAGCACGTAACAATGTTATTTTACCTTATTGCGATGAACTATTAAGCGCAATTAAAGAAAAAGCTGTTGAATACAAAGCCATTCCAATGATGACTCGTACGCATGGGCAACCTGCAACCCCATCAACTATGGGTAAAGAGTTTGCAAACGTATACATGCGTTTAAAGCGTCAACGTGATCAAATTGCCCAAGTAGAAATGCTAGGCAAAGTAAATGGTGCTGTAGGTAACTACAATGCTCACCTAAGTGCTTACCCTGATTACGACTGGCATACTCACGCAGATAAATTTGTAGCTAGCCTAGGTTTAACACTTAACCCGTTTACCACACAAATTGAACCGCATGACTACATTGCAGAACTATTTGATGCTATTGCGCGTTTTAATACTATATTGCTCGATTTTGACCGCGATATGTGGGGATACATTGCGCTTAATCACTTCAAGCAAAAAACCATTGCTGGTGAAATTGGCTCATCAACTATGCCACATAAAGTAAACCCTATTGATTTTGAAAACTCAGAAGGTAACTTAGGTTTAGCTAATGCCATATTAGGTCACTTAGCGCAAAAGCTGCCTGTTTCTCGTTGGCAACGTGATTTAACTGACTCAACCGTATTACGTAATTTAGGTGTAGGTATGGGTTATGCTGTTATTGCATACCAATCAACACTTAAAGGTGTAAGCAAGCTAGAAGTTAGCGAACAACGTTTAGCCGATGAGCTTGACCAAAACTGGGAGCTATTAGCAGAGCCAATTCAAACAGTAATGCGTAAATACGGCATTGAAAAGCCGTATGAAAAGCTAAAAGATTTAACGCGTGGTAAACGTGTAAATCAAGAAATTATGGCTGACTTCATTGATGGTTTAGATTTACCAGACGCTGCAAAAGCAGAAATGAAAAAGCTAACCCCAGCCAACTACATTGGTCGCGCTGTTGAGTTTATTGATGATTTAGTTTAATTACTCTAATCTACTAATAAAAAAGCGAAAGGTACCTGCCTTTCGCTTTTTTATTTGGGTCTTAACGTTATAGGCATTCTATGTATCAATTAAAAATAAATGAATTATCTGAGCAAGCGTTTTTAAATCAATATTGGCAAAAAAAACCACTGTTAATCAAAAGAGGGTTTAATGACTTTAAAGACCCTCTTGATGCCAATGAACTGGCAGGCCTTGCTATGGAAGACAGCATAGAGTCGCGTATTATAACCAACCATAACCAGCAATGGCAGTCCCATCAAGGGCCGTTTGAAGATTTTGAAATACTCACCGACGAGCACGCTACTTTATTAGTGCAAGCAGTCGATCATTGGCACCCAGAAGCCGCACAATTGCTTGAACCATTTCGTTTTATTCCTAACTGGCGCATAGATGATTTAATGATCAGCTACTCAACCCCTGGCGGTGGTGTTGGACCACACTTAGATCAATATGATGTATTTATTATACAAGGTGAAGGCAAACGCCATTGGCGTGTAGGCTTACCTGACGCCTCATTAAAGCAATTTGCTCAAAATAAAAGCTTGCTACAAGTTGAAGCTTTCACCGCAGTAATTGATTGTGTTTTAGAGCCTGGTGATATCTTGTACATACCACCAGGTTGTCCGCATGAAGGCTATGCCATTGAAAATGCTTTAAACTACTCGGTCGGATTTAGAGCACCTAATCAACAAGATTTACTGTCTAGCTTTGCAGATCATATTATTGACACAGAAAGCGGTCAAAAACGTTACACGGATCATACCCTCGCGCTACGTGATTCAAAAGGTGAGCTTACGCAAAGCGAAGTTGATAAAGTAAAAACGTTAATGCAGGCTTTAATAGAAAACGACAACTTATTTAAAAACTGGTTAGGAAACACATTAAGTCAACCTAAGCATGATATGGATTTAGCGCCTGAAGAAAACCCGTTTAGTACAGCTGAAATTATTCAACAACTTGAAAATGATGTGACATTTGAGCGTCTTGGTGGCACGCGTGCAATTTACCAATGCATAGGTGATGAGCTGCTTTTAAGTGTTAATGGCGAAAACTACCCTTTACCGCTATCTGATTTAGAGGCTGTAAAACAGCTAACTGATTTTATTGAATTTGATAGCAGCTTGCTGAATTCAACCACACCTAGCCTAGATTTTATCGAAACCTTTACTACACTGGTAAATGAGGGGATTTGGTTTAGCTAGGAGGAGGCTATGGTTTATACTGTTGACAAAGTTGATTGGCAAAGTGAAAAAGATCAACTTCAACAAATAAGAGAGCGTGTTTTTGTTTACGAATTACATATTCCAAAGAATATTGAATTTGATAGCTTAGATGCGTTCGCTCAACATATTCTGGTTACCGATAATATGCACTCACCTGTTGCCACAGGTCGATTATGTAATGATGGTTTAATAGGTAGAATTGCCGTACTACCCCAGCACCGCAATCGCAACGTTTATAAATCTCTACTTAATTTCATTGTAAAGCTTGCCGAAGAGCAAGGTATTGAGGCTGTCAGTATTAACTGTATTTTAAATGAAGTAGAACGATTCAAAAATAACGGCTTTACTGTGCAAGGGCACGTTTTTATGGAAGCTGGCATTCCAAGACAGCGAATGGAATGCCCTATTACATGCTTTGAAACACGGCCATTTACTTTAGTGCATTAACCAAAAAACGAGCCATTTGGCTCGTTTTTTACTTTATTCTTGTCGGTAATCTTTGAAGAACCGCTGCATTTTCATCATTGCACTGCTTAGATCATCTTTATTAGGTAAAAACACCAATCTAAAATGATCGGGATCTGGCCAGTTAAAAGCGCGCCCATGTACTAATAATATTTTTTCTGCCTTTAACAAGTCAAACATCATTTGTTCATCGTTTTTAATATTAAACAATTTTGTATCAACTTTGGGAAATGCATACAGCGCCCCTTTTGGCTTTTTACAGCTTATCCCCTCAATTGCATTTAATCCACGCCAAGCAATATCTCGTTGCTCGTATAAGCGACCTCCGGGGTCAATTAAACTGTCAATGGATTGTACCCCACCCAATGCTTGCTGAATGGCATATTGAGCAGGGACGTTTGCGCATAAACGCATTGAGGCAAGAATATCGAGGCCTTTAATTAAATCTGTCATTAAGGCAGTGCGCCCGCTTAGCACCATCCAACCCATTCTAAGACCAGCGGCACGATATGTCTTAGCTAAACCGTTAAACGTAATAATGGGAATATCGTCGCACAATGCACCAATAGAAGTATGGGTAACGCCGTCGTACAGAATTTTCTCGTATATTTCGTCACTTAACAGTAAAAGCTTGTGCTCTCGGGCAATACTTATCAACTCTTCAAGCAAGGCATCACTGTACACTGCCCCTGTTGGATTATTAGGGTTTATTAACACCAATGCTTTAGTTTTCGAGGTGATTTTGCTTTTAATATCATCAATATCAGGAAACCAATCTTGCTCTTCATCACATAAATAGTGAACAGGGTTACCGCCTGCTAGCTTTACCGACGCAGTCCAAAGCGGATAATCGGGTGCAGGAATTAATACTTCATCGTCATTATTTAACAACGCTTGAGTAACCATTTGAATAAGTTCACTCACACCGTTGCCAATGTAAATATTATCAACGTCTAAGTTGTGTAAACCTCGCTGTTGGTAATGCTGATAAATAGCAACACGCGCAGAGTAAAGCCCTTTAGAATCACAATAACCTTGAGCAGAATATAAATTACGAATAATGTCGCGGTGCATATCTTCTGGCATATCAAAACCAAACGCCGCGGGGTTACCAATATTAAGCTTAAGTACTTTTTGGCCCTCGTCTTCCATTTTTTTAGCTTGCACTAAAACGGGACCACGGATGTCATAACAGACGCCGTCTAATTTATGACTCTTTTTTATTTCTGACATTGTTACCTCTAAAGAGCAAGTTAGTCTTAAGACTAACTCAGTAAAGCCGTGAATTACTAGGGAAATTAAGCGCTTAAAACTGAAAAAAATTCACGTTAACATTCTATTCTGTTCTTTTTAAACGAGCTTACCTCTGAGCTTGCCACTCATTTAATTTTGCTTGTGAGCCAATAACTTGCGCCATTAAATTATTTGCTGCATCAACAGCCTGTTCCTCGTTATCATTATTTAAATTATATTCAATTAAACGTGCCACTTCGGCTAAACTTGCCGCTCCAAATTGAGCCGCATTTGATTTAAGGCTATGAGAATGGCGAATTGCAGCCTCTTTATCTTGGCCAAGCGCTGCAATAGTTTCGTTCCCTAAGCGCTCAAATTCCGCACAACAAAATTCCAGCGTATCTGGAAATTGTTCACCTAATAGCGATTCCATACTTTCTAAAGCGGATTCGTCGATACTGATTTCTGTCATATTGATGCCCTATAATGCGTTCCTGCAATTTATACTTCATCTCTTACTCTATATCTAAGCACAAAAAAAACCAACTTTATTAATGCAAAAATGTATAATTAAGTTAAATGTATTAATCGAATGGTTAGCTTATGGCACGTGCCCTTTGTGAACGCTGTAATTTTTCGCTAAGCACCTGTATTTGCAATGCAATCACCTGTGTTGATAATCAAACTCAGGTTGTTGTGTTACAGCACCCCAGTGAAGCAAAAATTAGTAAAAATACGGCACAGTTATTGGCATTAAGTTTAACGCGATGCAAAATAATTATAGGCGAAAATAATCAAGATTTTGCTTGCTTGCAAAAGCTGCCGCTCAGCTCGACCGTGTTACTCTATCCAAACGAGGACGCAATTGAGTTAGATGTAGCCAATAACAGTGAAAACGTGCGACCCATTACACATTTAATAGTGCTCGATGGTACATGGAATAAAGCTTTTAAAATTTTGCAATTAACCCCACTATTACAAAAGTTTAAAACAGTAAGCTTTCGCCAAATTCCCACGAACCGTTATACTATTCGTAAAGCTCCAAGAGCAGATAGCTTGTCAACGCTAGAGGCAGTAGCGCATAGTTTATCGCTTATTGAAGCACTCAATCCGGCGCCGTTGTATGATTTATTAGATGAATTAATTACCAAACAAACCCAACATATGCCCGCTCACGTAAAAGCACGTTACCTGTAATTAAAAATGAAATAACTAATGCGTAATACCCCTTCTCGATTAAAGCGCGGATTCTCACGCCAAGGCCCTGACTATCGTTTTGACGACCAAGTTGATTTTAGCGATATTAGAACGACTTTTGGTTTTCGTTCGATGGTGGTTGGTAAGTGGGTGACTAAAGAAGAGCGCTTTATTAGTGCCAATTTAATTTATGATGCACTGGCTGATTTAGCGCAAATTTTACATTTACCACCAACAGCAATTGGCCTTCGCGGTAAACTTAATTTTGCCTTTGGCCATGGCGGACAAAAAGGTGTGCAAGCACACTATAATGCTTATGACCAAACTCTCGCACTGGCAAAAAACGCAGGCGGCGGTGCTTTAGCCCATGAGTGGTTTCATGCATTCGACCATCATATTAGTGAGCATTTGTTTAAATCAAAAACCCGCTTTGGTTTCGCCTCTAAGTTATGGCTATCAAACTCTCCTGATTTGAGCCATCCACTTAATGATGCACTTAATCAATTTTATAAGCAGGTATTTTTAGCGCGAAACGGGGAAGATGCGAATGAATTTGTACAACGCTGTATCGCGTTTGATAAGGCACACAAGCAGCAATACATGAGTATGCCAGAGGAGCTTGCAGCTCGGTGTTTTGAAGCCTGTATAAATCAGCACCAAAGAATAAAAAATAGCTTTTTGGTCAGTGGATTAAGCAGTAATAATTTAATTTACCCTGAGCTTAGCCAAACGCTACAAGCCAATGAAGCACTTAACCAATATTTTCAATTATTAGGTTACGCGCTTCATCAACAAACATAGTAATCGTTTCTAAAAATCAGAATTACTATTTATCATCACTGATACGACTTGCCACCGCGCTATTTTGATCTTTATATTTTGCATCAACACGGGTGTTATACGGGTTTTCACATGGGCCGGTGAGCGTTTCAAAACTCATTGCACCAATCTTCATCATAGGTCTGAGCGCAAGCGGCAGTTTACCCGAGTTGTAAAACTCTAAGACAATATTACCACTCCAACCAGGGTCGATTCTGTGTGCGGTGACATGCACCATTAAACCTAAACGTGCCAGTGACGAACGTCCATCTAACCAGCCAACAATATCAGCAGGTAACGTTACTTTTTCATAGGTTATTGCTAATGCAAGCTCACCAGGGTGTAAAAAGAACGCTTCACCTTCATCTAATACAATTTCGTCGCTCATTATTGATTCTAACGCTTTATTGAGCTGATCTTTTGGTCCACTTAAGTCAACGTAAGCAGCATTATGGGCATGAAAAGTTCTAAACTTATTACCCAAACGAAGATCCGCAGTCACCCCTGAAATCATTTCACTGGTTGGCGCTGGCTCAATAACAATCCGCCCATCGTTTAAATATTCTTTTATATGTGTATCTGAAAGTCTCATTTTTAATCTTCCGTAATCACAACTTCAATCGCGTTGTGATGTTGTTGATAGTAAAGCGTGCTGGCAATGAGCCGTGCGGCTGCACTGTAGGTTTCACTTATAGCGGCACTTGCATCATTGGCAATCAATTTACCTTGTTCAGAGGATTCTCTGATATTAATCGCAAGCGGAATGTGCGAAAGCACAGGAACACCATGCTTCATGGCTAATTTTTGTGCGCCATCTTTACCGAATACATGATTAGCCTCGCCGCAATGGCCGCAAATGTAATGGCTCATATTTTCAATTAAACCAAGCACTGGCACGTTTACTTTATTAAACATAGCGATGCCTTTTTGCGCATCAGCTAGCGCTAAGTCTTGTGGCGTAGTAACAATTACAGTGCCACTGGCTGGTACTTTTTGGCTCATGGTTAATTGAATATCGCCAGTGCCTGGGGGCATATCGACGATTAAGTAATCAAGCTCACCCCAATCGGTTTCATTTAATAGCTGACTAAGTGCACCTGAGGCCATGGGGCCTCGCCATACGGTAGCATCGTCGCTAGGCACTAAAAAGCCGATAGATTGCGCTTTAATGCCGCTGGCATCAAATGGTTGTAATTGTTTGTTGTCTTTAGTAACAGGCTCACTGCCTACCAAACCGAACAACATAGGAATAGACGGGCCGTAAATGTCAGCATCTAAAATACCTACTTTAGCGCCTTCATTTTTAAGCGACCCAGCAATGTTAACAGCAGTAGTTGACTTACCCACTCCGCCTTTACCTGAGGCCACTAAGATAATATGTTTTATAGCTTTAAATTTTGCTGGTTCTTTAAGTGCCACAACCGCGCTTACATTTACTTCAGTTTTAAGTCGCTCAGCTAAAAATTTAGCGACATAGGGCATTTCAGATTGCGCGGCAAACGGAAGAATGAGTTTAACAGTAATTGATTTATCGGTGTTTTGAGTAATATCAGCAATAAAATCTTGCTCAATACCCACAGCAAAAGCGGCGCTGCGATAGGCCGCTAGAGCAGAAATAATCGGTTGTTTTTGCACCGATTTAGCAGAGAATAGTTTCGACAGTCCAAACATAGCAATAAAATAGCGTTTCTTTGATGAAAAGTGCCACGGAATTATGTAACATTCAGGGCATTAACACCAGTCAATTAGTAAATATCCATAAGCAGTGTACTCTGTTACTACCGCGCTTATCGATAATGTAATAATTTTCATCTGTTCCTGACTAGGAACGCTTAATTCGGAATGATTATGGCACAGCGAAAGATCCTGATTACTAGCGCATTACCTTATGCCAATGGCCCTACCCATTTAGGGCATTTATTAGAGTATATTCAAACTGATATTTGGTCGCGTTTTCAAAAACTACAAGGCCACGAAGCATACTATGTGTGCGCCGATGATGCTCATGGCACACCTATTATGCTTAATGCGCAAAAGCAAGGGATCACGCCTGAGGAAATGGTTAAAAACGTTAGCATAGAGCGCCAACGCGATTTTGCTGATTTCAATATCAAATTTGATAACTACCACAGCACTCACAGCCAAGAAAATAAAGAATTTAGTGAGCTTATTTATAACCGCCTTAACGATGCCGGTCATATTAAAAAGCACACTATTTCTCAGTTATTCGATCCAGAAAAAGGTATTTTTCTGCCAGACCGCTTTGTTACTGGCACCTGCCCTACCTGTAAATCAGAAGATCAAAACGGTGATAGCTGTGATGCCTGTGGCGCAACTTATAGCCCAACAGAGCTAATCAACCCACGCTCTGTCATGTCGGGTGCTGAGCCTATTTTAAAAGATTCTGAGCATTACTTTTTTGACTTACCAGCCTTTGAAGGCATGCTTAAAGAATGGCTACACTCAGGCACAATCCAGCAAGAAATGGCGAACAAGCTAGATGAGTGGTTTGCCGATGGTTTGCAGCAGTGGGACATAAGCCGTGATGCACCTTATTTTGGTTTTGAAATTCCAAACGCACCAGGTAAATATTTTTACGTATGGCTAGATGCGCCTATTGGTTATATGGCGAGCTTTAAGAACTTATGTGACAAACAAGGCATCGACTTTGATGCGTTTTGGCAAGAAGGGTCTGACGCTGAGCTTTATCATTTCATTGGTAAAGACATTATCTATTTCCACAGCCTGTTTTGGCCTGCGATGTTAGAGGGCGCTCAATTTAGAAAGCCTACTAACGTATTTGCTCATGGATTTGTTACGGTGAATGGCGCGAAAATGTCTAAATCAAAAGGCACGTTTATTAAAGCGCGTACTTATTTAGATAACCTAGATCCTGAATTTTTACGTTATTACTACGCAGCTAAACTTAATAGTGGTATTACCGATTTAGACTTAAACCTAGAAGATTTTGCACAGCGTGTAAATTCAGACTTAGTGGGTAAAGTAGTTAATATTGCGAGCCGTTGTGCTGGCTTTATTACTAAAAAGTTTGACGGTAAGTTAAGCGACACAATTATGGAACCACAGCTGCTTGCTGAGTTTCAAAATGCCTCAGCCACTATTACTGAACATTACGAAAATCGTGAATACAGCCGCGCAATCCGTGAAATTATGGCGCTTGCTGATAAAGCAAATCAATTTATTGATAATGCTGCGCCTTGGGTGCTTATTAAAGACGAGTCTAAGCAAGAAGAAGCGCATCAGGTATGTTCGTTAGGACTTAACCTATTTCGCGTGCTGATCACTTACTTGAAGCCTGTACTACCTGGTATGGCAACAAATGTTGAAGCCTTTTTAAATGATGAGCTTACATGGCAAGGTGTGCAAACTGCACTAATAAGCCACCCTATCAATAAATTTAAGCCGTTAATGCAACGTGTTGAAATGGACAAAGTGAATAAAATGGTTGAAGAATCAAAAGAAAGCTTAATCGCTGAAAAAGACAAAATCGATCCTAATAGCCCACTGGCAAAAGAGCCTATCGCAGCTGAGATTGAATTTGATGACTTTGCAAAAGTAGATTTACGCGTTGCTAAAATTGCTAAAGCAGAGCACGTAGAAGGCGCAGACAAACTGCTTAAGTTAACTCTTGATTTAGGCGGCGAAACGCGCCAAGTATTTGCAGGCATTAAATCAGCTTACGCACCAGAAGACATCGAAGGAAAGCTAACTGTGATGGTTGCTAACCTTAAACCACGTAAAATGCGCTTTGGAATGTCTGAAGGCATGGTACTTGCTGCAGGCCCGGGCGGTAAAGAAATATACATTCTTAACCCAGACGATGGTTCAGAGCCTGGTATGCGAGTAATGTAAGCACTGTGCTTGTTTAAAAAGCCGCTAAATATTTAGCGGCTTTTTTATTGTTGACGTTATTTAGCTAAAGCGACTACTTTTGCTAAATGAATCACTAAGCATTGGGAGCTAATATAGATAAACCAATTTATATAGCGCACCTGAGGATAAAAACCTTGTCCTTGGTTACCATAAATCCAAAAAGCACCAATAATGGCATCAGCCAATGCAGCTAGTAAAAGCCCTAAGCTCACCCATATAATTGGTTTAGGAGCATAAAAACCACCATAAGTAACAACCAACACAAGACCCATAAGCCCCACGGCAGTTACCACCACACTATAAAAACCTGTCATAGCTAAAATTGGTATACCAGCTCCATCAAGATACATAGAGGCGAGTGACGTAGCACTTACAACCAGTACCGCAACTATGAAACAGGTGCTTTTTAGTCGCGATATAGCTTGCTGCCTTTTATAGGCCAACATACAGGCTAAAAATAAAAGGCTATAGCCAGGTGCAAACAATAAAATTGAATCAATTAAATAGTCATGCTTTATTAACGTTGCATAGCGATGATAGTGCTGGGATAAGTTAAAGTTAATTACATCCCCTACTATGCACAGCATTAAAGCTACGCTACATAGAAGCGCTATAAAGCGTAACTGCTTATCTTTAAACTGGTGAAATACCCAGCTCGTAATTGCCACACTATTAAACATCAGCAAACACAGCGAGCTCACTGTTAATAGCAATAAAATTTCTTTATTGTTAGGTGATATTAGCCCTATCAACAGCACAACTAAGGCGCATAACCAAGCAATAAAGGAAATAACCTGATGAGGGTGTTTTATAGATAAGGAATTGATTGCACTATCCGAAGTTTAAGATTCATAAATTTAATTTAGCAAATTATTATCGCTTAGGGTTTATTTTTTTAAGATCAGCTTGCACTTCTTTTTGTGTTTTTAGCCGACATTGTGCCAACTGCTCAAGTCGAATAGCCTTAATTGCCGCCAAGGGATCATCAGCACTAAGCCCACCAGCATCATAGGTGTTTTGTTGATTTATTACTTTATTATCATCTTGTCTAGTATGCATATTATTCTCACTTGGGACTGTTTATCGATTTTAGGCGCGGTACATCAAAAAATAAAAAAGTGCTGAAACACTGTACAATTTAGTTGAAAAACACCAGTTCATCTGTATATTAGATATTACTAATATATAGAGGTGTATTATGCGCATTATTTTACTTTTTTCCAGTTTATTTATTTCATCCGCTGCTTTTGCTAACAATACCGACGAGGCACGACAAACCATCAAGGCATTTTCAACTGATTTAAAACAGGTACTGGTTAGTACTATGAAGCAAAGCGGCCCACTAGCGGCAATAAGTGTATGCAATATAGCAGCACCCGCTATTGCTTCACAACACAGCAATAGTAAGTGGCAAGTTAGCCGCAGCGCGTTAAAAACTCGTAACTCAGATAATCAACCCGATGCATGGCTCAAAAATGTTTTATTAAACTTTGAACAACGTAAGCTCAATGGCGAGCCTATAGCAAGCATAGAATATCAAGAGCAAAGACCGGATGGCTGGTATTTTGTAAAAGCGATCCCTACTCAAAAAGCGTGTTTGGCATGTCATGGCAGTCACATTGCCCCCGCAGTTTCTAAAAAAATAGCGACTTTATACCCTAATGATCAGGCAACTGATTTTAAACTGGGTGACATTCGTGGCGCCTTTATCGTTAAAAAGCCGATTAAAAAGCACCAACAGTAATTACGTCATTAAGCACTCGCTGCGTTTCGTTTTTTGTGGGCAACATATAAAGTATACGGCAACATTACGAGCTGATTTAATATGATAGCTAATATTAGCGCAAACAATAACGCACTGGTGGTTAAAGGAATACCTAACTTAAAGTTATCAAGTGTATTTTGTAATCTGTCGAAACGCTCAGGGGAGAATATATACAGCAATTTTTGCACTAAATTACCTTGCTCGAATAGCTTCATACCTTGATTTAAGTCAGCAAATAGCATCAAGGTTTGCTGTTTTTGTTCTGCATCTGCCCTAACACTCGGTTCAGTATTTGCTAAATGACGGTTTATCATTGCTTGTGTACTAGAAAATTTATATTGCTTTGCTGTGTTTGCATAGCCATCAACTTGCCACTTTGTCGCATGATACAAGCCCGCTAAATGTTGTTGGTAATGATCACTCAACTGCGGTAGTTGCAATGAAATAATAAAAGCACAAGCAAATATTAATTTATCAAGTATGTTAACGATCATCATCATCCTTTGTGCTACTTTGATTTAAACGTTTAGATGGTGTTTAAGGCCAGTTGACCTTTTGAGGTTAAATTTGCAAGGACCTAGGTATGTCACAATATAATAATTAAGTAGTATTGTAGATAGGTGGTACCATCACCCTTTGCTCAATCGCTTTGCAAGCACTAGTATTCTCTACATAAGCTCAAAAACCATAATACTTAACGTGATAAAGTTTATATAGGTATGGCTTCAATAGCAAAGCGCTTGAAGTGTTATAGGTATGCTCTTTACTTTAATGTTGCCAAAATAGCAACAGCTTTATAGATAAACCGGAGCTTATAACTGAAAAAACTCACTATAACCAGCATAAAGTATTAATTACCTCTCCTAAATCCCCCCTTTAATTCTAGTGATTTTTACACTATATTAAAAGATAATTAAGTGTCTGTTAATATTGAGAAAGAGTTTGTGGAAACGAATAACAATAACACCACTGTTGAAGATAATCCAACCGAAGACCAAAAGAAGTTTTTCCTCGATTTACTTCCTGGAAAGATGATCGATATACAATTTAACAACCCTATTCAAGTTCGCTTTAAGCTTACTTTAATTGGCTATGACACCGGTAAATATTTAATATTAAAATACCCTGCTCAAGCAGGTAAGAACGATTACAGCGATATTTTAGTTGAAGGCAATGGCGCTATTGTCCGTTATATCATTGAAGATGAACGCGGTGAATGTGTGGCTTTTTCAACCAGCATATTAGCAATTTCATTTCGCCCAGAACGATTAATTTATTTAGCTTACCCTAAAAAAATTGAAAGCCGTCAGCTGCGAGAAACAAGCAGGCTACCAACTCATATCCCAGCTAAAATAAGTTTACACAAAGGTGATGTAGACGCCGATAGTAAGAGCTTATTGCATGGGTTAATCATTGATATTTCACCCAGTGGCTGCCGCTTTGCGATACATGTGAGCTCTGGATTTGTTGCGCTAAAAAAACGCCAAGTATTTGTGCATATTTTGTCACCAATAGACAATAAGTCTGTCATAGTCACGTCCTATATCAGAAATAATCAAATGAAGGGTAATCGCCTAAGTGTTGGTATCGAGTTTGATGCATCAGAGCAAACGAAGCTAAATGAGCTACTCGAAGCGTATTCAATTGATATAGATTAGAAAAACCACAAACGAATTAAGGCTAACATATGCTTGGTTAGCCTTCATACCCACTGTTTTATTACTCTAAAGGTTTTAAGAACCGCTCTGTCCTAGGTAAGTAATAGTTATCGTAATCAAGCGATACAATCACACGCTCGGCTTTACCTAGTAGTTCATCACGTGGGATGAGCCCTATCACTCTAGAATCGGCACTATTATCGCGGTTATCACCCATAGCTAAATAGTAATGTTCAGGAATTGTTATTTCATCAAAGCTCGATAAACGTGATCGTGTATTACTAACGCGGATTGAATGCTTATAACCATTTAAGTTTTCTATTTTATCTGAAGAAGTCGTATTACTTTGCAAATGTGTGTAATTAAGCTTTTTACCATTGATTATGAGTTGATTATTTTTAAGTACAATAGTATCTCCAGGTACACCTATTACGCGCTTGATCAATCGGTTATCCGCTACTTTCGAGTCAAATACAATAATATCACCAGTTTGTGGGTCCGCCATTCTCAACAGGGATACATGCGTGAATGGTATACGTAAATCATACGCCAATTTATCGGTAAGGATTCGGTCGCCTTCTTCAATAGTCGGTTTCATCGAACCTGTTGGTATTTCGTACCAATCGGCGACGGCACTACGAAATACACTCATTAAAATAATGAATACAATTAAAGAGCGATTATTTTTCCAAAATTTATAAAGTCGCTTCATGTTTTTTCTCTGCTATGGGTTAAGTATTTATTTGACTGTATAAACGCAGAGCCGTTCAAAGGAGTGTGTAACAAAACATGTTTAATGATAGAGACATGTATAGAACATGTCTCTAAAGATGGTTTACTGCTGATTTAACTTGTCTTTCGCTTCTTGTACTTTTGCAAAATCAAGCCCTAATTCATCAGTAGCTTCTTTAATCAAATGCGGTTGAGTCATCACCACAGCCATTAATTGCTGAAGTTTTTCTGGTGGTATACCCAGCTCTTGCACTAATGCCATAGCCATCATTGGGTTTTGGGTAAATGCTTCAAACAACGCGGCTACTTTTTCATCACTGACGTTGTGCTCTTTTAATATTGCAATAATTGGATTCATTATTTGCCTTAATATTTTATAGTGTTCACTAAATTATATGGGCGCACAGCCTAATTAACAATATTAATCCCGCTCTGCTTGCTTATATCATTCAACCAGTAGCACAACTTTACCTGAGTTTTCATTACCCTCTAAAATGGCATGAGCCTCACTGGCTTGCTGCCATGGCATAGTTTTATAAATATTAAAGTCATAGTTCTCGTTGGCAATATCATCATAAAAACGCGCGACAAATGCATCTCTCAGAGCGCGTTTAAACTCAATACTGCGATTACGAAGTGTTGATGCATGAAACGAAATCCGCTTTTGTAATAAACGTGCAAAGTCTACCTCTGCAAAGCGCCCGTCTAAAAATGCCAGCATAATAATCTGACAATCCATTGCGGCCACCATGGCATTTTTATTTAAATAGCTACCAGAAACAGGGTCAACAATTGTGTTTGCAGTGAGCTTATGTGATTTCATATACTCAACAAAATCAGTGGTTTTATAATTAATTACGTGGTCAGCACCCAACCTTTTAGCATGTTCACATTTTTCATCCGAACCTGCGGTAATCACTACTTGTGCACCAGCACTTTTTGCCATTTGAATAGCAGCCCCACCAACACCACTGGCACCGGCATGAATAAGCGCCGTTTGCCCTGATTGTAACTTGCCTAATTCAAATAGCGCACCAAAGGCTGTTAAATACACTTCGCTTATAGCAGCACCTTGCGCCATAGAGATATGATCAGGCAATATCATTAACTGCTGCGCATCTACTGCGACGTATTCACTGTAAGCGCCACCAGCACATAAAGTAAAAATACGCTTACCGAGCCATTTAGGGTCTACCTCACTGCCAAGCTCACACACGGTGCCTGCACACTCAAGTCCTAAAATAGGGCTATCTCCTTCAGGAGCAGGATACTTACCTTGACGCTGCATACAATCAGCGCGGTTAACCCCAATCGCTGCCACTTTTACCAGCACTTCATTATTGTTAACCTTCGGTTTATCGGTTTTCGAAAACGCTAACTGCTGCTCATGATGTGAAATGTACTGCATAAGTCTCCTTGTATTGAGTTTATTTGATTTTTCGCCACACTTCGGCTTCAACTAGCTGGCCATTTTCTGTAAGAGAATGATGCCACAAATTCCCTTCAACTTTATAATCAAAAGCCATGGTTTTACCCATCAATGATGCAATATTGCCATACTCAAAGGTTTCAATGAATTGCCCATCGGTTAATTGGTACTGGCCACCACCAGCATAACTAAATTGGCCATTTTTTTCTGTGATATAGCTAAAATGTGTTGCTGTTACTAATTTGATTGAAGTTATCTCTGGGGCTTTAGCGCTGACAAACCCATCTTCTTCCGCGTATTTTCCTTGAACAAACTCCCACGTACCTAATAGGGGATTGGCAAATACAGAGTATGGCAATAAAACTAAGCAAGCGAATATAGTAAATTTCATCATAATCCTTATCGTGTTAACTGTGCCTGAAGAAACCAACTCAGCGTTAATTTACTGACATAGTATTAAAACGCCAACTTTGCTTATAAGGGTATACATCCGGAAGCTGGCCTTGCTCAATTCCTTGCTGGATCATTTGCCAGTACTTTGCCGTAAATAAATCACTATGGTAATGATTAAAGTGGTTAAACGCACTGTTACTGGCACTAAAAAACACTTTAAATTGACTGGGAAATATATCATTTTGGTCAATATCAAAATAGCTGTGTGAGCTTAATTCTTCTAACGCGTTTTGTGTATTTGGCACGTCTCTAAAATTGCAATCGGTGAGAGGGCAAATTTCATCATAATCATAAAATACTATTCGCCCCCAACGTGTTACGCCGAAGTTTTTCATCAGCATGTCACCAGCAAAAATATTTGCACTGGCAAGCTCTTTTATCGCTTTACCATAATCAAGCATCACTTGCTGAAGTGATTTACTATTACATTGATTGATATACAGGTTGAGCGGTGTCATTTTTCGCTCAACGTAAACATGCTTTAGTATTAAGGCTTTGCCGGAAATGACTAAGCTATCGCCAATGTGTTTTTTCATTTGTATTAGCAGTTCATCACTAAAACGGCTTAAGTCAAATGCAAGGTATCTAAATTCATGAGTATCGACTAAGCGCCCTACTCTGTCAGCTTGTTTTACAAAGTTATATTTATCTTTTACTTGTTGTTTAGTTGCTGTTTTTGGGGCACTAAACTTATCTTTTATTACCTTGTATACATAATCAAGGCCGTCAATGGTAAAAACTAACATCACCATACCCGGAGTCCCTGGCGCTAGATGGTACGTGTATTCTTCGGGACTACTTTTAGTCGTATCTACTTTATAACGATAAAATTCGGTTTTTGCATGTTTAATAAAACCAATCGCATTAAATAATTCAAAACGTTGTTTGTGAGGCATTAACACACTGAGGTAATCAACATAACGAGCAGGTTGGTCGGTATCTACCATAAAATAGGTACGTGCAAAGCCAAATAATAAACTAAGTTGATCAGCCCCCATCATTACAGCATCAATTGTAAGCCCATCGAGGGTATTTAAAATAGCAATTGCAAAGGGCATGTTATCGCCATTTTTGGCAATACATCGCCCTATGACATAACACGCCTTATTACGATAAAAATGCGAATTAGCGTATTCAATATAACCGTCATTTAAGTTTATTAATTCGTATACTTGTCGACATTGCTGCTGAGCACCTTGCGTTAACGTTGCTTGTAGCTTAGTTAAATCACTACTTAAATCTTTAAAGGGGACTCTAAACACTTGCTCATTTAATAAGGCTTTAATTGCCTGATCAAACCCTTCTTTTAAGGAGATACGACTTACAAGCCCTTCATAGGAGCGCGGCTGTCCTCGGTATTTTGCTTTTAATACAAATAAGTGAACTGTGCGAATTTTTTTATCATCCCAAATAGCGCCAAAAGTAGAATTAAAAAATGTATGCGCAATGGGTTGGTTTTCATGCTCTTTTACCATCTCACCATAAATATTTTTTGCCCGCTGCCATGTTTGAGGGCAACCCAATTCATCATAAGCAATCACTCTAACGGCTTCACTTACTTGCTTTACTAAGCGTTCATACACTTGTAAGCGCTCTCGCATTGCTGCTTGCACCTCATGATACTGGCGTTGTTCAAAGCGACTTTGTGCTCCTAAGGTGATATTTAAAAATTGTGCAAACATAGCCTCAAAGCCTGCAAATATCGCTCGGGCTAACTTAGTGGCGACCACGGATTGTACCGAATTATGTTGAGAGGTTAATGGCGTACTTGGCATGATTTAGGCGCTTCTATTTTTAGCAATTATGCTGATTATTTTTTATTAGAGGTTTACACCTTAGCAAGCACACTTTAATTTAGGTAATTAATACAGCAAATAAATAAAATTGATCATATGAATATAAGAAATGTCGACCTCAATTTACTCGTCTATTTAAATGTATTAATAGATGAAAAAAGCGTATCAAAAGCAGCTAATAAGCTTGCTTTAACCCAACCTGCGATGAGTAATGCGTTAAAACGTTTAAGAGATTTATTTGATGATCCTTTGCTGGTGCGAGCTGCGGGCTCTATGACTCCCACAGCCAAAGCACTGTCGCTCAAACCTGAAATTGAAGCACTGCTTAAAATGGCAGAGGAGATCACTCAGCCAAGTGAGCAGTTTAACCCAGCAACTGCGCAAGTTACATTTCGTATTATGGCAAACGATTATTTAGAATCGACCCTCATCGCCCCCTTTATTTGCGAACAACTAGCTAAAAACCCAGGCATTGACTTTGATGTGCTAAGCCCCAGCGATGTAAATTTACAAGATATGGAAAAAGGCACAATTGATTTGGCAATAAATCGCTTTAATGGTCTGCCGCGCTCTTTTCATCAAGCGACTGTATGGCGAGATAATTATTGTTGTTTAACCCATCCAAATAATGCTTTTTTAACGGATGCTCACTTAAATCAATATCTACAAAGCGAGCATATATGGGTTAACCGCGCAGGCTGGGGGCCAGAACCCGCAGTAACCAATAAGTCAGGAAAACAAAAATTAGGCTGGGTAGATGAAGCTTTGTGGCAATTAGAACAAACCCGTAAAATACGCGTATTCACTCGCCATTACATGATTGCCAGCTTACTGTGTCAATCTGAGCAACTCATAGCAACGCTACCCCGTCGTCAAGCAAAACTATTAACCAGTCACACTAATTTAGTGATTAGCCCAGTACCATTTCAAGTTGTCCCTATAGAAGTAAAAATGATATGGAGCCCGTTATTACACCACACACCAGCGCATCAATGGCTTAGACGTGAGTTATTGGCGTTCGCAAATACAGTGGTTGATAGGTAACATATAAAAATATTGATTAAATCAATATCAATTATTGAAAACAACAATTTCATTAATATTACACTTAGCGCTACAGTGAAGTTAAGCCAACAAACTAAGAGTAATAATTATGCAAACATCAGCAAGCTTCACACAACAAGACGGGTTATTCATTGATGCAAATTTACATCAATTCATTGAACAACAATTATGCCCAAATACGCCGCTTGAGACGGGTCACGTTTACCAGTCACTTGCCACATTAGTTGATGAATTCGGCTGTAAGTGTCGTAAAAATAAACATCAAGAAAACGATACTCTTGACGTAAACACTTTATTAAGTGCCTATCAACGTAAAAGCCATCCTCATTGCCATGTTGATGCACAAACAACCGAAGCTGTATTAGATGAATACTGCTGTCAAGTACCAGCCATTATTGTAGTTGCGTTAATGGATACGCTCAGTGGCACTGTATGTGACGAGCCAAGTGCACATGAGCTTTATCACAGAGCAGCAGAGCTAACAGAGCGTCCATGTGTTCATCGTCAAGCAACCGCTAACGCTTCAGCAGCTTAACAATGCAGTCGTTTAAAAGTGCTCGATAACCTTACTAGCAAATTGTTTGCAGCTTAAGGTTGTCGAGTTATGATTTGAATGAGCCAAATCAAAAGTTACCTGGCCACTGGCAAATGTAGTTTCTAAGGCGTTTTCGATTAAACGTGCCGCTTCATCCCATCCCATAAATTTTAGCATTAGCACCGCGCTTAATAAGCTACTACTTGGGTTTGCCTTATCTTGACCAGCTATTCGCTCGAACGTGCCATGGGTCGGCTCAAAAAAAGCCACCTCTGTATTTAAATTGGCGGCAGGCATAATCCCTACCCCCCCAACCTGTGCACTGAGCATATCGGCTAAAAAGTCACCATTTTGATTTGTGGTAGCCACCACATCAAATTGCGCAGGATCCATCAAGCATTGCTGCAACATATTATCGGCAATTACTTCTTTAATAATCAAGGGGGGTAAATCGGTTCGTTCTATTTCAAGCCAACGCCCATTTTCATGTTCTTTGGCATTATATTCTTGTTTTGCGAGCGCAAAGCCCCAGCGTTTAAACGCCCCATCGGTAAATTTAAGAACATTACCTTTGTGCACTAACGTAAGTGACTCTCTCTCATTTTTAAGGGAATAATTAATGGCAAAGCGTATTAATCGCTCTGACCCTTCTTTAGATATATTTTTAATCCCTATACCACACTCTTGAGCGAAACGAAGACGGGTTACGCCCATTTCTTCACACAAAAAATCGAGCACTTTTTCACTTTCAACACTCCCCGCCTGCCATTCAATTCCTGAATATACGTCTTCACTGCTATCGCGCAACACAGTAATATTAGTGGTAAAAGGGTTTTTTAATGGCGTGGGTAAAGCACTAAAGCCTTTTATAGTGCGCATATTAACAAATAAATCCATTTCATGGCGAAGCGCAACATTAAGAGAGCGAAACCCGCCGCCTAAAGGTGTGGTTAGCGGCCCTTTTATAGCAATTTTGCATTCACGTACCGCATTAATGGTTTCTTGAGGGAACCAGTCACCATCATAAAGCTTGGCCGCTTGTTCACCATTATACACCTGCATCCAATGTATCTTACGTTCCTTGCCATAACAATGCTCTATGGCAGCATCCACTACTTGACGCATTACTGGCATCACATCTAAACCAACCCCATCACCGTCAATATAGGCAATAATAGGTTGCTTGGGTATATGCCACTGTCCTTGATCATCAATGTGAATATTGTCGCCATTGTCTGGCACCTTAATATGTTGATACTGCATACGTCCTCCTACAAGAGAATATATTTAAGCATGCATAACCCTACTTGTCTTCATAACAAAGCGTATAGCGGTTATTCAACGATAAAATGTAAAATTTAAGGTGCTTTTTTAACGGTTAAAATAACGTCAATCGCATTGAGTAGAGCCTCAACTTGTTGTATGTCGAAAGCGTCAGGTGAAGACTTTAAGTTTGTTTCAAAATCAACAGCCTGTTTATGCAAAGCTTTGCATTCAAACATTCCAGCCGTTCCTTTGATCATATGCACGCTGCGTGCAAAACCCGTTATATCACCCTGCTTAAATTGAGACACTAACGTGTCTTTTTGTTTATTTAACCCTTTAATATATTCCTGCTTGAGTAGTGCAAACTCCTCATCGGGTAGCTTAATGTTCTCGCATATATCAATATCAAGATAACTTGCAATTTTACTACTAAAACAGCTTCTATCTATAGGTTTGGCAATATGATCAGTAAAACCTTGTTTTAAATAGCGATCAATTTCATGCTTCATCGTGTTAGCAGTGAGCGCCACAATGGGTGTTGTTACCCCTGTTGCTTGTATAATCTTAATTGCTTGCTCACCATCCATAATTGGCATTTGAATATCTAATAAAATTAAGTCGAAGCTTTCATCCATCGCTGCTTGCGCTGCATCTCGACCATTTTCAACAGCGACAACGGTTAACCCCATCCGCTCTAAAATTCGCTTAATAAGCTGACGATTTTCTGGATGGTCTTCAGCCACAAGTACTCTACCCACTAAATTTCGCTGACTATTATTTAAAAATAGCTCTTTGGTTTGTGGTTTACGTATATCGTCAAATGCGTTAACCCATTGTGTATGTTCAGTTGTATTTAACTCCATAGTAAAGCAAAACTCGCTACCCCTACCTACCACAGAAAATACAGTAATATCGCCATTTAGTTTATTTGCTAAGCTTTTTGATATATTTAAGCCAAGTCCAGTACCACCGTATTTACGAGAAATTGACGAGTCAGCTTGGTGAAAGGGAGTAAATAGGTCTTTTTGCTCGCTTTCGGTCATACCAATACCGGTGTCTTCAACTTTAATTATTAGTTGCTTTTGATTGCAACTCACCGTCAGCATTATGTAGCCCTGGGTAGTAAATTTAAGTGCATTGGTTGCTAAATTTAATAATATTTGCCTAAGTCGAGTTGGATCTGAGACTATCCAATCTGGTAATGGAAATTGATAATCAACTTTGAATTTTAAGCCTTTATCGCGGATTTGCTTTCCTAGTAATGATTCAATTTCAGCAATAGTGGCAAACAAATCCGTTTCAACTAATTCTATCTCTAAACGGTTAGCCTCAATTTTCGACATATCCAAAATATCGTTAATTAGCCCAAGTACATGACGACTGTTTTGCAAAATCACCCTGATCCCATGATTTCTTTCATGAGGCTGTATATCACCTAAAATTATCCCATCAGCATAACCAATAATGGATGTCATTGGGGTGCGGATCTCATGGCTCATGTTAGCTAAAAATCGACTTTTAGCTTCACTTGCATCACGAAGCTCTTCCGCCAATTGTTGTAACTCTTGGGTACGCAGTTCGACCTTGTGTTCCAAATTTTTAGTCAGTTCAACATTCTGATGATGCAAAATACTGAATTTATTTGCGACAGCAAAAGCAAGTAATACTGCATCGAGCGCTGTGCCAATAAGTCCAAGTAAATAGAGATCCATTTTTATTGGCTCAATAAGTCCTAGATTAGTTAAATTGCCAACCATATTAGGAATGGCCATAGCCAAATAGGCGAGAACAAAATAGCGAGCTGGTTTAAAGCCACTGATCCAGCTTCGTATACCAACAACCATACCTAGAGATAAAGTTGCCCCTGTTACTAAAGTGGCCCAAATAAAGCCAAAACCAGGCCAAACCATTGCAAAAGGTGCGCCTGCGGTGGCAACAATGCCTAAGTAGATTGATAATCGAGATAACTTAGGAGACGTGTCTTTTAATTTAAGTAAGCTGTTAAAAAATAAAATATTTGTGATGGGAATTAAAGTAAAGCCTAACCAATGAAAATGGGCATTGTAAAAACCAAAAATTTGATCCGGTATATGAAAAAACTGACTCCAAGCCAACACCCAGCATGCTGTGAACATGGCGTAGTACAAATGGGTTTTATCTCTATCACCCAAGTAAATAAGAAAATTGTATAAACCTAACGCAATACCAACCCCAAAGCACAGCAACATAATCATGTTGTCTGAGGTTTTTCTTACAAAAAAATCGTCATAAGATGAAAGCACTAATTTTGGTGGAGTATAAAAATATTCACTTTGAAATTTTGCAATTAATACGTAAGAACGATTAGGCGTCAGCTTAACTTTATTCCCATAGTGAAATGCAAACTCATTTGGGTAACCCCCCCCAGTGACATACAGCTTTATTGGTTCATCAAAGTTCGATATATCATAAATCCGGGTTTCGATTTTTGAAAGTAACGTGTTATACGGATAGAGCACCAGTTCATCTAAATCTGTTTTATTTTCAAGTGCTATGACAAACCAAAAACTACCACCAAAAAACGATGTTCTTGATTGTGGTTGTTTATCTTCAAGCCACATTTCTATTTCACTGTGGTTACGGGGAAAAGTACCACTCGTTACCTGAAATACATGACCCTGACCGAGCAAATCAGTATCTTGTTGTTTTAAAGTATAAACAATAGGAGCGAGTGTATCTGCCGGCGCTAAATTGCTAAAGCACAAAAATACACAATATAAAAATAGCTTTAGAACTGCCTTCATTGGCATACTTCGCACCTTAATTTAAAGACTAAAATTAAAACTGATAACTAACATCTAAACCAAAACGTCTGCCTTCACCTTTAAAGTCTTCAAGCATGCCAAGGAAAGAGCTTAAATCAAATTTTAAGTGACTATATTGCGTACCAAAGAGGTTTTTCCCCCAAATAGCAATCGCCCAGTTATCATGTTGATAATGTATGTTTGCATTAAAAATACTATAGCCATCTTGCATCGCATAAGGGTTTTGATTCTGATCAAAATAATAGTCGGATTGATAATCAACTAATAATTGCGTTGTTAGTGGGTGATTAGCCAGCACGTGCGTGTATTCAATGCCTGCACTGAGGTTCCATTTTGAGGTAAACGGCAAGCGATTATCTGATAATGCGTTACCTAAAGGATCAACATATTCTTCAAACTCTGCATGGGGTATATAACCCATAGCAAACTTAACATTCAAATCACCGGTCAGCCAATACTCAAAATCAGCCTCTAGGCCATATATAGTCGAATCTGCCACATTTTCTAATAATTGAATAGGCGGGCTCTGATCAGATACTGAAGGCTGATTCATAAACACCTGTTGGTCATTATAATCATAATAAAATGCAGCCCAATTAAATCGCATGCCCAACTGTGGCCACCAAGACTTTGAGCCAATTTCATGTGAGTTCAATCGTTCTTTTTGATAATCAGCAAGCTGTGCTTGTTCAACCGATGATAAAAACCCCCCGTTATAGCCTCCGCTTTTTGCGCCATTAGCAAATCGATAATAGGCATAGGTCGCATCATCCAGCTTAACGTTCACAGCCAACTGACCAGAAATGCCATTATCTGATTGCTCTCCCTGAACACGATAAAATGGCACCTTAACTCCGGTTAAATCGTTAGGGTCTAAAATAATATTAAGCTGGGATGATGAGTCGTAATCTAAAGACTCATAAGAATAACGAAGCCCAGCGGTAATTAGCCAATCTTGGTTTAATTGATAGTCAAGTTGGGTAAACGCTGCAATGCTCTTTGTTTTTATCCTATTATCATAGAAAAAAGTAGCGGTTAAATCTGTCTCTAAAATGCCTCGATAATCTCGCAAAATATCATTTACATTGTCTTGAATAATAGACTCATCAGCATAATAAATTCCCGTTGTAAGAAAATGCTCTGCGAGCTGAGATTGCAACCGAAACTCTTGCGTTACTAAATCAGTATTTAAACCTAAATTGCCTTCACATAAGCGTGCTGGAGAGCCATCACAATTAAAGGCATGATCACGCTTTAACTTGTTATAGCTAGTTAGTGAAATAAGCTCATTGTGTGTATCCAATTGCCAATTAACATGGGCACTAATCCCCTTACCATCGGTTTTATGTGGCGAATTATTATTAACGCTTACAGTATAAAAATCATCACTGCCATCATTAAATCCAAAGTTATCAAAACAGTTGGTTGAACCTGCTTGTGCCGGCGAGCACCGCTCTCCAGTCAGCGGATTAGCAATAACCCCAATACTGCCAACAGGCTGAACTATGCCATCCCAATCGGAAATATGCCCTTTTATCAAAAACTGCACAGTGTCAAAGTCAGCTAAAAAAGATACTCGACCATTTGTTTGCCGCATGCCCGCTGTTGGTGAATCAGCAAAAATATTGTTTGTAGAATAATCATAATTTTGATGGTTTAGCGCAACACGAACGGCTGTGTTTACCCCAATAGCTGAATTAAACATAGCATCTACACTGGTCGCGTTGTTATTGGCAATACCAGCACTTAAATAACCACTTTGTTCAAACTCAGGGCGTTTAGAGCGGATCAAAATAGCCCCGCCAGTAGAGTTACGACCAAATAAAGTTCCTTGAGGGCCACGCAAAATGTCAATCTGCTCAATATCAAATAAGTTAACAATTTGGTTACTGGCAGAGCCCACGGCTATATCATCCACATACATCGCCACCGGCGATGTATTAGCGGTGTTATAATCAACTAGCCCTACGCCACGAATATTAACCGCTGGTGGTGTGCCTTCCGCTGCGTTTTGACTAATTTTTAAATTTGGGGCAAATACAGATAACTCTGTTGAGTCTTTAACCTGTTGCGCTTTGAGATCGTCCCCTTTTATTGTGCTTACAGAAATGCCGACTTCTTCAATTTTTTGCGCTCTTTTTTGCGCATAAACCTCAATGATTTCCATATTAGGCTGATCATCACTTTTACCCTCTACCACTACTTTCGCCTGCAGTGGCAGTAAAAAGCCTGGTAAGCATACCAACCATATATTTTTATTCAGAAGCTTGCCTTTATTTTTCATTTCACGTGACCTTTGCGCTAAATAAATGTAAACAACATGTTTAACTATATACTAATCAACCGATTAAAGCTGTGCTGGAAGAGTATTTTAATTTTTGATAACTGCAAATGCATTTTCGCCACTAATGTGTTGTGGGTAACCCACCATTGCTCTGGCTGTTTGCATACCCGCCATAACAGCCGCTTCAACACAACCGGCATTAACACCCGTTTTAATCCAGTCACCGGTAATAAAAAGGTTTGTAAATTTTGTTTCATCTGTCGCCAGTCGATACTTACTTGAACCAGCAACTGACAAAACATAACGCTCACTTGGGTCAACGTTTACTCGCCAGTATTGAGCATTTAATCGTTCATCCCCGGATGACGATATTTCATATAATACAGACCAATCAAACTCATTATTTTGATATGCAAGCGGCCATAAAGACTGCATGTTTTTTTCTAGTATTGCTTCTAGGTTTACCTTTACTTGCGATTTAACCTGTAGAGGAAATTGATGTTCACTTTTTGGTGGATAGTGCTCACAAGGAAAAACACTGCAAAAATAAGCAATGTTTTTAGGAGGACAATCAGTAGGCCATTGCTCTTTGTCGACTAAATTCATCATTGCCGCCCACGTATCAAATGGTTCGCTAAAGCCACTTAGAATTGGGCCTTCTTTACTCTTTGGAATATATTGCCAGCCTAATTGCTCGTCTGTTTTATTAAGCCATAGTTGGGCAGCTTGGGTTGCCACCGTTTTGACTTGCTTTGCTTGTGCTGCAAATTTAGTATCCCACGCTAATAATGAAGGGCATACGTGCTCAAGTGACGCCACAGATACACCCAACACAATTCTGTCAAAATCTTCTTTGTAGTTTAATTTTTTTATTGGCAGTGGCTGCCCAAAATGGTTTTCGTATCGAGACGGCCAGTCTGACCAAAAAGATTCTAAATTAATATCATGCTTCTTTAATAGTGCGGCTTGTTCACTATTAATTTGCGCATAAAGTGGTTCACTTGGCCAACAAGGTAGTTTTTTAACATTAACCAGTGGTTGATACTCTGCGTCTGAGAGCAAAGAAACTTGTTGCTGAAGTTCAACGGTCTCGACAAAACTCTCTCCTTGCTCACTTAGGCTGGGAGTCAGGTTTTGCAATTGATGAAAATACTCAAACTTAACCCCTCTTTTTTTTAGTAATTCGTACAAGGGAGCAAAGATGACATCGCCCATCCCCGCTTGCATTTTCCACATGACCCCTCCACGGTAACACAGCGCGATGCGTAACATAGCCAGTGATGCGACACCAGCCTCAACATTGGGCTTACTTAGGTCACCCGCAGGGTACGCAAACACCAAATCATAAAACCCTCGTATGGGCGCCGAATTAGCACTGTATTGCTCGTTTGCCCCATTTCTTATAAGCCATTGCCTAAAATCAAATTTATTTATAACCTCAAACCCATCTCGATATACTTTGTCTTTTACCAAACCAACTAGCATTGCGATAGCAAGGTCTGCGCAAATATATAATCGTCTAAGCTGCGCATTATTGTCTAACAACTCAATCATTTCGCTATTAAGCCAGCGCTTTAGCTTTCTAACTATATACCAAATAACAAGGCCATCTTTTTTCTCATGTACTTGGGGGTTTAATGTATTGTCGGCGTGGGCAAACTTATTTAATGTATTGATTAATAAGCTTGGAGTAGAAGCAACTTCACTCGAATATTGTTTTATATCATCAGCAAATTGTTGCCAAGCATCTTCGGTATCATCAACCAAATCTGTTATTTGTTGGTGCAAGTGCCGTAATAAAGATTGATCTCGTGTTTTTTTTGTACTTAGCTGTATATTTTTATTAGCTTTTTTTGCTGCTGACTGTAAATCAAATATCCACTTTTTTAGCCAAGCTAGGGTCATTTTAATAAAATCCCATGGCGTTATATCTAAACTTCCATCAGCAGGATTCCCTGCAAGTAATGGGAAATCAATTGGCCATGTTTGCCATTGGTCATCAATATATTCTTCTAAGGCTATAAAGCTATGCGGTTTTAATGCTTGCTGCCATGTAGATAAAGGTGAATCGGCTGGCCGTTGTAATTTAGTGTAAACCGTTTCTATTGTTTTAAAGCTATTTACATAAGCACCAAACCAAACATGTAAGCCATGCTCTTCAATACGCTGCCCGCTAGCCGCATTTCGACCACTTGCTCCTTTACCACCCAAACGCCAGCCTTGTTGGTATACTGTGATAGTTCGATGCTGTTGCCAGTCAGGTTGCTCAGTTAAATACAGTGCAGCAGTCATAGCCGATACACCGCCACCAATTATCACGATTTTTTCTTGGTTCATGGTAAATCCTTCTAAGCAATTTAAATTTTAGTTGCGGCTAACTGGTCGAAATCCATTTGCACATAAAAAGGTAAGTGCAGCGCTTGACTACCTAACTTTAGACCAAACATATCGGCAAGTGGAAAACTATCTAATTTATTAAGATGCAAAGTAAACTCAGGTTTCAAAAATTTAAAGCTATGTATTTTTTTAATCATTGAAGGTGAGTGCATTACGCTCTGGTATACCGCTGAATCGCCACTGCCATCAGGAAATTGTTTTAACAAAATTTGAGCCATTTGTGGATTAACAAAGCCACTCAATAACTGCTTTAATAATGAAAAATCAATATCTAAATGTTTGCGAGAAAACAAATTTGCTACTTGATCGCCAAAGTTATCAATAATAGATAAGAAATCGCTATCTTGGTGTTTAGAATTTATAGTAATTGAAAATAGCTCATGCATTTGTAGCTTTGATTCAGGGGAGAAATGTTCAAAGCATTCTAAAGATATTGAAAAATTCGATAGCTCCGATACACAGCTGGGCATGGTGTAGTCACACAAATACTTATTATAGCCCCATGTTTCGCGACCATTAATAAGTGCATAAATGTTGTTAACACAGATAAACGCTGGATACCAATATAAGTAGGTTATATCTTCATCCTCAACCTTAGCGACAGGCAACCAAATGATAATATCTGTTTCTTGCATCCAACCATGCTGATCGAATGGCGGGGTCATCGAGGCTATTTTTTCAATATCTGTAAATGTAATAAGTGCAAACTCGCCAAGTATTTTAAAATAAATATTACCCTCCACCCCTATGTTTAACGTTGAATCAATATACATTTGTGCTTTATTAGATTCTATTTCAGCAAAAAACCCATACATATTTGCATTGTGCATACGACAAGGCGGCTTTGCTATTGGATTAGATAAAAAATGTTGATATGGCGCAGATTGTGAGTTCATTTGACCCCCTCAGTTAAAAACTGAGTATAGTCAGATATATTTGGGTCTGTTGACCTTTACGAATTAATATTTATGACTATATGTGAATTCCACTCAATTCAAAGTATTTTAATAAATTGCTTGCAAAGAAAAATGTTGTGACGTAATATTGCTGCTTGGCTATAAAAAGCCCTAGCGGTTAACCTCTTTACCCTGATCCAGTAAGCCCCGCAAAACGTATATTCAAAAGCTAAGTTATTGTACGGCGAGAACCCCTATTAATACCTTGATGATTTATTTTTAATATCATCGTAAAAGTGTCATAAAGATCGTCAACACTGTAATGAAGCTAAACACAATTAGATTATTTATCATCTGTAATGTGCTTTAAGAAAAAGCCCAGAATAAATAACAAAAATAAAGTGAGTTTTATTATGTCATACAAATATAACGGATCTATGATCCAAATAGCACATCCAGTGCAATCAATTTCGGTTAACAAACATCGTGTAATCTTCAGCGATACACAAGGTTTGAAAAATGCATTGTTTCAAAAAGCAAGTGATGCACGTCAATTTGTAAAATGGCTGAAAGCCAGTTAATTATTATTTATAAGTGTTTAACTTATAAATAAATTAAAATGCCAGCTTTATGCTGGCATTTTACTTTTTGGTGTATTATTGACTACACTTAAATCCATGTTTATTTATTTGTTGTAGTGAAAATGCGGTTTTCGTGGTTAATACTGTTCGTCTGTGTATTTTTAAGCACAAAGTGTGATGCCAGAACAATAAAATGGATAACGCATGACTTTGCGCCCTATTATATTTTAAGCGGTCCGGATAAATCTCAGGGCCGTGATGAAAGTATTATTTCGCTATTAGAGCAACAACTTCCGCATATTAACTTTGAACGTATCATTATTCCCTCTGGTAAAGTTATTCAGGAACTCGCTAACCTGCAATCAAATGCATGCGCATTATCACTTTATAAAAACAAATATCGAGAAGAACGTGTTTATTTCACGCATCAAAGCTCTACAGCTGGTCTTTCTCCATCTATTGCCATGCATCAAAAGCTGAGCATTTCGCTAGGTATTGAAAGCAGTAAATCAGTGTCGTTAACTAATTTATTAGTAAATAAAAAGCTCACCTTGGGTGTATCGATGAATCGCTCATACGGCAGTGAAATTGATAAAATAATTAATACCACACCTAATACAAATATTGTCATTAGACCTACTCGCGATACCCTCAGTACATTAACCTATATGCTTAACTTAGAGCGAATTGATATTTTATTAGGCTACCCCAGTGAGCATTATTATTTAGCAAAAACGATGGGGTTTAGTGACAATTTAACGCAGCGCATGCTGACTGAGGCACCAAAAATTAGTTACGGTTACATTGGCTGTACTAAAAACGAGCAAGGCGCAGAAGATATTGCCACACTCAATCAGCAACTCAAACTAATTAAGCAAACTGAAGACTATAAACAAGTATTAACTCGGTGGTTACCAAGTCACTTAAAATCAAAATTAGAAGCGCATTTACAATAAAAAAGCTAAGCGTGATAACGCTTAGCTTTAACTATAAAACGGTATTATTGACGAATACCTTCAATAAATAAACCAATATCAACGTGCGTTGACGCTGGGCCTAAATCGTAATCAATACCGTAATCGGCTAGTTTTAAGCTGGTTTCACCTTCAAAACCAACACGGTAACCACCCCATGGATCTTTACCTTCACCAATCTTATCAATTTCAAAACTAATTGTTTTAGTAATACCATGAAGGGTAAACTCACCGGTTACTGTGGCTTCTTCACCGTCTTGATCAAACTTAATTGCTGTACTTTTAAAGCTAGCCTGTGGGTATTTGCTTACATTTAAAAAGTCACCACCGCGTAAGTGTTTATCTCGTTCAGCATGGTTTGAATCTAGGCTTGTTGTGTCGATATTTACACTAATTTGAGATGCGTTTGGATTTTTAGCGTCGTAGTTAAACTGCCCATCAAAGGTGTTAAAACGCCCGTGCAACCAGCTGTAACCTAAATGTTTAATTTTAAAATTAACAAAGGCATGTGCTCCTTTGGTATCAATAACATAGTCTGCAGCACTAGCATGGGTAGCTGTCATAAACATCGCTGCTGATAACGCTGAAGTTAATAGTAACTTTTTCATTTTAAGCTTCCTTTTGTAATTTGATCATTCTAATTAATGTTTTATCTTTATCTATAAAGTGGTGTTTTAACGCACCTAAAATATGCAGCACCACAAACCCGATCAATAAGCATGCGCTGTAATAATGGATCTGCCCTGCTATATCTGCCTGAGAATCAAAGGTAAAGTCGATGGCTTTAACATAAAACAAGCCAAACACTTCGATTGGTCGCCCATCAGCAGTAGAAATTAAATACCCAGACACCATAATAATCACTAAAAACAGATACATTAAAATGTGTGCGGTTTGGGCCAGCTGATTTAATTGAGTGTTGGTCCCAATAGGGCTAGGTTTTACATTAAATCGACGCCATAACAGTCTAAAAACAAATACAGCCGCTAAACTCAGCCCTATGCTTTTATGCAAATCTAATGAGCCTTTATACCAGCTATCATAGTAAGTTAGCTCAACCATGTATAAGCCTAAACCAAACAAACCAAAGACAGTCAACGCCATTAACCAGTGTAAAAATATAGCCATCAGGCCATAACCGGTTTTTGAGTTTTTAAACATTGCTTATCGCCAATCTCTAATCTAGTAATAACACTACGATATAATGGATGAGTGGCGATTAAAATAGCATATGCAAACAATTATCGTGCGTATACGCACAGTAAAGTCTATTAATTTAGTATAATTGCAAAAAACTTTATGGGAGGTTAACTTTCGGCAGGCTCATTAAGAGATACATATATTTGGCTATCAGACTCAACTTGTAAGCAAGCAATTAAACCCTCTTTTATCAGTTCTAACATGGCGATAAAACTAACAACAACTCCACTGCGGCCCTCTTCAAAGGTAAACAGTTGGGTAAACGCAACGGGTGCTTTTGCTTGGGATAGTGTGTGTAAAATTAAACTCATACGTTCACGAGTTGACAGGGTTTCTGCACTAATTAAATGATGCTCAAATGTTTTAGCACGCGCCATTACGTCACTTAGCGCTAACAATAGATCTTTGATTGCCAGTTCTGGTAAGGGTTGGTTTTTTTCTTCTAACTCTGGGAAAGTTGCATTGGCGATAAATATATCGCGACCAACGCGGGGCAAAGAATCGATATTTTCGGCCGCTTTTTTAAATTGTTCGTACTCTTGTAGACGTTTTATCAGCTCGGCGCGTGGATCTTCCTCTTCTTCTAATTCCTCATGCACTGGCAGTAATAGCCGCGACTTAATCTGCGCCAGCAATGCTGCCATTACGAGATATTCGCCGGCGAGTTCTAACTGAAACTCACTCATCATTTCTACATATTTTACATACTGCTCAGTAATGCTAAATATAGATAATTCGAGAACATCTAACTTGTGCTTTTTAATTAAATAAAGCAACAGATCTAACGGGCCTTCAAAGGTTTCTAAAATAACTTCAAGCGCATCAGGCGGAATATATAAATCTTCAGGCTTTTCAACAACGGCTTTCCCATGCAAAAATGCCAGTGGCAGCTTTTGTTGCACTGGCATATCTGTAGGTATTAACGAAACCGTGTCAGGCTGTTTCATTGCTATTCAAATGGAGCCGTATCGCCGCAGCCTACACGTAAAATTTGAATATCGTCCTCTGATAAATCAATTACCGTGGTTGCTTGCTCTGTGAGGTATCCGCCATGAATAATTAAATCGACATGCTTATCTAGACGCTCCAAAATGTCATCGGGGTCCGCTTGCGTGTATTCATCACCCGGTAAAATAAGTGAGCATGACATTAATGGCTCACCCAATTCCGCAAGTAACGCACAAGCAATTGGGTGTTCAATAACACGAATGCCTATGGTTTTTTTCTTATCGTTTAATAAGCGTTTAGGTACTTCTTTTGTGCCTTTAAAAATAAACGTATAAGGCCCTGGGGTATTATTTTTGATCAGCCTAAACATTTGGTTATCTACGCGAGCATAAGTAGAAAGCTCAGATAAATCGCGGCACACTAAAGTAAAATTATGGTGTTTTTCAATACCACGAATACGCTCTATGCGCTCTTTTGCTTGTTTGTTACCTAAATTACAGCCAATCGCATATCCCGAATCTGTTGGGTACACAACTACGCCGCCCTGTTTAATAATATCAACAGCTTGAGAAATTAGTCTAGGCTGTGGGTTATCCGGATGTATATGAAATAATTGACTCATAATGCAACTCCTTCGTGCTTTTCCCATGTTTGCCAAACCCCTTGGCAATCTTTAGGTAAGTATAAATTTTTTCCAAGTTCTAAATAACTAGTCGGAAAATGAAAATCAGAGCCTTGAGAGCAAAGCAGGTCGTATTCTTGACTCAACAAGCCTAAAAACTGACGCTCACTCGGGGCCTGTTGCGGTTGGGCAACTTCCATTGCATCACCGCCCACTGATTTAAACTCTACGAGTAGTTTACGCAACCACTTATTCGACATTTTATAGCTACTTGGGTGCGCCAAAACAGCCACCCCACCGGCGGCATGAATCGCTGAAATTGCCGTTTGCATATCACACCAGTTACTCGGTACGTAACCGGTTTTTCCTCGCCCTAAGTACTTTTTAAATACCCCAGGAAAGTTTTTAGCCACACCTCGCTCTATTAAGGCTCTGGCAAAGTGAGCGCGAGTAATTTGCGCATTTTCAGCCAGCTCGCGGGCTTGCTGATAAATACCCTCAAAGCCATTTTTAGTTAATCGATGGCCTATTTCAATTGCACGGGTTTCGCGCTTTTGCTGTTGCTCGCTAAGTAATGTATGCAAAGTGCTATCATTGGTATCAATGTTAAGCCCAACAATATGTATTTCAAAACTCTCCCATTTGGTTGATATTTCAACCCCATTAATCAGTTTAAGCGGCAAGTTTTCACTTTTGATAAAAGCCTGCGCAGGCTCAATTGCGGCCACAGTATCGTGATCGGTAATGGCAAATACATCAATGTTTTTATCGACTGCTCGCGCTAATAGTTCCTCAACGGTTAAATGTCCGTCTGAGTGTGTTGTATGGCTATGTAAGTCGTATTTTATCAAATGAAAACTACTTTAATTAATGGTTTAAGGGTGTTTCACACAGTATAACAAGTTTTTTAACGAAATTGTTTTAAATAAACACTTGACACAAAAGCAGTTGATACGTTTTACTGTAGCCACTTTTAGACATTAAAGAATAAATAACAATGAAAAATACAATTCAAAACATCATTTGGTGGTGGCACTCTTAAAACATAGGGTGATGAATTGTCGTGTCTAAACAAAAAATTCTAACCCGCTACCATGCGGGTTTTTTTATCGCTAAATTTTGCAACACAAGATTAATAACAGGAAAAAAAACATGAATAACGTAAATACTCTTACACATCATTGGTGGTGGCGCCTGGCATAGCGGGACGGTAATGGTCTATCTATAATTTAGACATCGTTATTCAAACCCCGCACTGCTTAGCATTGCGGGGTTTTATTTTTTTAGGGGATGAGGTTTGATTTTTAGTCATATAACAACAACACCAGGTGAAGTGACCAGCATAACGCAAGTACGAGACTACATAAGTAGCCCACTTGCCTTGTATGCGGCACTTGATAAACCTAACTCACTATTGCTTGAATCTGCAGAAATAGATTCAAAAGATAGCGTAAAAAGCTTAATACTGGTTGATTGTGCATTACGTATAGTTTGCCAAGGCAACCAAGTGAGCATCAGTGCGCAATCAAACAACGGCCAACAACTACTTAACTATTTGCAGGCTAATGTACAAAACTGCGCTTCACAGTTAACCGATACCACACTCACACTTGAGTATCACCCAGCCGATGACACCATTGACCAAGCTAGCAAACTGATTGCAGATAACGCTTTTAGTGCACTACGCACGTGTTTAAATAGTATTAAAAGCACCACTGACAATCCGTTCTCAGTGTTTTTAGGCGGCGTATTTGCCTACGACATGGTGGCTAACTTTGAACAACTATCCGATGTGCCTGACGGTGAAAACACCTGCCCAGACTACGTATTTTATTTAGCCGAAACACTGGTTGTTATTGATCACCAAAAACAAACAACCGAATTAATTGGTAATGTGTTTAATGGCCCTGATGTTCACGCTAATTGTTTTGAAGTGGGCAAACAATTAGAGCGCCTTAATACATTGTGCGACCACGCCGCAGACTTTAGTGCCCCAAGCCAAACAGGTGACTGCCCTGTAAATGTTGATATTAGTGATGAGCAATATTGCCAACAAGTGATAAAACTTAAGCAACACATAGTTGATGGCGATATTTTTCAAGTGGTGCCCTCTCGTACTTTCTCATTGCCGTGCCCTGACTCATTACATGCTTATAGCCAGCTTAAAAAGCAAAACCCAAGCCCGTACATGTTTTACATGCGTGATGAAGATTTCTCATTATTTGGCGCTTCTCCAGAGTCTGCGCTTAAGTATGAGGTTAAGTCTCAACAAGTTGAGGTTTATCCGATTGCAGGTACTCGTCCACGGGGTAAGTTTGCAAATGGACAAATTAACCCCGATTTAGATAGCCGTATTGAACTTGAGCTCAGAAACGATCAAAAAGAACGTGCCGAGCACTTAATGCTGGTTGATTTAGCACGTAACGACGTTGCTCGTATTAGCGTGCCTGGTACTCGCCATGCCAAAGAACTATTAAAAGTAGACCGCTATTCACAAGTAATGCACTTAGTATCACGTGTAGTAGGAAAATTAAAACCCGAACTAGATGCTTTGCATGCTTATCAAGCCTGTATGAACATGGGTACCTTAGTGGGTGCCCCCAAAGTCCGTGCGGCAGAATTAGTGCGCAAAACTGAAGGCAAACGTCGCGGTAGCTATGGTGGCGCGGTTGGTTATTTAACTGGTGACGGTGCCATGGACAGCTGTATTGTTATTCGTGCCGCCTTTGTTAAAAATAATATTGCTTATGTTCAGGCTGGTGCTGGGGTTGTATTTGATTCAGATCCAATGTCAGAGGCAAACGAAACGCGCGCTAAAGCCCAAGCGGTGATCACCGCAATTAAATCGACATATAAGGCAGTATAAAATGAGTGAAGCACACCCTATTAAAATTTACTTTTTAGATAACTTTGACTCATTTAGCTACAACCTTGTTGATGAGCTAACAATGCTAGGTGCTGAGTTAGTAGTTTACCGAAACAACATTAGCGCAGAGATCATATTCGAAAAAATGCAGGCAGAGCGTGGACAAGTACTGCTGGTATTATCACCAGGCCCTGGTGCACCTAGCGATGCAGGCTGCCTTATGGAGTTAATTAACCTGTGTAAGGGCCAATTTCCAATGCTAGGTATTTGTTTAGGCCAACAAGCGCTAACACAAAGCTATGGCGGAGTAATCGGTCACGCTGGTGAAACCGTACATGGTAAGTCATCAATTATAAATTTAAATGATCACCCTGTATTTTACGGTATGGGAAACACCATGCCAGTGGCACGTTATCACTCTTTAATGGCAACAAAAGTACCTGATAACTTAGCGGTTATTGCTAAATTCCAAGATATACCAATGGCTATTTATCATCATCAAGACAATGCACTGGGCTATCAATTCCACCCAGAGTCAATTTTAACGCCCAACGGCGCAATGCTACTACAGCAAAGCGTTGCTTATTTAACACGTGCCAAATAAAAGGAACATTATGACTAATCAATTACACAGCCCGCTTAATGTTCAACATGCTATTGAGCACATCATCACAAAGCAGTCACTGAGTTACGTGCAAGCAAAATCGCTATTTGATCAAATTATGCAAGGCAATATGAACGATATTGAACTCTCTGCGCTGCTTATTGGCCTTAAAATGAAAGGTGAAGTAAGCGATGAGATTGCCGGTGCAGCCGCTTCAATGCGTGAAAATGCCGTTGCCTTTACCACTAATAAAACGCTACTTGCTGATAGCTGTGGCACCGGTGGCGATGGTTCAAACACTATAAATATTAGTACCACGGCCGCGATTGTGGCGGCCGCGGCAGGTATTAATATGGTAAAACATGGCAATCGAAGCGTGTCGAGTAATTCTGGGTCTGCTGACTTGCTCAAAGCACTGGGGATCAATATCGATATGACCCCAGAGGTCGCTGCTCGTTGTTTAGAGAGCACAAATTTTACCTTTTTATTTGCACCGCACTACCACAGCGGGGTGCGCCATGCGATGAACGTGCGTACCAGTTTAAAAACCCGAACCATTTTTAATATTCTTGGGCCACTGGCTAATCCAGCCGCTCCTGAGGTGCAATTACTCGGCGTGTACGATGAGTCTTTATGTCTGCCAATGGCACAAACGCTTAATACTCTAGGCACTAAACGCGCTATGATAGTGCACGGCTCTGGTACTGACGAAATTGCCTTACATGGCCCAACACAGGTTGTAGAGCTTAATAATGGTAAAATTACTCAGTACACACTCAGTCCAAGTGATTTTGACCTTGCAAACTATTCACTTGAACAATTAGCCGGTGAAGGCCCACAATACAATGCAAACGCCAGTCTTGCTATTTTACAAGGTAAAGGCACTGAGGCACACAACGCCGCAATTGTTGTTAATGTAGCCGCATTGCTGTACTTAACCGGCCAAGCAGAGTCGTTAAAACAAGGTGCGCAAATAACACACTCTTTATTACGTTCAGGCAAGGCCATGGACACATTAAATGCAATTATTGAGGTAAGTCATGGCTAATGTATTAGACAAAATTATTGCCGATAAAAAAATAGAACTAATCGAGCGTAAGGCTGCACGCCCACTAGAGAGCTTTAAACACCAAGCCAAACCGACTGAGCGTAGTTTTTACAAAGCACTGGCAGCGCCAGGCACACAGTTTATTTTAGAATGCAAAAAAGCGTCGCCCTCTAAGGGGTTGATTCGTCAGCCATTTGATTTAACAGAAATCACCCAAGCGTATAAGCAGTATGCCACTTGTATGAGTGTGTTAACTGACGAAAAGTACTTTCAAGGCAGCTTTGATTACCTTGAATTTGTACGTAGCCAAGTAGAACAGCCGCTTATTTGTAAAGACTTTTTTATTGATGAGTACCAAGTTTATATGGCACGTATATATGGCGGCGACGCTATTTTACTTATGCTATCTGTGCTTGACGATCAGCAATATAAAACACTGCATGAAGTGGCCGACTCGTTAAATATGTCAGTATTAACTGAGGTAAGTAACGAAGAAGAAGTTCACCGTGCGCTGGCACTAAATGCACAAATAATTGGGATTAATAATCGAGATTTACGCGACTTAAGCACCGACTTAGCCACCACAGAACGACTACGTAAACTTATTCCTGAAAATAAAGTGGTTATATCTGAGTCAGGTATTTACACCCATCAAGATGTAAAACGCTTAGCCCCTTTATGTAATGGCTTTTTAATTGGCAGCTCATTAATGGCTGAAGCTGATCTAATACAAGCATGTCGTCGCGTTATATTAGGCGAGAACAAAGTGTGCGGCTTAACCCGCAATCAAGATGCTATTGCAGCCTATAGCAATGGCGCTGTGTATGGCGGGTTGATTTTTTACCCTAAATCCCCCCGCTTTGTTGATTTAGATTGTGCTAAAGAAATCAGTCAAAGTGCGCCTTTAAAATTTGTTGGCGTATTTGTTAATGCTGCTATACCTGATGTGGCTGAACACGCTAAACAACTTAAATTATCAGCCGTTCAATTACATGGCCAAGAAGATGAACAATACATTGCGTCATTACGTAGTGAATTACCACGTAATTGCCAAATTTGGAAAGCACAGGCAATAAAAAATGCTTTACCACAACCCGTAGCAGGCGCAGATCGCCATTTATACGATTCCCACAGTGATTCACAGGCGGGTGGCACAGGTAAAACATTTGATTGGTCGGTACTGCGTGATGCGACCACCCCATTTATGCTTGCTGGCGGCTTAAACCCAGACAATATTAGCGATGCCCTCTATCACGGAGCTTTAGGACTTGATTTAAATTCAGGTGTAGAGCAGTCTCCTGGTAAAAAGTGCGCAAAAAAATTAAATCATGCTTTTTCAAGCATCAGAAACTATTGAGGTTAAAATGCAAAATCCAGCTTATTTTGGCGAGTTTGGCGGAATGTTTGTTCCCGAGTTACTCGTACCTGCGCTAAAGCAGTTAGAAAGCGAATTTAACAAAGCGCAAAAAGATCCTGAGTTTCAAGCTGAATTTACACAGCTTTTAAACGAGTATGCAGGTCGCCCTACGCCGCTTACGTTAACTCGCAACTTAGTTAAAAACCCTAAAGTTAAGCTTTACTTAAAGCGTGAAGATTTACTCCACGGTGGTGCACACAAAACTAATCAGGTGTTGGGTCAAGCATTACTGACTAAACGCATGGGTAAAAAAGAAGTTATAGCAGAAACCGGTGCTGGCCAACACGGTGTAGCCACCGCACTTGCATGTGCATTACTTGGCTTAAAATGTCGTATTTACATGGGTGCAAAAGACGTTGAACGCCAACAGCCGAATGTATTTAGAATGAAACTTATGGGCGCTGAAGTTATTCCAGTTACAGCAGGTTCGGGCACATTAAAAGATGCGGTTAACGAAGCTCTGCGTGATTGGTCAGCAAACTATCAAGAGGCACATTACTTACTAGGTACGGCTGCGGGCCCTCACCCATTCCCGACTATTGTACGTGAGTATCAAAAAATTATTGGCGAGGAAGCTAAACAGCAAATTCTTAAAGCGGAAGGTCGACTACCTGATGCGGTTTTAGCCTGTGTAGGTGGTGGTTCCAATGCTATTGGTATGTTTACTGATTTTATTGACGAGCCGGATGTTAAATTAATTGGTGTAGAACCAGCAGGTAAAGGCCTTGATACCCACGAGCACGGCGCAACAATCTGCAAAGGCACTAAAGGTATTTTACACGGCACTTATACCTACATTATGCAAAATGACGATGGCCAAATTGAAGAGTCTTACTCTGTATCGGCGGGATTAGATTACCCTGCTGTAGGGCCACAACATGCATTTTTACACGAAACTGGTCGAGCTCAATATGTAGGCATTAGCGATACCGAAGCTCTTGATGCGTTTCAAGCACTGGCAAAACACGAAGGTATTATTCCGGCGCTAGAATCAAGCCATGCTATTGCATATGCACTTAAATATGCGGAAGAGTTGCAAGAAGAAAGCATTTTAGTGGTTAATTTAAGTGGCCGTGGCGATAAAGATTTAGCCCACGTACACAAGGTATTATCAGAGGAAGGTCAATTATGAGCCAAGTAAAAACTGACCGTTACGGACAAATGTTTGCTGCACTAAAAGAGCAAAACCAAGGCGCGTTTGTACCATTTGTTACTATTGGCGATCCGGGTAAAGCGCAAAGCATTGAAATTATTAAAAGCTTAATCGATGGCGGCGCAGATGGACTAGAGCTAGGTATTCCGTTTTCAGATCCGATTGCCGACGGCCCTGTTATTCAAAAGGCCAATATTCGTGCTTTAGATGAGCACATTAATACACAAGATTGTTTTGATATTATTAAAGAAATACGCCAGTACAATGCCGACATCCCAATTGGTTTATTACTGTATTCAAACTTAATCTTTAAACGTGGCTTAGAAAAGTTTTACACTGATGCAAAAGCAGTAGGCGTTGACTCTATTTTAGTGGCTGATGTGCCATTACACGAGTCTAAAATGTTTAGAAAAGCCGCCATGGCAAACGGTATTGACCCGATATTTATCGCCACGCCGAACGCCAGTGACGATACGTTGCGTGAGTGTGCATCGTACGGTCGTGGTTACACTTACTTACTGTCTCGTGCAGGGGTAACAGGCACTGATACTAAAGCACAAATGCCTGCAACACACGTGGTTACACGCCTGCAAGAATACCACAGTGCGCCTGCGTTATTAGGCTTTGGTATTTCAACACCTGATGATGTAAAAGCCGCGCTTAAAGCCGGTGCTGCGGGTGCTATTTCAGGCTCTGCAGTAGTAAAAATCATTGAAGCAAACTTAAATGATTTAGACGCAATGACCACACAATTAAAAACATTTGTAACCGAGATGAAAGCTGCAACAGCGCTCTAATCAACGGTGTTTTTAATCACTAAAAAAGGGCATTTAATATGCCCTTTTTTATTTTGAAGTGCTAACTTAATGGGCTTGATGCTTACCTTCAAGGATCTCTTCAATAAATTTAGCATTAAACGCGTCTAAATCTGCAGGGCTGCGGCTAGTCACTAAGCCTTGATCAACACACACCTCTTGGTCGACCCAGTTAGCACCGGCATTAATTAAATCACTTTTAATACTCGGATATGAAGTGACCTTTTTGTCTCTGAGCTTGTTAATCTCTGCAAGTAACCATGGTGCATGGCAAATAGCGGCAACGGGTTTGTTTTTCTTTGCTCCAAAAAAGCCGTCTACAAATGCCTTGGCATCTGAGTCTTGGCGTAAGCTATCGGGGTTAAACAAGCCACCTGGCAGTAAAAGCGCATCGTAATCACCGGCATTTGCATTGGCAGCTAATTTATCAACAGCAACTTTTTCACCCCACTTGTCTTCATCCCATGCGGTGATCTGCCCTTCTTTAATAGAAACAACTTCAATATCGGCGCCTGCTTCAAGTAAAGCAGCCTGAGGCGAAAGTAACTCGCTTTGCTCAAATCCATCGGTGGCTAAAATGGCAATTTTTTTACCTTTTAAACGATTACTATTATGTAAGTTACTCATTAAATACTCCTTATTTCATTCAATACATAACTGTATTTGCATATCACATACCAAATATAACACGCTGAATATAATAAGATTTTATAAATATGAATAAACAAGTAATGTAAATTATTTACACTGATTGCAGATACTACAGGCAAAAGTAATAAAGCAAAGAGCCTGTAAGCTAAATAGTGGCTTTTGGGGAAGAAGCGAACTTACAGGCACTAAAGTTTTAAATTAAAGGCGCTCTTTTAACGCTTTTGCTGGTTTAAATACGGCTTTATTAGCCCCTTGTATTTCAATCGCTGCACCAGTTTGTGGATTACGACCAGTACGCGCTGGGTAGTAACTAAGTGCAAAAGTACCAAAGCCTGAAATTTGTACCTGATCGCCTTCAGACAGCGACTTTGTAATCACTTTTTGTAAGCTGGTTAACGCAGCTTGTGCGTCTTTTTTTGTTAATTCACTCGCATCCGCAATAGCTGCAACCAATTCTGCTTTATTCATTTTTTGCTCCTAAATACACGCCTAGGCTTAAACCTATTAACGTGGCAATACAATGATGTAAAAATAAAAGCAGGCAGGCTAAGGGTTGCAAGGGGGTAAGTCAACCTTAACCGGAAGCCAAGTGCCTTAGTAAGACTCATTGGGTTTAAATATAATCAGCTTGACTGTTTTATAGTCATAAAGATGACTTAATCGTTTGCTAAGGTGAAATAAAAATCACCGTGAGCAAACGTGACCGCTAATCAATACCGCTGGTTTGAATTTACCTTTATCTTTATCATTCTGCCTTTAATTGGCTTTAATATTCGCCAATATTTATCTAACTGGCTTATTCCAGCACTGATCATCCTCATGAGTGTGTGCTGTATGTTGTTATTAAACGACAGCCACTTTAAACGTTTTAGATTAACTAGCTTGGGGCAGTTTTCTGCTGTGAAGCGCCGCATGTTTAGTTTTTTCTTTATTGGCGCGTTATTTTCGGGGGTATTTTACAACTTACTTTACCAAGGACACTGGTTTACTTTACCTCGTGAAAATCTCACCGACTGGCTAATGCTATTACTGCTCTACCCTTTATTGTCGGTGATCCCGCAAGAATTAATATTTAGAACCTACTTCTTTCATCGTTATAAACGCATTATGCCCAGTAAATGGCTACGCATTATTATAAGTGCGAGTGTATTTGCACTGGCACATATTGTTTACGCTAATTGGGTTGCAGTAAGTTTAGCATTTATAGGCGGATTACTATTTGCATATACCTACGCACAAAGCCGCTCAACCTTTGCCTGTGTTCTTGAGCACAGCTTATGGGGCATATGGATGTTTACCCTAGGGATGGGTGACTATTTAGACTCTGGTGCACTGAATTAACAAACAGCAATAAAAAAGCCGCGGCAGGCGCGGCTTATTTAGATTTAGTTTAAATTAAAAACCAAAAATACTTATATCAAAAAACTTCGTTGCAACGGTATTTACAAAAATGATTAATAATATCGCTGGAATAAAGGTTTGCAGTGAAAAGTTAACGTACTTTTCCATAAAGCTATTAGCATAATTAGGAGAGCCTTGTCTTAGCTCTTCGCTTAAGCGAACTTTTTTCCATTTATACATTACAAACAAACACACCATTAAACCATTTAAAGGCAATATTGTGTCGTAAAATACGTCATAAACAACATCAAAAAAGCTCTTATTACCACTACCGTAGCTAGTAAAAGTAGTTAGGCCGTCAATCATACCAAACGACATAATACACAAAATAGTTAATATACCGGTTGATAAAGTGAGTATGCCCAGCGCTTTTTTACGGCTAATGCCTTTACGATCGCTTAGTGTTGCTGTTGGTACTTCAACAATAGATACCAGTGATGTGATAGCAGCAAAAAATACCAATAAGAAGAAAATAAATGCCACGGCTGATGCGCCAAAGTAACCAATATCATTTTGTAGCGCTAATAAAATTTTTGGAAGGTAGACAAAAATCATTGAAACTGACGAGTCAGATAACTTAGCCGGATCGGTATTTGGATCAAAGCTAAAAATAGCCGGTAACACCATTAAGCCTGCTACAAACGCAACCAGTGAGTCGGTAATAGCAACCATTTTAGCACTGCCTACAATATCATCTTTTTTCGAGATATAAGATGCATAGGTAATTAAAATACCCATACCTAACGACAATGAGAAAAACGCTTGGCTCAATGCGCCATTCAGCACGCTGGCATTCATTTTACTAAAATCAGGAATAATATAGTACTTAACACCGGCCATGGCGTTATCAAGAGTGAGTACGTAACCCACCAATATAATAAGCATGACAAATAAAGCTGGCATTAAAAATTTAGCTGCTTTTTCTATGCCGTCTTTTACGCCACCGACCAAAATTAGGTTAACAATAACTACTACCAGCGCCATATAACCAAACACGGTATAGCTATTTATAAACTCACCAAAGTGTCCAGGGTTTGCCAGCATATCTAAATTACCCAGCGCGGTTTGGCTCAAGTAACCAAAAATCCACACTGTGATCACCATATAAAAAACAGCAATCATAAATGGCGTTAATACCGCTAAAAAGCCAGCAAATTTCCATTTTTTGTCGTTATTAGCTAATTTTTTGTATGCACCCAGCGGGTCTTTTTGTGCATGACGACCCATGGCCATTTCAGCCATCATTACGGGTAAACAAATGAATGCGACAAACAAAGCATAGACGAGCAAAAATGCACCACCGCCATTCTTAGTCGCAGAAACTGGAAAGCCTACTAAGTTACCAATACCCACAGCAGAGCCTGCCGCTGCCAATATAAATCCTAAGCGGGAGCTAAAGTGCTCTCTATTTTCACTCATGTAATAACCTTGTTATTATTTATCTTATCCAAGGGACTCTACCAGTGTTACGCAACGCTTTTCAAGCAATTACCGTGTAAAAAAACATTCTTGCTGTAAACATCGCCATAAACACTTTTAATTCACCATTTATCAACGCTATGCTAGTATGCAGTTAATTAAATTTAACAAGTTTTGAGAGTATTTATATGTTGTATATGATTTATTCAACAGATGTCCAAAATAGTTTAGAGCACCGTAAAGCGGCTCGCCCAGCTCATTTAGCACGCTTACAAACGCTAGAAGACGAAGGCAGACTATTAACCGCAGGTCCACTTCCAGCCATTGATAGTGAAGACCCTCAAGATGCAGGCTTTACAGGTTCTTTAGTGATTGCTCAATTTAATTCTTTAGAAGACGCCAGAGAGTGGGCGGCAGATGATCCTTATGTTGCCGGTGGCGTATATGAAAACTCTATTGTTAAACCATTTAAAAAAGTGTTCCCTGCTTAATTAAACTATGACCACCCTGTTTAACTGCAACCAGCAATTCAGGGTTTGTTCACTCATTTTTAATTAAACTTTGCTTAATAAAAACTTAAATACACCGCAAGGTATTAAAGTTTTAGTGGCTTAGTTTTTAAGCTAAGCAGGTCTGTTCTAGGAGTTCCGTAATGCGTGTATTATTAATACTCAATTTAATCGCGGTAGTGTGTTTGGCTAATTTTGCCCACGCAAACAATACCAAAAGCAAAACCGATAAAGTTGAGGTAAGCAAAAAAAAAGCAGTAATACTTGCAAAACAAACTACAGACGGTACAACGTTAAAGATTTCTGAAGAAACACTTTTTTTTACTGTACGAATTTTAAAAGCTGACGGCCACGTCGTCGATTTGAAAATAAACAAGAAAACTGGCGAAGTGAAAAAGGATTAACCAATGCGAATTTTAGTAATAGAAGATGATTTACATTTGGCAGACAACCTGCGCAATGCATTAGAAAAAGAGCGTTACAGTGTTGATTTATGTCACGACGGTGAAGCTGGCCTTTTTCACATCACTGAATACCCTTTAGATATGGCTGTAGTTGATTTAGGCCTACCTAAAATAGATGGTATTGAACTAATAAACAAAGCACGCGCCCAAGGGGTGACTATTCCTATTTTGATTTTAACCGCGCGCGATCGCTGGCAAGACAAAGTAGAAGGCTTAGATGCCGGTGCTGACGACTACCTAACTAAACCATTTCATGTTGAAGAACTGATTGCTCGTTGTAATGCGCTTATTCGTCGTAGTGCAGGTAAAGCAAATCCAGAAATGACAGCCGGCCCTATTAAAATTCATACGCGTTCACAACAAGTATGGGTAAACGACAAAGAACTGAGCTTAACTGCGTATGAGTACAAAGTACTCGAATACTTAATGGTTAACCCACAAAAAGTAATTTCAAAGTCTGAGCTTACAGAGCATATTTACGACCAAGATTTCGACCTTGATTCGAATGTAATTGAAGTGTTTGTACTACGTTTACGTAAAAAACTCGACCCAGATGGCGTGCTTAACCCAGTAGAAACACTGCGTGGGCGTGGTTACAGGCTTAAAAGCCAGTGGTAGGACCGCAAGTTTCGTTAAAAATAAGGCAAGGATTTATCCTTGTCTTTGTTTTGTTAGTCGCCCTACCCATTTTGTTTTACTCCATAGGTAAAGCGTATTATGAGTCACTTGTTGATGCCACCGAAAAAAACCTCGAAGCACACCTGTATTCACTTATTTCCGAAGTTGATTTTACCGAGCGCGGCATTATTATGCCCAGCTCTATATTAACCCCCGAACTCAACAATTTAAACTCAGACACCTACGCCATGATATACCGTGACGACGTGCCTATTTGGCATTCTGAGTCGGCGGTTAACGTTAACTTTGTTCCCCAATATATAGAGCCCAAAGCAGGCGCTGCCGACTTTAGACGTGTGGTGTATAACAACACTGCTTATTGGCAATTAAGTTTAACGGTAATACTTAATAATATTGACCAATCAGAGCAAGCACGCTTTATTTTATTAAAACGTAACGATGCCCTACTGCGCTTAATGGATGGCTTTAAACAGACCCTAGTTGATTGGATGTTTATAATGGGAATTGCCATTGCAGGATTAATGGCCATTGGTTTTATTTGGAGTGCACGACCTCTGCAGCGTCTAGATAAAGAAATAAAAGCCATTGAATCAGGCGATATTCAAGAAATTAAAGGCTTATACCCCGTTGAACTGCAAACGATTAAAGCCGACCTAAATTTACTGTTAGAGTCGCAGCAACGTCAAAAAGAACGATACCGCGCCTCTCTTAGCGATTTAGCCCATGCACTTAAAACGCCGTTAGCTGTTTTAAAATCAAGCCCATTAGCTAACGATGCAGATGCACAAGAACAACTCGACAGAATTAATGTGATGATCGAGCACCAATTAAAACGTGCCGCCACGGGTGCTTCCGATACATGGAAAAAACAAACCCCCATCAAGCCGGTTATCGATTCTATCTTAAGCGCAATGAGTAAAGTATACCGCGATAAGGACATTATATTTAACTGCCAAGTGAGCGATAAAGATTACTTTTTAGGTGATAAAACCGATTTAATGGAGTTATTAGGCAACTTAATAGATAATGCCTGTAAAGCCTGTCGCTCCCAAGTCAGTATTAACGTTTCACAAGCTAAAACGCTCAGTATAAGCATTTGTGATGACGGCCCAGGCATTAAGCCAGATAAGCGCGAATCGTTATTACAACGCGGTACGCGCCTAGATACCTACGAAAGCGGCCACGGTGTTGGTATGGCTATTGTATCTGACTTGGTTAAGTCGTATCACGGGCTGTTAACTATATCTCAGTCGCAACGTTTAGGCGGTGCAGAATTTATTCTCGAGTTTAATTATCATGAAAAAAAATAACTACATCCTTTGTTTTAGCTTAAGCCTTTTATTGTTATGGGCACAGCAAAGTATGGCTGCTGAGCAACAATGTACATTGCAAAGCAACGCCCTGCCAGAGCAAATTAAAGATTACACACAATGTTTAGATGCCAAATTAAATAAAGTGCAACAGCAACAAGACAGCTGGATCCAAAAGCGCACTTTTGAACTGGCCGAATTAGAAAGTGAAACCGGTAATACCATCATTTTATCACTGTTTAAACAAAGTATTAACGCCAAAGATAAGTACATACAAAAAAGCTGCCAGTGGCGTTACATGTTAAAACAACCTAATTCACTAGAAGCTGTAGTAACTTATAAAGAGTGTGAAATAGCAATGATAAAGCAATTTATTCAGCAGCTTAAAATGGGGCTTTAACAAGTTCCTAATTAAACATTATTTGTTGTTTCTTGTTAATTTCGTGGTTAGTATTTTGGGAAGTGCAGCCTTAAAGGCTGCATTTTTGTAGTTATAGACTTTGTAATGTGATTACTCTGACCACACCGCAAATTCATTTCCATTTGGGTCGCTAAAGTGAAATCGTCTACCACCTGGAAATGAAAATGTAGGCTTAATTATTTTGCCTCCAGCCTCCTCAATTTTATTTTGAGTCGCTTCAAGGGCATTACTGTATAACACAATTAACGGGCTTCCGTTTTTAGTAGAAACAACCAAGTCAGATTTAAAGAAACCACCATCAACACCTTGCCCTGTAAAACTACAATATTCTGAGCCATAATCCTCAAATGACCAGCCAAACACGTCACTAAAAAAGGCCTTAGTAGCTGCAATATTTTGTGCAGGAATCTCAATATAGTTAATTTTATTATTTTGAGTCATTTTAGTTTTTACCCTTATTCTTGTTTATATTATTTGCGACTTGGACTAGTAATATACAAAGGTAGAAGCAATGCTCGATAATCATAAGCAAACTTCAGGTATTTGAATTGCACTACTCAACCTGTGCTTTTTCCCACCATGGTTTGGAAAAATCAACTTTATCCTCTGGAATAACCATTGGGTGTTTTCTCAAATAATACGCCCAGAAAGCTTTTTCATATTTTGGGTTATAAATTTTAAAATTCCCTTGGGCTTTATACTCTTCTAGAAGTTTACGATAGGCACCTACAGGTTCATGAGGGTTTCCTTGTTGGAAAATAACTGTGCCTCCATACGTTTCATAAAGATACTTACTAATTTTGTAAGTTTTAACGACGTCTCTATTTGCTCTAAATGAAGCTTCTTTCATTTCAGAAGTTAATGTCTCAGTTGATGACTCTGAGCTAAATCGATGCATAGCTTCAGTAAAACTTTCTACTTCTTCGGCTGTTGGTTCTAAATTATGTTCATCAGGTAACTTTTGGATAATTCGTTTCCAAATTATTGAAGTTAATTTATCTGCTCGCATTTTATCAAGCACATCATCTTCTGATAAACCAGGATAAGAGCGCTTATATCCTTTTAAAAACCTCAAATCTATTTCTAGATCAGTAACATGTATTGTATTCCCTAATATCTGGGCTACTTTTGCTGAGCTATCCTCTTGAGCAAACGCATTCAAAGAAAACGTTAATAAAAAAGAACACACAATAACCATAAACTTATTTTTCATAATCTACCTCCTTGTTTAATAACGCCGCCTCTCCGACAAATTTGGAGCACAACGAAAATGGTGATACAGCAGCGCCTTTTTATAATTAAACATTCTCTGAGATCAGCTATTAATTCATTTTCTTCAATAGAAAGTTTGATGAGCTCTTTCGCTACTATATCTAGAAATCTATTTGTATTTTCAAGCAACTTTAAAACTGAATATTGCTCTTGAAATTCATATTGTTGGCCGTGAGCTATATCACTTTTAAGCCCAAACAGCTTACTCCAAAGCTTTGGATGCCCTATGTCTCCAAAATACTCTTCATGCTTAAAATGTTATTCCGCTAGATTCCATAAGTTTCCTTAAATTCTAACAATTTAACACTGCGCGATCCGCATATATCTATACCAGCGCTACGTTTAATTTTTCTACTAGATATAGTTTTAACAAATTAGCTAACATATTACTATCATTAAGTTTTTATTATTTTAAAGCGGAGTTCATTAGCACTCTGTTCCCGCTTGGCTCATTTTCCTGAATATAGAGGCGCACTCAGCTTATTCACTTAGTCCATAAAACGTTTTGACAAATCTGCATAAAAACCACAAACTACCTACCAGTAGATTGATTTAGCTGAAGTGATTTTAAAATGCATAAACCTGTGGTTATTATTGGTGGTGGCTTAGCGGGCTTATATACTGCTTACAACCTTAAAAAACGTGATATTCCGTTTTTATTATTAGAGGCCAAAGCCAGTTTAGGTGGCAGAATTGCGTCTCATTATTTACCGACTAGTAACACCATTAGCCACGATTTAGGCCCTACCTGGATATTTCCGCACCAGCCTAATATTCAACAATTAGTTGCTGCTTTAAACATCCCCGTGTTTGAACAATACACCCAAGGCGATGTGTTGTATCAAGCATCGCATACTGCCCCTGCACAGCAAATTGCAGGGGCTGGCGAAATGCAGTTATTCAGAATACAAAACGGTATGAGCAAGCTTATCAATTTGCTTCATCAGCAGCTTGAGCCAAACACCGTTAAATTAGAGCACGCTGTTAGCGAAGTAAAAACGCTCTCCGATGGCTGGCATATAAGCGCTAATTACCAAGGGAGTACGCAACACTATACTTGCGATCAGTTACTATTGGCGTTACCGCCTAGAATGATCAGCCAACATTTAACCCCGCATTTATGGGCTGATAATGGTTTAGCACAGCGTTTAGCGTCGGTGCCTACGTGGATGGCAGGCCAAGCAAAGTTTATTGCCACTTTTGAGCACGCTTTTTGGCGAGATAGAAATTTATCGGGACAATGTTTTAGCCGTGTAGGCCCATTGGTAGAAGTTCATGATGCGTCAGCCAGTGAGCATTCTTACCCTGCTCTGTTTGGCTTTATTGGCGTGCATTACTTGCAGCGCAGTAAAGTGACCAGAGAACAATTAACCCAAGCTTGCCTTGATCAGCTCAGCTATTTTTACGGTGAGCAAGCCTATACAGCGAAAAGCTGCATTATAAAGGATTGGGCTGAGGATGAATTTGTTGCCAACAGAGATGACCAAATAGGTGTATCGCAGCATCCTGAATTCAATTTTTCAGGGCTTAGCGAGCAGCTTAAACAGTTAAAAGTGCATTTTGTGGGGAGTGAATTTGCACAGCAAGATGCAGGCTATTTAGAGGGGGCTATGAACGCTGTAGATAGCGCCTTAGCTAATTTAATGAATCCTTAGCTTTTTAAAAGGCGTGCAATGTAGGCACGCCTTTATAAGGTATTAGTCTTCTGATTTGATAACGGTTTCTTCACCTGTGCCAAGCATAGTAGCTAACCAACGCCCTTCATCACTGGCTTCAAGTGCTATTTTTACAATCATGGTTAACGGCACTGATAGCAGCATACCCACAGAGCCTAATAACCAGCCCCAAAATATTAATGATAAGAATACCACCAAGGTAGAAAGCCCGAGGCCTTTACCCATGTATTTTGGCTCTACAATATTCCCCATAACGGTATTAATAGTTAAATAACCCGCGCCGACGAGCCCTGCCACTAATGGACCTTGCGTAATAAGCGCCAGTAACAGTGCTGGCACAGCCGCAATGATTGAACCAATGTTAGGAATGTAATTAAGCATAAATGCCAATACGCCCCATAGTACAAAATAATCAACATCGAGTATCCACAGGTAAAAACCAGCAATTACACCGGTAGCTAAACTCACTAAGGTTTTAATGGCTAAATAAGAGTTAATAGAGTCTAAAAAACGGTCAATTTGCTTAATTTTGCTGTCGGGATCGTCCAGTGCTAAATGAATTTTTTTGCCAAGTATCGGCCCTTCAAACAGCATAAAAACAACTGTTAAAATAATTAAAAACATATTGGCCATTACGCTACCTAAACCCGTTAGCATATTGGTGGCAACATCAACCATTTTGCCGGGATCAAACATAGACAAAATTTGTTCTTTATTAATTAAAATATTGTATTGTGAGGCTACATCAACCAACCATACAAATTCTTCTTTTAATTGTGCTTTATATTCAGGTAATTGTTTTGAAAAATCGTTAACCGACTGCCCTACTAAACCGCCTAAGCTAACCCCTAAGCCCATAATAATAAGCACCACAAGCACTACCGCTATGCCTTTTGGAATACGGTAACGAGCAAAAAAATTAATGAGTGGGCTACAAATTATGGCTATAAATGCTGCCAAAATAAACGGAATAACAATAGCGCTTGCGGCTTTAATACCCGCCAGCACAATGACCAAAGCGGCAAAAATTATTAAGCTTTTATTTACCCCAGTTAAACTAGCCAATACTATTATCCTATTACTGTTATTTGGCTTTAGTGTAAGGCAAAAGCTAATAGAATGAAATGTTTAAGGGTGATCATAAAAATTATTGGTACGTATAAGTTTGCAAATCGTTGAGCTGGAGAGTATAAATTTTAAACATCCTGCTTTTTTATAATTTCGGAGTTGCAATGCATATATTTTTTACTGGCGCCACAGGCTTAATTGGTAGGCACCTTTGCCCTTTCTTGTTGCACCACCACGATGTTACTGTACTGAGCAGAAACCCAACCAAAGCAAAAGTATTGTTAGGGCACCAGGTTAACGCTATTGATAGCCTTGAAGATGTTGATTTTAATACCGTTGACGTGGTTATTAACTTAGCCGGTGAACCTATTGTAAATAAACGTTGGAGTAATAAACAAAAAGCAGTCATTCGCGATAGCCGAATCATTGTTACTCAAGCTATTAGTGATGCTATTAAGCAGTGCCATACCCCGCCACATACTTTTATATCTGGCAGTGCAATTGGTTATTATGGTCGACAAGGCGACACTCTGGTTGATGAAAACAATACAGAGCCTCATGATGAATTTAGCCACCAACTGTGCAAAGATTGGGAGCAAGCAGCTTTAAAGGCTGAGTCTGACGAAACTCGAGTGTGCTTATTACGTACCGGTATTGTATTGGCTAAAAAAGGCGGCGCGCTTGGTAAAATGTTACCAGCATTTAAGCTTTGCGTAGGTGGTCCAATTGGCAATGGTGAGCAAGGTATGTCGTGGATCCATATAGATGATATGGTTCAGCTCATTTTGTTTTTAATTCGCAATAAAGAAATATCTGGTGCTATCAACGCTACAGCCCCTGAGCCGGTAAGTAACAAGCAGTTTAGTAAATCATTAGGAAAAGCATTATCTCGCCCTGCGTTTATGCCTATGCCTGCTGGGGTGCTTAATATATTAATGGGTGAAATGGCCGACTTACTTACTAATGGCCAGTATGTGGTACCTAAAAAAGCATTAGACCATAACTATCGTTTTCACTTTACTAAAATTGACGCTGCATTAGAAAGTTTAGTCTAGCTACTGGCCTTAACGGGTTAAGTTTGTAGTAGGGGGTAAAGCTAATACTTTTTACCCCCTTGCTATTTTAGTGTCACTACCTAATACTTATCTGTATGAACACCTTCACTTAGCTAAAAGAGCCCCTTAAACATGCTTCATTTACCTACATTAATTAGCCTCTGTTTTATTCTTAACTTGTTTATTGCTGTGTTCTTTTTTTCTGTTTATAGATACAAAAAACAACCTTGCTATTTATTTTTTGCTACCGCCTGTTGCTCGTTTATTACCGCAATTGCACTAATTTGTTTAAGAGATTTTATTGAGTTTCCATTATTAACCCATTTTTTTGCTTACGTTTTTATTATTTTAAGCCCATTACTCATTATTTTAGGGTTAATACCACAAAGCCAAGCGCCCGCGATAAAATTAACGCCTTTATACTATGCAAGCGCCATGTGCTGCACGCTTTTACTTGCAGTGTACCTTATTGATGCAGGGCAAATTATTACCAGTATTATTGCTGCTGTATTATTTAGCTACGCTGCGTATTTAATGATTAAAACTCCAAGTGTTGCTGTAGTCCAACAACGCTTACTCGTTGCCTGTTTTGCAATACACAGTGTGGTGATGCTGTTGCAAGTTGTACTCCTTGTTTTGCTCTACTCAAGCCAAATCAGTCAAGCCAGCTTAGCTTTTGGATTACAGCTGTTATTGGTAACGCATTTATTTTTAACTACCGCTACTGCGCTAATTTTACCGTTTATTAAGTTTGCTAATGCTGAGTCTAGGCTAATTAATTTAGCGAATCACGATCCATTAACGCAGCTTTTAAATAGACGAGGTTTTTTTAAGCTATGTAAAAAAATAACGCATACTGCGCCTTTAAACAGCAGAGTATCGTTGATCATGCTCGATATTGACCTATTTAAACAAGTGAACGATCAATACGGTCATGAAACCGGCGATGAAGCGATAAAATGGATTGCACAACATATTAACGAATTGTTTTTTGAGCTTGGTGTTACTGCTCGAATTGGCGGAGAAGAGTTTGCTATTTTTCTTAATCAACAAAACTTAGCGCAATCAAAGCAGTTAGCTCAAAAGCTTTGCAGTAGTATTAATGAATATCCGTTTTATTTTAATAATCACAGCATTGCACTGTCTGTTAGTGCTGGGGTAAGTAGCATGTTAGTGCGCGAACTGAATATGCAAGAACTGTTGTTACAAGCCGATAAACGGCTTTACCTTGCTAAAGAAACAGGCCGAAATAAAGTGGTCACTCATGATGAAAAAAGCCTATTAGCAAAAGCCCACTCTGCCACCATTTAATTTAGTCATAAAAAAACGGCATCATAGTTGATGCCGCTTGATACGTTTACAAATTATTTAGCTACTTACTGATCCAAGGCGTTACTTTAACAACCTCGTTAATGTCAGCTAATACGGTTGTATTGTCTTCCCAGCTATCAGTTACTTCAAAATAACACACTGACTTTTCGCACGTTATGCGCTCATCATCAAATTGCTTAGGAGTTTTAAAGGTAACAACCACGCCTTTTTGTTCAGGTAATAAAAACCACATTAGTTTGCTAACAAAAAAGCCAGATAGGTCTGTTAAGAGCTCTTCAAGCTCATTATTAATAACCAATAACGATTGCTTTGATAACGCCAGTCCATCTAGTTCCTTAGCTTCTATTTGTAGCTTTAACTGACAGTCGTGAACCGGGTTTTTTGGCTGAACTACAATCACCGCTTTGTCGGTATCTAGCTGTTTATCGAACGGTAATAGCAATTGCGCTTTGTCGGTATAATTAAGCGGGTACTCATTTTTTTCAGTTAAAATAGTACCGTTTTTAATACTACAAACTTCGTTAGTACCAATATCGCTAATATAAAAGTTTACGCGGGCGTACTGAAAGTCCCCTTTGTTTACCACTTTTAAACGGTCGTAAAAACCGTCATACGACATCACAAATTCTTTAGCAACGGCACTACTAGCTGCTACTGCTAAAAAGCTGGCTGTAACTAATTTTAATAACGGCTTATTCATTAAAGTACGCTCGGTTTTGATTAATCATGGTATTAAGCTCTTCAATGTACGCTTCACCACGTTCAGAGTATGACATTAAACCATACGTTAATTTAGTCGCTAAAATAGGTTTTTGTTGTGCGCGTAAGTCTTCGCGTATAGTACGTAACTCTTTGTAAGCATTGTGGGTATTAATATTTTTAAAATAAGAGCTTACTGCTGCACGTACCGATTTAAATGCAGCCACTTCATGCTCGGCTTCACTATTACGTCTTCTTGGTACCATGCCACAGCCTTTTTTGTAGCACCATTGGCCAAAAAAGTTTAAGCCAATTCGTGCAAAACGCGAAGTACCCCATGCAGACTCATTGGCTGCCTGCATTAAGGCCATTTCTTTAGGAATGATGTCTACGCGGCGCAGTGCTTGGCTTAAGGTGATGGTATCTAACGTTTCAGGTAATCCGTACGACTTAAGTATTTTTTTAATATCACCCGTTTGTTTTTTACTGAGCGGTTCACTGTGCTCTATCATCATGCGTGCAATTTCAAGGTTTGCACGTTGTTGTAAAATCTTTTTGTTTTCGGCTTCTACATGAGGCTTAATAAAGTTAAAAAACGCATGTTTTTTCTCTTTCACATCAGTGAATTCTGAGAACTTTGGCAACTTAACGTTGTGCAATGGTTTTTCTTTCTTCTTCTGTTTTTTAATATCGTTAGTGCTGGTTTGCTCGTCTGATACTAGTTCATCAGCATCAATAAACGGAAGGGTCAACGCCCAAATAACAACGGCGGCTAACAACAACTGAAAAATAGTTTTTAACATGTATTATCTCAATTTAACTCTAAGTTATGTATGGTGTAGTCACATACATACGAAACATCATTATACCTAAGCCACTTTATAAACGCGAATACTGAACAACCGAATAAAATTCATACACCTATTGCTTACAATTTATAATATACTAAGTGCTAAAGCCGAAGACGAATTGATAGGTTGAGACATGGATAAACAGTGGCAAAATAGAATAATTGAACAATATAAGCACCGCCCTAACGATAACCGCTCTCCTTGGCAAATAGACCGCTCACGAATCATTCATGCTGCTGCATTTAGGCGTCTTCAAGCTAAAACCCAAATAATGGGTATTGGCTTAAACGACTTTTACCGTACACGCCTTACCCATTCATTAGAAGTCTCGCAAATAGGCACCGGCATATTACGCCATTTAAAGGCCCAACATCCAAGCTTTGAACATTTTCCATCTACTGGATTGCTCGAAACCTTATGTTTAGCGCACGATATAGGTCATCCACCGTTTGGGCATGGTGGCGAAATTGCACTTAACTATATGATGCGTGATCATGGTGGTTTTGAGGGTAACGCACAAACACTGCGCATTGTGGCAAAGCTAGAGCCCTACAGTAACGGCTACGGCATGAACTTAACTAGACGCACCTTGTTAGGATTTATTAAGTACCCAGCTTTTATCGATAACCTTTGGCATAACATCCCACAAGAAAATAAACAGCGTGCATTTATTAAAGCCGATGACTGGCGTCCAGCCAAAGGTATTTATAATGACGATGCCGCGATATTTAATTGGATTATTGAGCCTCTTAGCGCAAGTGATAAAGCGTTATTATCTAGCCAAGAACACGCAGATGCTTACCGCGCTAAAACCCGTTATAAATCACTCGACAGTGCCATTATGGAACTGGCTGATGACATTGCTTATGCCGTTCACGATCTTGAGGATGCAATAGCTACCGATGTTCTTAGTTTAGACGATTGGCTAACCCATGCATTGCCGCATTTACAAGCACTTGACTATGACTGGTTAAACACTTTGCTGGAGTCACTCTCCAAGCGGTTATTTTCAAAGTATGAACATGAGCGAAAAGACGCCATAGGCGAACTGGTGAATACCTTTATTATTCATATTCATTTAGATACCCAAAACAATGAATTTGAGTGCCCTATTTTAAAGCACACCGCAAAATTAGATCAGCAATACGAAAATGTGCTACAGATCCTCAAACACTTTGTATTTCAGCGTTTAATACGCGACCCACAAATGCAGCAAATAGAATTTAAAGGGCAAAACCTACTCATAGAATTATTTACTGCGTTTGCCAGCGATCCGCTGCGCTTATTACCCGAAACCACGCAGGCACTGTACCTTGAAGCTGAAAAACACAATCAAGGTATGCGTATTATTTGTGACTATTTAAGCGGTATGAGCGACGAATACGCTTATAAAACCTATCAACGGTTGTTCTCCCCCATACAATAAGTTAGCTAATCTGAACTCAGGTTAGTCAACATAAAAAAGCCGAGTCACTTACGTAACTCGGCTTTTCGTTAGTTTAAAAAAATCACACTACAGTGATTTAATGCCCATGTTGTAAAGCGTGAAACCGTACATGTCGGCATAAAGGTCAATAATTTTACTGGTTGGTGTACCTGCACCATGGCCTGCATTGGTTTCAATACGGATAAGCGTTGGATTAGTACCTGCTTGATTCGCTTGAAGTTCAGCTGCAAATTTAAATGAATGCGACGGTACAACGCGGTCATCATGATCGCCTGTAGTGATCATCGTCGCCGGATATACAACCCCTGCTTTTACGTTATGAATTGGCGAGTAGCCTTTTAAGTAATCAAACATTTCTTTACTTTGGTCGCTAGTTCCGTAATCGTATGCCCAACCAGCGCCAGCTGTAAATGTATGATAACGAAGCATATCCAATACGCCTACCGCAGGTAACGCAACTTGAAACAAGTCAGGTCGCTGGGTCATTACAGCACCCACTAATAACCCACCGTTTGAACCACCACGCAGTGCTAAGCGTTTTTTAGAGGTGTATTTTTTATCTTGTAAGTATTCAGCTGCAGCAATAAAGTCGTCAAATACGTTTTGCTTTTGCAATTGTGTACCTGCTTTATGCCACTCTTTACCGTATTCACCACCACCACGAATATTAGCAACTGCGTATACGCCGCCTTGCTCAAGCCAAGCTGCTGTTGTAGAGCTAAAGCGAGGTGTTAAGCTTATATTAAAGCCACCATAACCATATAAAATAGTTGGGTTGCTGCCATTTAATTTAATATCACTTTTATAAGTGATAATCATCGGTACTTTAGTGCCATCTTTAGAGGTATAAAATACTTGCTCAGAGGTATAGTTATCGCTATTAAAATCTATCCCTGATTTACGGTATACTTTTGACTCACCGCTTTGCACGTCAAAGCTGTAAGTTGTACCTGGCGTTTTGTAGTTAGTAAACGAGTAATAAAGCGTAGTTTGCTCTTTTTTACCGCCAAAGCCACTCGCCGTACCGACGCCTGGTAAACTAATTTCGCGGATCAATTCGCTTTGTTTGTTGTACTGTTTCACTTTTGAAATAGCATCAACCATGTAGTTGGCAAAAAACGTATTACCGCCAAGGGTTACATTAAGTACGTTTTCAGTTTCTGGGATAAAATCTTGCCAGTTTTCAGGCTGTGGATTGCTTGCATCAACCGTCACTACTTTTTTATTTGGTGCATTTAAGTTAGTAACCAAAAATAGCTTGCTGCCTTCGTTGTCAATTACGCTGGTATCAGAGTCGGTATTACCCACTACAGTCACAAATTCGCTATCTGGCTTGGTTAAATCTTTAATAAATAACTTATTACCAGAGGTTGATACGCTGGCACTAATAAACAAGAAACGACCATCTTTGGTTGCTTTAGCGCCCACATAGCGGTGCTTTTGTTCTGCTGTATCGCCAAATACTAAAGTATCTTCGCCTTGATCTTGGCCTAACTTATGGTAATACACTTTATGTTGATCAGTTTTTGCAGAAAGCTCACTGCCCTCTGGCTTATCGTAGCTTGAATAGTAAAAACCGTCATTTGCTAGCCAGCTAACGCCACTAAATTTAACATCAACTAGTGCTTGCTCTACCTGCTCTTTGGTCTCGGTGTCTATAACAATGATTTTACGCCAATCACTACCACCTTCTGAAATTTGGTACGCTAACAATGAACCATCTTCTGAAAATGATAAACCCGACATTGAAGTGGTGCCATCTTCACTAAAAGTATTAGGATCTAAGAACACTTCAGCTTCACCGCCGTCTTTGCTGCGGTATAAAACGTACTGGTTTTGCAGGCCATCATTTTTATAAAAATAGGTGTAATCACCTTCAGTAAACGGCGCGCTGATTTTTTCGTAGTTCATGAGTTTTTCAAGGCGCTGTTTGAGTGTGTCTCTGTAAGGCACTTGCTCTAAATACGAAAAGGTAAGCTTGTTTTGAGTTTTAACCCATTGAGCCGTTTCATCACTCATATCATCTTCTAACCAGCGATACGGATCAGCCACGGTTTCATCAAAGTAAGTGTCAACCACAGTGCCTTTTTTAGTTTCAGGGTAATCTAGTGAGTTAACTGCTTTCATAGCTGTTTTTACTTTATTTTGAGTGGTGTTTTCTGCAGGTTGTGAACAACCCGCAAGTGCGATTACAACCGCACAGGTCAGTGTTTTTTTAAGCATTGCTTTATCATTATTTTATCTATAGTGAACCTAACCTATTAACTTTTACTGCTTTTGTCTATTGAGATGCGGTAAACGTCATTTATCGCTGTTAACCTACGCTAAATTGCGCTTAAATAAACGAACGACTTTTAAGCATTCGCAGGTTGAGTAATGACAGAAACTAAATCCTTTTCTAGCTTTAAACGCTTTTACCCTTTCTATTTAAAAGAGCATCGGAATAAAACCTGTCGCAGACTGCATTTTATTGGCAGTAGTTTAGTGTTGTTACTAGTCGGCTATGCGCTTATTAGCTCGCAATTCGTATTGTTATGGTTATTACCGGTGATTGGTTATGGCTTTGCATGGGTTGGGCATTTCTTTTTTGAAAAAAACCGCCCCGCCACATTTAAGCACCCGTTTTACAGTTTATTGGGTGATTGGGTCATGTTTAAAGATATGTTGATTGGCAGAATTAAATGGTAAATGGCTACTTACGCCTCGGTATTATAAACACCTCACCTTACTTGCTGTAAATAAATTGTAGATTGAATGTAATTCAATTGACCTCGATTATAAAAATAGTCTAATTTGGCAACAGTAATTTCAATTAGTTCATTATTCTAACAAACACTATATTGAAACCACCTGAAGAGCATCGAATGAGGGAAATTAGTTATGCAAATTACACCGCTATTTACAGCAAAAAAGACCATCACTTTAAGTATCGCCGCTGCACTTGTAGGCTCATGGACGGCTAACGCTGCTGAGCAAAAAACACAAATCCAAGAAAACATTGAACAAATTAGTGTAATTGGCTCTCGCCGACTAGGCCGCACAGTTGAAGATAGCCCTGTTCCTATTGATATTATTAGTAATGATGCCTTAAAAAGTTCGGGGCAAACAGAAACCAATGCACTATTAAGTACGTTATTACCAAGTTTTAATTTCCCCCAACCATCAATTACCGATGGCAGCGATCATGTACGCCCCGCTCAACTGCGTGGCTTAGCCCCTGATCACACCCTAGTGCTCGTAAATGGTAAACGTCGCCACAGTAACGCGCTACTAAATTTAAACGGCTCAACGGGTCGTGGCTCGTCATCAGTTGATTTAAACGCTATTCCTGCAAACGCGATTGAACGCATTGAAGTATTACGCGACGGCGCCGCAGCTCAATATGGCTCAGACGCTATTGCCGGGGTGATTAATATCGTCCTTAAAAGCAATAGCAATGGCGGTAGTTTGGGTGCCGTATATGGTGCAAATATTACCGATATGGACGGTGTAGCGCAGTTACAATCGGTCTCTGAGGACGCAAATGGTGACTTAGCTTTTACTGAGGGCAGCGACCGCTCGCTTACCGACGGCCAAACCTTAACTCTGCAAGGTAATATGGGGTTTGAATTAGGCGATAACGGCTTTTTGAGTATTTCTAGTGAATATCGCGATCGCAGCTCTACCAACCGCTCTGATTATGATCAACGCGAAAACTACGCTCGTTTACCTGATGGCTCTCTCGACCCACGCGAATTCACATGGGATCGTTACAACCATAACTTTGGTAACGGCACTGTTGAAGACTTTGCGCTGTTTTACAACGCAGGTTATCAGCTAGCTAACGATGCTGAGCTCTATTCTTTTGGCTCATACAGTAAACGTGAAGGCGAAGGCGGTGGTTTTTATCGTCGCGCCCAAGACAGCCGTAACGTTACAGAAATATACCCTGATGGCTTTTTGCCGGTGATCACCTCAGACATTGATGACTTTTCATTGGCTTTAGGTGTGAAAGGCTTTGCTAATGAATGGAACTACGATGCTTCTGCTGTATATGGCCAAGATGCCTTTAACTTTGGTGTTATTAATAGTTTAAACACTTCATATGGGCCAAGTAGCCAAACCAGTTTTGATGCCGGCACGCTAACTTACGATCAGCTGACTATTAATCTTGATTTTAGCCGTGAGATTGATGCTGACTTTTTAGCCAGCGGAATTAACGTGGCAGTGGGCGCTGAGTATCGCCGCGAAGGGTATGAAATTCAAGCAGGTGAAGAAGCCTCTTATGCGCGTGGTAATTTTGGCCCAGGTGGTGCCGTGACCGATCCGGTTAATGGCCCATTCGGCTCTGCAGGTTCACAAGTGTTCCCGGGGTTCACACCTGAATCTGCGGGTGATAACAGCCGCCACAATGTTAGCCTTTACGTTGACTTAGAAGCCTTTATTACAGATAACTGGAATGTTGCCGTAGCCGCCCGTTACGAAGACTACTCTGATTTTGGCGACACGCTTAATGGTAAAATTGCCACTCGCTATACACTTACAGAAGACTTAGCACTGCGTGGCTCTGTATCAACTGGGTTTAGAGCTCCGTCTCTACAACAGCAATACTTTACCTCGGTAGCGACTGTATTTGTGGATGGCGAACCAACACAGACAGGTACCTTTGCGCCAAGCAGCGATGTTGCCGTTGCATTGGGTTCACCAGGTTTAGACGCAGAAGAAGCTACTAACTACGGGGTAGGCTTTACGTGGTCAACCGACTTCAACTTCAGCTTATCTGTTGATTACTACCAAATATTAATTGATGACCGTATTGTGTTATCAAATAACTTATCGGGCGCAGGCGTTGCAAGCTTACTTGAGGGCACCGGCGCTAACCAAGGTCGATTTTTCTTAAACGCGATTGATAGCAAAACCCGTGGCGTTGACGTCGTGGCTTCTTATAATTTAATCACCGACAACTACGGTGATGTAGCTTTTAACTTAGGTTACAACTACGGTAAAAACCAAGTCACCGATATTATTGACCCACCAGCACAATTACAAAATGTTGGGGTTGAGCAAGATAATTTGTTCTCGGGTAACGAGCTACGTCGTTTTGAAGTGAGCACACCGCGCAATAAATACAACCTTAGCGCAACATGGACACTTAACGAATGGCGTACCACACTTCGCAGCACTCGCTACGGTGAAACACAAGACCCGTCTGAAAACCCAGAGCGTAACGAAGTGTTAGAACCTAAATGGATCACCGATTTAGATGTTGCCTATGCACTTAATAATAACCTTACTCTTAGCTTAGGCGCTAATAATGTGTTTGATGTATACCCAGATCCAACTCGTGAGCTGGTGAGCGATATAACCACTTTCTCTCGCTTGTTCTCGTACTCGGGCTTTTCACCATTTGGTTTTAATGGCCGTTATGTATACGGCAAAATTGAAATGAAGTTTTAAGCTGTAGCTTAAACCAAAAAGCCACACTAAATAGTGTGGCTTTTTAATAGCTTAGGGTCTGTTGATCTTTCAAGGTTAAATTTGCAGCAGTCTGTTTGGTATTTAGGCAAGGCAGAGCCTATGTGGTGTGGTTATTCCCCATAAATAGGCGATAACGCAGCATCAATGCCAAACAGGCACTGCCCGAAGGGTTCTGCCTAGGGACGATTTACTCTTTGTTGCCTACATGGATGTAGGTAAGGAGCGTGAGCAGGACGCGGAAGCTTTGCTCGGTTTTTACTTAGCCCACTAGGTTACAAACCTCGCGCCGCGATTAAACCGCACCTAGTTTGAACAAATTTTAATCCGCAAAGGTCAACAGACCCTAGAACCCGATTAGATTTTAGTTAACCAACCGTGTTTATCTTCGCTCTTACCCCATTGAATGTCGTTCAATGCTTGACGTAAGCGTGCCGTTGTTGGCCCTGGTTCACCGTTACCTACTTTGTATTCTTTATCGTTATGGATAAACGTACCTACTGGAGTCAATACTGCCGCAGTGCCTGAAAGTGCTGCCTCAGTACCTGGTTTTGCTGCACGCTCTAAAAGCTCAGTGACAGTAAAGTTGCGCTCGCTAACCGTCATACCTAAATCTTTAGCTATGGTTAAAATGCTATTACGGGTTACACCGTGTAAAAATGTGCTGTCGAGTGCTTTTGTAATGATTTCATTGCCATCAATTAAAATAAAGTTTGCGGCACCGGTTTCTTGTACATCGCCGCCTGGGCAAAATAAAATTTGGTCGGCTTTATATTTAGTGCGTGCTGCTGAAATTGGGCCAAGTGCGCTGGCATAGTTACCACCGCTTTTGATCATACCCATGTGCGGGGCACAGCGCATACCATCTTCTTCAAGTAAAACACGTAACGCAGTTGCACCACCTGAAAAATAATCACCCACTGGCGATAATAACGTGTAAAGCAACGAACTCATTGACGGTGCCGCCGCTTTACCAATGGCAGCTTCTGTACCAATGTGGGTTGGGCGAATATACATAGAACCAGGAGGAAGCGGCGTTTCATCGGCGTATTCACGAACAATATCGATGATCATTGTTTTTAGCATCTCGCCATCAACAGCAGGTAAACTCAACAATTCAGAACTTTGCTGCATGCGCGCAATATTAGCGTCCATTCTAAAAATATTAACCGAGCCATCTTCGTGACGAAAGGCTTTTAACCCTTCAAAACATGTACTTGAATAATGAAGAACGTGCGCACCTGCATGCAACTCAAGCTTATCGCAAGGAACAATTGAGCTTTCGCCCCACTGATTGTCAGAAAACTTAGCTTGAATCATCTGCGGCATAAACACAGTACCAAATGCTGCCATTTTTATTCTCTCTTGTGTGGTCTATTTTTCTCCATTGTATGACAACCAGCTACTATTTAACCATAGCAAAACGAGCTGTTTTTAAATTAATTAGAAGAATTCTTTGCATGTACTGATGATTATTTAATCAATAAAGCGCTTGCTAACTCTTTAATGCAATAATCAGCTAACATTTTATAGTTAGCTGATTATTTAATGCATACATAATAGTAGCGGCTATTTTATTAACCTCTATTTAAATGAATAACGTAATATACGCTTTAACACTGAGGTGTATTGCTGAAAAAATCCGCCAGTATTATAAGCAATCCCCTGCTTTTGTAATGCGGCTTGCACTTTAGGCGCAATTTCTTGATAACGGGACGATGGCATATCAGGAAATAAATGATGCTCTATTTGAAAGCTTAAATGCCCAGTTAAAATATGAAACCAACGTGCCCCTTTAATGTTTGACGACCCCAGCGCTTGGCGATAATACCACTGCCCTTGGTTTTCGTTTTTGCAGTCTTGCTCATAAAAGGTATGGGTTTGCTCGGTAAAATGGCCACAAAAAATAATGGTTGAGGTCCATAGGTTACGAATTAAGTTTGCCAAAAAATTACCGCTTAATACCCATAAAAACAGAGGTCCCGCAAAAACTGGAAATAACACATAGTCTTTAATTAGTTGGCGCGCCCCTTTACTAAAAAAGCGCTTTTTTAAAGTGCTATGCGCTACAGCGCCTTTACGGTTTGGTTTCTTTTTACCTATAAAGACTCGCTCGCCTGCGAGCTCATGATACGACACGCCCCACTGAAACAGCACGCTTAAATTTAAATAGGTAATAAACTGCCATGTATTTTTTAGCCGCCATTTAAAGTCATTGCTCAACCTTAATAAGCCATAACCAAAGTCACGATCTTTTCCGATAATGTTAGTGTAAGTATGATGTTCAAAGTTATGAACGCGGTTCCAGCTTTGGCCATCGCAGGCTATATCCCACTCGTAGCTTTTAGAGTTAAGTTGTTTGTCGTTCATCCAATCGTATTGACCATGCATTACGTTGTGGCCAATTTCCATGTTGTCGAGAATTTTAGCCAAACCAAGTAATAAAACACCCGCTACCCACAATAATGGCTGTACAAAACCAAGCATCAATAAAATCCGTCCGCCTATTTCGCAAAACCGCTGCTTACGCACAATAGAACGAATATAGTTTGCATCCTTTTGCCCAACTGTAGCTAATGTCGACATTTTAATTTCATCTAAATCATCGGCTAACTGTTGATAATTTATAGTTGTCATAGCTGTAACTCCAAATCGCTAACGGCTTGGCTCACACACAGTTGAATTAACTGCTCGCCAGTATCTGATAATTGATTAGTTTTTAAATTACGCACCACTCCCGACTTTTTAATGCACTGGCATTGATGGCAAATACCAATGCCGCAACCACGCTGCACAGGGAGTTTTTTTGCTTCAAACTGGTTTAATAGCACCTCATTACTAGTCACTACATGCGTGTCTTTATTTATTATTACTGAAAAATGATTGTCGTCAGTCAATTTAGGCATGGATAGACCAAACGATTCTTGGTAATAGGTTAAATTAAGTAGACGAGTAAAATCTGCAACTTCTTGCATAAAGCCAGCAGGACCACAGCAATATATATCAGGATTATCGTCCGTATTTATATGAGTAGTTAAATATGGGCTTCGATCCCGTGTAAGCAGTACGTAAGAAAAATGATTATATTGCTGTGTCAGCATTTTTAACTCATTAGTGCATTGATGCTCACCTGCTTTTGAAAAGTAAATTAATTTTATCTGATGCTCAGTATTACTTAGCTGCTGATCAAGCATTGCAAGCATAGGCGTAATTCCCGAACCACCAGCAATAAACGTGCTGGGTTTGTGCCAGCTTTTAAATACAAAGTCGCCACTTGGTAAAGAAATATTACACCATGGCTGCACCGCTAATGCATTTTGCAATTGGCTTGTAAAATGACCTTGCTGATCTGTTTTTACTAATAAACGAAGTAAACCTGTCGCCTTAAATTGTGCGGGGCTGCATGCCAAAGTAAACACTCGAGTAAGCAAACGTCCATTAGCTTCCACCGTTAAGCTAATGTGTTGACCAGCAATATGTATAGGCCACTTTTTACTTGGTTTAAGTGAAATACTTAAAAATCGCCCGCTTAGCGCTTGAACATCAACAACCTTGGTTCGAAAAAGGTCAGCGCGCCACCCAGGTTTAAACACTTGCATTATTGGCTCAATATAAGCTGCAAAGCTTTGATGGTGTAAAAACCATTTTGAAAATTGGTCTAATACCGGAGTTAACATGGTTATAAATTCTCTATTTAAATCGACTACCCATTAGTTTCTGCTGGGTTTTATATTTGAGCATACACGTGTAAGCTTAAACTTCAGCGCACAAGTGTACGCTCGAATTTTTAAATTTCAACCCCATTAGAGTAATTATTCAATTTTTCTAGAGCGGTATTTTAAGGTTAACAACGCTTAAGTACCCAATGGAGAACGATTAAATTGCGTGCACTTGTACTTATCCCAAATACTTAACACCATGATAAATAGCGTGCTAAGGTAGTTAAAATTTAGTTAATTTTGGAAGCCATTATGAACAAAGTAACAACGCGTAAAAAATTTTCTACACTTGCCAAAATCAGTTGTGCATTTGCACTTTCGGGGCTCACCAGCCTCAGTACTTATGCAGTTGATTTTAAAGAACTGGATAAATTAGCGCTTAATGTAAAACCGGTAACTGTTGCCCAAGGAATTTCAATTCCGTGGGCTATTGAGGCTCTGCCAAACGGTGACTTATTAATAACCGAGCGCAGCGGCATCCTTTATTTACTTCGTAATAACTCCACCAGCTTAACTAAAATCACAGGGCTACCAAAAATAGATGCCAACGGCCAAGGCGGGCTTCTTGATTTAGAGCTACACCCTGATTTTGCTAATAATCAATGGCTATATATTACTTATTCAAGCAGTGAAGGCGATGGCGCAGGTAGTAACACCGCACTTATGCGTGCAAAGCTAAAAAACGATCACAGCCAACTACTTGAGTCACAACAATTATACAAAGGTGAGCATAACTCTAAAAAAGGTCAGCATTACGGCAGCCGTATTGTGTTTGATAACCAAAACTATGTGTATTTTTCGATTGGCGATCGCGGCTCGCGAGATATTAACCCACAAGATTTAGGCCGTGATGGCGGTAAAATTTATCGTTTACACGACGATGGTAAAATTCCATCCGACAACCCCTTCGTAAACCAAAAAGGTGCAAAACCAGCGGTTTGGTCTTATGGGCATCGTAACCCACAAGGTATGTGGTTCGATGGTGACAATAGTGTATTTTGGGCACACGAACACGGCCCCCGTGGTGGCGATGAGCTTAATATGATTAAACCTAAAACTAACTACGGCTGGCCCGTGGTGAGTTACGGTATTAACTACAGCGGCACCTCGTTTACCGATTTAACAGAAAAACCGGGCATGCAAGCGCCCATATTACAGTGGACACCGTCTATCGCTCCTTCAGACATGTTGCTAGTAAAAGGTGATAAATACCCTGAACTTAAAGGTAAATTTTTACTCGCTTCAATGAAATACGCCTTTGTTAGCGTATTAGAAATAGCAGGTGGCAAGGTCGTTAAACAAAGTAAATTACTTGAAGGTATTGGCCGTATTCGCAGCCTAGCCCAAGGTGATGATGGTACTATTTACCTTGGATTAGATGGCCAAGGCATTGTGCGACTAGATCCTAAGTAGTCATTTAATACATCTAATTACAGTAACAGCAAACTTTTTGCAGCTTAACTGCGTACTGTTACTGTAATTAGCTAATAAACAACGAGGGTGTTGATGTTTTCATTTTTAAAGCCAGATCCAATCAAAAAATTGCGTAAAGAGTACGATGCAAAATTAGAGCAAGGCATGCAAGCACAAAGAAAAGGCGATATTAAAAGCTATGCGATGTTAACTGACGAGGCTGAAAAAATCTGGAATGAAATAGAAGCACTCGAAGCCAAAAAGGCCAAGTAAAAATATAGCCTACCAATTCAAACCAATCCCGCGTTAAAAACGCGGGGTTTTAATACTTACAAACATCCTTTTTTAAATTCACTTAAGCCCAACCAGATAATTCCCTAGCTTAACCTCTATCGTAACCAGCTTTTAATTGAGCACAGCTCATTATACTCATAGCATTATTGCCTTCTCTTACTTATGCTCATAACCCACCTAAAAACTCGCATAAACAATTATTTACATTAACGTTAATTAGTGGAATTATTAATCTACTCCAAAAGAGTTGATGCATTGTTTTAAGTAGCAGAATATTAAAGCGCTGATGATTTTGTGAGTGCGAGGAAAGCATTTTTAGTAAAGTGTGTAATTAAGCCATAAAGCATCAAAAATTTACTGGAAAAAATGCAATATAATGAAAAAATTATAATTAAATCAAGGAATACAGATGTACACAGGTAGTTGTTTATGCGGCTCAATCAACTTTTCAATTAATGGTAAAGTTACTGATATTATTCATTGTCATTGTTCGCTTTGTCGTAAGGCCAGTGGCAGTGCTTTTGCTACTAATGGATTTATTAATGTCAGCGATCTGACATTAACTGACTACAACGGCACACTTACTTTTTACCAAAGTAGTGAAGGTAAACGTAAGTACTTTTGTAAAACCTGCGGTGCTCCAATTTATAGTGCTAACGCTCAATCTCCTCAAAGATATCGCCTTCGATTAGGCGCGTTGACCTGCGATATAACAGAGCGACCCATATCGCATAATTTCATCACCTCAAAAGCTAATTGGGAAGACTTAGATGCTCAGCTTCCTCGTTATGAGGGACATGAGCCAGGGCGAGAGTAAATCCATATAAATTTATCTATTTTTTTGAAGTGGGAGTTTGAATGAATCTGAATCAAGTAACTTTGCCAGTCAAAGATATGAATGAAGCGGTGAGTTTTTATCGCACACTTGGCTTTACCCAAATTGTTGATACACCTCATTATGCACGTTTTAGTTGCCCTGAAGGTGATTCTACATTTTCATTGTCTTTAGAAAGTGAATTTTTTGAAAATCATTCTGTAATTTATTTTGAGAACGATGACCTTGAACAATTGTGCCAGCAGTTAATCAAAAAAGGGATCGTATTCGAACAGCAACCCACAGAGCAAAGATATCTATGGAAGGAAGCGGTTTTAAAAGACCCTTCAGGAAATAAAATTAAACTCTATAAAGCTGGAGAAAATCGATTAAACCCACCTTGGAAGGTACAAAAACAGCCATAAAGCTAAGCACGAACCAGCATTGCGCTAAACAGCTAAATGCTGGCGTTTAAGTACTGTACTTAGTTATTTATATTCCACCTTAGCGGTTAAGCGATTAAATAATCCTGGGAAAAACCGTTTTATAAACGGTGCCCAACCACTTAACCCTTGGCCTATTACAACTTCGTCTTTTTTATTGTAGATTGCGGTGAGCATTTTTGATGCGGCTACATTTACGTTCATACCATTTTCTATCGAAGGTTCGGGTTTGTTTTGCGCCTCCCCTTGCTCGTTTAATGAGTTATGGGCAATCGCCGTTTTAATTGAGCCAGGGCAAATAGTTAAACAATGTATATTGTGCTGCGCCACTTCGGCGCGTAAGCAATCCATAAAGCCTACCACAGCGTATTTACTGCCTGAGTATCCGGTTCTAAACTTTGAGCCTACTTTGCCTGCCACGCTACTAATAGCCACTACTGAACCGCTTTTACGCGCTACCATTGAAGGTAATACCGCTTTAGTGAGTGCAATTAAGCCAAAGTAGTTTACTTCCATAAGTTGGCGATACACTTTAAAGTCGTTTTCTAAAAATAAACTACGCTGCGATACGCCACCGTTATTAATTAAAATATCAATGGGGCCTAAGCTATCTATTTTCTCCGATACATCCTGCAGTACCATTTCGGGCTTTGATAAATCAAGCGGGATAACACGGTGCCCCTCGCCTTTTAACTCGTCTTTTACTTGGTTGAGTTTATCGATATTTCGCGCTGATAAAATAACCTTTGCACCTTGCTCTGCAAATTGTTTTGCAAGTTCTTCACCAATACCTGATGATGCGCCGGTGATCCACACTGTTTTATTATTATAATCCATGGTTTACCTTATATTTATTAACTGATTATGCTTTAGTTGGGCCCGCTATTTCATTCACTTGCTGTTCTAAATTTTTATAAAAGCCCATCAAAAACAACAGCTCAACAGTGACATACAAAGGGCCAATAATTAAGCCTACTAAATCATCAACAAAAGCGGGCTTTTTACCTTCAAAATAATGACCAATAAACTGTAATATCCAGCCAAACACGAACACCCCAACTCCAATTACCAACCAAGGTATTAATGCCATTGCGGCAATTGGCTGGGCAGCTACCAGTAATAAAGTGAAAATAATTCCCATGATTAAACCAAGCGAAAAGCTCAACATAAAATAGTAAACCACAGAGGCTAATACAAAAATTTGCGCGCCATCAATGCTAAAATTAGCAATAGGAATTTCAATTCGGGCGAGTAAGCATAAAGCGGCAAACACAATGAGTGGAATACCAAAAAAATGGGTTAATACATTTCGTTTAGAGCGATGGTACAAACCATACTGGCCGAGCTGTTGTTCAAGGGTTTTCATGACGACGTTCCTATTGTTATTTTTATAAGCAAAGTTCACCTTATAAAAAATGACACATAATAACAACTGATAACGATAGTTAATCTGTAAAAATGGTGGGCAGCACCTTATCCGTTATAGCTATAAATTAGGTAAGGTCATCGTTAATAATTAACATGATCAGCACCAGGAGGTTTACATGCTTTTAAAAACACTCGCCGTTGGCCTATTACTCGCTTTAGCTGAGATAATTAATGGCAATATTAGAGTAAGGATTTTACATCGATTTTACGCTCTAAAACGCGCTAAAACACTCAGCTTACTTTTGGGCACTGCGATTATTTATGCCATTACTTGGCTGACCTTGCCATGGGTTAACCCTATTTCGTACTTAGATTGTTTAAATGTGGGTTTTGTTTGGCTAACAATAATGCTTAGTTTAGATATTGTTGTGGGCAGATATTTATTTAAGTATAAGTGGCACAAAATACTTGATGATTTTAACCTTTTTAGAGGTAACTTACTGAGTGTGGGCATGCTATTGCTTTTTATAAGCCCCTGCTTGGTTTTTTGGTTACAGATGAAAGTTATGGTTTAGATCACTCCTCTAAAAGCGCAGCGTCTCTTCGCCTTCTTTGTGCATAATTCAATAAACCCTATTTGAACACAGAGAAACGAATGAGGACTAAATGAGAAGCCATAAAAAGTTATTGTTTAGATCACTCCTCTAAAAGCGCAGCGGCTCTTTGCCCTCTTTGTGCATAATTCACTAAACCCTATTTGAACACAGAGAAGCGAATGAGGAGTAAATGAGAAGCCACAAAAAGTTATGGTCTAGTACACTCCTCTAAAAGCGCAGCGGCTCTTTGCCCTCTTTGTGCATAATTCACTAAACCCTATTTGAACACAGAGAAGCGAATAAGGAGTAAATGAGAAGCCACAAAAAGTTATGGTCTAGTACACTCCTCTAAAAGCGCAGCGTCTCTTCGCCCTCTTTGTGCATAATTCACTAAACCCTATTTGAACACAGAGAAGCGAATGAGGAGTAAATGAGAAGCCACAAAAAGTTATGGTGTAGTTCACTTCTCTAAAAGCGCAGCGCCTCTTCACCCTCTTTGTGCGTTAATCACTTAAGATCTATTTAAAGTCAGAAATAAATAAGCTTTCAACATGCCGTTATCTAAGCTAATGCGGTTACTAGCTTGCCTTTTTCATGTGTTGGTTGCATTGCCATTCGCTCCGTGCCTTTTTCGAATTCTTGCTCTAACATTTTTTGTAATTCAGCAATCTGCTCTTTTATGGCATCTACATCAACCCCTTCCTCTCCTAGTTCTTCTGCCAAGGCTTCTATTGCTGCTTTTAACTCAGCTATAGTTTCTTTATCGACACCTAAACGTTGATAAATTAATGCCTCTTGGGCATTTTCTAAAAAGCTTTTGTCTTCTGGTTTAGCGATAAAATTAGGGGTTGCTTGGTTTTCAGCGGTACTGGTTGTTGCCGCAGCGGCAGATGTTGGCAGAACGTCACTCGTTTTTGCCACTTTGTTAACGGGATTATTGTAACTACTATATTGATTTTTAAAGGTTATTGAAGTCATTGGCTCAAATCCATTTTTGCTTTAATCGTTATATTCTTTAACTGAAATAACTTAAGCAACTTTGATACCAGTTAATATTTGATTGTCTCTAAGGCTTATTTTTATTTCAAATTAAGCCCTCTTAACTCATTTCGCACCCACTTCTCATCTAAATACAGCTCTAAGTGTTGCTCAGCAAACTTTAAAAAGCTGCGTGCAGCGTGTGATATATGTCGGTCTGTACGCACCACAAAATACCAATGGCTAGCTAAAGTGGTGTCGGTAACATTAAGCACTTTAAAGCTATTATCACCTTTAGGCAGCACATGCTGAGAAAGCACCGCAATCCCCATACCTGAAGCTACCGCCACTCTAATGGCTTCATTACTGGCCATTTGCACACTGTCACTTAATACCAACCCTCTACTTTGCAGCTCGCTTTCAAATAACATGCGAGTGGCGGAGCCTGTTTCACGCAATAAAAAACGATACGGAACTAAATCAGCCAGTTTAAGTGCGGTTTTATCGGCTAATGGATGATTTAGTGGCACTATAAACACTAAAGGGTTATGTAGAAATCTAGCAGCCTGGGCATGCTCTAAAGATGGCGGGTGACTAAATACATAAATATCGTCTTCTCCGCGTTCAAAGCGTGCTAAAACGGCTGAACGATTACCTATTTCAAGTGGTAGCTCTACATGCGGATGTTCATTACTGTATGGGCCTAACAACTTAGGTAAAATATATTGGGCAGTATTAACCATAGCAATTTTACATCGTCCACGTTCCCCCCCTTTTAGCTCCGCTAAGTAATCTTGGTAATCTTCAAAATGACCAAAAACCTGTTGGCAAGTCCTAAATAAGGCCATACCAGCTTCGGTTATTTGCAACTTTTGTTGCTGCATAATTATTAACGGTTCACCTACCGCTTCTTGTAAGCGTTTAATTTGTAAAGAAACCGTAGGCTGAGTCAAATGAAGTCCACGAGCGGTTTCGCTTATAGAGCCGGTTTTTACTACACTCATAAATACTTCAAGTAGTCGGAAGGAAAGTTGCCTTATATTCATACGCACCTCATAGGTTTTTATCTATAGGATGTTATCATTCATTTTATTATTTACTATATAAAGATTTGCCTATAATAGCGCCGCTTAACAAATTAAATTAGTAATAAAGAGGATAACAGCGTGCCTGATATTGTAGTAATGTTTTTTATTTTAGGATTAGCAGCGGGTATCCTTCGCTCTGATTTAGCTATCCCCAAAGCGACGTATGACACTCTCAGTTTACTACTCATGCTTACCATAGGTCTAAAAGGTGGCATGGTGCTGCATGGCAATTTAAGTTGGCAATTACTCCCAGAAATGGCCTCGGTTATGTTACTTGGTGGGCTTATTCCGCTCACTTTATACCCTATTTTAAAATACGTTGTTAAGCTAAGCGTAGCGAATAGCGCCAGCATTGCTGCCCACTATGGTTCGGTTAGTGCTGGTACATTTGCGGTAGCATTAGCGTATGCCGAATCGGCTAAATTAGAAGTGGGCGCAGAAGTTACCTTGTACCTAGTTATGCTTGAATTACCCGCCATTATTGTAGGTTTACTGTTGTATCGTAAGCTCGACAAAGCGCACAGCGAAAACACCAACTTATCGTTAAAAGCACTGTGGCACGAAACGCTTACCAATAAGAGTGTGATTTTGCTCGTTGGCGGTGTAATTATCGGTATGATGTATGGCACCCAACAGGGTAGCCAGGTTACGAGTTTGCTTACCAGTAGCTTTAAAGTAGTGCTGGCGCTATTTTTACTCGAAATGGGCTTGGTTGCTGCACAAACGCTTCGCCCTTTTCCTTGGCAGCAATGGAAACTGGCTGCCTTCGCCATTATTACGCCGTTATTTTTAGGCACCATTGGCGTTATGGTTGGCACCTTGCTAAATTTAGAATTAGGTTCAGTGGTTATTCTGGGGAGCTTAGTGGCGAGTGCTTCTTACATTGCCGCACCTGCTGCTATAAAAGCCGCTATTCCCAAAGCGGACATTGGTCTTGCCATGCTTAGCTCGTTAGGTGTCACCTTTCCATTTAATGTTATTGTTGGGATTGGTTTGTATCATCAACTTGCCGTTGCCATAAGTTGAATATAACGCATTAAAAAAGCCCAAAGTGGGCTTTTTTAATGCGTATGAGCCCTATAATTTGACACTCTGACGCTTACTTGAGCAACAGTATCAAGCAGTTTTTGTAACACCTTTAAAGACCGCTTTATTTTTTAACTCAAATACTTCGATTTTATGCTCGTTTATAAGTTCATCAACAAAGCAGCTGGGGTTGTTATCATCAGTTATTATGTAGACCTTATGTTTAGCGCGAGTAAGCGCTACATAAAATAAGCGACGCTCTTCACTATGTGCGAAATTATCTTTTGCGGGTAATAATACCTCTAAAATTTGAGGCATTGGCTTAGTGCTCGGGAATCCAAACGCTCCGCCATTCATTGCTAATATAATGACATAATCGGCTTCTTTGCCTTTTGAGCCATGAAACGTATCACACTCAATATGCAATGCTGAAAACTCTTGCTGTAAAGCACTTATATCGGCTTGTGAAGGTAACTGAAATCGAAACCGTGCAAGTAAATACACAGTAACAGGCTTGCCTGAATGACCCTTAATCCCCTGTAGTAAATACTTAATTGCGCCATTATTTAGCTCCGCTATTTTGGTGTTTTTAGCTGAGCCACTTTTCAATGTTTTTAGCACGCTAACGGCGGGCTTAGTTACCTTTGCAACTGAGTGAATGTCTTTAGCTAACTGCGCTGGGTTTTTCATAATAAAACCTGCGGCAACCTCGCCAATTTTATTATTAAAGCGAAAGGTCCTATCTAATAGAGTTTGTGTTGTAAAACCAAAATGTGCGGCAAACTCGGTAGTAAGTCGCATATCTGCACCACTAAAACGGTAAATAGCTTGCCAATCGTCCCCTACTGCAAACAGTGAACTATTAGACTTACTATCGCGCAGTGCTTTTACAAGTGTAGCTCGCAGCGGTGATATATCTTGAAATTCATCTACCATGATATAACGCCAAGGCGATGTAAACTTTTTAGTGTTTACATAATCGAGGGCTTTAATAATCATATCGTCGAAGTCTATTTCGCCCTGCGTGCGTAAATAATGGTTATAGTTGGCTAACAACGGCTTTAATAATTTCCAGGCTTGCTGTATCTGTTTTGAATCGCTCTCAAGTGTTATATTTGCGGTTTTATACACGCTGATTAATTGGCTAAATAAAGTAGCTAACTTGGTTAAATGACCGCCAGATTTTATCTCTTTTAAAAGCGCTATATGATTAGGCTTTGCAGCACTAAATTTAAACTCGCCTTTAACGTCATTAAGAGTGTTATTTATATAATTTACCAGTGCTTTAGCATATTGTGGTTTAGCATTGGCAAGCGATTCAAAACATCCTTCAACCCATTTTATTTTAGCTTTTTCGTTTTCAGCAAGTTTAGATATTTTAGGTGGCTTGCCCTCAACCTCGCTAATAATAGTCAAGCCGACGCTGTGAAACGTGGCCGCTTTAATGGACTCAGTGCCCAGCTTTTGTTTAATTCGTTCATCCATTTCGCAAGCAGCTTGCTTACCATAGGCGAGTAATAAAATATCGTTGTAATTAGCTTGTTCACTGTTAACCAAGTAGCCCGCTCTGGCCACCAACACACTGGTTTTTCCTGTTCCTGCCCCTGCTAGCACTAAGTTATTGTCGTCATCTATTATACAAGCTCGGCGTTGTTGCTCTGTGAGTGGATTTGCTTCAACACAATTAAAAAAATCGTTATAGCGCTCTAATTGAGACTGGGTATATTTATGCTGAAAAAAACGAGTGAGTGCATCACTCCACTGGCTGTATTGTTCAAGCAATTTTATTTGTGTGCTTACTGGTGTTAAAACATCGCTGCTTTTTATCCAAGGTAGCCAACGTTTACATTGCTCATCTACCTGTTTTTTTATATCAGTCACATATGATTGGCGCAAAAACTGAGTGTGAGCAAAGTGGTTTATTTTACTTAACATCTCGTTGAGCACTGCAATATTGCTTTTAACCCATAGCATATCGGTATGCGCTTTAAATGCCCTATTGCTGCCATAGGCTCTCATCCAAATACGATAATGCTTAGAGTCTGTATTAAAGCGCAGTGTTTGCCCAAGCACACCATACTCATAGCTAATGGGCGACGTTAAATCACACCAACTCAATGAGGTTATTTGTGTTTTATTGCTGATCACTAAACCTTGTTGGTTTATATCGGCAAAGCGATGCGGGGTAAAGATACGGCCAAATATACTAGGCTGAATTGAATTCATTAACAGCAGAATTCCTTTATAAAAATGAACCAATTAGCCGTATTTTAAGCGAATATGCCGTACAAGGATAATAAAACCAATAAAAAATAACAGTAATGTTATACGGACTTGCAGCGTATAAAAAACACCCAATTAATTTACCCAACTGCTTGGCATAAGTCCCACTATATGACTAACATTTACTCTAGATACAGTAAGATAACAAGGATTGAAACATGCGAATAAATTCAATTAGAACTAAAGTCATTTTACCAATCGCTTTTTTAGCACTGATCCTTGCAGGCTTGCTAGTTGCCATAGCTTCGATTACTTACATACAAGACAACGCTATGAAAAGGCAAACAGAAACCTTTTTTGAAGCTGTTACTGTTATTCTCAATGCCGACAGAGACATATATCAAGCACGTATTGCACTCGAAAATTTACTCAGCGCAACTGGCGATAGTGAGACGAATAAAACAGAGTTTTTAGAAAACGCAGAGCAAGTAAAGGATCGCTTTAACAAATACTTAATCTATTTAAAAGATGAAGAAGCGTTACTCGCAAAGCATGATTCATTTTCCAGCTTTATGCCTTTGTATAATGAATGGGTCAATCATAGTAAAACACTCATTAATACCAATCACTCGCAAGGTAAAATGCAAAGTGATTTAAATAAATCTGAACCTGAATTTATAAAAATACGCGAAATGATGGATCAGGCAGGCGAAGAGCTGCGCGCTTATACTAATGAACAACAGCAAGATAAAGTGGGGGCTGAGCGCTTAGGGCGTTATGTAGAAGCCATTTCAGAGGTACTAAATGCCGATAGAGATATATACCAAGCCCGGCTTGCAAAACAAAAAATAGTAAACCAACATGGTGATTTAGAACAAAATCAAAAATTATTTGAAGAAAACGCAGCCCAAGTTATACGTCGCTTTAATAGTTATCGTAGCTATTTAATTGACGAGCCGCAGCTAACACAAAAATATGCCAACTTCGATCAGCTTTATCAGCAATGGTATGAGCAAAGTAAAGCCTTGATTTACTCAACTCCTGCAAAGCAAGTCGCTTTAATTGATAATAATTTAGCAAATGCTGATAAAAGCTTTAACGAATTAAGAAATATACTTGATGTTGCGGGCGAAGAGGCACGCACACATGCCAGAGCGGTAAAACAAGACGTACAACATAGCATTCAACTTTTTGAAAAAATTGTTTTTATTGTGATTATTATTGCCTTTATTGTCGCTTTAGGTGTGGGCTATTACATTCCGAAAAAGCTAACCGATAATATCAATAATATTACCCTTCGTATTAAAGAAATAGCCGCTGGCGATGGCGATTTAACCCAGCGTATTAACACTACATCACACGACGAATTAGCTGATTTAAGCAATGAATTTGATAACTTCTTGAGCCATTTACAAACAATAATAAAAAATATTCAGCAGCAATCAAGCCAACTTGGTGCAGTAACGGGTGATTTAAATGATGTATCTGATACCGCGATGGAAGTAACCCAAAAACTTGCTAATGCCTCTGAGTCAATAGTTAGTGCGGGCCATGAGATGGACATGGCCAATCAACAAATGGCAGGTCTTGCAAAAAATACTGCGCAGGAAGCCGATATATCTAGCGAGCAGGTTAAGCAAGGTGTTCAAGCTATTGATGTGTCAGGCAAAGCGATTGAAGATTTAGCTAACGATATTGAGTCAGCATTAGCGAATTCGGTTGAACTAGAAAGTAGCTCTACAGATATAACCTCTGTTCTTGAAGTGATACGTAATATTGCAGAGCAAACAAACTTATTAGCTTTAAATGCAGCGATTGAAGCCGCTAGAGCCGGCGAGCAAGGCCGTGGATTTGCTGTAGTAGCTGATGAGGTAAGAACGCTTGCCACACGAACTCAACAAAGCACAGACGAAATTGATACCATGATCCAACGCTTAAATGACAACGTTAAAGCGTCGTCTGATTCGATTAAAAATAGCCAAACTAATGCCAATACCACTTTAACCAACTTTGACTCAGTAATTACCATTTTTAATAGCCTGACTCACGCATTTGAAAAAGTACAGCAAATGTCGACTGAAACCGCACAAGCTACACAAGAGCAGTCACATGTGGCTAACGAAATAAATCGAAATTTAGTGTCATTAAAAGAGCAATCTGCACAAATGAAACAAATTTCCACGCAAACCACGCAACAATCTAAAAATGTATCGGCCTTATATGAGCAAATGAAATCGCAAGTGGAAAGCTTTAAAGTATGAGCAAGTAACAATTATAAAGTTAAGCGCACGTAAATTGCGCTTAACTTTTGCTATCGATAATAATCAATTCACACTCAGTGGTTGCTGTTAAGGTGATGGTTTTAGTCTGTGTAACTTCTGCGCCGTCACCCTTATTCATGCTAACTGAGGCTGACTCATCATTAATACTAAACTCCCCTGCCGATGCCAATACGTAGGCTTGATGATCAATCGGCTGTGTTATTGACGTGCCTTTTGCCAGCTTGCCACCGTAAATACGCGTCTGCTGATTAATAAAAAGTGCACTATCGGCATCTTTTGGATAACCCGAAACCAGTAAGCTAAGGGTGCTTGTGGCTTGTGTAGGAAACTTCTTGCTTTCCCAGCGCGGCTCAACATTATGTTGATTACTCTGAATCCAAATTTGATAAAACGTTAGTGGTTCATCTGTTAGGTTATATTCTGAGTGGGTAATGCCGGTGCCTGCACTCATTACCTGCACCTCACCTTGCTCGGTGATCCCCTTGTTGCCCATACTATCTTGGTGAGTAATGGCACCACTGCGGATAAAACTAATAATTTCCATATTTCTATGCGGGTGCGCACCAAACCCCATACCTGGGGCTACCCAGTCATCATTAACTACACGCAAAGTGCCAAACCCCATACGCGCAGGATTATAGTAATTCGCAAAACTAAAGTGGTGCTTTGACTTAAGCCAACCATGATCAGCATGGCCTAAGCTATTTTTTGGATAATGGGTAAGCATATTTTTTCCTATACGTTATCTCTGCGTCATTTAGTATTGACGGTCTCGATCATGGGCTGCGTCAAAGGTGTGTTTAACACCTAAAGGCACAATTTGCGTTGGGTTAATGGTTACGTGACTTACGTAGTAATGCACCTTTGTGTATTCTAAATCGACCGTTTCCTTTATCCCAGGTACTTGGTAAAGCTCATTAATGTAGTTACTAAGATGATGAAACTCAGTTAACTTTTCTCGATTACACTTAAAGTGCCCGTGATACACAGCATCAAAGCGGATAAGTGTGGTAAATAATCGCCAATCGGCTTCAGTGAGTGTATCGCCCGCTAAGTAACGCTGTTTTGCTAATCGAGCTTCTAACCAATCTAAGCTATCAAACAAGGCTGTGTAAGCTTCGTTGTAAGCTTCTTGAGTTGTAGCAAAACCGGCTTTATACACCCCATTATTAATGGTGTTATAGACACGGTTATTCACTGTTTCTATTTCTTCACGTAGCGCATCTGGATAATAATCGTCGTTGTTACCAGTAAGCTCATTAAACGCACTATTAAACATGCGAATTATTTCTATTGATTCGTTGTTTACAATAGTCTGCGTTTTTTTATCCCATAAAATAGGTACGGTAACACGCCCTTCATAGCTAGGGTCGGCTTTTAAATACAATTGATAAGCGTAATCTAAGTTATAAAGTGGATCGCCCTGCTCGCCAAATTCCCAACCGTTTTCCATCATGGGTGCTTCAACAATACTCATAGAAATAATGTCTTCGAGCTGCTTTAATTTACGAAATATAATGGTGCGGTGCGCCCAAGGGCAAGCCAAGGATACATATAAATGATAGCGACCTGCTTCTGGTTTAAATTTACTGTTTTGCGCTGATGAAATCGTATCTCTAAACCGGCTATCTTGGCGTACAAATTTACCGTCGCTTTTTTCGGTGTCGTACCATTTATCGACCCATTCACCGTTAACAAGTAACCCCATATCCGTCTCCTTAGTTTATAGAATGTGCCTACCTTACGCAGATTGGCAGCTTAAAGTTTAATCACTTATGTGATCCGCTTATTAATTTAATTTGTTATGAATTTTTCCATCAACAGATAGCTTTCCAGCTCCTTGGATCAGTAAAGCTAAGGTAATAGCTAACAGCGATAACGCAAATTCATAACCGTTATTGCTCATAAATAAACCGTTATCTATGTGCGTGGTAAAAATAGCAACCACCATAGTGATAGCCAGTACAAAACTCGCAGGACGCACCAGCAAACCAACGATGAGTAGTAACCCACCAAAAAATTCGGCGCCACCGGCCATTAATGCCATTAAATAGCCCGGTGCTAAGCCAATCGATTCCATCCATTGCCCTGTGCCTTCCAAGCCATAGCCGCCAAACCACGCAAACAGTTTTTGTGCACCATGAGCACTAAACACTAATCCCGCAATAAGCCTTAATGGTAATGTTGCAAAAGACTGTTCAGTTTTTGTGATGGCGGCTGTAATATTTTTAATCGTCATAGTTTTAACCTGTATTGTTCCAATTGAGTATGCAGCTATTGTATAAGTTGAATTAAAATTAAATAACTCCTATTATTTGCTCTATATGTTCAAATATTTTGAACAGTTGATATTTGGTATGATAATGAATACACCCCCTATAAGCATAGAAGCTTTACTGGTACTGGACGCCATTGAGCATCGTGGCAGTTACGCAGCCGCTGCAGAGCAACTTAATAAAGTGCCCTCAGCCTTGTCGTATATTGTTAATAAACTTGAAGAGCAATTAAATGTAACCTTGTTTCAACGCCAAGGTCGGAGAGCGGTTTTGACCCCCGCAGGTAAACATTTACTAAGCGAGGGGCGTAAAGTACTCAATGCTATAAATAATTTATCGGAGCAAACACAAACCATAGCTAATGGCTGGGAGCCACGGATACGTATTGCCTATGACTCTATTTTTGACATAAGTGACGTATTCAAAAACTTACAGCTATTTTTAAATGAGCATAAAAATATCGAGATAGACATTAAAGAAGAAGTACTCAATGGCACTTGGGAGGCTTTAATTGAGGATGACGTTGACTTAGTGATTGGCGCACCGGCGCCTGTACCTAATCAAAAGGGGATCAGAGCGGTAAAAATAGCCGATATTCAAAATGTATTAGTGGTTCACCCTAGCCACCCGTTAGCACAAGTAAAAAGCCCCGTTAAACCCAGCGAACTTGGTCAATACACCACGGTTATAGTGCATGATTCAGCAAAACAAAGTATTCCGTGGTCAGCTAACTTAATCGAAGGTAATCAACGTTTTTATGTAAGTTCTGTAAGCCAAAAAATGACCGCTATTTTATCCGCTATTGGCATTGGTTATTTACCTGAGAACCTTATTGCTGAGTATGTTAAAGCTAACAAACTGCATGTTGTGGAGCTTACCGAACCACGTCCACCTCAAGACTTATACCTTGCATGGAAAATAACTAACAAAGGTAAAGGGCTAAAACAGTTGACCCAAATTATGCTAAATAATCCTAACTAGTGTTTAACCCTAAAAACGCAAAAGCCCATGCTAAAACAGCATGGGCTTTTTGAATCGGTAATAGATATTACAGTGCGAGGTCTTGCTTAGCGCGCGTTAAGTTGTGCGACACTAACTCGTTACCAGACATTTGTTGTGCTTCGTAAAAGTCTGATAATGCAGCTGTTTCATTTTTAGCCATTAAACGTCCTACACCACGGTTACTTAAAGCAAATGACGTAAGCTCACGTACTTTAAAGCGAGGGCCAGTGCTTTGCTGTAATAAAGTAATTGCTTTTGAGCAAATTTCTTCAGCTTGGCTGTAATTTTTTGATTTTACATTTAATGCACAATCGTTAAATGCAACTTCGAATTCTTGAGGAGCTGTTTTAGCTTCTTCAATAACCATTAACTTGTAATCACTTTGATCAGCCATTACAGCAGCTGAGCAAGTTAATAAAGAGCCAAGAGCGATGGTTTTGATAAGTGAGCGTTTCATGATTAATTTCCTATTTGGTTAGTCGTGCTTGTTGCCGACAACTAAACTTTAGAGTGTTTACTTAATCCCGACAAACGATTAAAAACAAACCAATAAGTGAAAAAAACTAACCTATAGACTTTAAGCTGCTAAAAACGTCTAACAGTTCAAAAAATCAATCACCTCTTCTTGCACATCAATATAATCGTCTTCTGACATATTTAATGTTGCTAAAACTTGTTTTTCTATGTCATCCCAATCTTTAGTGGTGTCACCGCGTAAAACACTATTAACCAAATTTTCAGACATTTTTAAAACGCTGTAACACAATTGTTGATTACTTCCAGTTATATCACTTAGCATACTCAAATCGTGATGACGTAAAATAAGCTGGCAAATATCTACAGGTAAATGCCAGCTGGTCGCTAAATAGTAACCCACAGTGGCATGATTAGTTCCATATAAACGCTCTTCTATATCTATTAAGCTTTCTTTATGGGTATTATTTGAAGTATGTAAAGCACTCACGTAATTATCGAATTTAATTGCCATCGGCACAATGCCACAATCATGAAATAAACCCAGCGTATACAAGTACTCAACGGGAACATTGTTTTTTATACGTTGCCCAATAATCATATTTACATCAGCAATTTCTGATGCGGTATCCCAAAAACGCTCCAAACTAATGCAACATTCTTTTTGGGCGAACATTTGCTTTAGCTTTAAGCTAGGTACTAAAGCTTCAATGCCATTCCACCCTAAAAACATAATAGCCTGTTTAATATTTGACACACTACGAACTAAGCCATAAGCAGGTGAATTAACTATCTTTAGAATAGCTGATGCAATAGCAACATCTTTAGCGATGATTTCTGCGGCGTCTGAGAGCGAGGGCTCCTGTGCAGATGCTAATATTTCAAGATCATTTAAGATTTGTGGTTTTGGTGGGATAACAAAGTTTTTGTTTACATCAGATAACACCTGCTCATTAACTACAATCATCGATGTCTAGCCTCCAGCTAAGCTATATGGATTATTTATTTTATTCCATTTGAACTTTTATACTAGAAGTTGATTAAAGATTTATCAATTTGTAGGTGCTAAATAGGTAGAGCAAAAATATTTTTTAAAACAACATAAGCACACGCCAATGTCTAGGCGTGTGCTTTGAATATTGATTTAGAAGTAATAGCCAATATTAATGTTGAAGCGACGCTCAGTTTCGCTGCTATCGCCCGCTAATGAACCACCAACAAATGGCATATTTTTACCATGAACTAAGTCAAAGTAAGTAAATAAACCACCAGCAGCTACCGAGAAACCGGTTACGTTCATCCACGTATCTCTGCTGTTGTCTGATTTGTCGTAAATTGCACTATAGTCGTTGTAAAACTGTAAGTTTGTTACCGCGCCCCATTGTACCGGTACACTGTATGCTACGTTTGCACTCGACATTGTTGCCTCTGCCGCCATGCTGTCGTAAAACGAGTAAGCGCCCACAGCAATACGGTTTACGTTATCAATATCGTAGTTATATTCACCGTGTTGAAGTTGTAAGTTCCAAGGGCCCATATTACTGTTTAAATGTAATGCCCACGCGTTGTAGTCACCTGCGCGGTCAACACCGTCATGCAAGCCACCAGCAAGTGCCGACACACCTATTTCAGTTTTACCACCTTCATGTTCTAGGTGGTAGCCGTAACGGCCTGAGAACGTATTATACTCGCCTATAGCATTAGTTGGCTCGGCATAAACACCATCTCCCGCTTCTCTAAAGCCAACAATGTCGTAAGAATAGCGATCGCTGCGGTTATCAACATAACCATCAACACCACCTAATTCATCATTTTTGAAAAAGCCCAAATCAAGCTGCCAGTTATCAGCAATCTTACGCTTAAATAACACCCCTAAATCGTGGTCGTCTTCAAGGCCAACATAATAGTTAGTGCTGAAAAAGTAGTTATGTGAGTTGTATGGCCAGTTACCAAAAGGAACCTTGGTAATACCTGCTTGAACTTGCCAATCATCAGCAAAATCGTAAGCTGCATAAGCGTATTTAACAGCGGTCATATAATCAAAAAAGCGAATTTCAGCGTTTAACTTTACATCACCAACGTCGCCTGAGAAATTTAAGCGAAAAATATCAAAGTCAAAATCGCCGCCGCGATTTTTATTATCGTCATCATACGAAGTATGGCTGTAGTTGGTTCGAACAGCACCGCCAATTTTAATTCCCTGAGGCTTGTGTTCATGTTTAGCTACTTTAACTTCAGCTATATCTTCTTTCTCTTCAATGGTGCGCTCGATTGATTTTTCACTTTTTTGCTCTGCTTTTGCAAGTTGCTTTTGCAGCATTTCCACTTGTTTTTGTAAGCTGCTTAATTGCTGCTTAACTTTATCAAGATCTGTATCTGCATGTGCCTGATGTGAAAAAACAACCATAGCCACTGCCAGTGCTAAAGGTTTCATAGGTGTCATAATTTGTCCTTGCTTGCCTTGTTGATATTATTAACTCGAACTTGGTCAGCGTGAGCTAAGTACCTGCTTGATTTTACATGTTGTTTTACAATGATAACGTATTTTTACAACTCTTCAATTACACTTTATGATTTTGCGCAACACACCAGCAACACACAAACTACTTTTAAGCAGGATAAGTATGACAATTGCTCATCACTTTTATAAATGAAAGCAGTAGCTTGCAAAATTAAAGCTTAAAAAAGCAGAGTCATCACGCACCTATTTTAATGTGTTATTATTTGAAAAATCATATTTAAATCAGCCAGTTTACTGCTGCACATATAAATTAAGGCTCTGAAAAATGAAAAATAACGATACCTTTAACACGATTGCTACGTTAATTTTTAAGCATCTTTATAATAACTTTCCAACTCCAAGCCAGTTAGATCCTGAACAATTAATTAGCGATGCCTCAGATCATCAAGGTGAGCAAATAAAAGGAACAATCGCGTTTCTTCTTCATGAAGAATATATATTTTCGACGCCAAGCGCCGCTTTTTTGCTAACCGAAAAAGGCTTTAGCCACGCTTTGTGCCCTAAATTTTAAACTCACCGTTTAAAAAGCGATACCACAAAAAAAGCCCTAGCAATTAAAGCTAGGGCTTTTTAATGATTTTTAATGTTTATTTTTTCTCTTTTTCTAAACGCTTTTTAAGACTCAATGCCGCATCTGCAGCCAACAAACGCATAAATTCAGAGCCGTTGTTTTGTTCGCCTTGACCCGCACCTATAACAATTTCAGGCACTAAGCGGCTGTTACCTAGGCTATTAAATAAAGCCGTTTGAATTTTAACTTCCGCTTTAAGTGTTTCATCAAACACATATTTAGGATCAAGTGCTGCTGACTTTGCGCGTAAACGTGCTTCAGCTAATACATCCATGCCTAATGCCTCTAAGCGTTGCTGTTTTAAGATTTCTTCTTGCTCTTTTGCAAGCTCAGCCTTTACTGCAACACGCTGTTGTGCAGAAATAATTGCATTGGCTTTTATTCGCTCTGCATCAATTTGCTCTTTAATTTTTAGCTTTTCAGACTCAGCTCTTTGCTTTGCAATCGCTTGTTCGCCTAATGCAACTTCTGTACGTGCTTGTTGCTCTGCCTTTTTAAGGTTTTGTCTTGCAAGGGCTTCATCTGCTGCAGCTTGCTTTTGCGCCTCTAAGCGCGCATTTACCTTATTTTCGTAATCAATATCAATAATGCTCGCATCAACCACCGTTATACCGTAAGAGCCTAAAATAGGTGCATTACGCAGCGGCTTTCCTTCAGCATCTTTCTTTATATTAATCGTAACGCGTTGTTGCTTACTTAAATTGCTTAAATCGTCAGACTTGTCACGCTCGCCAGTACTAATAATTTGCTCAGTAACAAAAATGCCATTAGTCAGTTGATCAGAAAAATCTTGGCTTAATTGACCATTACCACCTGAATAATGTTGCTCAACCGACATCATACGTGCCGACGCTTTTACATTTTCTGTAGTGGCACGCATTAAAAGATTTGATATCAGGGTTTCTTGGGAGCCAAATTCTTCATGAATTTTTAATAATCCACGTAAAGCGCCCGACTCACTTGCCGGTACATTACCTGGTAATCTAAAACGTGATACTCCTCTGGCGCCACCAGTTGTCGTATCTAAAAATCGAATAGGAATGAGTGGTACAATGGCACTGGCTGTTGCACTGCTATCACCGGTAAAGTTAATCGAGATAACTTTTTTATAGGCTGATGTGGTGCCAAATGCTTTTAAGTAAGGACCAGCTTGGTTTATTACCGTTAAATTACCAGTAAAAGCTGATTGGTGAACAAGCCGTTCATCGGCTTCATTCCATGAAATAACCTGCGATGTTAATGTTGCAATCACTGCTAACACCACAACAACTGACGTTAATAAAATTACATTACGACGGCCAAAACGTGCCATAAATGATGTATTTTTTGCCTCTGCGACGGCTTGTTGCTCGCTATCCATTTTTAGTACTCTCCATGTTTAATTTCTTTTTAACAAAATAAGTAATTTCTTGTTCGCTTAAGTGCGCACAAAAGCTACCCGATCGATGCAAATCTATAAATGTTGCAAGGATCTCTTGTTTGCCTTTAATTGTTTTTTCCTGGTTTTCTTGGGTTTGGTTTTTCTCGCTAAGTTGAGCAATAAGATCATCAATGATGGTGTCTTTATCAAATAACACATTATATTCTTTTGACTTTCTTACTCGGCTCTTACGTACATTGCTGTAAATCACATAAAGCGCCACACACAAAATAATAACAAGCGTACTTAACCCAATAATATAAAAAATCATAACGTCTGCTTATATTAATTGAATAATTAACCCTAACAACAAATGTAACGGTTAAATCACAAATGTTAAGCCGATAATTTTACAGAATAACGCCCCAAATAACAGAATTAATACTTGGCTCTTGTATATTTTTGTAAAAATTAAAATAGAAAAGTTTAATATCTGAAGTCTCAACATCAACAATGTTACTTTTAATGAGTGTGGGTGACAGCCGCTTAGAGTCAACGGTAAACATATTCTGCTCAAACTTTTATATTGAATATTAAGCCATTTATCCTTTTTAAAATAAGCTGATTTCAAAGTGAAAAATGCAATAATTTCCGAGTAAAGTTAAAAATATTTTAATTTTTTCTGGCGAAGATCAAAATGCGGCCTACCCTTAGTATGTAAATTAGGTACTGATTATTTGCTCAAAATTAAATCATATGGGCATGCAGTTGATCATTTACGTTACATCAAACCACTTATTAGTGAAAAAGGATATAAAGATGAAAAAATGTAAATACGCAGCATTGCTCGCTTCAGCTATCTATGCACAATACAGTTTTGCTGCAATCGATGAGCTCACTATTTTACAACACACTCAAGAAGCAAAAAAAACCACAATTGCCAAACACGCTAATACCCATGTAAATCTTTCTAGGCAATTTACAATCGAAACAACACAAGGTCCTGTAATTACTCAAACTGTATCGCACCCTAATGCTGATTATATAAAGCTACATTTTAGCCAAGTAGATCTAAATGGTGACGCAAAGTTAATCGTTAGAAGCGAAGACAACTCAGAGCGATATGAATATAGTAGTAATAATATGGACGCTGCAACAATCGATAGCTTAAACGGAGATGATGGTGTGCATTCATTTTCTTCTATGTCGGTTTCAAATGACAGCGTTATCATTGAATATTACCCTGATCCAAAAAACAGTAAGCAGCAACACCAGTTTGGTGTTATTGATAGCTATTTTTACGGCACTGAAAGTGCCAATATAAATATCAATGAACAAAATAAACCTGCCCCTTTGTCTACCTGCGGTATTAATGAGCGCAAAGATGTGCAGTGTTGGGCTAATTCCAACCCAACAGAGTTTGACCGCAGCCGCCCCGTAGCACGCTTAGTAATTGGTGGGCGCAGCTTATGTACCGGTTGGCGCGTTGGCAGCGATAATAAATTATTTACCAATAACCACTGTATCGAAACTGCATCTGAGCTTGCTTCTACAGAAGTGTGGTTTAACTACCAAAATAAAAGTTGTAATGGGACAACCAGAGAAACCATTGTAAAAGTAACAGGTAAAGAGTTTTTTAAAACTGACTACACGTTAGATTACACCCTATTTAGTGTTAATGACTTTGCCAATATTGAACAGTTTGGTTACTTAGGGCTTGATGTGCGAAACGCACAGCAAAGTGAACGTATTTATATTCCGCAACATGGTTCAGGTAATCCTAAGGAGCTGTCGATTGAATCTGATCAAGACACCAATGGTTTGTGTCAAGTTAATGCCCCCTCAACGAATGGGCGTGGAAGTAATACGGATATTGGATACTATTGTGACACTATAGGCGGCTCTTCCGGTTCTCCTGTTGTTGCAGCATCAAGTAATCGTGTTATTGCACTTCATCACTTAGGCGGATGCTACAATAAAGGCGCCAAAATAAGTAAGATTTGGCCCCAAGTCGCAACTTACTTTAATAACACAGTGCCTGTTGGCGATAACGACGGTACTACACCACTGCCACCTACCGCACGTTTTGAATACAGCTGTGAGCAATTACAGTGTAATTTTGATGCAACAAGCTCCAGCTCAGCAGGTACTATTAATAGCTATAGTTGGAACTTTGGCGATAACCAAACCGATACAGGTGCAACCGTAGTACATAATTTTGTATCTGAAGGTGATTACAATGTATCTGTTACTGTGCAAGATAGTAACAATAATACAAATACACTAACCCAAACAATTAATGTTTCCAATGGTCCATCAACAGAAATTGAATTAACTAAAGGGCAAGCATTAACAGGCCAAAGTGCAGCATTAAATCAAGAGACTATTTACTATATTGATGTACCTGCAAATAGCACTAACATTTCAATCGACATAACGGGTGGTTCAGGTGATGCAGACCTCTACGTTAAAAAGAGTACAGTGCCGAGCACAAATAATTACGACTGCCGCCCATTTAGAAATGGTAACACTGAAAGCTGTAATATAAGTCAAGGAGAAGGTCGTTTTTACATTATGCTTAAAGCGTATAACAGCTATCAAAACGTAACAATCGTGGCTAATTATGAAAATAGCGCACCACCTACAGATAATGATACTCGCGTATTAACGTCTCGTGCTTATGGATTTCCAGATTTTTGGCAGCGCTATAGTTATGTAGTACCTACAGGCGCAACCACTGTAAACATAAAAACATTGGGTGGCGAGGGAAATACTAACCTCTATGTTCGAGCGGATGCAGCAGTAACAAAAACACAATACGATTGCTTATCGAACAACAAAGACAGCAATGAAAGTTGTATCTTAGAGGTGAGTTCTGGCCAGACATTACAAATCGGCTTGTTAGGCGTCACTAATTACGATTGGGTTAAGCTTGTTGCAACTGCAAAATAATTAATATCATTCCCCTAAACAAAGCACTGCAGTGAACCTGCAGTGCTTTTTATTTGGTTTTAATTTACTCTTTTAATGCAGGCGTAATAAACATCACAATAAATAAAAAATACCACCTATTACAAAAAGAACTCATAGTTAGTCGTTATTAAAAAAAATAATCCGATCTCACTATTGAGTGCGTGATAATAGCTTCAAAACTTGTTTAACTACCATTTCTGGCTCATCATTTTGTGGATAGTGGTAACTTTTACTGGTTAGCACTATCTCACCTTGAGGAAAAGCATTAGCCCAGTTTGAATGAAGTTCTCCCCACATTTCACGCCCTTTTTCAGTAAAAAATAACACCGATGGATTTTCATATTTTTTAACTGAGGCAATAACCGTCACGGGAATATCTGCTATTTGTGGATAATCGGGCAAAGGTCGCTTCGACCAAAAGTCTAAATACTGATTCGACATGCCGTTTTTCATATCATCACGTTTTATAGCAGCAATTTCTTTTTCAGCGCGCGGTAAATCAATCTTACGCATAATATCAACATCATGCTCTGAGGCGGGTTCAATTAACATTAACGCTTTAATGTTATCGGGGTAGCTTGCCGCAAATACCCTTGCGATATAAGCACCATAAGAATGCGCCACATAAACTACCGGTTCTTCAATTTTTAACGCTTTAAGCAATAGTAAAGCCTCAGTAGCATACTGCTCTGAGCTATAGTTTTTCTTTATTTGCGAAGAGCCGCCATTGCCAATTCGAGAATAGCGAATTACTTTTGCATACTTAGTAAGCGAGTTATAAATGGGATCCCAATCACTAAGCCCTGCAGAGCCACCCGCCTCCAGTAAAACAGTGTGTTTGCCACTACCCACCATTTCATATTCAATATCAAAGCCATTTACTTTAACTTTAGAAAGCTCAGCAAACACAGCGGTAGAGGTGATTAATACCCAAAATAGAATCGTTCTTATTATTAGTTTCATTTTGTTAAAGCTAATTAGTAGTTAGCTTAAGTTTATAACATTATAAATAGAGCGACAAAACCTTAATGGATGAATTGTTTATTCTATTCTTTGTGGGTTTGTTTGTGTGCCATTTTATACCGGCCATGCAACCGTATATGCAAAAAGGTTGGCAGGCTGTGGGTTATAACGGCGCGCCTTGGTACTTTGAATTTGTGATAGTGGGTATTGCTGTTTCAACGCTTGGGCTAATGCGGTTGTTTAGGGCGTTTTGGGGTGGTCGGGATAAAAAGAAAGCGCTAGTTAGGAGCTAGAGCTTTTACTTTATAGTTCATGGCATATAGATATTTTTAGCTATTAACTAGAATCCTATATTTGACTAAATCGACATGACTATATAGATTTTTGACACCTTTACCCTCTTCAATGAATCCTACTTCATCGAGGTGTATACCTGCTGTATTACCTTCTATTACGCGCCCTTTAGCAACTAATACATCATTCTTCATTAGAGATATGATTTTATTATTAAGTTCACCATTCTTATATTCCATTACATTTTCCTTTTTGATTGAAGATGCAACATATCAGATTAGTCGACATTATAAAAAATAAGATACTTACGCAACCTTAGAAACTTGCGCTGTGCTAATAAGAAGTATGACACCTAATAATAGTTATTTGTTATGCACAAAATGACAGTGTATTTTATTAACGATTAGTGGTTATTATAGCGCGGGTTACTTGTCCACATTGCGGAGCTAAAGCAACAATTACGTCACGCAAAAAGCAAAGCGCCCATGTGGTTAATTTATATTGCTCGTGTACTAACACTAAAGAGTGCGGGGCTACGTTCCGTATTACCCAATCGTTTGATCACTTCTTAAACCCGCCTTGTAAAACCACTGCGCAATTAGCAGCATCGCTTATTAAAAACCTACCGCGTGAAGAACAATTAGAATTAATTGGGCTATAAACTAAATTCCATACCTAATAACCGTTCAAAATTTCCACTTTTTCAAGTATGTATAAAAAAATAGCAATTGATGATGATTAAAAAAGCAGCTAGATTTTATTTTTGAAATGAGTGAATTTAACCTTTCCTTAGTTGATTTTTGCAAATATAAATGTTATCGAATACTAACAGGTTAGTGTGCACTAACACAAGTGCGTTATACCAATGTTATCCACAATTAGAGCGTTTTTTGTCCCTTGCAATAGATTCTTAATCACACTATCTTGGTGTTGAAGCTGGAATTATTACTACATCTTGTGGTGGTTTTCAGGGGAGGGACTAACACCATACTGGTAATATGGTGTTAGTGAAGTCACTTGCTGAGGTTTCAACAAACGCTTATTTGTACAAAAACAGCGTAACGTATTCTGAAATTATCAGCAAGTTAGTTTTATATTTTTTGGAGGGTAAAAAGTTGAAATTCAGCTTATCCTTAGAAATTTCTGAACGAGCAATTATTAATGTTACACACCTAATAATTGCTATTAGTAGCTTGCTAGCATTGTAATTATAAAGGGCTAAAGAAATTTAGCCCTTTATGTTTTCCTTACCTTTATATGATCTTTTCTCTAGAACTGGTGTTTTTTTAGGTTTAACAACTGAGTTATACACCCGTTTGCGTCGTTTAACGTTTGTGTTTTTTCTTTTAGGTCGGGTACTTTTTTATCTAGCCACGTTGCAGCAATATCTGCCATTATGAGTAAACCCTTGCCATTGTTTCGCATGAGTTTAAGCTCTAGGCGTGGGTCTTTACCTTGGCTTAACCAATTTTGAAACAGCGGTATGTAGTCTTGTGCTTCTTTAATACTAAGCCCAGGATAACGCCCTAGCGTAATGTTTACCTGTTTACCACCTACACGACAACGATACGGCCATGTGATTACGTCTTTAGCTGACACCCTTACACTTAAACTATCTCTATGCGATAATACACACGGTGTTTGATTTTTGCCTAGCAGCTTTCTTATTTTCGTTTAACTGATTGCCATTTAATTTTTTATACACAGTTAGCAAAAAATTTATACGCGAATTTATACACACCATGCAAATATTAAAGTGCTTTCTAAAATAGACAATAAATAACAAAAGCAAATAAAACCCACGAATATATAGGGCTTAAAGAAAGAATGAGCGAACCAACATACTACGAAAACCAAGCTACAATCTACTGGCACGACTATGAAACCTGGGGGGCAAGCCCGCAAAAGGATAAGCCGAGTCAGTTTGCCGGTGTGCGCACCGATCTTGATTTAAATATTATTGGCGAGCCGCTTATTGAGTACTGTAAACCACAGGCTGATTACCTCCCCCATCCTGAAGCGTGTTTAATTACCGGTATTACCCCACAAGTGGCGATGCAAAAAGGCTTAGTTGAGGCTGAATTTATTGCTAAAATTCATGCAGAATTTAGCGTACCCAATACCTGTGTGGCTGGTTATAACAGTATACGCTTTGATGATGAAGTAAGCCGATATAGCTTTTATCGTAACTTTTACGACCCGTACGAACGTGAATATAAAAACAATAACAGTCGTTGGGATATTATAGATTTAGTGCGTGCCTGCTATGCGCTGCGCCCTGAGGGCATTGAGTGGCCGCTAAAAGAAGATGGTAGCCCTAGTTTTAAGCTTGAGCATTTAACCGTCGCTAATGGTATTGAACATGCCGCTGCGCACGACGCATTAAGTGATGTAACGGCCACCATTGCACTGGCAAAGTTAATTAAAGAGAAGCAACCTAAACTGTACCAATTCTTTTTTAGTCTTCGCGGTAAAAAAGCACTCGCTGAAATGGTTGATGTGTTTAATATGACCCCATTAGTGCACACCTCGTCTCGTATTCCAGCAACACAAGGTTGTACCACTTGGGTAGCACCTATGAGTTTTCACCCGGTAAATAAAAACGCGGTTATTTGTTTTGATTTAACCCAAAACCCACAGGTATTACTTGATTTAAATGTAGAAGAATTACGCAAGCGTTTATACACCAAACGTATAGATTTAGCAGAGGGTGATTTACCGGTAGGTTTAAAATTAGTGCATTTAAACAAGTGCCCTATTTTAGCACCTGCTAAAACGCTACTGCCTGAAAACGCTGCTCGCTTGGGTATTGACCGAGAGCAATGCTTGACTAATTTAGCCATTTTAAAAGCCAATACCGAGCTACGTGATAAAGTCACTGAGGTATTTAATGAGCAAGGCGATTATAGCGCGACCACGAACGTGGATTACTTATTATATGATGGCTTTACTAGCCATGCTGATAAAGCTAAATTTGCGATTATTCGTGATGCAAAGCCTGAAGACTTAGCAAGCTTAAAGCTTGAATTTGAAGATCCTAAATTTAATACTTTGCTGTTTAGATACCGCGCCCGTAACTGGCCACAAACGCTAAACCAGCAAGAGCTTGATCAATGGCGTCAATATTGCCAAAGCAAGTTAATGCATGGCGAAGATCAGCCATCAATCAGCGCACAAGATTTTATGATCACCCTTGAAAACTTAGCGCATGAACATGATGACAGCGAAAAAAATCTAACAATTTTAAAAGCCTTATATAACTACGCGCAAAGCATGTAATTTACTGTAGTTTATATAACGCATAAAAAACGCGACCCTTTAGCAAAAAAGTGTCGCGTTTTTTGTTTTAAGTAACTGTAACACTACAAACAAAGTAAAATTTATCTCACAAAGAGAAGTACTAGAGAGTGAATGAGAAAACATAAAACCAACATTCATTTTTATGTTTATCACTTCCTCTAAAAGCGCAGCGTCTCTTACCCTCTTTGTGAACAATTTACTTTTACCAATTACATTACTTTTTATGCATTGCTTCGATACGTGCTAATAAGCTTGAAGTATCGTATCGTCCGCCGCCCAGAGCTTGTACATCAGCGTAATATTGATCAACCGTGGCGGTCATTGGCAGTGTTGCACCGTTATTTTTAGCTTCATCAAGGGCAATGCCTAAATCTTTGCGCATCCAATCTACAGCAAAACCAAATTCGTACTCACCTGCCCACATTGTTTTGTAACGGTTTTCCATTTGCCACGAACCAGCAGCGCCTTTAGAAATGGTTTCTATTACTTTTTCGCCATCAAGCCCCGCTTGTTTGGCAAAATGTAAGCCCTCAGCTAAGCCTTGCACTACACCTGCAATACAAATTTGGTTAACCATTTTACATAATTGCCCTGAGCCCGCTTCGCCTAAAAGCTGACTAAAACGGCTAAATGCCGCCATGATAGGTTGTGCTTTAGCAAATACTGCTTCGTTGCCACCGGCCATTACGGTTAACACCCCATTTTCAGCGCCAGCTTGACCGCCCGATACCGGCGCATCAATAAAGTCGATATGCTGTAAAGCCGCTTTTGCCGCAACTTCACGCGCTACCTCAGCAGAAGTAGTTGTGTGATCGATTAAAATCGTGTTTTTATCCATACCAGCTAAAACGCCATCATCGCCGTATACCACTGACCGTAAGTCGTCGTCATTGCCAACACACATAAATACTATATCGGCACCACTTGCAGCTTCACGCGGGGTAGGTGCAAAACTGCCGTTAAAATCTTCAACCCATTTTTGTGCTTTAGCTGCTGTGCGGTTATAAACACATACGCTGTGCCCCGCTTTTGCTAGATGCCCTGCCATTGGGTAACCCATTACGCCTAAACCTATAAATGCAATTTTAACTGACATAAAAATGACCTATTTAACTGATAACTTAGAAACATAAGCTCGATTATGTCAATCGGCCGCTAAAAAAGCGAATGAAAGTCTTTTAAAATTTCCCGCATCAGGAAATTAGGTAGGTAACCTATGGATAGCATTTATCAATTTAACGCACAACTTTGTAATAACAGTGATTTTCCTTTGAGCCAGTTAAAAGGAAAAACGGTTCTTATTGTAAATACAGCAAGCAAATGTCATTTTTCGGCGCAATTATGTGCGCTTGAAAAGCTATACCAACAATACAAAAGCGATGGGTTTACTATTTTAGCCTTTCCATGCAATCAGTTTGATAAAAACGAACCATTAGAGGGCATGGCAATAAAAGACTACTATCAAAAACACTTTGCAATTAATTTTGAAGTCTTTGATAAGGTTATGGTGAATGGCCCAGATACACACCCCTTGTTTAGTTATTTAAAATCACATACGCGTGGAATTGCACAAAACCGTGCCATAAAGTGGAACTTCACTAAGTTTTTAATTAATGCTCAAGGACAACTAATTGCGCGCTATGCGCCGCGCACTAAACCAGAGTCATTACACAGCGTAATAACAAGCAGTTTAGGGTCAACGCCGATTATAAAAACAGCAAACACTCGTTTTGGTTAGGCATCTATAATAAAAATGGTTTATGGTAGGTGTAACTAGGCTTGGTTTTCACTTAGCCCACTAAGTTAGTAGGATAGTAATAAATGAAAATTGCTTTTTTTAGTGCTCAAAAATACGAGCGGCCTTTTTTTGAACAAAGCTTAACTGGCTTTTCTAACATCGCTATTACCTATTTTGAGCAAAGTTTATCGGCGCACACTGCGGTTTTAGCTAAAGAATTTGATGCGGTATGCGTATTTGTAAACGATTCGGTAGATAAAGCGGTTATTGAGCAACTGGCTATATTTGGGGTTAACACCATTTTACTGCGCTGTGCGGGTTTTAATAATGTAGATTTAGCCGCTGCTAAACAGCATGGTATGCGTGTTCTGCGCGTTCCGGCTTACAGCCCTGAGGCAGTCGCAGAGCATTGTATTGCACTTATGCTTACGCTTAGCCGTAAAACCCATAAAGCTTATAACCGCGTACGTGAAGACAATTTTGACTTAAACGGCTTACTTGGCTTTAACTTACATAATAAAACGGTGGGTATTATTGGCTGCGGTAAAATTGGCCAAGCATTGTGTAATATATTAACCGGTTTCGGCGCTCACATTTTAGTGTGCGATCCTAATGCACAAGCTGGTAATTACACAATTACTGATTTAAACACATTGCTTACACAAAGCGATATCATTTCTTTGCATTGCCCGTTAAACGAGCACACCCATCATTTAATTGACGATGACGCATTTGCAGCGATGAAAACAGGAGTTATGCTAATAAACACCTCGCGCGGTGCATTGGTTAATAGTAAAGCGTGTATTAAGGCACTTAAATCACAAAAACTAGGTTATTTAGGGCTTGATGTGTACGAGCAAGAATCAGAGCTGTTTTTTAAAAACCACAGCGACGATATAAACCAAGACGATATTTTCTCTCGCTTGGTAAGCTTTAAAAATGTATTGATCACCGGCCATCAAGGCTTTTTTACTCAAGAAGCGCTTACAGAAATTGCCAATATCACCTTACAAAATGCATTTGAGGTTACTCAAGGAAATAGCTTAACAAACGAAGTGCTATAGCGCGGCTAAACAAAAAGCAAAAAAGCGAACAAAATATAGTGTTCGCTTTTTTTGTTATCAATAACACATGAGTTGTTGTTGTATTCTAGCCAAACGCAACGTTTGCAAATACTAAGGTCATTAGCACTGGGCAGACAAAACGAATGTACTGAGCAAACCAATAATGTGCACCAGAACTTGCTTGATGAAGCTTATTACCACGCTGCCATAACCAGCCCACTGTAATAAAATAAAACAGTCCCATCAACGGGAGTTGGTATTGAGTAAATACCATAATAACCAAACCAAATAGCCAATCAAAATTAACAATAATAGTACTGGCACAAACAAATACAATGGCGCTAACGGCCCATGTAGCTTTGGTTCTATCTACGCTGTGGTTTTCTACTAAAAAAGCCACCGGAATTTCAGTCGATGAAATGGTTGATGTAACTGAAGCAATCGACATCAATACAAAAAATAGTAAGCCAACCAATAAACCAATTTCACCCATGGTGCCAAATAACTCAGGTAATATGGCAAAAATAAGCTGCCCTTCACCAATTAGCTTGCCGTTGCTAAATACTTCAACGCCATTGAACTGCGCCACATATATAGCCGGTATAATTAATAGTCCAGCTAAAAATGCCACGCTGGTGTCGAGTAACGCAACACTTGCAGTCAATTTTGGTAAGTTAGCACCAGGCTTTAAATAAGAGCCATAAATCATCATACAGCCCACACCCAGTGATAATGAGAAAAACGCTTGCCCCATTGCGGCAATAATTAAATCGGGGTCGAGTATTTTACTAAAGTCAGGCACTAAATAGGCCGCAAACCCTTCGCTGGCACCCTCTAAGGTAGCAATGTAAGCAATTAGGCCAACGAGTAAAACAAGTAATAATGGCATTAAACGGCGCGACCAGGTTTCAATTCCTGATTTAACACCTTTTAAAATAATGCTGGCGGTTAAAATAAGCATCAGCGGCGTAAATATAAAATTACGTAGCATAGAGTCGCTATGTAAAAACTCACTTAAGCTCTGTAAGCCTAGAAAGGTGGTTATAGGCTCTATGGCGTAAGAAAGCATCCAACCTGCCACTATTGAATAAAAGCTTAACATGACAATTGCGCCAGCTAAGCCTATATAACCTGCAGCAGCGCCAACTTTAGGCGCATGGTCTTGCCATGCTTGGCCTAAGGCTTTAACCGGATTAGCTTGGGCTTTGTAGCCTAAATACAGCTCGGTGTATAACGCGGGAAGCGCTAGCAAAAAAATAACAATAAAGTACACCAATAAAAATGCGCCGCCACCATGGTTAGCAGCCTGTGTAGGAAAACCCCATATATTGCCTAAACCTACCGCAGCACCGGCTGCTGCCAATACAAAACCAAGTCGACTTTGAAAACCATCACGCACTTGTGTCATACACCTACAAATCTGTTATTATTTTATCGAATGTGAATTAAACCATATTTAAGGGCGACTGAGTAATAAAAATGTACTTAGCGCGCATAACAGCAAACAACCGCTCACAAACTATCCAGCTTATAACGATAACTATGTAATCGGTATTCACTTTTAACGAGCAATAATGAGTTCAGCTTACTTCGACAATCAGTTATTACACACCCCGCTTGCTGAGAATAATAACCACACCATTTTATTATTTGATGCCAGCCAATTGCAGGTTGATGAGCTAACACTTACACAGTTTTTAAGCCCGTTTGAATTAAGTGTCATCGCGCGTCGTAAAACGCCTCAAGCAAAGCAAGAATATGTAGCAACGCGGCTGTTACTAAAATATTTAGTCAAAAGTGTATTACCTAGCAGCAGTAATATAACGCTTGATAAAATCAGCTCTGAATTTAATCAACAAACCAGTAAGCTTGAGCTAAATATAAATAACAACCAGGTGTATAGTTGCTGTGTGTCACACTCTCATGGTTTGGTAGGCGTGGCGCTAAATATTGATCATTCGCTATTTGGTTTTGATATAGAAAAAATCAGTTTAAAACGGCCATTTGAAAAACTCGCAAAGCACTTTTATGATGCTGCAGAAGTGGCTCTTATAACTAAGCAACCATGCACAGCTTCTAAAGCGGCGACATTTTTTAGACTTTGGACTTTAAAAGAGGCGTTAGCAAAAGCAACCAGCCGCCCTATTGCCCAGCTATTAAGCCCCAATGTATTTTGTGAGCTTGGCAACTCGCAATTAAGTGCAACTAGTACCGCATTAACAAATGATGTAAACGAGCAGTTTGATATTAGCGTTGTGGCAAAAAAAAGCACCGACTGGCAGTGCTCATTTATCTCATTTGCAGCGTTAAGCAGCAAGCTCGCCTTCAAGTAGTCGGCTATGAATAGCTTGAACCACAGCATCAGACTCACTTTGCTCGACTAAAAAACACAGGTTGTGTTTACTCGCACCATGGCAAATAAGACGAATGTTAAATTCGCTCAACACCTGCATTAAATTCATTTCGTGCTGACGCAATACAATTTCAGACCCAATAAGTGCTACTAGGGTTAAATTGTTCTCAACCGATACATGGCAAAACTCAGCGAGTTTATCTAAGCATTCTTGATCTAGCTCTGGGCGTGATGCATTAGGCGCATTATCAAGGGTAATAGCTACACTAATTTCAGAGGTAGTAACCAAATCTACCGAAATATTACATTCACTTAAAATAGTAAAGATACGCGCTAAAAAACCACTCGCTAATAGCATTTCGGGGCTTTTTAAGGTCAGTAGTATTTGGTTTTTACGTTGCGTGACCGCACGAATACCAGGTAGCTGCGATTTTTCTCGCTCAATCCAAGTGCCCCCACGCTCTGGCTCTGTGCTTGAGCCAACAAACACATTTATATGGCTGCGACTGGCTGGCAAAATTGTAGCTGGATGCAACACTTTAGCGCCAAAAGTGGCCATTTCTGCCGCTTCATCAAAGCTTAAACGCGCAATAGGTGTGGCTTTTACACACAAACGCGGATCGGTGCTAAAAATACCCACTACGTCGGTCCAAATATGCACACTTTTAGCGTTAATTGCTTCAGCTAACAAGGCGGCACTGTAATCAGAGCCACCGCGACCCAGTGTGGTGGTTACATTGTTTTCATCGCTGCCAATAAAGCCCTGAGTAACAATTACATTGTTATCTAGTAAAGGAATTAAATGCTTTTTAGCTGCAAGCGCTGTGGCGGTTACATTAGGGCTGGCTTTACCAAATTGGCTATCGGTTTTAAGCACCTGGCGAACATCAAAACGCTGCGAATTTAAGCCCTTTAAGCGCAATACTTGAGTAAATAAATACGACGATAAACGCTCGCCAAAGCTGAGTAACTCATCGTGTTGCTGCTCTGTTGTCAGTATTTGATGTGCCAGTGTTTGGAAGTCATCGAGGGTGTTATTAAAACCAAGCGCTAAATCATCATCTAGGGTCAGATCAGTTAAAATTGCCTGCTGAATAGCAAGTACACCGTCAACATGCTGCTGACGTTCAGCGGCATCAATATCGGCTTTGCAAAGTGCCACCAAGTGATTAGTTACACCGGCGCTGGCGCTCACTGCAACAATTCGAACGCTGCTATCGTTTACAATGATTTCGCTACAACGGCTCATCGCCTCAAAGTTAGCAACGCTGGTGCCACCAAATTTGGCAACAATGTAATCTGATTTTGTGCACTGTGAACTTTGTGGCACTGATTGGGTAGTCATTTCGTCTCCTTTCGCGGCATCCAAACCGCAATAAAACAAGAAGAACTTGGCAGGAAATAAAGATAAGAAAAATCTACTGCCAGAAGCTCTCCACCTAAATTGGTGACAGTTTTGAGGATTCAGCCCCATAAACCGAAAAACAATGGTAACGACCCATTATTTTCCTCGGCGAGTACTTCCCTCCTTAATGGTCGCAGGCTGTCGTTGCCTCACATTAAGTACCTAAGTATCGCACCTCTTCTGAATGTATTATTAACCTGTGGCTAATAAAACAAAACCGCACTAAGAGTGCGGCTTTGAAAGTTATCGTTTAGACGTCTAGCTGTCAAGTCGTTTTATTATAAAATCAAATAAAACTACCCATAAAGTAAGAGCCAGCATAACCTAAGGTGTAACACACTAACAAATACAACGACAAACGAAGGTAACTTGCAAAAGTAAGTTCTTTAACCTTACTCATAGCAATAATACCAGCCGCCGAACCAATGATCAGCATTGAACCACCCACACCGGTTGCATACGTAAACGACAACCAATGTTGTTGACTCATTACAATGTCGGCTTTTAGTAACGCAGCCGTTAGTGGCACGTTATCAACACCGGCCGATAAAATACCCATTAAGTAGTTTGCGTACTCTGGCGCCATCACTGTATACAGGTTTGTAAATTGGCTTAGCACGCCGACTTCTTTTAATGCGCCAACAAGTAATAACACACCTACGAAAAACAGTAAGGTGTCGTACTCTATGTCACGTATAAAGTCGATCATATCTTTATTGATGTCTTTTTTGCGCATTAAAAATTGCGCGACTAAAAACATAATAGACAGGCCGAGTAAAAAGGTAAGTAACGGCGGCACACTATATAAAACACTTAAAGTAAGGGTAGAAATAACGGTAGTGAAGAAAATAACAGCGATAGTAATGTCAGTTTTTTCAATTCGTTTAAATTTAGTCTTTTTAAACTCTAACTGCTTGTTCATACCAATTGATAATAGAGTAGCCAGTAATAATACGCTTAATAATGCAGGCACAATTAACAATAATAAGTGACTAATAGTCACTTTACCATCAAGGAAAATCATAAGTGTGGTTACATCACCTGTGATAAGTGATACACCCCCTGAGTTTACAGCAAATACAATAAGCGTGGCGTACTTAACTAACTTTTTGGCTTCAAGCTTTAATGACATTATAACAGCCAAGGAGATCAGTGTAGCTGTTACGTTGTCGGAAATAGATGAAAATACAAATGCAAAACACCCTACCAAAAACATTAGCTTTCGTTCACTAATGCTGGATGGCATTATCCGGTTCACAACATTTTCGATAAGTCCTTTGGAGTTTAAATAGGCAACAAAGGTCATTGCGGCCATTAAAAACAGCCATAAGGAAGCAATTTCTAAAATATTGTGGTCAAGGAGGGTTTGAATCGTTTCAGGGCTTTGCCCATTAAGAGGAAAAATAAAGGAGATAATCCAACAAAGTGTACCAAAAAATAATGTCGTTTTGGCTTTGTTTACGTGAATCACATCCTCAATAACGATAAGCAAGAATGCAATCGCTATCAGCGTCAGGATAATCGAGGAAACCATGATATTAAACAACCTTCGGGTTTAAGTAAAAATTGAAACCATGTAAAAAATAGAGGTACACACTCTATGTGCCTATATTCGGCGCGGATACTATCACTAAGCGAGTGTAAAAACTATTATTAAATCGTCGCAAAAACGAATACCATATAAGTTCAAGAAATATAAAATAACGAATACTAGGATGTTGTAACGCCTTATGATCCCAGCTAAAAAGCTACTTAATACCCTCACTGAGCATTGGGGTGTATTAGAGCTATTATTTAAACGCTTTAAAATGGCCGACTTTAGTATTAAAGATTTACAAAATGCCATAAAACAAAAGCAACCGACATGGAATAATGAGCGTATTTACAAAGAAACCAATCGGTTATTAAATCAAGAAATCATTATTCCCTTGGCTAAATCGTCACAACTAGAAATTAACCGTGCCATTGCGGACTTTGCTACCTTTTTACTTCAAGAAGAACATTTAGGCTTAGCACAAGAAATAAGCGTATTGGTTGATGATTTAGCTCGCTTAGGTAATCGGCTGTCTAATGCCGGTGAAATGGAAGATTTTGATGATTTACGCCGCTTTAGCCGCATTATGGATGATCGGGTTCGTAAAATAATTAAGCTGTTTTTACACAACGAAAACGCCATTTTAAATATTGTTGAGCAAGCCAAATCAAATAACGCGGTGCAATCGCTGCAAAAGCGCTACAAAGCCGTCATAGAAGCGTTTGATGAATATATAGAACCCATGCTGGAAATGGTCGATATTAGAGGCGACTTTCATGCCTGTTTTACTCTAATTGAGCAACAAATTAGCACCCAAATAGAACATATTGAACGCTCAGGTAAAGCGTACAGTGATAAACGTATGCTTGAGCAATTACGTACCCGTATTCTCGAAATGCATCTAGTTGGTCGGACAAGCTTACGTAAAAGTGCCGATATGCTAATGCCACTGCGTGAAGAGTTGCGCCGTAATAACCTTATTACCCGCCAAGCGGCAAAAGTTTTAGGGCTAATTCGTAAAAACGGGGTGGATAATATGCTCAGCGCCGTGCAACCCCATTTTGTAAGCGATGCGCAAAAGTATTCACTGGGTCAACAGCGTCATATTGTTGCCTATATGGCAAGCCTAGCTGAGTTTGAACACCACGAATATCAGCTACCAGAACAAAATGATGTGCCCGCGTTTGTCACGCCAAACATTCCTGACTACCACGATGTAAAAGCGCAATTTACCAAACGCTTTAAAAAGCAGCGTAAAAAACCACAGCCTTTGCTGCAATTTTTAGACGAAAGCTACCCTGAACTTGAAGCCGATGAAATGTTGTTTTTGTATCAAAAGTTGGTAAGCGATAACACCCTAGAAATTAGCCAAAGCGATAAAAAAGCTCGCGTTAACATTGCAGGCCAGCACTTTAATTTATATCCCTTTAATTCAGAGCCTCAGGCTGATAAAGCCGAGCACGAGTAATCACCATGACCCATATAAACTTAGATGAGCTTTCTCACTTACAAGCCATTAATAAAAAATTAGTCGCCGGTTACCACATTTGCGAACAAGACACCGTAATGTGGCAAGAGCTTGACCAACAAATAGACGCTTATACTGCCTTATTTACAGCACTAGGCCACGAGTTAAAACACGATAGCCGTGGTTTTTATTATTTTGCCAGCGATGAAAGCACCCCAAACATGGGTAAGATTTCCCGCGCTGTAGCGCTCACTATTTACATTTTAATAGAGCATTTTGCCAATACAGGTAAAGACCCAATGCGCGCATTATTTGACGAGCCAAACGATTTAGAGCTAATGCAAACCTTGGTACAGCTTAATAAACATTTGTTCGATCAGCTTGAGATATTTTCGGGTTCTGACTTACGCAAAGATGTGTATTTACGCATGGTACGTTTAGGCCTTGCCCGCGAGGTAGAAGGTGGCTTTATGTTGCAAGCCCCTATTCACCGCTATATTGATGCCTTAATGGAAGTAAACGAAGAGACCTTTATTAGTGAGGACGAGCAATGAAAAATTTATACGGACTGAGTAAACTCGCCCTACTAAATACCGCAGGCTATGCCAAATGTGTGATCCCACTGGATAAAAGTAGCTCGATTTGTGCCCCTAACAACACAGGTAAAAGCTCAGTAATTAATGCACTGCAGTTTCCGCTAATTAACGATTTACGCCTAACCGAGTGGGATGGCCACGATTTAGATGAAACCCGTAAGTTTTATTTTTCATCAGATCAATCGTACATTTTATTGCAAGCCGATTTACCTCATGGCTCAGTCGTCATTGGCGTTGCTGGCTTAGGTAAAATTGCCGGTTATGCGCACCAATACTTTTGCTATCAAGGTAAGCTTGATTTAGCCCAGTACACCCAAGGCAATACCATTATTAAGTTTACCAAGCTGTTTAACCACTTAAAGCAGCAAGGTTACAACCCAATAGAGCTTAAGGCACAAGAATTAAACGCCCTTCTGACAGGCGGAGCAACGCAATTTGACGGTGAGATCAATTTAAAAATGATCCCCCTTAACAACGTTCAAGACTCTGCAATATACAAAGAAATATTTCGTCGTATTCTTAATTTACATAAATTAGGCGCAAACGACGTTAAGCGTTTTATGTTGCGTGTGTTTGAACGACATATGTCAAATTCTAAGGTCGACTTTTACGAGGTTTGGCGCCGTTCGTTTGATAAAGTAAACCGCGCAAAACGTGAATTAAAAGCCCTTGAGTCAATGCAAGAGCCCATAGCCGCCCTTGAATCTATGCTTGAAAACCAAACCGTTCTTAAAGGTAAACTGGCCGCTTATGCACCAAAAATTGACCAAGCACTGATTGATTTTGATGCTTACCAAGAAGAGCAACTAAGCGAGCTCAACATCGCTCTTGAAGATATTGAGCACGAAAAACACGAGTTTGAACAAAAGCAAGGGCTATACGTGCAACAATCGCGCGATATAGAGCGCAAGCAAACTCAAATTGAACAATGGTTTTTAGATTTCAACGCCCTTAAAAGTGAATTTGAGCTGGTTAATAAAGCCACTATCAAAAGCAACCTAACGCAGTTAAAAAATGACTACGAGTCGTTGTCACACTCTATTACGAGTGCTCAAGGGCAAAGTCTGCACACCCTTGATTACCGTATTGGTGAAACACAAAAACAAATTAAGAGCTTAAAGTTACAACTTAAAAACTTAGAATTTAATTTATTCACCCGTATGCGTGAAGACTTATCACTGAAAGAAGTAGAAGAAATATCGCGGCTATTGAACCCCGATCTTCTCTCCTTTGCCACCACCAGTAATGGCGATATAACCATTGATGACGAAGACGCCTTTGGTGAATTTTTAGCACAGCTGAGCGAGAATGTTAAAGGCGGTGTACTCACCCTACCCGGTGCCAGTATTAAACTTAAAAAGCTCTCACCAGTACAAATGCAAAGCGGCGAAAATAAAGAGCAACTGAGCGCTCAGTTAACCGCGCTTGAGCAATCATTAAAAGAGTTTAAACAACAGCGCGAAGTGGCCGCCAATGTTGCTGATAAACAAAAAGAAAAAGACGCGCTATACGAGGAGCTTATGAGTGCAGAAAGTGCACTTAAACGCTTAGAGCAATTTGAAGTGATGCAACAGTCAGTTGACGCCCAAGCAATGCTAAAAGAACAGCTTTTAGCCGAGCGCGAACAAGTTGACGGTTACCTACAAGATATTCAAAAAAACAGTGGCTCAATTGCTGATAGACGCTCGTTAATCAAATCAAAACAAGCGCAAATTAATCGTCAAACAGAGCGCTTACGCCAAGTTAAAACTGAGCGTATTGACCACACTTTAGATTTATACAGTGGTAAAGTAACGCCTTACATGATTGATATAAAAATCGATTTTGATAATTTAAGCGATTTAATTCATCACTTTAATAAGGACTGCCAAGAGCTACGTAATTTCGATATAAATGTACGTAATACCTATATGCATATTTATAATGCCGGTATTACTAAGTTTGATAACGAAAACGATGAGTTTAGTAAATATCAAAAGCTTATTAGCGCGTTTCATAACATTGATAACGAGCGCGATGCAGTTGAGCGCCAAGGTCGCGTTGCCCTCACTGAAGTGGCCGCTACAATTAAAGGCCTGCGCGAAGATTTAGACCGCTTACGCCGTGAAATGAATAGCTTTAATAAAGGCATTAGCCAGCACCGCATCTCAAACCTGCAAGCGTTTAAAATTAATATTATCCCGCGCAAAATGTTGGTAGATAGTATTGATACTATTATCAGTACCTCTAACCAATTTGAACAAGGCGATACCCTAGATTTACTCAGCCAAGAACCTTATAGCGAGAGCGCGGTAAACGAGGCAAAAGATCATTTAATTAAACTCGCCTCAGACAAAGCAGGTCTGACCCTCACCGATTTGTTTGATATTCGTTTTGAAGTGGTTAACCGTGCAGGTGAAACCGAGCACTTTGAAAAGATAGACTCGGCTGGCTCAAATGGTACACGTATCACCATTAAGCTATTATGTGGCATGTTGTTTATTCGTTATTTATTAAGCGATCAGGAACAAAACTTATACCGTATACCTATTTATATAGATGAAGCGGCTGATATCGACCCGCAAAATCAAAAGGCAATTATAGAAACTGCCCTGAGCTTTGGCTTTGTGCCAATATTTGCCTCGGTTAAACCGCAAATAAGTTGTGATTATATTGTGCCAATTCGTTCAGTAAAAGACGGCGCACAAAACTGGGTAGATGAAAAAGATTGGATTGAGGTTGAACATAAAGCCTCTCTACTGGACTAAGAATTAATTGGCTATTCATCTTAGCCAGTTACACTTATTTTATAGATTTTAAATTACCCTCGCCCATGGTAGTTTAAACAAACGCACTTTATTGGAGCAAACGGAATGAAACACATATTTATTGTCGCAGCACTGGCATTACTAACCGCCTGTACACAAACGCCCGATTGGGATTACGATAAATCAGCAAACTTTAGTAACTACAAAACGTTTGCTTGGGTAGAAAACGCGAGTCTAACCAAAGACACGAATAACTACCAAATCAGTGGGCTTATGGAAAAACGCGTTCGCAATGCGGTAAACAACCAACTAAGCCAACAATTAGGTATGCAATTGGTTGATGTAGCGCAAGCTGATGTACTTGTTAATTACCATGCAAGTGTAGATAAAGAGCTTGAAGTTGACAGCTTTAACGTAGGCTACGGTGCGCGTTGGGGTTACTGGGGCACAGGCTTTAACCACGATGTAAGCGCACGCGAATATGAAGTAGGCACATTAGTTATCGATATTATTGATCGTGAGTCAAACCAATTAATTTGGCGTGGTGCTAAAGATGGTCGTTTAAAGAAAAAACAAACCCCATCACAACGTGAAGCCGCTATTAAGGAAACGGTTGCCAATATTTTAAGTAACTTTCCGCCTAAAGCGCAGCAATAAACTTTAATTGATATTTAAAAGCCCGCATGTTTGCGGGCTTTTTTATGGCTTAAAGACTGTTTACCTATAAAGTAATAAGTTACACATTAACAAGGTGATAGCTCAATGCTATAGTAATCATGTTACAAGGATAAAGCTTAATCAATAAGACGTTTAGTAAACGTTGTGTTTAAAGTTGTGAGATAAATTAAAGGATTAAAATGAAAGAAACGTGCCCAAATTGTAAAAGTAATTTTGCAGCTAAAGATATAAAAAATATTAACAAAAATAGTATTTTTATTGAAAAACAATGCCCTTCTTGTCAAACATGGTTTTGTTCGAATAAAACACTCACGATTATAAAAATTATTGGTATTTTTTTATTGTTAATAACCAGCCTATTAAATATCTTCAATATTAAAAGCCAATACAGTCTAATGTTTTCAAGCATTGGCTTGGTAGGAATACTGGTAGCAATCATTATTACTTTTTTTGGCCAAAATGAAGCAATCAAAAAATAAGAAACCAAAAGTAAAATATGTAGATATCAGTAATACGAGAATGCTATTGAATCAAATCGCATTCTCTTTAGTCTTTTGGGCTTTGGGGTTATTACTTATAATAATCGCAGGAAAATCTATATACGACGGTTATGTTCATACACCAACAGATTATCGAGTGGAGTCTGAGGTTTATTTTTTCTCGACCTCTCCATTTGCTTATCTTTTTAACCTTCTTTTTTACTTAGGAACTGGGATCTACTTTTTAGCTGTGCCCTACCTTTCTAGAGATAAGTTTCCTCGAAAAAAGAAAAAGCCTAATAAATCTAAAAAAAAAGCATAAACGAGGTAACAGCTAATTTTAGCTTTATTAGTTACCAGTCTTTTTTATTCAAATACTCCCCAATGAAGTTGTTATTTATACTTGTGTAATAAATCAAGTGGGATATGGCAATAATCATCAGGGTGATTGGTTAAACGGTCTTGATGCTCAGGATCGCTAGGGACATAATTAGTCAATGGCGCTACTTGTACCGCTATTTTTTCAGCATCATCACGCTGGCTAATATAGTCTTTGGCGATGTTTAAATGATTGCTGTCTTGGCTAAAAATGGCGGTGCGGTATTTTTCGCCTACATCGTCACCTTGTTTATTGATACTGTATGGGTCAATAATCTCAAAAAAATAGCCAATTAATTCATTTAAGGTTACTTCTTGGGCATCAAAGGTTACTTTCACGCATTCGGCATAGCCATCGTATTCACCTTGTGTTGTGTTACTCGTGCCGTTGGCACGCCCCGCCTCAGTAGTCACTACTCCAGGTAAATACCTCATAAACTCTTGCACGCCCCATAAGCAACCACCAGCAAAATAAAGTGTGTGCTGATTTAATGAATGACTCGATTGTTGTGTTTGCATAATAAAGTGACCAATGTAAATAATTTATAGGTTGCAGAGTTACTATTTTGTAACGCTAGGTTTGATTATCAAATGCAGTTTTTTATCATTAATGTACAATAGCGCCCAAAATCACCCTAGCTTAGTGAGCTTACCTTATCATGTGATAAAAATGATAAGGTATTTAATTTTTAGCGTCATTGCATAAAATGAGAATAATGATATGAATCGTGCCCCGCACCTTATAATACCGGCCGTACTAGCCAGTATTTCAACTGTTGCTTATGCAGAGCAGAGTAAAGAAACAGCAACCATAGAACAAATAACAATTGAAGCGTCACCCACTGCCAATACCTTACCAGTAGGCACTTTTGATTCACCTATTTCAAATTTAGAATACGACCCGCGTGTTGACTTGCAATCACGCAATATGGCTGAAGCACAAGCTGATGTAACGATACGCGGTGGTATTTTTGAAAATACCGGCTTTAGAGTCGGTAGTGCAACCCTACTTGACCCGCAGTCTGGTCACTACTTTGCAGAAATTCCTATTGCACCACAAATGCTAACGGGTGCCAGCGTATTAACCGGAGCCGATAACGCACTTTATGGCATGAATAGCTCTGTGGGTACTGTGTCGTTTGCTTGGAAACCAATAACAACCGGTGGCAGTGTCTCTTTGGGCGCAGGCTCAAATGACTTTAACTTACAAACAATTCATGCAGGTTTGAGTTCTCCACTTGAAGCAAACGCTAATTGGCATATTGGTTTTGAAGGTGAATATTCGCACTCACAAAGTGATGGTTCAATTGATTTTGGCGACCATGATTTTACCCGTACTTCTGGCAGAGTGCAGTTAACTGGGAGCGATTCACAAACTGATTTATTTTACGGCTTACAAGAAAAGTTTTTTGGTTGGCCAAACCTTTATACCCCATTTGGTGTCAATGAAACCGAAGACTTAGAAACTCAATTATGGATGCTCAACCATAAACAAGCCTATGCTACCAACAGTGAATTTGAAGTATCCGCTTATTACCGCGAGCATAACGATCATTATGTTTATTCAAGAGAAAACCCAAGCGCGTTCCAAGCATTTCATGAAACACAAATAAAATCATTGGCTATTTCAGGTCGTCATGCGCAAACAAAGTCAGTTGCGGTTAATTACTCGGCGCAATATATAGAAGATAGTATTGACTCCACCACCCTTGAAAATAACTTTACTTCACGTAACTACTTTAAGATTAGTTTATTACCAGAATACAAAACATCCCTTGCAAGTGATCAGCAACTAACTGTACGTTTAGGGGCTACATTTGATAACACCAGTCGTGATGACTCTGAGCTATCGCTAATTGGTGATGTTAGTTTCAATACCCAAAATAACGATGGCACTGAGCGAACATTGTATTTATCGTATGCCGAGGCAAGCCAAGTAGCAGGCTACACCGCCATTGGTGGCAGTGAATCAGGTGGTTTGTTTAGAAGTAACGCTAACCTTGAGCGTGAAACCACCAAAAGCTTAGAGCTGGGCTTATTGCTTGAGCAACAAAGCTGGCAACTCAATTCAGCGCTTTTTTATCGTAAAGATAACAACCTAACCGATTGGACATTTAACTTTGATTCAAGCTCAGCACGATTTGCACAGCCGGTTGATATTGATACCACAGGCCTTGAATTTTTAGCTACTAAACAATTTGATAACGCAGAAATTATTGCCAGCTATGCGTACTTACATAAAACAGAAACCTACGGCGCTGAAAATATTGATGCTAGCTTTTATGCCTTAAATTTTCCTGATCACCGGTTAACTCTAGGTGCGATTTGGAACCCGACTAATGTATTAGAATTTCGAGTAGATAATGAATGGCGTAAACAGCATAGAAATGCGCTACGCCGTTCAGGTGACGAGGCGTTATTTACTCAGCTGACGTTAAAAATAACTCCACCAGCTGTGCCTAACTTCTTTATTAGTCTTGCGGCTGATAACTTATGGGATGAGTCGTTTGAAGAAATTCCAGGTACGCCAGGTCGTGGCGAGCAATATACACTAAGTGCCACGTATAGCTGGTAACTTTATCGCTCAGCGAGGGCTTACTCCACGCTGAGCTTGTTTTTTTAATTAAAATAAGAAACAGACTAGTAGAAAGCTGAATCAGAAACCTCATTTAGCAGCCCTCCCTAAGTATTCTAAAAGCGCAGAATCCCCTCCTCTGTGTACATGCATAATTGAAATAGTATGAGCAAAGAGAAGTGAATGAGAAGTAAATGAGAAATCACTAGTAACTAAGCCAAATAACTTTATGTCTAAGTCACTCACTCTTAAAGCGCAGCGCCTCTTCGCCCTCTTTGTGCATTTATAATTAAAAAATTATGAACTGAGAGAATTAAATGAGAAATAAATGAGGTAACACTAGCGACAATGTAAAGTAGATACGTAATTTTCTTCTCTGAGTATGGGTTTTAGAAACACAAAGTAAGTGTCTACACTTTTCAAACGTATTAATTGTAAATATATGTGTATTTAATACAATAAATTAGGTTAATTGCTCTAATTCGGTAATTAACGTTAATGCTTGCTCATTGGTTGTCCCGCATACATCTAACGTGGCACTAAAGTCACTGCACACTTTTGGGCGCGACTCATCACCAAATAGCTTGCATAAATTACGTTCATCCAGCTGAATACAACGTTCTCCGGCCTTTTTACCGTTTGGCATACCTGGTATTGGCGAGCTAATACTTGGCGCAATACAACATGCTCCACAGCCTAAACGGCACGCCATTGATTGTGTTTTCATTCTAACCTCAGTAATAAATTTCAATTGTTTTGTTGCTGCTTTGTACATAAATAGCGTGTTTCGTTCTATTTGTAACCGCTTTGTGCAATGACTTGTTACATCTTCAAACACACTGTAAACACTTTATTGCGTATCATTAGCCCATCAGCACAATTTATGAAGGAATGCCCTGTGGCGACTAAAAAACAAATAATACTTCCGATCGCGGTCCTTGTTGGTGGCATTGGCCTCGCAGCAGGCTTTTCTGCAATGAAAAAGCCACCAGAAGAAAAGCCCCCCCAAGACATGCGCCCTTTGGTTGCAGCACAACCAGTCCACCTTGATGCAATTACCCTCGATGTAAAATCGTACGGTATTGTGCAACCAAAAGACCGCACTGAGCTGATTGCTCAGGTTAGTGGCCAAGTTATTTCAGTTGCAGAACAATTTGTTGAAGGTGCCTTTGTAAAGCAAGGTGACATTTTAGCACGAATTGATCCAAATGATTATGAAGCTGATTTAATTGAAGTAGAGGCAGGCCTTGCCCAAGCAAGCTCAGCACTCGAAATTGAACGCGCACAAGCGCATGTTGCTAAAGCCGAATGGGAACGCATTAAAGCAGACTCAAGCGATGTTACTGCATCAGCACTGTATTTACGTAAACCGCAATTAGCAGAAAAAATGGCGCGATATCGCTCGGCACAAGCAAGTGTAAAACGTGCTAAACGTAATTTAGAACGCACATATATTAAAGCTCCCTACGATGCGATTATAAACGAGCGCAGCATTAGTTTAGGCTCTGTAGTTAATCCTGGTAATAGCTTTGGCTCTCTTAGTTCAACTGAGGTCGCCGAGGTGCGTTTACCTGTTGCCGATAAAGAGCTGCAATACCTTAATAATAGTGGCATAGGTGCAACAGTTGAATTTAATGCACAATACGCAGGTAAAGAAACTACATGGCAGGCTAAAGTGGTACGAAGTGAAGGTGTGATTGATCAAAAAAGCCGAATGAGTTATTTGGTTGCCCAACTTCAAACCCCATATGAAGGGGTTCAGCCACTTCGTTTTGGCTCATATATAAACGCTACAATTGAAGGCCGCGCCGTTAATGGCGCTATTGTTGTTCCTCATCATCTGGTTAAAAATAATAAAATTGCAGTGTTAAACGATGATTTAACTTTGTCATTTAAAACACTCAATATTATTCGCGAACAAGATGGCATGGTCATCGCAAATCAAGGCTTAGCAGAGGGAGAACAACTGATAACTTCTGCTCTTGAATACCCTAGCGAAGGAATGGCAGTAAAAATTGAAGACACTGTGACCAAACCAGACGTTACTCAACTTGCATTAAAAGGAGAGTAAACGATGACCACAACTGATGAAAAAGGGTTAATTGCGTGGTTTGCGCGTAACCCCGTTGCAGCTAACCTAATCATGATTTTTATCTTGATTGGTGGGTTGTTAACCGCGCTAACCATTCGTAAGCAAGCATTCCCTCAGTTTGAAAGTAACTGGGTAAGTATTCAAGCTGTTTACCCTGGTGCCGCACCACAAGAAGTGGAAGAAGGCATTACTATAAAAATTGAAGAAAACCTTGAAGGAACTGAAGGTATAAAGCGTCTAATCACTTATTCTAATCGAGGCTATGCACAAGCCTGGGTTGAGATTGAAGAAAAATATGACGCCAAAGAAGCGCTTGATGAAATAAAAGCGCAAGTAGATTCAATTAATACGTTTCCTGCGGGTATGGAACGCCCTGTTGTTCAGCGTGAAAAATTTCAACAAGAAGTAATGATACTCGCGCTTTATGGTGATATGAGTTATTACCAGTTAAAAGAACTTGGCAATGATATTAAAGATGAATTGCAAAACCTTCCTCATGTAAACCTAGTTGATTTTTACAGTGGCTTAGACTACGAAATTGGTATTGAAATTAGCCCTGATAAACTTCGCGAATATGGACTCACATTTAGAGATGTATCTAATGCGGTACAAAGCTTTTCTACTAATATGTCGGCGGGGCAAATTCGCTCTGATACTGGCTACATTTCGATGCGTGTCGAAAAGCAAGCCTATCGTGGCGGTGAATTTGAAAAATTACCGCTAATTACATTACCAGACGGTGCTCAAATTAAATTAGGCGATGTAGCCACTATAAATGATGGCTTTGAAGAAGGCTTACTATATTCTAAATACAACGGCAAAAATTCACTGTCGTTTGAAATTGATGCCTCAAAAGATCAAGACATTACCGTTGTTGCTAAAGTCCTTAAAAAGTACCTAGCAAACAAAGCAAATCAACTTCCTGCAGGGGTTAAGTTATCACCCATCGTTGATTTAACATACTACCTTGAAGGTCGCCTCGACATGATGGTCGATAATATGGTGTGGGGCGGTATTTTAGTTATGCTGGTATTAGCGCTGTTTTTACCACTTAGATTAGCGTTTTGGGTAATGATGGGCCTACCAGTGTCTTTCTTAGGGGCATTCTTATTTATGCCTATCGGCTTTTTAGACATTACTATTAATATGGTGTCTTTGTTTGCCTTTATTATTGTTTTAGGGATTGTGGTTGATGATGCCATTGTTGTAGGTGAGTCGGCCAGTGCTGAAATTGAAAAACATGGGCACTCACTTAACAACGTTATTCGTGGTGTAAAACGTGTAGCCATGCCAGCAACCTTTGGTGTACTAACCACTATTGCTGCATTTTTACCTCAAGCAATGGCTTCAGGGCCGAGCGCTGCGTTTTCGAAAGCAATTGGTGTAGTGATTATTTTATGCTTAATTTTTTCACTGATTGAATCAAAACTAATTTTACCTGCACACATCGCAGCAATGAACCCGCGTAAGCCTAATCCTAAAAACCCATTACATAAATTACGTAATGCAGTTGATAGTGGCTTAAAGCATTTTGTTGAACATTATTACACTCCATTTATCGGTCGTTGTATCCATTATCGCTATACCGTGATTATTGGCTTTTTATGTATTTTAATTGTCAGTGCAGGACTCTTTGCCGGTGGAATGGTTAAATTTGTACCAAACCCTAAAATTCCGCATGATTTCCCGCGTATATCGCTAGAAATGAACCTTGCCTCTTCTGAGCAAGCCACGCTTGAAACAGCGCGTAAAATAGAAAATGTATTACTGAGCGTCGATAAAGAACTAGAGCAGCAGTATGGCCAATCTATGATCCGTGATTTGTCTGTTAGTCTGCGTGGTCGTACTAATGCGAGTATTATGGCCATTTTAGTAGAGCCTCACTTACGCCCAATCGATACCTTTGAGCTAAGCACTATGTGGCGTGAAAAAATGCCACCGCTACCGGGGCTTAAAACACTCACCATTCAAGATAGTATTTTTGGTGGTGGTCGTGATGATGGCGACGTTAGCTTTAGACTCGAAGGAAAAAATGCCGACGAGTTAAAAGAAGTATCTAGCAAACTAAAAGCTAAGTTACAAAGTATGGAAGGTGTGGGTGATGTAAATGACTCACTGCAAAGTGCCACCGACGAAGTGCAACTTGATTTAAAACCACTTGCTTACAGTATGGGCTTAACCCTTGCTGATGTGGCCTCTCAAGTAAGCTTTAGCTATTACGGCCTTGAAGCACAGCGTATTCTGCGTGAAGGTGAAGAAATCAAAGTAATGATTCGTTACCCGCAAAGCGAGCGTAACTCAATAAGCAACATTCAAGATACGCGTATTATCACTCCTGCGGGCGCTGAAGTTTCTTTGAGTGAAATAGCTATAGTCAAGCTAGTTGACGGCGTAAGCAGTATCAGACGTGAAAACTCAAACCGTACTGTTAATGTGTGGGCTGCGGTCAATAGTGACGAAGTAGAGCCATTTGCCATTGCACAAGAAATTCGTGATGTTTACTTACCAGCACTGCTTAAAAACTACCCTGGAGTAAAAAGTAATGTTGCAGGGCGTATTCAAGAAGAGATGGAAAGTGCTAATGAACAACTACGTGATTTTGCAATCTCATTAATGATTATTTTTGCGCTACTGGCCATTCCACTTCGCTCATATTCTCAGCCACTGATTATTATGTCGGTGATCCCATTTGGTGTTGTGGGTGCTATGTTCGGTCATATGGCTTTAGGTATGACAATGAGCGGATTATCAATGTTCGGCATTATCGCTGTAGCCGGTATAGTGGTTAATGATTCACTTGTTATGGTGGATTTTGTAAACAAAGCCCGTGCAGAAGGTGTGGCAATAAAAGAAGCGGTAATGCAAGCCGGAGCGCGTCGCTTTAGAGCGATATTACTAACCTCTGTTACTACTTTTATTGGCGTAATGCCGATTATTATGGAAACCAGTTTACAAGCAAAAATTGTAATACCTATGGCAGTATCACTCGCCTTTGGTGTGCTGTTTGCCACAGTAATTACGCTTATTCTTATACCGTGTCAGTACGTTGCGCTTGAAGATACAAAACGCATAATTCGAAAGTGGCGCGGTAAAGACCCTATTGTCGATGGCCAACCAGCAACGACCAATAGTTAATTCAGTAAAATCCCAACCAAAAAAGCTCGGCATAATTATGCCGAGCTTTTTATTTATAAATTAAACTGCTCGTTTTTTATGCCTTTTACGTTATGGTATTAAATAATCATAATAAAATAAGGCACTACTATGACCTCCCCTCAGTCTGAACACATTCCTCAAGAAGCATTTGATTGGTATGACGAATACGCTCATGGTTTAATTGATAGACGCACGTTTATGAAAAAACTCGGTGGCTTAGCCGCATTGGGCTTTTCAATGACAGTACTTACAGGTGCATTATTACCTAATTACGCTCAAGCTGAGCAGGTCTCATTTAACGACGATGACATAAAAGCCACTTACCAAGAATTTGATTCGCCTGATGGTCATGGTTCGGGTAAAGGCTATTTAGTGGTTCCAAAAAATACACAAGGCAAGCTACCTGTTGTATTAGTAGTACACGAGAATCGCGGCTTAAATCCGTATGTAAAAGATGTTGCAAGGCGACTGGCTAAAGTCGGCTTTATTGCCTTTGCCCCTGATGCGTTGCACCCACTGGGTGGCTACCCAGGCAACGACGATGAAGGTCGAGCCATGCAACGTACCCTTGATCGCACTAAAATACAAAATGATTTTGTAGCCGCTGCTCACTTTTTAAAAGCACAGCCAAATAGTAATGGTAAATTAGGCGCGGTTGGTTTTTGTTTTGGTGGCTATATTGTTAATTATTTAGCCTCAGTAGACAGTAACTTATTGAGCGCGGGCGTGCCCTTTTATGGCACACCTGCAAGTGAAAGCTTACACAAAAATATAAAAGCGCCGTTAATGATTCAATTAGGTGAACTTGATAAACGGGTTAACGCTACATGGCCTGAGTATGAGCAAAGCTTAAATGCTAACAATGTTGAGTTCATCATGCATAAGTATGAAGGTGCAAACCATGGTTTCCACAATGACTCAACTGGCCGTTACGATGAAAAGAGTGCCGAACTTGCTTGGCAGCGAACCTTGGCGTTTTTTAAAAACTATTTAAGTTAACGTTACTAAACGTGTATTTGTTACTCGTTAATTAATATACGTTTATCAACAATCCCCTGCTTTACTAGCTGATTCAATAAGTGAGCGGTTTTTTCTCTGCACACATCACGCAATAGTCGTACAGCGGGAGTAATCGATTGCCTGCTTGGGCAAATGAGCCACAGCTCACCACAGGTATGCTGGTAATTATTCATCACAGTAACAACGCGTTTATTTAATAAGTCATCGGCAATATCTAACGCTGATTTAACCGCTAAACCTTTACCTGCAACACACCAACGCCTAACTAAATCGCCATCATTTGAGGCACGTCTGCCCTGCATTTTTACTTTGTATTTTTTTTGGCCATCGGTAAACTCCCACACATTATTGATAATATCTTGCAGCTGGTAAAATAATCCGTGATGCTGCGCTAAATCATCTGGGTGCTCTGGCTCACCATATTTAGCTAAATAGGTAGGTGTAGCACAGAGTAGTCGCGGTACGTTGCAAATTTTAAATCCATATACACTACTATCACTGGGTGAGCCATAACGTAGTGCTATATCAACCGAATCACGAAAAAAATCGATATTGCTATCGCTAATGTGCGTACGCAAGCTCACACTTGGGTACTTATCCATGACTTCATCAATCCAAGGTATCACTAAGTTGCGCCCTAAATCAGATGAGGTAGCTACCCGTAACTCCCCTTCAATGGCATCATGTTCTCCTTTAAGATTTTGCCTTGCCGTTTCAAGCACGGCCAGAGCTTGTTCGCATTGGGGAATGTATCGCTCCCCTGCACTAGATAAACGCAAATGACGAGTGGTTCTAATAAATAATTCACAGCCAAGTGCCAACTCTACACGCTTAATAGCAGCACTGGCCGTTGCTGTGCGCATATCTAACTTGGCTGCTGCTAGCGTAATGCTTCGACACTCAGCTACTTTTAAAATCAGTTTTAAGTCATCAACCTGCATATTATCTATTTTTATTTGATAATGATTCAATAATTATGCTGTTTATTTTAAATAAAGCAAATTGTATTATGCTGCTCATACACTCAATGAACACTATTTATCAGCCCTTTTTTATTATGGAGAGACTATGACTCACCCTATTATTCGCGATCTTGAAAGCCGCCACACCGCTAAACGTTATGATGCTACAAAGCGCATTTCTCAAGACGATTTAGCGGTATTGTATAATGCTATGCGTCTTTCTCCTTCGTCAATTAATTCACAGCCTTGGAAATTTATTGTGATTGAATCTGATGCCGCAAAAGAGCGTATGCACAGTACCTTTGCTAATAAGTTTCAATTTAATCAGCCACACATTAAAGCGGCATCACACATTATTTTATTCGCTCATAATCCGCAATATACCCGTGAAAACTATGGCCAAGTAATTGATGCTGATATAAAAAATGGCCGAACTCAAACAGAAAACCGCGAGCAAGCTTTTGGCGCCTTTGCGTTTGTGGATTTAAATACCGATGAGAAGGGTAATAATGCCGCCTGGACTAAAGCACAAACCTACATTGCTTTAGGCAATACTATGCATGCAGCAGCACGCTTAGGGATTGATACCACACCGATGGAAGGCGTTGATGCACAACTGATTGGTGAGGAGTTCGCAAGCGAATTAGACGGCTACATCTGTGATGTCGCACTTGCGCTGGGCTACCATGACGCAGAAGAAGACTACAATGCTAAGCTGCCAAAATCACGTTTAAGCAAAGAACAAATTATTCAGGTTTTATAAGTCATAACTGCTCACTTTAAATAGTAAGTGAGCAGTTTATTATTACTAGGCTAGTTTTGTGACCACAGATGCACTGAGCACTTTGCCTTGTTCAACATCTGCGGTAACAGTGCATAATGCACCATTAACTAAGTTTAAATTAGGAGGAATGTGGCCAATATCAGCATCAATGATCACCGGAAATAAACACCCACCAAAAGCGGCATTTAAGCCTTGGCGATAATCAAACCCTGGGTCTTGCCCTTGTAAGGTCACATGACGACCAATAATCACCCCATTTATATCATCAAACATGCCCGCTAATTTAAGTGACAATAAAAACCTTGCAACGGTCGCTGGCGTGAGCTCTGCGCTTTCTAAATAAAGTACAATACCTTGCGAGGCATTGTGCTTTTTAAACTCATGCAGAGCTAAAAAAGGCGAATCAAGTAACAGCCCAACCGTATCAAGACACCCACCAAACAACCGCCCTGACATTTCAATACTGCGCTTATCGGTGTAATTTAAACATTGCCATTGTGTGGGAACGCTGTGATCAAATAATGCATTCGGGTTTTGTGCGTAATCAGGCTTGCTATGTTGATGGTTAGTCGAGGGGGCTTGCTCAAACTTACTGCTAGCCTCATAGCTTAGGCTTTCAAAAATTTGTAAACAATACGGGTCTTTTTCATCAGGGTGTAATTGAATTAAATTAGCACTATGCAGTGTTGCCCAATTACATTTTGCTGTCAGTGCACAAGCAATCGTACTGACATCTGAATAGCCTACTAACCATTTAGGTTTAGCGTTTTTAATTGCGCTAAAATCAAGCAGAGGCAATATTTCCATTGCCAGCTCTCCGCCCATTGGCGGCATGATCGCATCTATTTCATCATCTAATAAAAAGTCCATTAATTGCTTGGCATGCTGCTTAGCTGTAAGTTGAGTTCGCGGCTCGTTTTGACGTAAAAACTCCCCCTCAACAATCTGATAACCTCGATGTTTTAAGCCATTAATGACAATATCTAACCGTGGATGGTATTTTGATTTGATCCCCGCTGATAAAGAACACACGGCGATTTTAGATCCCACTGTTAAAGGTGCCGGATACAGTATATTTGCCATATTATTTCCTTATTGAAGAATAGGTTACTACCATAACAACATAGCCTACATTTACAAACAATGAATAATATTCAACCGATTCTAAACCAAATATAAAAACCAAGCATAAAAAAACCAGTGCTTATTACTAAGCACTGGTTTTTATAAAACGTTAAAGTGAGTTAACTAATTAAATATACTCAACCTCAATGATTTCGTACTCTACATCACCTTTTGGCGTTTTGATAATCACAGCGTCATCCGCTTGTTTACCAATTAAGCCGCGAGCAATTGGTGAATTAACAGAAATTAAATTACTTTTAATATCTGCTTCATCATCGCCAACAATCTGATATTTAACTTCAGCGTCGGTTTCAACATTAACGATGGTTACTGTAGTCCCAAAAATCACTTTACCTGTATTAGGCATCTTTGTTACGTCAATCATCTGCATGTTTGAAAGTTTTGCTTCAATTTCTTGAATACGGCCTTCACAAAAACCCTGTTGCTCACGCGCAGCGTGATATTCAGCATTTTCTTTTAAGTCACCGTGTTCTCGTGCATCAGCAATATCAGATACAATTTTTGGACGGGTAACAGTTTTTAATTCGTTAAGCTCATCGCGCAATAATTTTGCGCCACGAACTGTCATTGGAATTGATTGCATACTTTTCTCACTTAATCCCAAGGCCATGGTTATGGCCTTGGCACATTTCCTTAGTTCAATCGCAGGTGTAGTTCTTGAACAGACGTCACTTTACTGCGGTCATCTGCTTGGTTAGCAGTACAGTTAGCAAATGCCGCATTCAATGTCGTAGTATAATTGGTTTTGTGTTGCAATGCACCACGACGTAACACCTTCGAATCTTCAATCGCTTGGCGACCTTCGGTGGTATTAACGATATAGCTATACTCGCCATTTTTGATTCTATCAAGAATGTGCGGACGACCTTCGTATACTTTATTTACACGGCGAACCGTAATTCCAGCATCTTCAAGTGCAGCAGCTGTTCCACCTGTTGCATCTAGCTCAAAACCAAGTTCTGTCATGGTTTTAGCTAGTTCTACAATACGTGGCTTATCGCTATTACGTACAGATAGTAACGCGCGACCACCACGTGGTAAAGTGTTGCTTGCACCTAATTGTGCTTTTGCAAACGCTTCGGCGAAAGTATCACCAACACCCATTACTTCACCCGTTGAGCGCATTTCAGGTCCACGGATAGGATCCACACCTTGGAACTTAGCAAATGGCAATACCACTTCTTTTACGCTGTAGTAAGGTGGAATCACTTCTTTAGTAATGCCTTGGCTTGCTAAAGATTGACCCGCCATACAACGTGCCGCTACTTTTGCAAGTGCTACACCCGTTGCTTTAGATACAAATGGAACTGTACGTGCTGCACGTGGGTTTACTTCGATTAGATACACTTTGCCATCTTTAACCGCAAACTGTGTATTCATCAAACCAACTACGCCAAGTTCAAGTGCCATATCAGTTACTTGCTTACGCATCACATCTTGCACTTCTTGCGTTAGCGAGTGAGCTGGTAATGAACATGCTGAGTCACCAGAGTGAACGCCCGCTTGTTCAATATGCTCCATGATACCGCCAATAATCACTTGCTCGCCGTCGCAAATTGCGTCAACGTCAACTTCTATCGCGTTATCTAAGAAACGGTCTAGTAATACTGGCGCTTCATTTGATGCAGATACCGCTTCGGTCATGTAACGACGTAAGTCTTGCTCATCGTATACAATTTCCATCGCACGACCACCTAATACGTACGAAGGACGTACTACCAGTGGGAAACCAATTTCAACTGATTTAAGTAGTGCTTCTTCAGTAGAGGTAACCGTCGCATTTTCTGGTTGCAGTAAGTCTAAACGCTCAACAAGTTGTTGGAAACGCTCACGGTCTTCTGCACGGTCAATGGCATCAGGTGAAGTACCAATTACAGGCACACCGTTAGCTTCAAGCTCACGCGCTAGTTTAAGTGGTGTTTGACCACCGTACTGCACGATAACGCCTTTTGGCTTTTCAACACGTACAATTTCTAGTACGTCTTCAAGCGTAATTGGCTCAAAGTATAAACGATCAGATGTGTCGTAATCGGTAGAAACCGTTTCAGGGTTACAGTTAACCATGATGGTCTCGTAGCCGTCTTCGCGAAGCGCAAGGGCTGCGTGTACACAACAGTAATCAAATTCAATACCTTGGCCGATACGGTTAGGACCGCCACCAATTACCATGATTTTATCACGGTCAGATGCGTTAGCTTCACATTCTTCATCGTAAGATGAGTACATGTAAGCAGTGTCTGAGCTAAATTCTGCGGCGCACGTATCAACGCGTTTGTAAACAGGTACAATATTGAGTTGATGGCGCTTTTTACGAATTTCAGCTTCTGACACACCAGCAATTTCTGCAATACGCGGATCTGCAAACCCTTTGCGTTTAAGTTTACGCAAGAAGTCCGCATTTAAGCCGGCCATACCGACTTCTGAAATTTTAGCTTCATCTTTTAGGATGTCTTCAATTTGTACTAAGTACCAAGGGTCAATCTTAGTCAGTTCGAACACATCTTCAACGCTCATTCCATGGCGCATCGCATCGGCAATGTACCAAATACGCTCTGCACCAGGCTCACGTAATTCACGAATGATTTTTTCTTTTGCTTTCGGGTCGTCAAGCGCCACAATTGGGTTAAAGCCCGTTGCGCCTACTTCTAAACCACGTAATGCTTTTTGTAATGACTCTTGTTGGTTACGACCAATCGCCATTACTTCGCCTACTGATTTCATTTGCGTTGTTAAACGGTCGTTTGCACCGGCAAATTTTTCAAAGTTAAAGCGAGGAATTTTTGTTACAACATAATCGATTGAAGGCTCAAACGATGCTGGGGTTTTACCGCCAGTAATATCATTTTGAAGCTCATCAAGTGTGTAACCTACAGCCAATTTCGCTGCAATTTTAGCAATTGGGAAACCCGTTGCTTTAGACGCCAATGCAGATGAACGTGATACACGTGGGTTCATCTCGATGATAACCATACGGCCATCAACTGGATTTACACCAAATTGTACGTTTGAACCGCCGGTTTCAACACCAATTTCACGCAATACGGCCATAGAGGCATTACGCATGATTTGGTATTCTTTGTCGGTTAATGTTTGTGCTGGTGCAACCGTGATTGAGTCACCTGTGTGCACACCCATTGGGTCAAAGTTTTCAATAGAACAGACGATAATACAGTTGTCTTTTTTGTCACGAACAACTTCCATTTCGTATTCTTTCCAACCAATTAACGACTCATCTATTAATAACTCGCTGGTTGGTGAAAGGTCTAAACCGCGCTCACAGATTTCTTCAAACTCTTCCATGTTATAAGCCACACCGCCGCCGGTGCCGCCCATTGTGAAAGAAGGACGAATAATACACGGTAAGCCGATACGGGTCATGGTATCGCGCGCTTCATCCATTGAATGGGCAATTTCAGCACGTGGACATTCTAGGCCGATGTTACGCATAGCAACATCAAAACGCTCACGGTTTTCGGCTTTATCGATTGCATCGGCTGTTGCACCTATAAGCTCAACACCATGCTTTGCCAATACACCGTGCTTATCTAAATCAAGCGCACAGTTTAATGCCGTTTGACCACCCATTGTAGGCAGTACAGCATCTGGCTTTTCTTTTTCAATAATTTTTTCTACCACTTCCCAGTGAATTGGTTCGATGTATGTTGCATCAGCCATTTCTGGGTCAGTCATGATAGTGGCTGGGTTTGAGTTAACGAGTATAACTCTATAGCCTTCTTCTCTTAGTGCTTTACACGCTTGAGCACCAGAGTAGTCAAATTCACAAGCTTGACCAATTACAATTGGGCCTGCGCCTAAGATAAGAATGCTTTTTATATCGGTACGTTTTGGCATTATTACTCCGGTTAAATTAGTGGTTACGCGCTTGCATCAAATCGATGAAGTGGTCAAATAATGGGGCTGCATCGTGCGGACCAGGACTTGCTTCAGGATGACCCTGGAAGCTAAACGCTGGTTTATCTGTACGGTGAATACCTTGTAATGTACCGTCAAATAACGATTTGTGCGTAGCACGTAAATTATCTGGTAATGTGGCTTCATCTGCAGCAAAACCGTGGTTTTGTGCAGTGATCATTACAACATCGCGGTCAAGATCTTTAACTGGGTGGTTACCACCATGGTGGCCAAACTTCATTTTTACTGTTTTAGCACCTGAGGCAAGTGCTAGTAGTTGATGCCCTAAACAAATACCAAAAATTGGCGTGTCGGTTTCTAAAAAGGTTTTAATTGCATCAATGGCATAAGTACATGGCTCAGGATCGCCAGGGCCGTTTGATAAGAAAATACCATCTGGGTTTAAGGCTAGTACGTCAGCGGCAGAGGTTTGTGCTGGGACAACGGTCAGTTTACAACCACGATCAACAAGCATACGTAAAATGTTACGTTTAACACCGAAGTCGTAGGCAACAACATGAAACTTTTCATCATCAGCGTGTAAGGTTTTAAACCCCTCGCCTAATGTCCAGCTTGATTCGCGCCACTCAAAATTTTCCTTGGTTGAGACAACTTTTGCTAAATCCATACCTTTTAAGCCTGGGAAGGCTTGCGCGGCTTCGAGCGCTTTTTTCTCGTCTAGTTCGTCACCAGCAACAATACAGCCATTTTGTGCGCCTTTGTCACGCAAAATACGGGTTAGTTTTCTGGTGTCGATGTCCGCAATACCTAAAATATTACGTTCTTTTAAGTAATCATCTAACGATTGCTCGTTACGAAAATTACTTGCTAGCAGTGGCAAATCACGGATCACTAGGCCTTTCGCCCAAATGTGACTCGCTTCTTCGTCTTCGCTGTTGGTACCCGTATTACCGATATGTGGGTACGTCAAAGTTACGATTTGTTCCGCGTACGATGGATCAGTCAAAATTTCTTGATAACCAGTCATAGACGTATTGAATACTACTTCACCGACTGACATGCCGTCAGCGCCGATTGCAGTACCGCGAAACACTGTGCCGTCTTCTAGGACTAACAGAGCGGATTTAGTCAAGTTAAACCTCCTAACAGTAAAAAACGGGAGTAAGCAAATTGCTTAACACCCCGCCAATACCCAAATAATTGGTCAAAACCTGATTCCTGTGAGCTTAAATTGTTTTACGCAGTCTTAAATGATGCCGATGTAAACCACTAAACCTTCATTCATTTTTCTTGCCTAAAACTCTTTTTATTCCCACACAAACCCCGGTTTTGCTAACCATATGAGTATAATTGGAAACACGCATTTAGTAATTTTTGGCAAATTGGCTGTATTCTACATGAAGTTGGCTTTTAGGTCTAACGCTAATTAGTAAATTGTAATAAATAAGTGGTTATACCAAAAAACCACCTCAAAGCGTTAAAAAAGGAACTTAACTACTTTAAATCTAGCACATCTTGCATATCATAAAGTCCTGCTGGTTTATTTTTCAACCACTGCGCAGCTCTTATAGCACCTAGCGCGAAGGTCATTCGCGAACTTGCTTTATGGGTTAATTCAAGTCTTTCGCCTATTGTAGCGAAGTAGGCTGTGTGTTCACCTACTATATCGCCGCCTCTTAGCACCGAATAGCCAATTTCATTTTGTGATTTGGCCTGCTCTATGTTGTTACGATCATAAACAGCAACCTCATCATGATCCCACCCTTTAGCCTGTGCAATCGACTCGCCAATAGCTAATGCTGTACCCGATGGCGCATCGATTTTATGGCGATGATGCGCTTCAAAAATTTCAATATCTAAATCATCGCCTAATTTTGTCGCTGCTGTTTGCACTAAGTTAAGCAGTAAATTTACGCCCACGCTATAATTACGCGCAAATACGATCGGGATATGTTTAGCGGCATCGGTTAATAGAGCCATATCATCATGAGTTAAGCCAGTGGTGCCAATTACCATAGGTGTTTTTTTCTCAACAGCTGTTTTTAAGTGATTTCTCATGCCTTGTGGAAGGGTAAAGTCTATAAGCACATCTACATTTTCAACCTGCTGTTCACTGCTAAAGTGAATGTCTTTTGCAGCTGCACTATTAAGTTGATTAACCGATAGACCGACTAACTCAGACTCACTGCGTACATAGGCCGCCGCTAATTGTGAATTTTTATTGATTGTTGCTGCTTCTAAAAGTGCTAGGCCCATACGGCCATTCGCACCAAACACACCTACTCGATTCATCTTTTTACAACCTATGTATTTTTTAGTTAGCTAGATTTTATCTAAAACTCATGTAATAGTCAGGAAAGCTTATAAAAAAGCTTCGATTATTTTAGGGTCTGTTGACCTTTGCGGATTAAAATTTGTTTAAACTAGGAGTGGTTTAATCGTGGCGCGAGGTTTGTAACCTAGTGGGCTAAGTAAAAACCGAGCAACAAAGAGTAAATCGCTCCTAGGCAGAACCCTTCGGGCAGCGCCTGTTTGGCATTGATGCTGCGTTATCGCCTATTTATGGGGAATACCACACCACATAGGCTCTGCCTTGCCTAAATACCAAACAGACTGCTGCAAATTTAACCTTGAAAGATCAACAGACCCTCATAATAATAACAGATAGTCTTTGCATTTAGCCATCTATACATTTAAACTTCTTTTTTGCGCCGATTTGGTCTTTGGCTTGCGGGCGCTGTTGAGTTACTTATCTGGTTAGATAGTAAAACAAACAACTAAATTCAGCTAAAAGAGGGATGCTTTGGCTGTTAAGTATATCAATCGGTTTCGATTGCTATGAATAATTAATGAGGATTATGATGCAGCCATCATTTGATAAAAATAAAGCAAGATTTTCTTTGCTACCCCTACTCACCTTTGTTGCTATTTTTTTAGGCTCAGGCTTATATTTGCAATCTCAAGGGGTTGATTATGCATTTTATCAACTCCCAGCACCGGTCGCTATTTTACCTGCGATTGTTTTAGCCTTTATCTTAAACAAAGCCAGTATTAATCAAAGTGTAGAAACCTTTATTAAAGGCGTGGGTAATAACAATATTATTACCATGTGCCTTATCTATTTATTAGCAGGTGCTTTTTCTGCGGTTGCAGGGGCAACCGGTGGCGTTGACGCGGTTGTTAATGCTGGTCTCTCTCTTATTCCCCCTTCATTACTTCTGCCTGGTTTGTTTTTAATTGCAGCGGTTATCTCTACTGCGATGGGCACGTCAATGGGAACTATCGGTGCTATTGGCCCAATTGCTTATGCAGTATCAATGAAAACAGGGATTGATCCCGCATTAATGGCCGGTACCATTGTATCTGGCGCCATGTTTGGTGATAACCTATCAATAATTTCCGACACTACGATTGCAGCTACCCGCACGCAAGGCTGTGAAATGAAAGATAAGTTTAAAGAAAATCTTAAAATTGCTGTTCCGGCCGCTATCCTTACTATTGCATTACTATTGTTTTTAACGCCTGCAGCACAAGTAGTTGATACCAAAGACTACGATATTTTATTAGTACTTCCTTATGCCTTTATTCTAGTCTTGGCGGTAATGGGCTTTAATGTATTTGTAGTACTGTTAAGCGGTATTGTTTTCGCCGCATTGATGGGCTTTACCGGAAGCTATGAAGGCGCCAGCTTTGTAAAAGATATTTACCAAGGTTTTAGCGACATGCAGGAAATATTTTTACTGTCTATGTTTATTGGTGGCCTCTCTGAGTTTATTCGTATTAATGGCGGCCTCGACTACATCGCGCAAAAAATTCAAGCAATCACTAAGGTCATTGCAAAATGGCATCGCAAGGTAGCGGATCAGTTAGGGATAGCTGCATTAGTGCTAACCAGCAATATGTGTATTGCTAACAACACAGTGTCTATTATTGTGACTGGCCCTATTGCTAAAAAGCTAGCTGACGATGGCGAAATTAGTGGTAAACGTTCTGCCAGTTTATTAGATATTTTTGCCTGTGTTACCCAAGGGTCTTTACCTTACGGCGCACAAGCACTTCTGCTTGGTGCTACATTTAAAATTAGCCCGTGGGAAGTATCAACCTCATCTTACTACTGCTTTATTTTAGCTTTTACCGCTATTGCGGTTATTTGTTTACGTCGTAATAAAGCTTAAATCTTCTTTAAACAGTGTATTAGCCACATGCTAGTACACTGTTTATGACAATAAATAATTAACAAATTAACCGTCTTTGCTATAATGTGGTATTCAGCGTGTCACATAAAATATGGTTATGAAAATTAAAAACTTACTTCCTCTCGTTGCACTTAGTGCGTGTGCCTTAAGTTCAACAGCTACTGCTGCTAATTGGAGCAGTACTGCGCTTCATATTAACAACGGTAATCATAAAAACCCGTTCACTGAACAAAAATCAAGCACCACGGTTTATTCATTGCAACATGCTTCAGGCCATGACTATGGGGATAACTTTTTCTTTATTGATTACAGCACTGATGGCAATGACGATAACTACCAAGATCAAGACTTTTACTTTGAAGGTTATTCTACGCTTAGCTTATCGGCCGTTATGGACGAAAAAGTAGCGTCAGGTGCGCTCGTTGATGTTGGCCTAACCATGGGTATTAATGCCGCAGGCGATGCTAAAGTTGTTAAATACTTACCGGGTGTAAAATTAAGCTGGGATGTACCTGGTTTTAATTTCTTCTCAACCCTTGTGACTGCCTACATTGATGATAGTGAAGGTGTTGCGAAAGGCGGTGCGCCAATTGAAACCAACAGCTGGATGTTTGACGTTGCTTTTGAATATCCATTTATGATCGGCTCACAAAAATTTAGTGTTAAGGGTCATGCGGAATATATTGCTGAGCGTGAAGATGAGTTTGGTAATGACGTACGCGCTTGGTTTTTAGCTCAACCTATTATTGTATGGGATATGGGGCATGCGCTAGAAATGAAAGAAAACACCTTACTGTTAGGTATGGAGTGGCAGTACTGGCATAACAAACTTGGTACAGATGTTACAGAGTCAGTTCCACAAGTACACATAGAGTGGACTTTTTAATAATTAAATACTTAACTATTAAAAAATAAAACCTGTCATTAGACAGGTTTTTTTATGGTTGATTACAACTTACACTGCGGATTTTTACCTTGTGCTTTAGCTGCTTTTTGCTCACTAAGCGCTTTACTCATTTGCGATTGTAAATTTGCAATACGGCTTGTTGGTGCTGGGTGAGTTGATAAAAACTCTGGCGTTGCCCCACTGCCCGCTTGACTCATATTTTGCCAAAGCGTAACAGACTCTTTAGGGTTGAAACCTGCTTGCGCCATTAAATCTAAACCAATAACGTCAGCTTCTGTCTCATGTGAACGACTAAACGGTAAAACCACACCATATTGAGCGCCAAGACCAAGCCCTTGCATAATTTCATTGCGGTATTGCACGTTACCCATTTCAAGCGCCGCACTGCCCACTTTCATTCCGGTTTGTAAAATAGAGCTTTGTGAAACACGTTCATTTGAGTGCTCTGCAATCACATGACCGACTTCATGACCTAAAACAGTTGCAAGCTGATCTTGATTTGTAGCAATTTTTAATAATCCAGTGTGCACGCCAATATAACCACCTGGCAATGCAAAAGCGTTTGCAGATTCATCTTCAAATACCACCACTTCCCAATTTTGAGATGCATAATCTGTAGGAAGCACGGCTACTACTTTGTCAGCAATACAATTGACGTAACTGTTAACTTTTGGGTCTTTATTTACCGGCTGCGTTTTTTTCATTTGGGCAAAACTCGCAGTGCCCATTTGACTCATTTGTTGATCTGAGTAAAGCGCAATCTGTGTGCGTCCAGTTGGTGATGTTTTACAACCTACTAATACTGCACTGGCAAGTACTGCCAAAACCAATTTCTTCATTATAATGCCCTAAAAAAGTTTGTTACTGAGTATAGAATACCAAACGCAGTGTTAGTTTAAAATCTTTGCTTTTTGCGATTAAACAATTAAGTTAGCAGGCAAACTAAGTTTATCCAACGCCATTGCCCTGCTATACTGCCCAACCTATATTCGTTGTTTTGAGTTTTTAAATGAGCGCTTCGGCTTCTTCTTTTAATACCCGTATTTTATTGCCTTTATTAGCCAGTATTGTAGCAATCACGCCTTTAGCCATTGATATGTATTTACCGGCTATGCTGGTAATTGCCAACGATCTCAATACTAGCATGCCAAATGTTCAAATCTCGTTGAGTATCTATTTAGCAGGTTATGCATTGGGCATGTTATTTTTTGGCCCCATAGCCGATCAAATTGGCAGGCGTAAACTGGCACGAATAGGGCTCAGTTTATTTGGCTTGAGTTCACTCGCTTTAGCATTTACCACTGAAGTGCATACTTTTTGGCTGTTAAGAGCAGTACAGGCATTTACAGGGGCGGCAGCTACGGTTGTGGTTCCAGGGATTATTAGACACATATATCAAAAAAATACTGCTAAGGGTATGTCGTACGTGTCTATGATTATGATGATAGCGCCTTTACTTGCCCCCTCTATCGGCTCAGTTATTTTAGGCTTTTCGCTTTGGTCGACTATTTTTATTGTTTTAGCGGCTTATAGCTTTGTAATTTTACTTTTTGTGCAGCGTTATTTAATCGATATCCCGATATTTAAAAATGATCGAAAAGGGTTATCGCTATTCTTTTCGAGTTACAAAGTGGTATTAAGCAACCCGCACGCCCGCGCTGATATTTTAAGCTCGATGTTTGTGTCGTTTGGCTTTTTTTGCTTTTTAACCTCGGTTCCATATATTTACCTCGACTTATTTAAAGTATCGGAACAATTGTTTGGCCTGCTATTCGCTTTTAATGTAATGGCGCTGATGTTTGGTAACTTTTTAAATACTCGCGTAGTGCCACGTATTGGCTCACGAAAAATGCTTTATTACGGGCTAATGTGTGGTTTTTTATCTGGCACAGCATTACTCAGCTTTAGTGTGTTGCATTTATCGCTTTACTTTATTGTTGCGGCTATTGCCCCGTTAATGATGAGCTTAGGCATAATAGCAAGTAATGCAGATTCATTAATTTTGATGAAGTTTGAACAAAATACCGGAACTGCTACGGCGGTTATCGGCACCTTGCGTTTTGGTAGTGGCGCATTAGTAGGCCCTATATTAGCGGTAATGCATGCACAAAGTGCGGTTCCATTTTCTAGTTTAATGTTTAGTGCGGTGGTACTGACAATACTGGTGCAGTTAATACATTATTTGAAAGACAAAAAAAATGCCTCATAATGAGGCATTTTTAAATTGTATACTTAATTAAGCGTCAGCGGCTTTAGATACCATGACCATTGCAGGGCGTAATAAACGACCGTTTAATGTGTAGCCTTTTTGCATTACTGCTAAAACAGTATTTGGGGTTACATCGTTGCTTGGTTGGATTGACATTGCTTGATGAAAGTCTGGGTTAAACTGCTCACCTTGAGGGTTTACAATTTCAACACCAAATTTAGCTACCGCGTCGTTAAAGCTTTTCACTGTCATATCAATGCCTTCAAGTAAAGGCTTAAGCGTTTCATTTTCTTTATCAGAAAACTCAATAGCACGCTCTAAGTTATCTATAACAGGGAGTAATTCATTAGCAAACTTTTCTAGTGCAAATTTGTGTGCTTTTTCTACATCTTGTGCAGCGCGACGACGCATATTGTCCACATCTGCAGCAGCGCGAACTACGCTATCTTTTTGATCTGCAATAGTTTGCTTTGCAGTTTCAAGCTCGGCATATAACATAGCAATTTCTGCTTCAGGGCTTTGCTCTTGCTCGGCATGTTGCTCAGCTGCTTCAACTGCCGCCTCAACATCGGCTTCCATTTGCGTCACTTCTTCGTTCAGTTCTACTTCTTGCTCTGGGTTTTGTGTCTGCTCAGACATAAAATATACGCTCCAATTCTTTACAACTGCGGTAATTATGGGGATTGAATAAAAAGATTCAAGAGCTCAATGGCTCTAATAATTTAAATTCTTGGATTATTTTCTCTAATTGCGCTGATTTTGGACAAATAACACAAAAACGACTTTGATATTCTTGGTTTTGAAAATACGGCACACTGATCACTATAAGATCATCACAGGAGCTAAAAGGTAAGTTTTCGGCACTAAGAATGGAGACCCCATTTTTGAAAACGAGTTTATCTTCAACAAAATTTAAGAATGACACACCAATATTGAGACTTTGCTCACAGTCTATTTTCTTATAAAGGTAATTTTCCCCAACAACAATGCTGTTATCTGAGCCTAATTTTTGGCTTAGCTCACGGGTCCATTGAGTTAAAGAATCATGACAATTACGTGGTGCCGTATTGGCCATTGCCTGCATCCGATAAAGGCCTTCGATTAAAGATTGTTGACTAAAAACCGTATTGAGCCAAGTCGCAAATTCATAGCGTTGGCTATCGCTAGGGTCATTAGGCTTATTAATACAAATATTGTGGCTCTGTCCTGCTCTATCTAAAAGTAAAATAAGCCAGTTGTTTGCATCAAAATCGAGCACTTCTACTCTAAATACCTGCTGTGTTCTAACTTGGGGTAACCCTACACAACAACATACTTGGTAGCGTTGGCTCAAACCATGCGCAAGCTCAACTAATTGTGCCTGCTCAGGTTGCCAATAATTAGCAATATCTTTGAGCGAAAAAAACTCATCAAACCAATAGTCAAACCCATCATTAGTTGGCACACGGCCAGCCGATGTGTGTGGTGAATACAACAAACCTATTTTTTCAAGTCGCGCCATTGCGTTACGAACAGTAGCAGAGCAAACCGCCATACCTTTTTGCTTTGCAATTTTTGTTGACGGCACAGGTAAGCCATCGCCATTACAGTACATACTCATAACAGCGGCAAATATTTGCTGATCTCGTGGGTTTAGTTTCATGTTATCTACATCTTTATGCATAGTTATTATATCGGGGCTAAGCATTATTATTTCAAGTATAAAAAATACAATAAATCTAAATTTTACAGTGAATTGATTAAATCCGCTGGGTATTACTAAAATCCATGTTTTCAAACACTTCTGTTTTAGGTTACTCTACAAATATTAGAACTTTCAGTGTATTTATTATGGACTCTCCCTTTAATACTATCGGCTTGATTGGTAAGCCAAATCATCCTAATGCTGCCGCTACTTTACAACGATTACATACGTTTTTATTAGCTTTAGGCTTTGAGGTGATTGTTGAAAAACGTACAGGGAGTCAACTTAGTGATGTACCGAGTGACAAACTCGTAAAGCTCGTTGATTTAGGCGAGCGTGCCGACTTAGCGATTGTGGTTGGAGGCGATGGCAACATGCTTGGTGCTGCAAGGGTGCTGGCACGCTTTGACATAGCCGTAATTGGTGTTAATAGAGGTAATTTAGGCTTTTTAACAGATCTGAACCCAGAAGGATTTGAAGGTAGCTTAGAGCAGGTACTCAGCGGCGATTACATTGAAGAGAAACGTTTTCTATTAGAAGTTGAAGTGTATCGACATAACGAGCTTAAAAGTGCTAATTCAGCAGTAAACGAAGCGGTGCTTCATGCTGATAAAGTAGCACACATGATTGAGTTTGAAGCCTTTATTAACGATGATTTTGTATTTTCACAACGTTCCGACGGTTTGATTGTATCCACTCCAACAGGGTCAACGGCCTATTCTTTATCAGGTGGTGGACCTATTTTAACACCAGAGCTTAATGCAATGTCACTAGTTCCCATGTTTCCACATACTTTATCAAGCCGCCCTTTAGTGGTTGATGCTGACAATGAAGTGCGTTTAAAGCTTAGTTTAGATAATACTGATAGCTTACAAGTAAGCTGTGACAGCCATGTTGTACTCGCCGTATTACCTGGTGATGAGGTAGTTATACGAAAAGCAGATAAAAAATTACGCTTAATTCACCCCAAAAATTACTCTTATTATAATGTGCTACGTAAAAAGCTTAATTGGGGTAGTCGTCTATACTAGTTTGAACGAATTTTAATCTGAAAAAATCATTAGCCCCTAATTTTATTGCCAAAGATGCAACTTTAGCGCAAAATATTGGACTAGAAATTTTAAATATCATCAGGAAAAAGTAGTAATGAATTATGTAGTATTTCTTGCTTTATTATTATTAATTACCCTACTTGGCAGTTACATGCTAATTGAGAGTAATCGAAAAAAAACCATTGAAGCAAAGAAAAAGCTGTTTAACGAGCGCGTAGCAAGTACTCAATCACGTTTAAAAATAAAACTAAACGAGTTACTTGATGCAAAAGTAATCAGTGCTAAGCACCTTCCTCGAATTCAAGCCGTTGTTAGTAACTTTTTTGTGGTACAGCCTCACACCGATGAAAATTTAGTTAAGCTGGAATCGTTATGTGACCAACTTATTAATATACTTAACGAAGAGCTTATAAAAACCTATAAAAGTAATAATAGCCAAGCATTTGCCGACAGCACTCAATATTTTATAGCAGAGTTGCCAGCTCAAGGTATTTTATACAATAAAAATTTTTACCAAGAAGCCCTTCCTACGTTAATCTTAAAGTTGAAAACTGAAGACAACATACAACCAGTTGATAATATTGATCTTAACGATGAAACCCTCCCTATTGATGAAGAAAAAAAAACACTAATTGAGTCCAGCCTTGCTTAAAATATAGAAATTTAATTTGCAATAAACCAAAACACTGTATAAATTAACAGTTAATTCACTGGATGGATGAACAGTATGTTAATTGGTTTAGAAATTAAAAATTTTGCAATTGTAAGTAATTTAAGCACTGAATGGCATTCGGGCATGACCGCTATTACCGGTGAAACGGGTGCGGGTAAATCAATCGCTATTGATGCGTTATCACTGTGCCTTGGAGAAAGAGCAGAAGCATCTGCTGTGCGCCCGGGCACTGATAAAGCCGAGGTAAGTGCGCAATTTGATTTAAGCAATTTGCCACACGCCCATGCATTTCTAGAAGAGAACATGCTTAATAATGACGATAACGAATGTCTACTTCGTAGAGTTGTTTGCAAGAATGGCCGCAGCAAAAGCTACATTAATGGTAGCCCTGTCACCGCTGCACAGCTAAAAGAGCTAGGCCAATATTTAATTTCTATACATGGTCAACATGCACACCAGCATCTATTAAAAGCAGAGCATCAATTACAGCTACTGGATGCTTACGCCGGGCACCAAAATCTAGTTAATGCTGTAAGCCAACGCTATAAACGTTATGCTGATTTACAAAAAGAATTTAAACAACTAGAACATCAACAGCAACAACAAGCTGCGCAGAAACAATTATTAGAATACCAAGTAGCTGAACTTGATGAATTTGCCTTGCAAACAGGTGAATTTGAACAAATAGAAGCAGAGCATTATAAGCTCAGTAATAGCCAAACTATTTTGCAATCTTGTCAGCGCGAGCTACAACACTTATACGAAAGTGATGAGCAAAATGCGTGCTCTCTTATACAACATAGCGCGCAACAATTTAATGAACTTGCACATTATGATGAAACCCTGGCCAATGTAGCAGCATTACTGACAGAAGCGGCGGTTCAAGTTGAAGAAGCAAGCAGAGAAATACGCAATTATACTGAACAAGCTGACTTAGATCCTACTCGCTTAACGGAAGTAGAAAACAGGCTCAGCGGCGCTATGGATTTAGCAAGAAAACACCATATAAAGCCACAAGAGCTCGTTGAGTTTCATCAAAATGTAACACAAGAGCTAGACTCTATAAGCAGTAATAGTTCGCGCCTCGAACAGCTTGAAGGTGAAATTACAGCAGCTCTTGAAGATTATCAAACGGCTAGTGAGGAATTAAGTGCTAGCCGTCATCAATACGCTAATACACTTAATGGCTTGATCAGCGAAAGCATGGCTAATTTATCTATGGAAAATGGCGTTTTTGAAATAGCCCTTACAGCACATACCGATCGCTCTCCAAACAGCTTAGGTTTTGATAATGTATCGTTTTTAGTATCAACAAACCCAGGGCAACCATTACAACCTTTAGCAAAAGTAGCCTCTGGTGGTGAATTATCACGCATTAGTTTGGCTATTCAAGTTATTATTGCCCAAAAAGTAACGACTCCTACGCTTATATTTGATGAAGTTGATGTCGGTATTTCTGGCCCAACGGCTGCTGCCGTTGGTAAACTACTTCGCCAATTAGGTAAATCGACACAAGTAATTTGTGTAACTCATTTACCGCAAGTGGCCAGTAGTGCTCATCAGCAATTTTTTGTTGCCAAAGAAATAGCTAATGGTGAAACATTTACGCATATGCTAGCATTGAATAAAGATGGCAGGGTTAATGAAATTGCGCGCTTGCTGGGTGGTGATAACATTAGCAAAACAGCTAAAGCAAATGCGAAAGAGCTTATAAAAGCGCACGGATAAAATTATACATTTATAGTGCGTTACCTTGATACGGTGAGGATACCTTGATGCAAACAACGGTCATTTATTTTGGCTTAGCAATTAACTGGCTACTACTTATAGTTAGTGTACTTTTAGCCATGTTTAGCAAGTTTAAACATACACAATTTAAACAAGGATTATATCGTTTTTTAAATATGGCATTAATTGTACATTTTGTTATTGCTGTTATGTTAGTTTTTAGCAGCACAACTATTAGTGGCTTAATAACACTTAGTTGGTTGGTTATTAGCCTACAGCTTGTTTGTAACATTATCTGCTATAAAAGTGTGAAACGTCGACAAGCCAGAGTGAAATCGAGCCTTGATCACTTCTCGATGGATTAACTAACATAGCGTTTAAAAATGCCCGCAACCTGTGTATTGCGGGCATTTTTATTTGTAAAACTGAGGGAATAAAAAAGCAAACCCGAAGGTTTGCTTTTGACTCCATTCTAACAAAAGAATTATTTACACTTTTAAATAATCCATAATGCCTTCTGCAGCATTACGTCCCTCAAATATAGCGGTAACTACTAAGTCTGAGCCACGAACAATATCGCCTCCAGCAAATATTTTAGGGTTGGTAGTTTGATGAGTAAATTCACCTTGTTCAGGTGCATTAATACCGCCCCAGTGGTTAATTTCTACATCGTATTTTTCTAACCAGTCCATTTTATGAGGCTTAAAGCCAAATGCCATAATCACTTGTGTTGCTTCAATAATATGCTCTGATCCGGGTACTTCTTCAGCGCGACGGCGGCCGTTTTCATCTGCCTCACCAAGCTGAGTTTTTACCATTTTAACGCCAGCGACTGCGCCTTTATCATTAAGGACAATCCCTTTTGGCTGAACGTTATAAGTAAAAATCACGCCCTCTTCTTTGGCATTTTTTACTTCACGTTTTGAGCCAGGCATGTTTTCTTCATCACGACGGTACGCACAGGTCACCTTTAATGCATTATGACGAATTGATGTTCGCACGCAATCCATTGCAGTATCACCGCCACCTAGTACCACTACTTTTTGGTTTGCCATATCAATACAGGCTTGCTTAGACTCATCGTAGCCCATTACGCGATTGGTGTTACCAATTAAGAATGGCAGTGCATCATGCACACCCGGAGCATCTTCGTTTTCAAGCCCCGCACTCATACTCTGATAAGTCCCCACTCCCAAAAATACGGCGTCATACTCATTAAGTATTTCATCCATGCTAATGTCTTTACCCACTTCGACATTAAGCTTAAATTCAACACCCATTTCAGTAAATATTTCGCGACGTTTTTGCATGACTTCTTTTTCTAATTTAAAAGAAGGTATACCAAAAGTTAACAGTCCACCAATTTCTGGGTGACGGTCAAATACCACAGGCTTTACGCCGTTGCGTACTAAAATATCAGCACAGCCTAACCCTGCGGGTCCTGCGCCGATAATAGCCACTTTTTTATCAGTCCATGTCACATAGGACATGTCTGGCTTCCAGCCCATTTTGAACGCGGTATCGGTGATGTACTTTTCAATATTACCAATTGTTACCGCACCAAATTCTTCATCTAATGTACATGAGCCTTCACATAAGCGATCTTGCGGGCATACTCGACCACACACTTCAGGCAAACTGTTAGTACGGTGCGAAAGCTCAGCCGCCTCTAAAATGCGCCCTGTACGGATCAGTTTTAACCATTGTGGAATATAGTTATGTACTGGACATTTCCACTCACAATAAGGGTTACCGCAATCAAGGCAGCGATCTGCCTGTGAATTAACTTGGTTTTCTGAAAAGGGTTCATAAATTTCTACGAACGATTTTTTACGCGACGAGATTGGTTTCTTGCGTGGGTCTACACGCTGCACGTCTATAAATTGATATACATTTTCGCTCATACTGCCCCCTTATTGCGCCTGAACACGTAGTTCGGCGCTACTGCGAGCGCGATGCCCGAGTAAACTTTTTACGTCACTTGATTTAGGTTTTACTAATTTGAACATCGGTAAATAAAGTTCAAAATTAGCTAAAATAGTTTCTGCTCTACATGAGCCTGTTAGCTCTAAATGGTCAGCAATTAAGCCGCGTAAATGCTCTTGATGTGAACTCAAATCATCTAAAGTAACCACTTCAACCAACTCTGGGTTAATGCGTTTCTCAAAATCACCTCGTTCATCTAAAATATAAGCAAAACCACCGGTCATACCTGCACCAAAGTTAACTCCTACATTACCAAGTACACATACCACACCACCTGTCATATATTCACAACCATTATCACCAACACCTTCAACAACAGCTTGCACACCCGAATTACGCACAGCAAAACGCTCACCAGCACATCCGGCTGCAAACAATTTACCGCCAGTGGCACCATATAAACAGGTATTACCTACGATGGTTGCTTTGTGACTTTCAAATGACGAACCCAGTGGTGGGCGAACGACTAGCTTACCGCCAGCCATCCCTTTACCAACGTAATCGTTGGCATCACCAACTAAAGTCATTTCAAGGCCGCCAGCGTTCCATACACCGAATGACTGACCAGCGGTACCATGAAGCTCAATCACTACGGGATCTGCAGCCATACCTTGATTACCGTGCTTATCAGCAATATAACCAGAAAGCATAGCGCCAACCGATCTATCGGTATTACATATACGGCTCACTAATGAAATACCGCTTGAGTTATCAATTGCCTCTTGTGCCTTGCCGAGTAAGCTCTCATTTAACTCACCTAAATAGTGCGAGCTATTTGGTGCACTGCAAAACAATGTTTCACCCGTAGGGTTGTTTGGCTGAGCGATAACCGCTGATAAATCTATTTTTTGCTGCTTGGCTGTTTTGCCTTCAATGGCTTCGAGTAAATCTAAGCGACCAATCAAATCGGTTAGGTTTGCAACACCTAAACTTGCCATAATTTCACGCGCTTCTTGAGCTATAAACTTAAAGTAGTTCATCGCCATTTCTGGTAAGCCATGATAGTGCTTTTGACGCAATGTATCGTCTTGAGTTGCTACACCGGTAGCACAGTTATTTAAGTGACAAATTCGTAAGTATTTACAGCCTAAAGCCACCATAGGTCCGGTACCAAAACCAAAACTTTCAGCGCCTAAAATGGCTGCTTTGATGATATCAAGCCCGGTTTTTAACCCCCCATCTGTTTGCAGGCGAATACGATGACGAAGGCCATTTTCGACAAGTGCTTGTTGCGTTTCTGCAAGGCCAAGCTCCCATGGGCTGCCTGCATATTTAACCGAGGTTAAGGGACTTGCACCTGTGCCACCATCGTAGCCTGAGATAGTAATTAGATCGGCATACGCTTTTGCAACACCGGTTGCAATTGTTCCTACGCCCGGTTCAGACACCAGTTTTACCGAAATCAGTGCCTTTGGATTTACTTGCTTTAAATCAAAAATAAGCTGGGCTAAATCTTCAATAGAGTAAATATCGTGATGCGGCGGCGGTGAAATTAGTGTCACGCCTGGTACAGAGTAACGAAGCTTAGCAATATAAGGCGTTACTTTTTCACCCGGTAACTGCCCGCCTTCTCCTGGCTTAGCGCCTTGAGCCACTTTTATTTGAATGACATCCGCACTGCGTAAATAATGAGGTGTTACACCAAATCTACCGGAGGCCACTTGTTTAATCCGTGAATTTTTTTCTGTACCGTAACGAAGTTTATCTTCGCCACCTTCGCCAGAATTTGAGCAACCACCTAAACGATTCATGGCAATGGCTAGTGCTTCATGCGCCTCTGGTGATAATGCACCAATACTCATCGCTGCAGAATCAAAACGTTTATAAAGCTCAGTGGCAGACTCTACCTCATCAATGCTTATACCCTTTTCAGGTAGTTTTAAAGCCAACATATCGCGCAAAGTCGCGACTGGACGGTGATTAACTAGCTTTGCGTATTCGCTGTAATCACTATACTCGCCGCTTCGTACTGCTTTTTGTAACGTTTGAATCACATCAGGGTTGTAAGCATGATACTCGCCGCCGTGTACGTACTTAAATAAGCCACCATGGCTTAGTAATTTACGTTTACTAAGCGCTAGTTTGTGCAAGCTTTGCTGATCGTCATCAAAGTCGCTAAAACACGCCCCTTTTATGCGACTTGCAACGCCCTTAAAACACATCTCAACAATCGCGTCAGATAGACCAACCGCTTCAAACAACATCGAACAACGATATGAAGCCACGGTGCTAATACCCATTTTCGACATGATTTTGTACAAGCCTTTATTAATTGCTTGACGATAAGCCAGTGTCACTTCGCAGTATGACTTATTAATTACCTTACTATCGCTCATGGCCACAAGTGACTCATACGCTAAATACGGGTAGATTGCGGTTGCACCGAAGCCAAGTAGAACAGCAAATTGATGCGCGTCACGAACGCTACCGGTTTCAATAATGATGTTAGACTCACAGCGTAAGTTATTATCTACCAAGCGTTTTTGTACCGCACCCACCGCCATAGCTGCAGGAATAGGTAATTGATTGTCATCAAAGTTACGATCCGTTAATACCAGCATAATGCAGCCAGATGCGGCTTTTGCTTGTGCTTCATCACAGATGCGCTTAACCGCATTCTCAAGGCCTTCTTCTACGGTGTAAGTAATATCAATCTTACAATAGCTGTAGTGCGCTTCATCGGCGTTAAGTAGCTGCTGCATATCAGCGTACATTAAAATAGGCGTATCAAATTGCAGGCGTTTAGCGTGCCCTGTTGTTTCATTAAATACGTTTTGCTCACTGCCAATACACGTTGCCAACGACATTACATGGTTTTCACGTAACGGATCAATTGGCGGATTAGTAACCTGAGCAAACTTTTGACGGAAATAATCATAAAGTGAACGGTGCCCTTCGCTCAGTACGGCAAACGGCGTATCGTCACCCATTGAGCCAGTGGCTTCTTGCCCATTTTCACCCATGACACGAATAACACTGTCTAGCTCTTCATTAGTATAGCCAAACATCTTTTGGTATTTGGCTAGAGTTGCATCATCGAATGAGCGATTACCTGCATCTTGCTCAGTCAGTGCTTCAAAAGGTGTTAAGCGTTTAACGTTTTCTTCTAACCACGATTTATAAGGGTGGCGTGATTTTAAATCTTGGTCAATTTCATCTGAATGCCAAATTTTTCCGAGTTTGGTATCAATAACGAGTAGCTCGCCTGGGCCAACACGTCCTTTTTCTACCACCTCATCAGCGGTGTAATCCCAAATCCCCACCTCAGAAGCTAAAGTAATAAAGCCATCTTGAGTAATAATATAACGCGCAGGGCGCAGACCATTACGGTCTAGGTTACAGGCTGCAAAGCGCCCATCAGACATAACGATGCCTGCAGGGCCATCCCACGGTTCCATATGCATCGAATTAAAATCATAGAACGCACGTAAGTCGTCATCCATAGCTCGATTTTTTTGCCATGCTGGCGGCACTAGCATGCGCATCGCACGGAATAAATCCATACCACCAGCTAAAAATAGCTCCAGCATATTATCTAAGCTAGATGAGTCAGACCCTGTCTCATTAACAAACGGCGCTGCGCTTTGTAAATCAGGAATAAGTGGCGATGCAAATTTATAAGAGCGGGCACGTGCCCATTGGCGATTACCTTCAATAGTATTAATTTCACCATTGTGCGCTAAATAACGAAATGGTTGCGCTAAAGGCCAGCGAGGCTGTGTGTTTGTAGAGAAGCGTTGATGAAAAACACAAATAGCACTAGTCATGCGAATATCCGCAAGATCAAGGTAAAAATTAGGCAAGTCAGCAGGCATCATTAAGCCTTTATATATTGTGACCAACCCAGATAAGCTCGCAATATAAAATGATTCATCGTCCATTAGACGCTTTTCTGCACGACGACGTGCAACATACAAGCGGCGTTCTAAATCTTTAGAACGCCAACCTTCTGGCGCACTAATAAAAATTTGTTCAAAACCTGGCAATTGTTTTAGAGCAATAGGTCCTAACATTGATGGATCAGTTGGAACCACACGCCAACCCAAAATATTTAGCGTTTCTTTTTCTAGTTCTTCGCTTAAAACATCTTTGGCTGCTTGTGCTAGTACCGGATCAGCATTGAGGAAAATCATCCCAACAGCGTAATTTTTACCTAAATGCCAATTATTCTCGGCAGCAATAGCCCGAAAGAAGCTGTCTGGTTTTTGTAATAACAAGCCACAACCATCACCCGTTTTACCATCAGCAGAAATACCACCGCGGTGCTGCATGCGATCTAAACCGGTGATCGCCGTACGAATGAGTCGGTGACTCGCTTGGTTATTAACTTGGGCTATTAAGCCAAAGCCACAATTATCTTTTTCTAGTTTTGAGTCATATAACATGGACCCCTCCCCTTGCTGCGCTGTTAACGTGGATGAACGGCTCGACGATTTGCTAACAGACGAACAAAATTAGCGTTATTCCACCCTTGAGTCAATATTTTTATGAATACATATTCATTATATTGAATATATTTCAACTTAATTAAAAATCATAAACTAATGCCAACCATTAACATTTGCATAGATATCGAATCGAAAAATAGATTGACACCGGTGTTATTTTTAAAAACTTGTAAACAAAAAGCATGCGCGACTAGCAGTTTACGTAAACGTAAGCTGAACTAAAAATGAATAACTATTCATTAGGGGCTATTTCCTCTTTTGTGCTGTATTAGTAATTCATCTGAACACGACATTTAATTACAGCGGCTTCTATTAGCGCATAGTTTATTCAATAGATTTAAACGCTCCCCTCATGTTATGCATTAATTAACAACTTGCTTTGTTTTACGTTGAGGTAACCTCATCCCATAGACAAATCAAAAAAGTGCCCGCAGCGGACACTTTTTATGTCCGCGGACATGTAAAACAACAAGGGTAAAGTTAAAAATCAAATAAATTCAATAAGATAAAAAATGGCATGCTATTCGAATACAGCATAACTATATAAATTTTGAGGATGCTCGAATGTTTACTATTGGCTTATTTTTAATTTCACCAATTATTCTGTTTATTGCCTCGCTAATGATTACTGTGTTTGAAAAACACTAAGAGAACATATAATGATTAAAGACACTAGCGGGCAAGACACGCAAATCTCACAACCTATAAATTTTAAAAAATACATCAGGCTGTTTATATTTATTGTGGGCCTAGTTGCTCTATGTGTATATGCACTATTAAATGCTGATCAAGAAGGTACTATCTCGGTTGATAGAGTAAGCCTACAAATAGCTACAGTTGTACGCCAATCACTAATACGCGATGTTGCAGCCAGCGGTAAAATTGTCGCCGCCAGAGCACCAAAAGTTTACAGCCCTGAACGTGGCTTTGTTTCATTAAAGGTAAATGCTGGTGACACAGTGAAACTGCATGATGTAATAGCCATGGTTGAGAGCCCCGAGCTCACAAACGAATTAAAGCAGCAACAGTCTGTTTTAGCTCGTCTTGAAGGCGAGCTACAACGCAAACATCTTGAAGCACGCCGCCAATCATTAAGCCTAAATAAAGCACTTGATTTAGCACAAGTAGAATTAAACGCTGCCGATAGAGAGAATCGCAGAGCGACCTTGTCAATGCAAAAAAATGTGATCAGTCAAATTGATCATGAAAAAGCCATTGATGAGCTTGCCCGCGCAAAACTTTCTTATAAACATGCAGAGCAAGAAGTTGAATTGTCCAAAGATACACTTGCCTTTGAGCTACAGGCAGCTAAACGAGATGTCACTCGTCAACAACTGATTGTCGATGATCTACTTCGTAAAGTGAATAATTTAACAATTAAAGCCACTGTGCCAGGGATTGTAGGTAACCTGCTAGTTCAACAAAGAGAAGCGGTAACACAAAGCCAACCACTAATGACTTTAGTTGATTTGAGCAATTTTGAAGCAGAACTACAAGTTCCTGAAAGTTATGCAAATGAGCTTGGTTTAGGTATGGACGTAGAGATAACAATGGGCGCTAGCAAAGTAATGGGTACCCTTTCTGCCATATCACCAGAAGTCAATAATAGAGAAGTCACAACGCGTGTACGTTTTAACAAAGACATGACGGGTATCAGACAAAACCAACGATTAACAGCACGTATTTTATTAGAAAATCGTGATGATGTTTTACAGGTTAAGCGTGGGGCATTTTTACAACAAGGCGGCACACAGGTTTATAAAATATCCGGTGATACAGCTCAGCTCATTGATATTTCAATTGGTGCAACCAGCATTAATGCGATTGAGTTAATCTCAGGGGTTCAAGCTGGCGATGAATTGATTATCTCAAGCTATAACAGTTTCAAACACACACACACATTATTACTTCGCTAACAATCGCGTAGAACCAAACAATAAAAGGAAAAAGCATGTTAAAGATGAATAATATAAGTAAAGTCTATCAAACAGAAATGGTTCAAACCCATGCATTACGTGACTTTAATCTACACGTTGATGAAGGCGAATTTATTGCTGTTACAGGCCCTAGCGGATCAGGAAAAACGACCTTTTTAAATATAGCTGGAATGTTAGAGCCCTTCTCTGCAGGTGAATATTTACTTGATGGAATTGATGTAGGTAAGTTAAACGATAATCAACGCGCTGATGTGCGTAACCAGAAAATTGGCTTTATCTTCCAAGGGTTCAATTTGATCCCCGACTTAAATTTATATGAAAATATTGAAGTTCCACTACGTTATAGAGGTATTAAAGCCGCAGAGCGTAAACGTCGCATTGAAAAATGCTTAGAACAAGTTGGCCTTGCCTCTCGGGCAAAACATTTGCCACAGCAACTCTCTGGCGGACAGCAACAACGAGTGGCCATAGCACGCGCGCTTGCTGGCGAGCCACGATTTTTATTAGCCGATGAACCTACCGGTAATCTCGACAGCCTTATGGCTCGTCAAGTAATGGAGCTGCTTGAACAAATCAATCGCGATGGCGCAACCATTGTCATGGTCACCCATGATGCAGAACTTGCTCGGCGTGCCCCTCGAAACATTCAAGTTGTAGACGGTCAACTTGCTGATTTCACCTTGTATCAAGGTGCACAAAACCTTAAAAATGTTGCTGGAGCCTAAGCCATGCTTCTACATTACCTCGATTTAAGTTGGCGCAGCTTCAAGCGCACGCCTTTAGTGAGCTTTTTAATGGTACTGGCGATTGCCATAGGTATTGGCATCACTATGACGAGTTTAAGCGTTTATCACATGATGTCAGCGGATCCCATTGCGCATAAAAGTAGCCAGCTCTATGCTGTGCAGTTGCAAGTAATGGATGATGGCCACACTTGGTGGACGTCTGATAACCTCCCGCTACAACTAACTTATCAAGATGCTGCAAACCTATATAAATCAGAGATAGGTGGCCAGCGTTTAAAAATGGTGCGCAGTGGATTCTCTGTTTACATAGACTCTGACACAGTAAAACCATTTAGCCAAAGTGCGAGACTAACAACCCCAGAATTTTTTAATATGTTTGATCTTGAGTTTCTCTATGGTGAAAAATGGTCTCTGCAGCAAGAAGAAAACGCGGCCCCCGTTGTTGTGATCAGTGAAGAGTTAAATAATAAGCTTTTTGCTGGCGAAAATTCAGTGGGTAAAATTATTTATCTTGATGATGCGAGTTATGAAGTGGTTGGGGTTACTAGAAACTGGCCATTAACCATCAAATACTACGATTTAAATAATGGTTCATTTAATGACCCTGAACAACTTTTTATGCCATTTAGTCTTCTTGAAGCAAAACAGCTTGGTAATTGGGGGAATACCAATGGTTGGAAACATGAGGATGTTAGAAGCTTTAGTGCCAAGTTACAGTCAGAAATGGTGTGGATTCAATTCTGGGTTGAATTAACTAACGAACAACAAAAAAATGATTATGAAAATTATTTATTAGCCTACATGCAAGAGCAACAAAAGTTTGGTCGTTTTAATCGCAAAGAGTTAGCTTACAGTATTCGAGATGTTAACAAGTGGATGGCCTATAACAACGTGGTCAGTCAAGATAACAAAATTTTAGTCGCACTTAGTTTTATGTTTTTGGCTGTATGTTTGGCGAATATCCTCGGTTTATTACTTGCAAAATTTTTACGTCGAGCCCCAGAAGTCGGTGTACGCCGTGCACTTGGAGCCAGTAAGCGACAGATTTTTATGCAACATATTATCGAAGTCGCCATGCTAGGACTTTTAGGTGGGCTACTTGGTATTATCCTTGCCCAGTTTGGCTTATTGGGTGTTCGCCAAAGCTATAGCTACTACGAGAGCTTAGCGACCATGGATTTAACCATGTTATTGAGCGCCCCACTCATTGCAATTAGCACCTGCATAATAGCTGGGCTTTATCCTGCTTGGCTGGTATGTAAAACCAATCCTGCAATTTACCTAAAAAGCCAATAAGGACGAGCATTATGATGTTAGAAATTAAACCTATTTTCCATGCACTGTGTCGATCTAAAGTTGGTGCGCTGTTGCTACTTATCCAAATAGCTATTACTACTGCTATTGTCAGTAACGCAGCGTTTATTATTCAAGATAGAATAACGTATCTTAACCAGGATACAGGATACCCCGAAGATGAAATACTTGCTTTTCATGTCATGCACTTTGGTAAGGATGTCAAAAGCCACCAACAATTTGAACTTGATGAAGCAATGTTAAGAGCTTTGCCCGCAGTGAAAGACGCCGCCTATATAAACAACATACCCTTATCGGGAAGTGGTAGCTCTTCTGACTTCAGTATCAATTCAGCTCCTGAGCCTGGGCTTTCTGCAAGAACTGCTTACTTTTTTACAGATGATCATGCAATTAAAACACTTGGGGTTGAACTTATTGCAGGACGCAATTTTAGAGAAGACGAAGTGGTTGTCACTAACGATAATGATCAGCGAGCCAATGTTACCATTGTGACACAGGCATTATTAAATGAGCTATTTCCTGATGAAGATGGATTAGGAAAAACAATATTCCTTGGTGATATTCCAATGAAAGTCATTGGTGTAATTAAGCATGCAAAAGGCCCATGGCTCAAAGACAGCCGCCCAAATAATGTCGCATTAATTCCTTATATAAATCCTAATATTTCGGGGAATTTTTTAGTTCGCACAGCAGCCAATGAGCGGGCAAATATTGCTAAACGAATTGAAGACGAGATGCTAGAAAATTACAACAAACGTGTAATTATCCGAGTTCGGGGCCTTGACCAAGATAAAGCCCAATACATGGCTGAAGACACATTGATGATGCGTATGTTAATTGTGCTCATAACCATACTGGTATTGGTAACTGCACTGGGCATTTTTGGTTTGACGCTATTTAATATAAATAAACGTACCAAGCAAATTGGAACCCGTCGTGCTTTAGGCGCTCGTAAATCTGCAATTGTTAATTATTTTTTAGTTGAAAATGCACTGATTTGCAGTGCCGGCTTATTTTTAGGTGCTATTGCAGCACTATTATTAGGTCAATTATTAATGAAACACTTTTCAATAGCAGTATTACCACCAAGTTATATTGCTGCCACCGCAGCCATGGTGTTTACAATGAGTATTTTGGCTGTATTTGGTCCAGCTAAACGCGCAGCAAATATTTCGCCTAGTATCGCCACTAGAACAATATAAAGCAGCTCCCAACCTATGCTACACTGGCTAAATACGGTGTAGCATTTTCAATATTTAAATAATAATAAACAGCGATTAAATTCACATGGAAAAAATACTTATCGTTGATGATAATCCTGCAATTTTAGACGCACTATCATTATTGCTAGAGATTCACGACTATAAAGTGGTTACTGCTAATAGCCCATTTGAAGCAATTCAAATTGTGCAATATCAGCGTATTGCACTTGTGCTTCAAGATATGAACTTTAGTAACGATACAACCTCGGGAGAAGAGGGAAAATTGCTCTTTTATCAACTCAGAGAGCTTAATCCCCATCTACCGATTATTCTCATCACTGCATGGACTGAGCTTGAAACGGCCGTTGAACTTGTCAAAGCCGGTGCGGCTGATTATTTACCAAAACCATGGGATGATGCCAAGCTTATTACCTGTGTTAATAATCTAATTGAACTAGGAAAGACAAAAAAACAAAACCAAACCTTGTTGCGCCACCAGCAAGAGCGTGATGCATCTATAGAAAATGCTAATTTAGTAGGTTTAATTTATCGCAGTACGGCCATGGAGCAATTAGTTAAAATGGCATTACAAGTCGCCAAATCTGATGTCTCAGTATTAATAACAGGCCCAAATGGCAGTGGTAAAGAGCGCATAGCACAAATTATTCAAGCAAACTCACCTCGCCAAAATGCTGCGTTTATTACGGTCAATGCAGGTGCCCTTCCCCATCAACTAATAGAAGCAGAATTATTTGGTGCAGAAGCAGGTGCTTTTACTGGGATCAAAAACAAAGGATTGGTCGATTTGAAGCGGCTGATGGTGGCACATTATTTTTAGATGAAATAGGTAATCTCCCTTTATCAGGACAAATGAAGCTCTTACGGATTTTACAAACGGGAGAATTCGAGCGCTTAGGTTCAACCCAGACCCGAAAAGTTAATGTCCGTGTAATATCAGCGACCAATGAAAACCTAACAAATGCAATCAGCAAAGGACAGTTTAGAGAAGACTTATACTACCGCTTAAATGTAATTGAACTTAACTTACCAAGTCTTAACCAACGACCGGATGACATACTTCCCCTTATTCGTCATTTTTTAGTAGAGCGTGAGCTGGATTTACAATGCGAAAACCTACTTTTAGCCCATTCATGGCCCGGTAATGTTCGTGAACTTGAAAATGCATGTAAACGAGTCAGTGTGCTTAAACCCAGCGGTGAGATAAGCATCGATGACTTTGGTTTAACTCCTATTACGCCTCAAACACTGACTCAAAAAATAGAGCCTAACAAACAACAAATTGAAGATGCCATGCGTTTACATAAAGGGGTGATTGCCAAAGTAGCACGTGAGTTTGGCCTTAGCAGACAAGCACTCTACCGTCGCCTTGATAAGTTTGAGATTGCCTACTAATGGTTAAATCAAGATACCGCTTTTCTTTAACTTCTAAAGTGATTTTAGTGTGTGTATTTTCCTCTGTTATCCCTGTTTTTATCTGTTGTTGGCTGTTGGATGTTGACGTTATAAAAACAGCACTGAGTGTTATTTTCACAGCCGCGCTAAGTAGTTTATTGGCTCATCGACTCAGTAGTAAACTGGTCCAAGGTATTACTTCATTAGAAACTGGCTTATTAAATTTTAAGGATGGGGAACTATCAACTTTACTGGCCTATAACCATAATGATGAATTAGGTCATTTGTGTCAGCTTTACAATCAAACTGCAAAGCAATTAAGACAAGAAAAGCAATGGGTTTACCAACGAGAGTTGATGCTTGATAAGGTATTACAAAACGCCCCTCAAGCTGTATTATTGGTAAATGATAATGATTTTATTGTTTATAGTAATCACAGTGCGAGAGATTTTTTTAATGCAAGTACAGCCCTTGAAGGCGAAAAAATCTCATCATTGTTGTCTAAAGCCCCACAGCAAATAATTAATGCTGTTAATAAAGGCGTAGATGGTTTATTTATTCTCGATAAAGCAGAACAAGAACCGCAAACATGGCATCTTTCAATGGGTCGCTTATTGCTTAACAACCAACACCACAGGTTGTTTGTATTTAAACAATTGACCCGCGAGTTGAGCCGCCAAGAAGTTGAAGTTTGGAAAAAGGTTATTCGGATCATTAGCCATGAACTCAATAACTCACTAGGTCCTATGTCATCCATGTTACATAGTGCACAGCTGTTAACGAAGAAAGTGGATGAACCTCGTTTACAACGCGTTTTCACTACCATTGAAGAGCGGATAAAGCATTTAAACGAGTTCGTTCAAGGCTATGGAAAGTTTGCTAAACTACCACCACCTAAAATAACAACGGTTGATTGGCATTCATTACTCGAACAATTACAAAGCCAATGGCAATTTAATTGCAACCTTCAAAAAGGCATCACCACACGAGCCGATCAAACCCAAATAGAACAATTGCTCATTAACCTGTTGAAAAACGCACATGAATCAGAGTCGCTAGCAGAGCATATTAGTTTAAAAATAACACAAGATAGCCTTGGCACTCATATTAACGTGAGCGATCAAGGAAAAGGTATGAGTGAAACAGTTATGGCTAGTGCGCTTATCCCTTTTTATTCTACCAAGGCAGCTGGAAGTGGTTTAGGGTTGGCACTGTGTCGAGAAATTGTTGAAGCCCATCATGGGCAAATTAGCCTGCATAATCGTGAAATCGGCGGGATCAGTGTTTTTGTTAGTCTACCCTGAGAACTACTTATTTAAGAATGAAAACTTGCTCAATTTAGGGGCAATTCAATCGCGCTCTGAAGCATGTGACCTAGTCAGCTTCGTAAAAACGAGTAAAGCTGCCTTCTCACTCCTTACTTTTAGCGTATAAGCAACAAGAGTAAATAATTTATAGACATAAAAAAAGCTGCAAATTGCAGCTTTTTTTTACCTAAACGCTTATTCAGCGTCTGCAGGTTTATGCTTTGCAGCTGTTTCTGCGATCAGTGGTTGTAATTCACCACGTTGAAACATTTCAATGATAATGTCACAGCCACCAATTAACTCACCTTCAACCCAAAGTTGTGGGAAAGTAGGCCAGTTAGCATACGCAGGAAGCTCTGCACGAATGTCTGGATTAAGTAAAATATCTACATAAGCAAACGGTTCACCACACGACATTAACGCTTGTGATGCTTGTGAAGAAAAACCACAATTAGGCAGTTTTGGTGATCCTTTCATGTATAAGATGATTGGGTTTTCAGCAATTTGCTGTTTAATTTTATCGATGGTTTCCATTTACAACCTCAAAATGACGATAGCGAACACATTAGGCCTTGAAAAAGTTTCACTGTGGCCTCAGATATATAGATTAAAATAGGCAATTAAAGCCTCAATCTTAAATAGCTTTAGCAAGAGCATTGCTGTTTGCTAAAACTTGAGTAAAATACTCAACAATTATAGTAACACTATATTCCTGTTTGGTATAGATAAGTGCCCTGTTTGCGCAGGCATTACGTATTACTAAATAGACTATCAACCAAAAGAAGATGGAGATAAAAAATGGCATTTGAACTACCGTCACTACCGTATGCAATTGATGCACTTGAGCCACATATTTCACAAGAAACGCTAGAGTTTCACCATGGTAAACACCACAACACTTATGTGACTAAACTTAACGGTTTAATCCCAGGCACTGAGTTTGAAGGTAAGTCACTTGAAGAAATCGTATGTTCTTCAGAAGGCGGTGTATTTAATAACGCTGCTCAAATCTGGAACCACACTTTCTACTGGAACAGCCTATCTCCAAATGGCGGTGGCGCTCCAACAGGTGCAATTGCTGATGCAATTAACGCCAAATGGGGCTCATTTGACGCATTTAAAGACGCGTTAAATGATAAAGCAGTAAATAACTTTGGTTCAAGCTGGACTTGGTTAGTTAAACTGGCTGATGGTTCACTAGACATCGTTAATACATCTAACGCTGCTACACCACTAACAGATGCAGGTGTTACTCCAATCCTAACAGTGGATTTATGGGAACACGCATACTACATTGATTACCGTAACGTGCGTCCAGATTACCTTAAAGGTTTCTGGTCACTAGTTAACTGGGAATTCGCGAACGCTAACTTCGCATAATTAGTTTAATACTAGTTTTAAAAAGACGCTTAGGCGTCTTTTTTTTATGCCTACAATTTGCATTAATTGCGTTTATACGTAGGTTGTTTTATAAAAGCGCATCTTGATCATTTTTCATATAAATTTTTAATTTTATTGCACAAAAAATGAAATTCGTGACTAGACTTTAAATAGTGAATACATCTTCAAAGTAGGTTTCGGAGGTCATTATGACTATTTTTGATCACTACCAAGCACGTTATGAATCAACACAAGAAGAAGAGTACAGTGTTGCTGAATTCCTCGAAATTTGTAAAACCGATAAGTCTGCTTATGCCAGTGCACCTGAAAGGTTACTGATGGCCATTGGCGAGCCTAAAATGGTAGATACTGCTACCGATACTCGCCTAAGTCGCTTATTTTCAAATCGTGTTGTTGCACGTTACCCAGCATTTGCTGACTTTTATGGCATGGAAGACGCTATTGAACAAATTGTGTCTTATCTAAAACATGCAGCACAAGGCTTAGAGGAGTGTAAACAAGTACTTTATTTACTCGGCCCTGTGGGTGGTGGTAAGTCATCAATTGCCGAAAAATTAAAGTATTTAATGCAACAAGTGCCTATCTACTCCATTAAAGGCTCACCAGTTAATGACCATCCGCTGGCATTATTTGACCCCATTGAAGATGCAAACCTGCTCGAAAAAGAATATGGAATTAAGTCACGCTACCTTAAAACAGTGATGTCGCCATGGGCCGCAAAACGCTTACAAGAATTTAATGGTGATATTAGCCAATTTAGAGTGGTTAAACGCTTCCCATCAATTTTAAATCAAGTAGCGATTGCTAAAACAGAGCCCGGCGATGAAAACAACCAAGATATTTCAGCTCTTGTAGGTAAAGTAGATATCCGCCAGCTTGAACACTTTGCGCAAAATGATCCTGATGCGTACGCTTATTCAGGCGCATTATGTTTAGCTAACCAAGGCTTAATGGAGTTTGTGGAAATGTTCAAAGCACCGATAAAAGTGCTACACCCGCTTTTAACAGCCACACAAGAAGGCAACTATAACGGCACAGAAGGCATAAGCGCCCTGCCATTTAACGGTATGATACTCGCCCACTCCAACGAGTCAGAATGGCAAACCTTTAAAAACAATAAAAACAACGAAGCTTTTTTAGACCGTGTTTATATTGTTAAAGTCCCATATTGCTTAAGAGTGACCGAAGAAATTAAAATTTACGATAAGCTGATTGAACACAGTGAGCTTTATAATGCTCCATGTGCGCCAGGAACACTTAAAATTTTAGCTCAATTTACCACTCTCTCGCGCTTAAAAGAGCCAGAAAACTCTAGCATTTACTCTAAAATGCGGGTCTACGATGGTGAAACACTCAAAGATACCGATCCAAAAGCTAAGTCATACCAAGAATATCGTGATTACGCTGGTGTCGATGAGGGCATGAACGGTCTTTCAACTCGTTTTGCGTTTAAAATTTTATCTCGCGTATTCAACTTTGATACCACCGAAGTGGCCGCCAACCCAGTACATTTGTTTTATGTACTTGAGCAACAAATTGAACGAGAACAATTTAGTGCCGAGGTTGAAGAGCGTTATTTAAGCTTTTTAAAAGGCTATTTAATTCCACAATATGTTGAGTTTATAGGTAAAGAGCTGCAAACCGCCTATCTAGAATCGTACTCGGAATACGGACAAAATATTTTTGACCGCTACGTTATTTATGCTGATTTTTGGATTCAAGATCAAGAATATCGCGACCCTGATACAGGGCAATTGTTTGACCGTGATGCGCTTAATGCTGAGCTCGAAAAAATTGAGAAACCGGCAGGTATTTCAAATCCTAAAGATTTCAGAAATGAAATTGTTAACTTTGTACTACGTGCTCGCGCTCACAATAATGGCAAGAATCCGCTATGGACGAGTTATGAGAAACTACGCACTGTTATTGAGAAAAAAATGTTCTCAAACACCGAAGACTTACTCCCTGTCATTTCATTCAATGCTAAAACATCGGCTGAGGATCAGCAAAAGCATGAGGACTTTGTTAACCGTATGGTTGAAAAAGGCTACACGCAAAAACAAGTGCGTTTGCTATCTGAGTGGTATTTACGGGTTAGAAAATCGCAATAACCTTCATAATTGCAGTTTTTAGGAGGTCATTATGGCGCATTTTATCGACAGGCGTTTAAATGGCAAAAACAAAAGTACGGTTAATCGCCAGCGTTTTATTAGGCGTTATAAAAAGCAGATAAAAGAAGCGGTGTCTGATGCGATAAATAAACGCAGCGTCACCGACTCTAGCTCTGGAGAGAGTATATCTATTCCACAGCGTGATATTAGTGAACCTACTTTTCATCAAGGTAGAGGCGGTAATAGAGAGCAAATACATCCAGGGAACGATCAGTTCTCTACTGGTGATAAAATTGAGCGACCTAAAGGTGGACAAGGCGGTGGCGCGGGCGAAGGTGAAGCGAGTGATTCTGGCGAAGGCCAAGATGATTTTGTTTTCTCAATTTCTAAAGATGAATATCTTGATTTGTTATTTGAAGATTTAGAACTCCCTAATTTACAAGAAAACCAGCTCGATAAGCTCGTACAAATGAAAACCCATCGCGCTGGGTTTTGCAGCGACGGTATGCCCAGTAATATTGACGTAGTGCGCTCATTACAAGGCTCTTTAGCTCGTAGAATTGCAATGACCGCAGGAAAAAAGCGCCGCCTTAGTGAACTTGAAGGTCAACTCGCGCTACTGCTTGAACAACCACACTGCGACAAAGCCGCTGTGACATTGTTGCAACAAGAAATCGACATTCTAAAGCAGCAAATTAAATCGGTACCCTTTATTGATAACTACGATTTGCGTTTTCGTAACTACAATAAACAACCACACCCAACCAGCAAAGCAGTAATGTTTTGTATAATGGATGTATCCGGTTCAATGGATCAAGCCACCAAAGACATGGCAAAACGCTTTTATATTTTGCTTTATCAGTTTTTAACTCGCAGCTATAAAGACATTGAGGTTGTGTATATTCGTCATCATACTCAAGCTAAAGAAGTTGATGAACAAGAGTTTTTTTACTCCCAAGAAACGGGCGGTACTATCGTTTCAAGTGCGCTTAAGCTAATGAATGAAATAATAGCAGAGCGCTATAATGCTGATGAATGGAATATATACGCAGCACAAGCCTCTGATGGTGATAACTGGGCAGATGATACCCCGCAATGTGGGCATATTTTACGTAACAATCTGTTACATGCAGTACGATACTTTGCCTATATAGAAATTACTACCCGCGCCCACCAAAGTCTATGGCGCGAGTACCAAAGCATTAGCCAAACTCACAGTAATTTTGCCATCCAACATATTCAAGGTGTTGAAGACATTTACCCTATATTTAGGGAGCTATTTAAAAAAGGCCGTCAACAGCAAGGGGCTGCATAGCCAAAGCGAGGTAGCAATATGAATAACGAGCGAATCAGTGATGGGCCCGATTGGACCTTTGAGTTACTTCAGCAATATCAAGATGAAATTGCACGTGTTGCTGAGCATTATAAACTAGACACATACCCTAACCAAATTGAAGTGATCACTGCTGAGCAAATGATGGATGCTTACTCCAGTGTAGGCATGCCTATTGGCTATACTCACTGGTCTTACGGTAAAAAGTTTATCCAAACAGAACAAAATTATAAACGAGGTCAAATGGGCCTTGCATATGAAATTGTGATTAACTCCAATCCATGTATAGCTTATTTAATGGAAGAAAATACTCTGCCGATGCAGGCATTGGTTATGGCACATGCGTGTTACGGGCATAACTCTTTTTTTAAGGGGAATTATTTATTTAAAACATGGACTGATGCCGGTTCTATAATTGACTATTTATTGTTTGCTAAAAATTATATTAGCCGCTGTGAAGAGAAATACGGTATTTCTGAAGTAGAAAGCATACTCGACTCTTGCCATGCGTTAATGAGTTATGGTGTTGACAGGTATAAACGTCCGCAGCGTATTTCGTTATTTGAAGAACAAAAACGCCAGCAAGAACGGGCTGAGTACTTACAATCACAAGTTAATGAACTATGGCGTACCATTCCCTCTCAGCAGCAAGAATCGAAAAAGCCTGAGCGCCACTTTCCGCAAGAGCCGCAGGAAAACATTCTGTATTTTATTGAAAAAAATGCTCCTTTACTTGAGCCATGGCAACGAGAAATCGTGCGTATTGTGAGAAAAATATCGCAGTACTTTTATCCGCAAAAACAAACACAGGTTATGAATGAAGGTTGGGCCACTTTTTGGCACTACACTATTTTGAACCACTTATATGATGAGGGAAAACTAACCGACTCATTTATGTTAGAGTTTTTACAAAGCCATACAAATGTTGTGTATCAACCCCCTTATAATAGCGATTATTACTCAGGTATTAACCCCTATGCGCTGGGTTTTAATATGATGGTAGATATACGCCGAATTTGTGAAAACCCGACAGAAGAAGATAAACGCTGGTTTCCTGAACATGCTGGTAGTGACTGGCTTGAAACTCTTCACTTTGCAATGCAAAACTTTAAAGATGAGAGTTTTATTAGCCAATTTTTATCACCTAAACTAATTAGAGACTTTAAATTGTTCACTATCGTCGACCACACCAGCAACCCACATTTAGAAATAGGCGCTATTCATGACGATAATGGCTACAAAGCGGTTAGAGAGGCACTTTCTGCACAATACAACCTTAGTAATCATGAACCTAACATACAAGTTTATGATGTAGACTTACGTGGCGATCGCTCATTAACCCTGCGATATATCCCTCACAACGCCATTCCACTGGCCAACTCCCATGAGGAGGTATTAAAACACCTTTACAGACTATGGGGCTTTAGGGTAAAACTTGAACAGGAGTCAAATTCTGGTGATATTTCAACCATTGGTCAATGCCCAATGGATGATTCACGCCATACAACAGAGTAAAAATATGCAGAGCGAACCGATTGTGAGTTTTATGCAGGTTATACTGTCTATATTTTTCCAATATTAAGAGATTTAGGCTTGGTTTTTTCTGAGGAACACCTCGTTAATGCATTTGAGAAACTACCACAATCGCAGCAGGCTCTTATAACTGATAACAACTTACGCGATAATCTTCATATTAAAGCGGGGGTTACCCGAGGAGGTGATCTCAAGCTTAGCGGCTAAGCTTAATGCTGATTTAGTGACTATAGGCTCTGTAAGAAATATCGGGATTGAAGCAAAGATAATTTGGAGTAGCGCAGAAAAAACAATGCGTTTGTTCAACGTTGATTTAGTTATTTTAACTCCCAATTAAAAAAATGATGCCTACGCATCATTTTTTATATCAGCATATACCGATACTTTATTTCGACCGGTTTCTTTTGAATGATAAAGTGCTTTATCGGCAGCTTCAATCCAACGCTCATGATCTTTAAATGCGTTGTCAAAACAGGCAATACCTACACTTATTGCCATATGCACCGTATGCTCATTGTATTTCGCCGGTGAGGTTTCAATTAATTGACGCAAGCGTTCAGCAAATACAATCGCCCCCTGTTTATCGGTATCTAATAAAGTAACAACAAACTCTTCACCACCATATCGTCCAGCAATATCAGTTTCACGTAATGCAGTTTTAAGTAAACTTGCTATGTGACGAAGGGCTTCATCTCCAGCACTGTGTCCAAAGTCATCATTTACCTTTTTAAAGTGGTCGATATCAAAAATTAATAACGAGCAACAACCTTCACTACGCTTAGTGCGTAAAAATTCTTGATGTAGTAAATGCTCCCAATGTCCTCGGTTTGCAAGCTGGGTAAGACTATCTGTTTGGCTTACTTGCTCTAATTTTTTGTTTAACTCTTCAAGCTCTTTTTTGTTAACTGCAATATCTGTTACATCGTAGATAATAATACAAATATGCTCAACTTCGCCTCGTACATTCGTAAGTGGAATAAACGTGGCGTTTTGATACATATAATCAGCTTTACCTGTTATCGGCCGATAATTTTTAAAACGAAAAATATACGGCTGCTGTTCCCAGATAGTAAATGAGCGATTTTTTAATACAAACACTGACTCAGCTTTACTTCTAAACCATTTTTCATCTATGGCTGGGAATAGATCAAACAAGTCTTTATCTTTTACTGCACTAGGTAATAACCCAGAATGGTTTTCCATAAAACCATTCCAAACGCACACCTTGTAGTCTCTATCAAGCACCACAAGGCCTACATCAACAGTATTGAACATGTCCATTAACCAATGGATTTCATTTAAATCTAAATCAGCTGGCATAAATATTTAATCTTCCAGTAGATAAGCAACTTTATATTTCAAAGTTTTAAGTGAATCTTCAGTAAAGAGCAACATTAAATCACAACTAATATCATGATTTTCAATACCGTAACTAATTTCTATGGCAAGTGTTCGTTGCCAACGCGACTTATTAGACTGAACAAGTTCAGAAACATCACGATGCTGGCCCAATACAATGGGGTGGCCTTGACTAAAGGTCATATCGAGCTGTTTGGACAAGCCTGTTAATATAGCGCCAATTAAGATGTTACTCACATCCATTAGCAACTCTAACTCCACCTTGTCGTTTAATTCACCTTCGTAATTCATTAGTGAGGCTATTTCTTTAAAACTAGAATCATTTAAAAGTAATAACGCCTCACCAGATACCCCGCCGCCTATAAAGCCTTGGCAAATACCTGATGTAGTGTCATTGGTATCAACAGAGCTTAAGGCCATGTTAAGCTCACTGACTTCTAAAACATTAACATTAGGAATGGGTAACTTAACAAATACATTAAGCAGTCTTGCGAGTAGATCCCCAGCTTGGCCCATAGCGACATTAGTCAACTCTTGATATATATCACGAACATCAGGGTCAACTTGTTCACCTAAAGAATGAGATAAGCGTTCACGCAGTGCTCTATCTCGTATACCATGGTGCTCTATAATGGCAGCGAGCTTTTCGGGGGAACATGGTTTTTGAATAAAATCGATGGCGCCAAGCTCAAGTACACGCTGATGTGCGCTAGGTTGAATATCGCCCGATACCACCACAGTAAGTACGTCTAGCCCCTGATCTTTCATTGCTGCCAGTACGCCATAACCGTCCATCTCTGGCATATTTAAATCAAGAAAAAGAATTTCAGGTTGGGCTTTGGTTATTTGTTTTATGCAGTCTACACCGTCACATGCAAATTCAATTTTAATATCCCAATCATCGGGCAAGGAGCGAGCTAACTGGCGTCGTGCTAATTTTGAATCATCACATATTAAAACCGATGTTGACATACAATCTCACTATTTTAAAACGGGGTGCAATTTTAAGCGTTTAGAACAAGCCACAGGTACATAAAAAAACAATACCTATTTCCTATACGTATATAGTAATCAATGTATCGCCTATTTACAATTTTAGGCAAAAATAAAGCTATGGATTATTCTGCTTGGTAACTTATCTACATTATAATACACTCACAATTATTACGTTAATTTAAAAGGAAAAAATTCCATGCGTCGTACATTAGCTTTTGCATTAAGCCTATTTTGCTGTGCAAGTTTTGCCGCAGATTTACCCGAAAACAAACTCGATGCAGGAAGAGTAACCGCACAAGCTAAGCCAGTGACCTTATTAGGGAAAGGCCTTACTGTCGGTGAAGATGCCCCTAATTTTAAAGTAGTTGATGAGCGTTTCACTGCAGTTACATTAGAAAATTATAAAGGCCAAGCTGTATTAATTAGTGTTGTACCGAGCTTAGATACCGGTATTTGTAGCTTACAAACTAAGCACTTTAATGAAAAAGTCGCCCAACAATTTCCAGGCGTGGCCATGCTCACCATTAGTGCCGATTTACCGTTTGCGCAAAAACGTTTTTGCAAGGCCGAAAATATCGATAAAGTGACGACGCTTTCTGATTCTGTATGGCGTGATTTTGGCCAAAAGTATGGCTTAATAATTAAAGATATGGGCTTACTTACCCGCGCGGTATTTATTTTAGATAAAAGCCATAAAGTTATTTATAAGCAATTAGTTAGTAGTTTATCAACTGAGCCTGAATACGATAGCGTTATTGAAAAGCTTAAAACGCTTTAAGGGTCGAATTTCAAATAATAAAAAACCGCTATAAAGCGGTTTTTTTAATTATGCTTTTAGTTTTAGCTACAAGTTAACCTAAAAGCTCAGCTAGTTGCTTGCTTACTGCTTCAACCGCTTGTGTACCGTCTAGTTTATGGTACTGCGTGTTACCCGCTTTCGCTTCTGCTTGGTAGTAGTCAACCAATGGCATTGTTTGCTCATGGTAAATGCCTAAGCGCTTACGAACTGTCTCTTCGGTATCATCTGCACGAATAATAAGTTCTTCACCTGTTTCGTTGTCTTTACCTTCCTCTTTTGGTGGATTGTAAACAACATGGTAAACGCGACCAGAACCTGGATGAACACGACGTCCGCCCATACGCTCAACAATAACTTCATCAGCAACATCAAATTCAATAACGTGATCAACCACTACGCCATTTTCTTTCATAGCATCTGCTTGTGGAATTGTACGTGGGAAACCATCGAGTAAGAAGCCTTTCTCACAATCTGGTTTTGCAATACGCTCTTTAACAAGGCCAATAATAATATCGTCTGAAATAAGCTGACCTGCGTCCATTACTTTTTTTGCTTCTAGGCCAAGTGGTGTGCCCTCTTTAATTGCAGCTCGTAGCATATCACCGGTAGAAATTTGTGGAATACCGTATCTATCCATTAAAAACTGAGCTTGAGTACCTTTACCTGCACCCGGTGCGCCCAAAAGAATAATGCGCATATCATTGTCCCCTAATATGAGAGTTTATTTTAAAGTCTGAATTCTTCCATAAGCGCTGCAGATACTCAAGTAACTTATACTAATTGTCTATACAGCAGCGCATAAAAAAGGGAACAAACGTTCCCTTTTGACTCAATCATTGATTTTTAATACTTATTTGCTTAAATCAAGCATAAGTTTATTTAAGCGAGTTACAAATCCAGTCGGATCTTTAAGCGTACCGCGCTCTGCAAGTAAGGCTTGGTCTAGTAGTACATGTGACCACTGTGCAAACTTATCTTCGTCTTGCTCATCATTTAAGTGCTTAACCAGTTGGTGCTCTGGGTTTAATTCAAACACAGGCTTAGCCTCTGGAACAGCTTGACCTACTGACTCCATTAGCTTTTGCATTTGCGAGCTCATGTCGTTGTCATCGCTCACTACGCACGCTGGTGAGTCAGTTAAGCGGTGAGTGAAGCGTACATCTTTAACATCACCACCTAATGCAGTTTTAATGCGTTCAACTAAACCTGCAACTTCTTTTTCAGACTCTTCTTGTGCTTTTTTAGTTTCTTCGTCATCTAATTTACCTAAGTCTAAATCACCACGGGTAATTGACTGAAATTGCTTTTCGCCAAATTCCGTTAAATGGCTCATCATCCACTCATCTACACGATCGCTTAGCAATAATACTTCAATGCCTTTTTTACGGAAGATTTCTAAGTGTGGTGAATTTTTAGCAGCAATAAATGAGTCAGCAACCACATAGTAAATTTTATCTTGGCTGTCCTTCATGCGCTCAATGTATTGCTCAAGTGAAACATCTTGAGTTTCTGAGTCGGTGTGCGTTGATGAAAAGCGAAGTAATTTAGCAATGCTTTCTTTGTTGGCCGCATCTTCAGCTGGGCCTTCTTTCATTACCTGACCAAATTCATTCCAAAATGTTTGGTAATCATCGGCTTTGTTTTTAGCCATACGCTCAAGCATTTTAATAATACGCGACGTACACCCCTTGCGAATAGCCTGGGTTACTTTGTTGTCTTGTAAAATTTCACGCGATACGTTTAGTGGTAAATCGTTTGAGTCTAATAAGCCTTTAACAAAACGTAAGTAGCTTGGCATAAACTGTTCAGCGTCATCCATAATAAACACGCGTTGAACATAAAGTTTTAAACCACTTTGGCGCTCACGGTTCCATAAATCAAAGGGTGCTTTTTTAGGAATGTATAACAAACTGGTGTATTCAGTTTTACCTTCAACTTTATTGTGTCCCCAGCTAAGCGGATCTTCCCAGTCGTGGCTTACATGCTTATAAAACTCTTTGTATTCGTCCTCAGAGATTTCTGATTTGTCACGTGTCCACAATGCTGTTGCACGGTTAATGCTTTCCCATTCACCAGGAACTGCTGGAATTTTTTCACCATCTTCACCTTCAGACTCAGGTACTTCTGCCTTGTACATCTGTACTGGTGTAGAAATATGATCAGAGTATTTAGTTACGATACTGCGAAGACGCCACTCATCTGCATATTCATTTTCTTCTTCACGAAGATGTAAAATAATATCTGTACCACGGCCTTCTTTTTCGATTTCTTGTAGCGTGTACTCGCCCTCACCTTTTGACTGCCATTCAACCGCTGTAGTCTCGCCTGCTTTACGAGTACGAACAGTCACTTCATCAGCAACAATAAATGCTGAGTAAAAACCAACACCAAATTGACCAATAAGCTGTGAGTCTTTACTTTGATCGCCCGTTAAGTTTTTGAAAAATTCAGCCGTACCCGACTTAGCAATTGTGCCTAATGAGCTGATCACTTCATCACGCGTCATACCAATACCATTATCAGAAATGGTTACTGTGTTAGCGTCTTTATCTGCGCTTATACGTACGCGTAAATCCGCATCACCTTGATAAAGGTCACCGTTTGAAAGGGCTAAAAAGCGTAGTTTATCGGCTGCGTCAGATGCATTTGATACAAGCTCGCGTAAAAAGATTTCTTTATTTGAATAAAGCGAGTGAATCATTAAGTTTAATAGTTGTTTTACTTCTGTTTGAAAGCCTAATGTTTCTTTTTGTGCTGCAGTCATTTATGTATCTCCAATTTGCAAAGTGTCTGCGTTATGCACTTAATATGGGGTGAGCCGTGAGAAGTTCAAGTAAAAAAAATAAAAAACCCCATTCAAAGACACTTTAAAGGGCTTAATCAATTAAAAAGGCGTTATGGCATGCCCGTGCATTGGCTTATCAGTGCATGGATGAACAAAAAATAAATCGCTGGCATGCAATAATAATCGTTGAGCACTCTGCTCACTGCAATCATTTTTATATAAATCACAGCCGAGTATGGGGTGGCCAAACGTTAGGCTATGTATTCTAAGTTGATGAGTGCGTCCAGTTATAGGAGTAAAATCGACCAAAGTTTTTTGCTCTTTGTTAAAGCGTTTAACCACTTTAAATTGAGTGCGCGAGGGTTTGCCGCTCTGGTGACAAATTTTCACTTTCGGAAATAACATTTTATCTTTTGCTATAGGCGCAGTAATTTCTCCCTGAGGCTCAGAAACCAATCCAAAGAGCATTGCGCGATATTGCTTTTTAACACTTCGGGATTGGAATTGCTGATTCAGTGCTTTAGCTGCTTGCTCGTTAAGTGCCACCACCATCACTCCGGAGGTACCTAAATCTAAACGGTGGGGTAATATCGCAGTAGGAAACGCTGCGGTAACGCCTTGTTGGCCATTAACAAGCCTATAGTGAACCGAATCCCAGTTAAGAGGGTTTTTACCCGACAAGCTCAACAAGCCGCTAGGTTTATTGATCAATAAAATATCATCATCTTGATAAATAATTTTTATGTGTTCATGGCAAACAGGTGCGATAAAGTCATCAACAATCACATGAGCACTTTGAGTTATTGCAGCCATATCATCCTTAAACTTTTGTTTATATTGCAATTAAAGCCAACAAAAAAGCCTACAGTATGTATGTAGGCTTTTAAAGTAAGTTCAAATAGTTAAGCTTAAAATAAACTATTCATGGCTGACTAAGCGCCTGCCACTAAAAGCATGCATTAAGGTTGTGCCATCGACTAAATCAAGCTCGCCACCCACAGGAATACCATGAGCTATTCGCGATGCACCCACTTTGTATTTATGACAAAGCTGGGCAATATAATGAGCCGTTGTTTCACCTTCAACCGTAGGGTTAGTGGCTAATATAACTTCATTAATACCGCCATGGGCAAGCTTTTGCTCAAGCACGTCTAGACCAATTTCTTTAGGCCCTATGCCATCAATCGGTGACAAATGTCCCATTAATACAAAATAGAGTCCTTTGTATTGGCCTGTTTGTTCAATCGCTAACACATCTGTAGGCGACTCAACCACACATAAAATACCACTGTCTTGACGCTTAGTGCTTAAGCAAATATCACATTGCGCTTGCTCGGTAAACGTGCGGCACGACTGACAATGCCCTACAGCCGTCATCGCTTTTGTTAGTGCATTCCCAAGCTGAGTGCCACCTTTGCGGTCGCGCTCTAATAAATGAAATGCAATACGCTGAGCAGATTTCGGGCCAATACCTGGCTGACAACGAAGTGCTTCTATTAGCGATGTTAAACTATCTGAAAGTTGCATAGTTGCTTAGAACGGCATTTTCATACCAGGTGGTAATTGCATACCGCCTGTTACTTTGCCCATGCGCTCTTGAGTTTCTTCAGCAACACGGCGAACAGCATCATTACACGCTGCTGCAAGTAAATCTTCAATCATGTCTTTGTCATCTTCCATTAAGCTTTCATCAAGCTCAACACGACGAACATTGTGGTTACCAAGCATGGTTACTTTCACTAAACCTGCACCGGCTTCACCAACCACTTCCATCGTTGCGATTTCTTCTTGGGCTTTTTGCATGCGCTCTTGCATTTGCTGCGCTTGCTTCATCATGTTACCCATTCCACCTTTAAACATAATCGTCTCTCTTTCTTTTAATACATTAACTGGAGTATAAATAAGGGCACTGGTCGTTAATTACAATGCCTGAATACTGTTTTCGTCAATTTCAGCGCTAAATAGCTGTTGAAATTGTACTATATTTTCATCGCTGGTGATCACATCAATCGCTTGCTGGTGACGACCTGCATCAATTTTTTGTTGAATCAAATAAGGTGAGTCAATCACCCCGCTAGCAAAATCAATATTAAGCTCAACGTTGTGTCCATAAATACTTGATAACGCCACATTTAACTTTTGACGTAACATTGGCGTATCTAAGTGCTTTTGCGATTCATCCACTTCAATATGGAAATGATTGTCTTGTTTGGTAAAAATTGAATGCAATGCAAACTGGCGCATGCGTCCGCCAAGTCCCATACGCTTTATTAAATAGGCCCACTCGTCTTGTTGATGAGCAAATCTAATTTCACTAATTGGGCTTTGAAAATCATCTGGTACGGGAATACTAGGCTCTTGCTCAACAACAGGTGCTGGTTTTTGCGGGTTAATTTGCTCTAATAGCTCCGGTGCTAAATTTTCAGTAATCGTTTGATGCTTTGCTTTAAAGTCAACTTTACTCGCTGGCTTATTTGCTACCTGAGCTCGGCTCCCCTGTGCTGGGAGCTGAGGCTTTTTTTGCAGGTCATCGCTCACCTCATTATCCCATGGCGGTGGCTGCTGCGATACAGTTTGTGCTTCATTGCTCACCGGGCGACTAAATTCGGATTTTGTCGGTACTGGTTTTTCTTCAGTTGGCTTTTCAATAGCGGCACTTGAAAGCTTACCGGCACCCGAAATGTTTCTATCGCGTAAAATACGCGCTATTGCTGACTGTGCTCGCGCTTCTTGCTCACCCATTGATGACGCAGACTGTTCTGCGTTACTAGTGGCATTTGCTAACTCAGGATTAAACCCTTGATCAACAGCGCTACTCATTACATCATCGTATTGTGCGGCAATGGTTTGTTCTACATCACTGTGCTGCATGTAGGCATCATCTTCGCTTTGACGCTGCGCTTGTTCATCACTTATTACGGGGGTATCGACAATTTGAGGCTGACTTTGTACCGAACTTTGCTCAAGTTGTGTTTGGCTATTATCAGGCTGTGAAACCTCAGGCTCAGCGGCTTTTGTTGGCTGCGTTTGAGGTGTATTACTCTGCGCTGGTTTATTTTTATTTAAAATATCACGCAGTGCATTAGCACGCCCTGCACTATTTTGCTCTGGCGCAGCTTGTGAGCTAGGTTCAGGTTGATTGGTTTGCAACTGCGTAGGTTCAAATGCCAATAACCTGAGCATAATCATTTCGAACCCTAAACGAGGCTCAGGTGCCCATTGTAAATCTTTTTTGCCGTTAAGTAATAGCTGGTAATACACTTGAATTTGTTGAGCATGGGTATGCGCTGCAACATGCTCAATGTAATCGGCGTTATTGCTATCAAGCGCTGCTGCTTCAGGGACTAATTGACTCAATTGAATCACATGCGTTAGCGCAATTAAGTCATCAAGCAGCGCAATGTAATTTGGATTTCGGCTAGCGACTTGTGCAACTTCATTCATCAGTGCTGTGCCATCTTGCGCTAATAATGCCGCAAGTAAGCTCTGACTGTAATGGGTGTCCATTAAACCAAGCATGTCTTGTACAGCTTGATTTTTAATATCACCATTTGTTTGAGCAATCGCCTGATCGGTCAGACTTAATGCATCTCGCATACTACCATCGGCCGCTTTGGCAATAATACTTAGCGCATCATTATCGAAGTTAAGCTGCTCATGGGTAAGCACATGCTCAAGCTGTTGCTTAATCTCAGCTTGCGACAATGCATTCAGATTAAACTGTAAACAGCGAGATAAAATAGTCACTGGTAATTTTTGAGGATCAGTGGTTGCGAGCAAAAATTTCACATGCTCAGGCGGCTCTTCAAGCGTTTTTAATAACGCATTAAAGCTGTGCTTTGACAACATGTGTACTTCATCGATTAGATATACTTTGTAACGTCCGCGCGTTGGCGCATATTGAACGTTATCAAGTATCTCACGCGTATCCTCAACCTTAGTGCGTGAGGCCGCATCTATTTCGAGTAAATCAATGTAGCGCCCTGCCTCTATATCAACACAGCTACTACATTGACCACATGGTGTGGCAGATATACCTTCATCACAATTTAAGCTTTTAGCAAAAATACGGGCAATGGTGGTTTTACCTACACCACGGGTTCCAGTGAATAAATAAGCGTGATGCAGTCTATTTTGAGTCAGCGCGTTTACCAACGCCTGTTTTACATGAGACTGCCCAACCAATTCATGAAAGGTTTGAGGACGCCATTTTCTCGCTAGAACCTGATAACTCATCGATTATTCGCCTTCGAATTCAACCAATTTTAAAATATTGATGCCCATTTTCTCAATGCGTTGCTCACCACCAAGCTCTGGAAGTGATACAACAAAGGCAGCATCTGTGGCGTTTCCGCCTAATTTTGCAACCAACTTGGCTGTTGCTTCAATTGTACCACCGGTCGCCAACAAGTCGTCAACTAGCAATACTTTATCACCGGCTACAATCGCATCGGTATGAAGCTCTAGTGTATCTTCGCCATATTCGAGTTGGTAATCTTGGCGAATAACTTCGCGCGGTAATTTACCTGGTTTACGAACAGGGATAAAAGGAATTCCCAAAGCATAAGATAGCGGAGCACCAAAAATAAAGCCACGTGATTCAGTGCCGATAATTTTAGTAAAACCTTGGTCTTTATAAGCGTCAATAAATGCATCTATGGTTGCTTTAAACGCTTCAGGGTTTGCCATTAGGGTTGTTACATCGCGAAACATAATGCCCGCTTTAGGATAATCAGCAATTGTAGTAATGCTGTTTTTGATAATTGCTGGTGTTACTTGAGTCATAATTTTAACTGCTCAATGATTAATATTACAAAGCAGGTGATTATAACCTTAAGTGGTCGTAAATTGCGAGTTTGCGATAATTATAAAGTGTCGGGAGAGGGAAGTGATAAAAATGTAAGGCTGATGAAAAACAACAGCCTTAAAATAAAACCTGATTAAGTTAAGCTGGTGATCCAACCTAAAATGGCATTTAAACACCCTATTCCAGCAAATACGGCTAAGAATGCAAAAAAGTAAGCCGCATTGAACGGGTCTTTAAAGTCTTTATCATCTGACATGGGTACAACCTTTTATTAAGCACAACAAATAAAGGCGCTATAATAGACGATGTGAAATAATCAATAAAGAGCTTAGTCTTGATTTTTTGTCACTATAATTTGCCGCTGTGCCATAGCTGTTAAGGTACTCAGTGCCCCTTGTGTTATTTGCTCAAGATTAAATTGTGGTGCATTTTCACTAACCTGTTGGCAAACCTGCTCAAACGTACTTCCCGCTTCATTTTCAATAATAGACAGTAGCATGGCGGTCATGGCATTTGTGGCCAAAAATTGCACCTCATCACTCTCATCGCGGTAAACAACAAAGAAATACGGCTGCTCTGAAGGCTGTTGAGGTTGAAACTCTTCACTAATATGTTGCACTGGATAGTCGTAGCTTAAGTTACGCGCTGTTTTAGATAAATACAAAGGAGAGTGAGTAAGCTTATTAGCGCTTAGAGGGAGCTCACGGGGGTCAGCCTTCATTACAGACACGTCAAGCTCAATCCATTCATAATGGGCTAGCGCCAGCATAAATATCGGATCAGACTCTTTAGGTACATAGCTTGTCATTAAATAGGTAATAAATTCTTCACCTATATCTAAAAAATAAGGAGATTGGCAATCATGCTCACTAAAAAATTGACGAACCAGTAATAGCCACTGTTGATCACTATAGAGTGTTTTTAAAACTGGAAATGCCGAAGAAACAAAGCCATTAATATTATTAAAAAACAGATCTCGGTAAATAGCCATTCGTCTGTCTTCAACATCGGTTGGACACGGCTGCTTATTAGGCTCTCGAATATGGGCCATAAACTCATTTTGCACATCGATAAAACTCATAATAACGACTCTTATAAAACCCTAAAATAGCAAGTACTTATTAAATTCAAACAGCTAAGCACTTTGTGCTGTTGATAACAACTTAAGGTGCTTTGCCTGTAATTGATGGATTATATCCAGCTCTTTGGTTAACACATTAATAGGCGGAATATTAAAATCTCGCTCTAGCAGTGTGGGAAAAACACCATGTGCTTGATATGCGCTATCGAGCAATTGCCAGACAGGGTCGATAACATCAGCACCATGAGTATCAATAATTAGGTCATCAGCTTCATTGTAGTGACCTGCAACATGGCAATAGGCAATTTTATTAGTTGGTAGCCCACTTAAAAACGCTTGTGCATCATAACCATGATTAATCGAGTTCACATAGATATTATTAACATCTAATAGCAGCTGGCAGTCTGCGTCTTCTAAAATAGCATTGGTAAATTCAAGCTCTGATAGCTGCTGACCAGGGGCACCATAATAAGACACATTTTCCAGCACAAGTGGTCGCTCTAAAATATCTTGTACCTGCTTAACCCGAGAAACGACATGTTTGATCGCTTCTTCAGTAAAAGGAATTGGCATTAAGTCATACATATGGCCTTTACCTGAGCAATAGCTTAAATGTTCGCTATAAGCTTTAATATCGTGGTTATCAAAGAAAGATTTTAACGACTTTATAAATTCAATATCGAGCGGTTCAGGTGAGCCAATAGAAAGAGATAAACCATGACAAACAAAGTGATTATTATTAGTTAACTGCTTAAATTGCTTTTCAAAGCGCCCACCTAGCTTTAACCAGTTCTCTGGGGCCACTTCCATAAACTCAATTTGTTTTGGTATGGCATGCTCAAGCTCATCTAGCATTTCTCTTCGCAAGCCTAAACCGACCATGCCAAAGTTAGGCGTTTGATTTTGAGCCATAATAAAACCTCATATTAAATAAAAAGGGCCTAATGGCCCTCTCACTTATCGGAAAAAGAAAAGTTTAGTGGCTACCACCACATTTACCTTCGCCGCACTTGCCTTCTTTTTTGGCCTTAGCATCACCACCACATTTACCTTCGCCGCATTTGCCTTCTTTTTTGGCCTTAGCATCGCCACCACATTTACCTTCGCCGCACTTGCCTTCTTTTTTAGCCTTAGCATCACCGCCGCATTTACCTTCGCCGCACTTGCCTTCTTTTTTGGCCTTAGCATCACCGCCGCATTTACCTTCGCCGCACTTGCCTTCTTTTTTCGCTTTAGCATCACCGCCGCATTTACCTTCGCCGCACTTGCCTTCACCAGCGTCTAATTGATAACCAGCTACCATTTGTTGAAACTCAAATGGATTAGCTTGAACATCAGTACTCGCCATACTTGCGCTGCCAACAACCACTGCGCCTAATGTTAATGCAATTGAGTTTTTCTTTATTGTATTCATTTTTAATTACCTTTTAAACTTGTTGAACATCATTATAAAAGTAGACCGGTATTAAACTAAAAACTTTCAAATTTTCTATTTTTTTTGCAAATAAGTTATTTAACTCTCTATGAACGCTAATAAGCGTTTTATGAATTTATGATTTACAGGTAAACTGGCGCTCCTTTTTTAGTAATACATTAATCACACTATGAAACTTATTTTAGCACCCATGGAAGGTGTCGTTGACTTTAAAATGCGGCAACTACTCACCGACATAGGCGGCTTCGATCTTTGTGTGACCGAATTTATCCGTGTTGTAGATACTTGCCTTCCAGATAAAGTATTCCACCGTTATTGCCCTGAACTTAAAAATGCGGGACTCACTCGTAGCGGTACTCCGGTTCGTATTCAGTTATTAGGCCAAGTAGCCGACGTGTTAGCAGAAAATGCTGTAAAAGCAATTGGCTTAGGCTCTCATGGCGTTGATTTAAACTTTGGTTGCCCCGCAAAAACAGTCAATAAAAGCAAAGGCGGTGCTGTATTACTCAAAGATCCAGAACATATGTACTCGATTATAAAAACGGTAAGGGATGCCGTTGATGATGAGTATGAGGTAAGTGCTAAAATTCGCTTAGGTTTTGATGATGATAGTAATAGCCAAGAAATTGTCGATGCCGTTGTTAGCGCTGGTGCTAACAGCATTGCAATACATGCAAGAACTAAACGCGATGGCTACAATCCACCCGCCTATTGGGAAAAAATTCCCCCTTTGGTCAAAGATAAACAAATTGCAGTGGTCGCCAATGGCGAAATTTGGCAAATAGAAGATGCTCTTTTATGCCAAAAACGCAGTGGTTGTCGTGATTTGATGATTGGTCGTGGCGCCCTTTCACATCCTGATCTCGCAAGAAAAATTAAAGCGCAAGTTAATAACGAAAGCTACAACGAGCTCACTTGGGAGAATATTTTACACCATATTATTCATTCATCTATGCACCAAACAGCTAGCAAAGATAATAAATATTTTGCATCTCGAACAAAGCAATGGCTTGGTTATTTAAAACGCCAATATCCACAAGCTGGGCTATTATTTGATGAAATTCGTCGTTTAAAAGCAAAGGATGAGGTAGCCGAAGTATTAAAGAAATATGCGAAAGCGCCACAATTTGATGCAAATCATAACACCTAAACAAATCTAAATAGATAATAGCAGTATCACTACAAATTAACTTAAGGGTTATACTGCTAATGCATCATAAGCAACGACTAAACGATGAAATAGAAAGTGTTAAAGCAACGATATTAGGTTTGCTGTCACAGTCGACTCACCCTACACATCAAAACTTGCTCTGCATCCTAACCAATACATCTAATGAAGAATGGCTCGATTTAGCCGCTCAGCAATTAGGTAATGAGTATAATCCGTTAATTGAACGAATGAACAAGCTTGAAGCAGCAATTAGCCAAATGGATATTGGTCAATATGGCTACTGCTGTGACTGTGAAGAAAAAATATCAGAGCAGCGCTTAGAAAGAGACTCTGCTACTCAGCGGTGTGATAAGTGCGCTAAATAGTAGCGCACTTAAGTTTAATTGAGTAATTGCGGTGCAAAACTAAATGATTGCCCTGGATAAAAAATAATATTCTCAACTAATATCCTCGCATCTTCTTCACTAATATTTAAACGTTTTAGTAAATTTAAGCGCGCTTGCGATAATGTCCACGCGTGGTAATGCACCCCAAGATCAGTTTCCATCATCGCTAAATAGAGCCGCTTATTTGCAGCCGTTAATTGCTTATTGTTAGCACGTTGAGGTAATAGCATGTAACCCGTTGACCAATCTAAACCTAATACTTGCGTTTTTTTTAAAAATGTTTCGCTAAGCTGCGATACATCAGAGATACCCACCGTTATTAGCTCGGTTGAGCTTTGCATTGTTTTAAATTTACTATCTATAAGGCTTAGCCACTCAAGCGGCGAAAGTACATCATTTGCAAAATAATTTAGTTTACTTTGGTACCACTGGCTGCCATTTGCAAGACCAGACAACCCAATGCTGCCTCTGGGCTTATACTGCGTTAAGTAATTATTTAATACACTCAGAGACTCATTAAGCTCAATAGGTGTGTCAGTACTATTAATTGCTTGCTGCACATAGTGCTTTAAATAATTATGCTCTATTTTATTAAGCTTTAAGTTACTTTGCTCAGCGGCTTGTAGCTGTGATTTAACAAATATCAGCCAATGCTCAATGTTTTTATACTGAGCATCATTTTTAACTATCGAAAGCATGTTTGATAACACATCAGTGTGTGCAGGCCATGCAAAATAACGCTCTGGAAACCGCTCAGCAATCACCAAATAATTTACTTGATGGGTTTGCGCAGAAGATAACTTCATTTGCATTAGCTGCTGGTAAATAGCGTGGCGACGCGCTAAATATGAATCAGTAAAAGGCAGTTGTTCGTTACTGAGCCCTGTACTGTTTAAGTTCTTTTGTGCACTTAAAGCCGTATTAAGTGATATTAACGCGCTTTGTGCCTCTTCATAAGATGAAAACAAATCAGCTGGCTTTGAGCATGATGCTAAAAGCAAACAAAAGAGCAATGAAATAATAGGCGTTCTGTTCATGTTAATTCCAATAAAAAAAGCCCCAATGGGGCTTTTTAAAAATACTAGAGTACATTAAATATTAAATTTTAACACCGTTGCGAGCGGCTTTATCTTTAATATATGTAGCCCAACCTTTTGCAAATCTACGTGTGGTTGGATCGTCCATAGCTTTAGTAATAGCGGCATGTGCTTGCTTATACTTGCCTTGGTAGTAAAACGCTTCAGCTAGATCTGAATATATAGTACCTTTTTTGTCAGAGCCAAGCTCTAACGCTTTGTTCAAACGAACAACGGCAGCACTAAATTTTTCAGATTGTAGAAGTAATGAACCGGCTTTGCGATAAAGCTCAGCGTCATTATCAAATTTAGCAGCTTCTTCGTAGTACTTAGCAGCCTTCTCTATATCTTTCGAACGATGGTAGTTACTAGCAATCGCACTCATGTTTTGCTTAGTGCGTTTAACTTTTTCTTCTTTAACGGCCTTTTCAAGCGTTACAGCTGCTTTATAAGGAATTTCATTTAAAGAATAGAAATTAGCTAGAACTTTGTATTCAACTTCGTTTTCAAAGTAACCGTTCTTGTAGGCAACTTCCATAGTTGCTAGGCCTTTTTTGTATTCTTCGGTTTGTAAATAATACTTACCTAAGCCTACCCAAGACTTTTTGTCTTCAGGCCATACACGAACGATTTCTTCAGCGACTTTAACCATATTTTGATATTGCTTTTGCTCAAAATAGGCAGCTAATTTAAGTTGATAAGGAGCTTTATTAGGCTCTTTTGCTAACTTAATTGCTTTGTTTGCCGGCTCGAGAACCTCATTAAACTGTTTAAGCTCATAGCTTGCTTGCGCAATACGAGTGTAAACTTTTGGGTCTTCTTCGCCTGTAAAGTCCATCCAATCAGAATATGCTTGCTTTGCAGCATTGTACTGTTCAGTACCTGCATACATGTCACCTAAGGTTTTTAAACCCTGAGCCTGATCGGCAAAGTTTAATACATCTGGTGCAATCGCTGCTTTCATATACTTAATAGCAACTTTGTACTGCTCTTTTTGAGCATACATGCTGCCTAAGTAACGATTAACAGTTGCTTTATCAAAGTCATTAGACGGATCTAACTCTTTTAATAAAGCAATTGCACCATCAACATCATCTTCATTATACAAATCAAACGCTTTAATTACTTTTTTACCAGTACGTTCGCCCATGATTTTAGTTTTTGCTTTCTTACGCTCTTCAATTTTCGCGTAATCTGGCGCCGCTAAAACAGGTGCAGTTAATGCCGCACCTGACACAGACATAAGAATTGCAAGTGCAGTTACTTTAGAAAAATTTCTCATTACTCGCCTCCTTAGTTGCCTTGGTTAAGTTTAAAGTCTAGTTGAACTTGTAAACCAACTTGCTTTTGTGGTTTGCCGTCAATTATCTTAGGACGGTATTTCCACTTGCGCAATGCACGTTTAGCTTCACGGTCAAAGATACGTTTTGGATCTGCGTCGATTACATCAACGTCAGTCACACCACCTAACTCATCAATTGTGAATGAAAGTTGAACCCAACCTTCTTTACCATCACGTGCTGCTTGTGTTGGATATTTTGGTTCAATACGAACGATCGGTGTCGCATCACCATCTCGTCCAAATGCACCTGGACCACTCAGTCCACCAGCCGTGCTTCCCACATCGATGCTTGGCATATTAAACGACAAGCTCGTACTTGGGTTGCTGTTTTCCGGCTGTGGCGGCTGCGGTTTAGGCGGCTGCTTTGGCGGTGGCGGAGGTGGAGGCGGTACACGCTTCCTCTCCTGCACCTTAGATTCAGGCGGATTCGTCATAATTTCGACTATGATCTGCTCTTTTTGTTCCGTATTACGGTCAGCCCCACCAGAGATGAGGTATGCCATGAAGTAGAACAAGCCGAAAGTAACTGCCCCACCTGCAATCAGTGAAAACAGAAAACGAATCATTACTGATCTCCAGCTATTGAAATTCTCAGGTTATCACCTGTCGCTTTAATCTGGTCCATAACTTTAACCACTGTGCCATGTTTTGCTTCTTTGTCAGCTTGCAAAATTACAACATCTGTAGGTTGTTCTGCTAATAAACTTTCAATTTTTGCTGAAACACGTTCAACATCAACTTGCTGTTTATCAATCCAGATTGCACCGTCATTACGAATAGCAATAAAAATATTAGCATTTTTTTGCTTCGTAGCTTGGGCAGCTTTTGGTTTATTGACCTCGATACCAGCCTCTTTAACGAACGATGTAGTTACGATAAAGAAAATAAGCATGATAAATACGATGTCAAGCATTGGCGTCATATCTACCGCTGCTTCTTCTTCTTCACGAAAACGTTGTTTACGTGCCATATTTAATTCTCTCTCTAGTGATGAGGCATACTATCTACAAGTTTGGCTTTCACCATTCTCGCTCTTGCCTCAAGGCGTGAGCTAAAGAATACCCCAGATAGTGCCGCAACCATTCCAGCCATTGTTGGGATTGTTGCCATTGATATGCCTGATGCCATTAAACGTGCATTACCTGTACCTTGGGTTGCCATGGTTTCAAAAACCGCGATCATACCCGTAACAGTGCCAAGTAAGCCTATTAAAGGACATACAGCTACTAATGTTTTAATCAACAACATACGCTGATCTAATTTTTCAGACGCTTCAGAAATCCATGCTTCACGGATTCTGTGTGCGTACCAAGACGTAGTGTCTTGGCGGGCATCCCACTTGGCTACAATATCCTTCGTTAAACGAGGAAATTCAGCAAGTAGAAACCAATAGCGCTCAATCATTAAAACCCACATAAGAAAGAGTGCTATCGCGACCACGTATAAAACCTGGCCGCCTGTGCCAACAAAATCCCTGATAGATTCCCAGATCTCCATCAGGACTAGCATTAGGCTTTCTCCTTCTCCGCGTGAGTCGCGATGATACCCGCGCTTTGCTCATCAAGGATGTGTAATACCGACTTACTACGACCTGCAACAATAGAATGAAGTAGGATAAGTGGTAGAGCTGCAATTAGACCTAGCGCTGTAGTTACAAGTGCTAGAGAGATGTTACCAGCCATGATCTTCGGATCGCCCGTACCGAACAATGTGATTGTTTGGAACGTTAGGATCATACCGATTACCGTACCTAGTAGACCTAGTAATGGTGCGATAGCAGCAAGGATCTTGATGATGTTAATACCCGCTTCGATGCGTGGCGTTTCACGAAGAATCGCTTCATCCAGTTTAAGCTCAAGGTTTTCAACATCTTGGTTTTTGTTGTCAGAGTACACTTTAAGAATACGACCCAGTGGGTTATTTGTATTCGGTGTAGACAAGTTCTTAAGCTGACCTTTGATCTTAGAAGTAGTAAGCGCTAAATCAACGAAACGTACTAAGAAGATTAAAAGACCTACAACAAGTAATACTGTGATGATGTAACCAACTTCAGCACCTTGCTCGTAGTACTCCATAAGAGACTTTTTCTGAGTGTTAATACGTAAAATTGCACCACGTGTAGGATCCACGTATACGCCAGCATAGTTATCAGCTGAAGTACCTTCTAAATCAGAAATACCTTTAAGGATATAGCTGTCAGGTTGCTTACCTAGAGGCTGAATAGATTTAGTCTCTGGTGAGTAGATTAAGTATCCGTCGTCTGTAACTAAGTTGAAGTTACCGATACGTGTTACTTTTTTCATAGACGGGTTACCGTCAAGACCAGCAACTTCAGTTTCAAACGTTGAAACTTTTGCTGATTCAGTCATTTCTGTTTGAAGTGAAATCCAAAGCTCTTCTAGTTCACGAACAGTTGGAAGTTCTTTAGCTGCTGCTAATGAACGAAGTACTTCAGCACGACCTGGTTTTTCAGCACTTACTAAAGATGCTTCAATTGAACCAATCGCGTCAGCTGCTGCACGACGAACAACACCAAACATTTCACCTAACGTACCTTGAGCGTTTTGAAGAGCTTGCTCTTTTTCCGCTAAAGTATTTTCGTTTTGTGCATATTCTTTGCTAAGACGATCACCACGTGCTTTTTCAGCAGCTAGTTGGCTTTTCGCTTTGTTAAGTAACGCTTGCTTATCAGCACGATCTGACAAGAACTCTTGTTCACGTTGCTTATTGATTTTTCCTTCAGAGATACGCTCTTGCTTTACTTGCTCAAGAATTTTATCTAAAGCGTCAGTATTTGCATGTGCATTAAGCGCGGTACCGGCAGAAACAGACAGTACTGCTGCAACAGCAAAACCTTTAAATAGTTTCTTCATTATTGATTACTCCGCGCCAAAAATTGGTAGTTTAACAAGTTCTAGTGTCGCTTGCTTACGTGCCATACGGATCACTTCTTTAACAGGTTTTAGGTATTCTTCACCTAATTCTTTCCACTGTTTAGTGTTGTTATCCCACACCCAAGCGTGTTTTAGATCGAATGATTGCGCTACGTAAGTAATACGACCTAAACGACCGATATCTACGTTAATGCTACGACCATCAACATCTAAAGTACCTTGAGAAGCAGTTACAGCTGAGCTGTATGCTGTTTCAACAGTGTACGCTTCAAGAACCTGACGGAACTTTTCAGACGTTGTTACAGATGCAGATGCCATGATCTCACGTAATCTTTCAACGCGTCCAAGACGAGTTTCAAGGTTAAATGGAACGTCCGCTTTGATGAATTGCTCAAGCGTATCGATCATGCGATACATCAAAGGCACAACGTTTTGTTTAGTGTTATCGATAGTCGCGATTTGACGATCGAACGATGCGATAGACGCGTTTTGGTCTGCGACCAAACGTGCTACGTGATCGTTGTACACTTTCATAAGTTCAGTCTCATCAACGATGCTACGGTACTCAGCGATTAGCTCCTGAGTTTGACCATATACATTGTCAATTTTAGTTTGAGACTTAACCGCAGCCTTTTGAATTGTTTGACCTGCTTTTTGCACGTCATTCAAAGGATCTGCAATCACATTGCTGCTTGCAAATGCAAAAGCGCCAACCAACGCAGTTGCTACAAGACTCTTTCTGATTTTAACAGACATAGTTCCCAACCAATTAAGTAATGTTACTTTTATAATTTAATTATCAACCCGCTAAGGGGAAGACAACCCTGATATCTTTTAATAGATATCAACTTACCAATAATGCTAAATGCATCATGTCATGTCAACTTCATGTTTAGCATAACCTATAAATAAATCAGCTTGTTTGTAAGATATTTACTGGGCTTGAACAAAAAAATTAACATTATTATAACTAACGTGATAAACACAATTTCTGCAAGCCCTGATATAGTAAGAATAACGATAACCACCACTGTTAATGTAAACAAAAATATAACATTTAAAATTAACTTAATCGTTGCTGAAAAAAAATTAAAAATAAGCTAATTTTCTGTCCCGAATATTCATTTCGAAGGTTTTTTAACGCTTTTTACACAAAAAATACAGCTAATCGTTATTATTAGGTTATTCATCGCATAATAATAATGACGTGCAGATTTAATAAAAAGCAATACAAAGGAGGGAAAGGTGATTACAAAAAATCATTTTTATTAACACCTGTGTTTTTTATCTTTATTAGCCTAAAGGCCTTATCCATTTTCAATATTTTTCCAAGCCCCAATCTCAACCTTAAGCAGTTATATCATCTCTGAAGGATTAGAGTCAGATAGACTAATCGTAAGATTAAATAAAGAATCTTTAATGCCCGATAGAATATTTAAATCATCAAGGTTTAAATTAAATAGATAGAAGTTTGACTGAAGAAAGATATAAAAAAGGAATGGTTTAGAAAGTTCAAAAAGTTTTGCACATTTTAATGAATTATGGTGAAACAGGTTAGTGCTTCACCACGATGAACTTAGGTTCACATAATAAATTATGCTACTTCTACGTTCTCAGCTTCTGGGCCTTTTTGACCTTGCTTGATGCTGAAAGTCACTGCTTGACCTTCGCTAAGAGTGCGAAAACCAGAACCAGTGATTGCGCTGAAATGTACAAACACGTCAGGACCATTTTCTTGTTCAATGAAACCAAAGCCTTTAGCTTCGTTGAAAAATTTTACTTTACCAGTAACCGACATACTAAATTTTCCTGTAAGTCAATAATTAAAATTCAGCCATATTATTATGGCAATATCCTCCCTGAGTCAATGCCCAAAAAACTGGAGGTGATAGTACAGGAAGAAGTAATAACCAAACCGGTAACCTTAAACGCAGCACAATACCGTAATTCAATACGCAAAAACTCAAAGCCAATTAAGGTTAACACATTAATATTTTTTTAGCTCTATTAATTGGGATTTATTTTTGAAGATTCATCGATTTATTACTTTCTTTGTAAGTTTCTAATTTTTAACGGGATAAACAGCTCATAATTTGTGTTTTTTATAAACAGAGTGCACTTTTTTAAAATATGGCTGATCTGCACAGCTTTTTGCTAACTTAAAATAAGAAAACCACCTTAGTTTTAGGTGGTTTTAAATTCTAATTATTTAACTTGCCAATCAATAACACTATCTGCTTTGATTGGTACAACTTCTGAGTCCCCTAGCGAATAACTTGCTGGCACTGTCCAAGGTGCTTTCTCTAAGGTAATAGTGTCTGTATTACGCGCTAGACCATAAAAATCTGGGCCGAAGTGACTTGCAAAGCCCTCTAACTTATCAAGCGCCCCAGCTTCTTCAAAAGCTTCAGCATAAAGTTCAATAGCTGCATGCGCAGTATAAGCACCCGCACAGCCACATGCTGCTTCTTTTTTGTCTTTGTAATGCGGGGCTGAATCCGTGCCTAAAAAGAATTTTTTACTACCACTTGTAGCTGCCGCCATAAGCGCTTGTTGATGAATATTACGCTTTAATATAGGTAAGCAATAATAATGTGGGCGTATACCCCCTGCTAGCATATGGTTGCGGTTGTATAACAAATGATGCGCAGTAATTGTAGCTGCTACATTATCCGAAGCGTTTTCAACAAACTCTACCGCATCTTTTGTTGTTATATGTTCAAGGACAATTTTAAGCTCAGGAAAATCTGCGACAACGTCGCCTAAAATAGTATCTAAAAACACTTTTTCACGATCGAATATATCAATAGAAGAGTCAGTAACTTCACCATGGACAAGTAAAAGCATGCCAACTTCTTGCATTGCTTTTAATACTGAATAAATATTTTTTACTGATGTTACACCAGAATCTGAGTTAGTTGTTGCGCCCGCTGGGTAGAGTTTAGCTGCAAAAATTTTACCTGTCGCTTTTGCTTTTTTTATTTCATCAGGCGTCGTTTTGTCAGTAAGGTAAAGCACCATTAAAGGTTCAAACTGCCCTTGAGGTTTTGCAGCTATAATTCGCTCTCGATACGACAATGCGGTTTCTGTACACGTAGCTGGCGGAACTAAATTTGGCATAATAATCGCGCGGCCCATATAGCGGCTAATATCACGCACCGTATCTTTTAACTGATCTCCATCACGTAAATGAACATGCCAATCATCGGGTCTAGTAATCGTTAAAGTTGTCATTTTGCTCGTCATCGTAAAGTCCTAATGCTTAAGTTAACTGATCATAGGCATATGGTGATTTCGAGTAAAGGGCTTATTAGAAATAATCCTCAGATACAACATATAAAGTTAACTTTACACTTGATGATTCTCATTTAACGTTTTATTTTGTAGAAACGTTAATATTAGGTTAACGTATGTACCTTTAATAATAATTATAAGGCCTCCCAAAGCTGCCTATGTCGAATACTATCGATACCACTAAAGCGCTCGAAACTAAAACGGATCAATTGAGTATAATCAATCAGTTCTCATCAAGTTTATTGCAACTGAATACGTTAGAAGCGCTTTTTAGTTACGTCACCACACAAGTTGTTAATCGACTTGGGTTTGTAGATTGTGTTATCTACTTAGCAGATGACAGTCAGTCTTTGCTAAATCAAGTAGCTTCTATGGGTATTAAAAACGGGCATATCAGTTATCAATCTGAGCGAAAAATCATTCGCTTTAGCGAAGGCATTACAGGTTATGCAGCATCTACAGGCCAAGCTTTAATAATTGGCGATGTAACTAAAGACAACCGTTACATAGCTGACGAGCGCCCGGCTCAATCAGAAATATGCGTACCCTTGATATACAAAGATCGTGTCCTAGGGGTTATAGACTGTGAGCACCCAATAAAAAATTACTTTACTAGTTCACATTTAGAGATTTTAACCACCGTAGCTCACTTACTAAGTGCAAAAATCAATCAAGTGAATACCGTTAATAGCTTGCAAGACACTGTTATGCAGCTAAACAATGCACAAAAATTAGAAAGCAGCCTACTGCAAATAGCTAATTTAACTTATAAAGCACAAAATTTAGACACCTTCTTTCAATCTTTGCATGCGATTATTGACAGCTTATTGACTGCGAGTAACTTTTTTATTGCGCTGTACGACAAAAAAGAAGACGCGCTCGACTTTGTTTATACTGTTGAAGGCGGTGTACAAACAAATACCCACAAAGTTATTTCAAAAGAGCAACTAAAAGAAACAGCCTCTTACTATTTGCTGATCAATGAACGCCCACTGTTACTCAATAAACAGCAATACTTTGAACATATTGCACAAGGTCATTTTAAGCTAGTAGGTGAACAAGCGGATTCATGGCTAGGCGTGCCTTTTAAAGTTAATGAGCGCATGAGTGGCGTTATTGTCGTGCAAAGCTATGACAATCAACATTATTACAATGAACATGATAGCTCGTTGCTAACCTATGTAAGTCGACAAATAAGCATGGTTATAGATCGGCATTTAGCTCGTCAAGAGCTTGAGCACAAAGCGCTGCACGATGAGCTAACTGGGCTTGCAAACCGGTCGCTATTAATAGAAAGGATGAAGCATGCAATTTTACGCCTAAATCGCGCAAAAAAAGGCACTTTTCATGCCCTGCTCTATCTGGATTTTGACCGCTTTAAAAGTATTAATGATTCATTAGGCCATGAAGTAGGCGATCACTTTTTAATTGCTATATGTAAGCTTATTACTGAAACCGTTCGCAATACCGATACTTTCTCTCGCTTAGGTGGCGATGAGTTTGCTATTTTCATGGAAAATCTTAGTCATCGTGATCAAGTAAACGTTGCCCTGACTCGTATTAAAACGGCACTATCTGAACCCGTTAATATTGATGGCCATTTACTGCAACCGTCCACCAGCATTGGCGTAGCATTTAGTGGCAACGAAAATGATGAAGCATTTGTATTATTACAACAATCCGATGCGGCTATGTATGAGGCAAAATCATCAGGACGTGGTCAAGTTAAGTTTTTTAATAATGTGATGCGTAATAAGCTAAAAACGCATGCAGATCTTGAAAACGACTTACAGCACGGTATTGAGCATAATGAATTTGAACTGTATTTTCAGCCTATATTTACTATTAACAGTAGTGAAGTTATAGGGTTTGAAGCTCTCGTACGTTGGCATCATCCAAAGAAAGGGTTTGTATCACCGAGCGACTTTATTCCAATTGCAGAAAAGACCGGGCAAATTATTAACTTAGACTTGCATTTACTCGACCTCGCAGCGCAACATATTGCTTTGTGGCAACAACAAGGTCATCGCTTTTTACGTGTCACGGTTAATGTGTCGTCTCGACACTTTGCCAGCTTAGAGTTTGTAGAGCAGCTCCATGAAATTTATAAAAAACACCAACTACCATTAGGCTCATTGTGTCTTGAGATAACAGAGTCGGGGTTAATTGAAAATTTAGAATTAGCGACGCAAATTATACAAGGATTATCGCCTTTAAAAGTGTTGCTTTGCCTAGACGATTTTGGCACTGGCTACTCTGCCTTAGGTTACTTGCATCAACTGCCTATTCATGTGCTAAAAATTGATAAAAGCTTTATTGATAATTTAAAAACTACTGCTAACCCGTTAATAGATGCTATTTTAACCTTGGCTATTTCTTTAGATCTTATTGTTATAGCCGAGGGAATAGAAACTGCTGAACAACTTACTATTTTACAAAAAACCCAATGTGATTACGGGCAAGGCTTTTTAAAATCAAAACCGGTTACAGCAAAAGAGGCTATTTCACTAATACACGCCCCTCTTTAATAAGCTAAGCACAGCTGGAATTTACAACCTCAAGTATTCAGGATTAAACTGACCGCTGTGCTTACTCGCTTTAATACTCTTAAATAACTTAACCCAGTTTGTAAGAACATACCAATTAAGCCTTGATGCTAACCTTAACAACATGTTTTACAACAACATAGTAATTGTTAAAAACATAACTTATTCCATAACCAAACTCACCCTACACTGTTTTTAATTTCTGTTTAACTATTAAACCTAATTTATGTAATTCACCGATATAAAAATTCATTACAAACTTTCAGATAATATTAGGGCCTATTGATTTCACAATCATCGACAAGCCCCCATTTAACACCTTAATTTAACATGAGCTAAATTCAACAATAAACAAATAACAAAACAATATTTGACTATGGAAAGTTAATAAATTTAATGTTTGCAGTAAAAAACACACCAAACCTCACTTTTATAGCCATCTAGACGTTGAAACGATTTTTATATAAGCGTAGTATGTAGTTAATCTAAGCAATACTCACCATACCCATGAGATTTATTAAAGATGATTGACATTAAACACCTAAAAACTATAGCGACCCTTAAAGAAACGGGATCGTTAGTTAATACAGCCCGCGAGCTATTTTTAACTCAGTCAGCTTTATCACATCAGATCAAAGATTTAGAAAATAAATTAGATTGCCAGTTGTTCGAACGAAAAACTCAACCCGTCCGATTTACACCTCAAGGTATGTTATTACTTGAATTAGCACACGAAATATTACCTAAGTTAGAAGCAACTAAATGCCGATTAAAAGAAAGTTTAAATCAGCCAATCTCACAACTGCGGTTAAGCGTAGAGTGCCATGCATGCTTTCACTGGTTATTGCCTACTATTAAAGAATTTAATAATTTCTGGCCTGACATAAAGATTGATTACGAACGTGGTTTTAGTTACGACGCCATCCCAGATTTATTAAATGATGAATTAGACCTAGTGCTTACATCAGATGTGCGTGAACCCGACAAACTAGAATACGCCCACCTATTTGACTTTAAACTTAAGCTAATAGTGGCGCCGGATCATGACTTAGCTAAAAAAGCCTACGTAACTGCGCTTGATTTAAAAAACGAAACTATTATTTCTTACCCTATTCCGCGTGAGCGCCAAGATATATTTAAGCATTTTATTCAAAATGCACGTTTTGACGGCACGCTTAAAACAGTTGATCAAGGCTTACTTATATTTCAATTAGTCAGTGCAGGTATGGGGGTAGCGGCCCTACCCGACTGGCTAGTTACCCCTTATGAAAGCCAGGGGCTAATTAAGTCAATTCCACTGGGCGCGCTTGGTTTAACCCGTCCGATGTACTTAGCGATGAAAAAAGACATGAAAGACAATCCGGTTTACCGTCATTTTTTAAACACCTGTAAATTAAATAACGGTCGATAAATCTAAAACTTATGAGTAACATGTTAGTAAATATATTCAACCGTGTTACTCATTATGTTTGAACTTAAAAAAATATTGGGCGGTTTACTCATGCCGTTACCATTACTAGGTTTACTTAGCCTAATACTGCTTATTTTTGCACTCAAACAACGAAAGCGTGTTATTACCTTGTCTTTTTTAAGTCTTACAACCTTATTACTTGCCAGCACGCCTTGGTTTGCCAACTTATTGATTAAACATAATCAACCTACTTCATTGGCTTTTAATTTCCTTAAGCACCCCAAAATAGACAAAATTGTGGTGCTTGGCTGTGATATAAACCCTAACCCGGCACTCAGCGCTAACAGTCAGCTAGGAAATTGTGCATTAACACGTTTAGTGGAAGGCATTAGGCTCGCAAATATATATCCGCGAGCTCAGCTAATTGTATCGGGTGGGGGTTATGAAAAAATCACCAACAGCGCACTCATGTATAAAACGGCAATTAGCTTGGGTATTAATAAAAATCGTATTGTACAAAATCCAAACGCAATGGACACAGCGCAAGAAGCCGCATTTTTAGCCTCAAAACTTGTCGACTATAATACCGCTTTAGTTACCTCTGTAAGTCATATGCCCAGAGCAATAAATTTATTCAATGCACAAGGTGTCGCAGCAATCCCAGCAGCAACTGACTACCACAACTTTGCCGCTTACCCGTGGTACAAGCAACTCATACCCAACGCAAAAGCATTATTAGTGGTAACTCAATTTGCCCATGAAGTTGTCGGTAATGCATGGATAAAAATACGTCGTACAATAAATCCGGAAGCTCTTTGATTTATTAAATCTTTATTTAGCTAAATATATTATCCCCCTGAAAAACCTCGGTAATTAGTTTATTAACAGGGGATATTAAAAAATAAAAAACACTATTAGCTATAAACAAGCCTATATTTGTTATTGTTGATGGGTTTTAACCTCTGCAGCTTGGTTCCAAAGACGATACAGTGTGAACAAGAATACACAAAGAAATAATAAACTGAGGGCTGTTAGGTTCTCAACCCCTAAAGAATCAAAGGTAGTGCCAAAAGTAAAACCTCCACCAACTAAAACAACGACCCAAGCGAGTGCAGAGCATGCATTTAATAGGCTAAAACGGCGCCAACTAATCGAGGTGAGCCCAATCGGTAGAGCACCAATAGTGCGAAGCCCTTTTGGATACCGATATAAAAAAATGTAGGCAGTACCATAACGATTTGCAAGCTCAGAGGCTGTTTTAAATAACCGACCTAGTCGGTTTGGCTTTTCAAGCCATGTAGTGCCATATGTTCTTGCGAGAGCAAATCGTAATTCATCCCCCAAATATCCGCCCATAAAAGCTGCCAGAGCAACATAACCAACATCAAGTGCACCGGTATGTGCAGCATAGCCTGCAAATAAGGGTAACCACCCACTTTTTAAAGCACAATAACCAAAAAGTAACAGATAAACCAACAACCCATATTGCTGTATTAAATCTAACATATCTTCCATTTTATACCTTTACGTTGAATTGCCTGGCGGCGAGAAAATAACATTTTAATTTAAACGGGATAATTGCAGCGAAAGATCTGTTATGTACCAATGTAATAGAAGCTTCCTTTGGCTTGATAAAGTAGTTAGTTTTTTTTGAAGATTTTAAATAACCTACTCAGGATAAATGATGAGTAGGTTACATTAATGACATTGCTTTTACGGCAAGCGTTTACACTGGGTTATCTATATCAATAAATGTTACGTCAAAACTATATTGCTCTGCGAGAAGCTCTCCCAGCGCTTTAATACCGTATCGCTCAGTGGCATGGTGACCTGCAGCAAAAAAGTCGATATTTTGCTCGCGTGAACTGTGAATAGTTTGCTCTGATGCCTCACCGGTTAAGTAAGCATCTAACCCCTGCTCGGCTGCTAAGTCAATATACCCTTGCCCACCACCAGTGCACAGCGCAATGGTTTCAATTTTATCATTACGCACTAAGCTTGTTAGTGGCTCGCGATTGAGTACTTGGCCTATTTTTTTAGCAAATTCGCACCCCGTTAGCGGCGTTTTTAACCGCCCCTTCATCGCGACACTGTTGTTAATTGGCTCTAAACCCGCCTCAATTTCAATATCGAGTAATTGCGCCAGTTGAGCGTTATTGCCTATTTCAGGGTGAATATCTAATGGCAAATGATAAGCAAATAAATTGATATCGTTAGCTAAAAGCGCAGCCACACGACGCTTTTTCATGCCTGTAATTGGTTGCGACTCACCTTTCCAAAAATAGCCATGGTGTACCAAAATAGCATCCGCATTTTGTTCAATGGCGGCATCAATAAGCGCTTGGCTTGCTGTAACACCGGTTACTATAGTACGTATTTCATCTTTACCTTCTACCTGAAGTCCGTTTGGACAAAAATCGTTAATGGTTTCTGGTTTCAATAACGTGTTTAACAGTTGATTAAATTCTCTACGTTGCATACTGCTTACCTTACTTTGCACTGAATTTTGTACAAATTTTGGCGGTTATGCACTAAAAATGAAAGGAAAATCGCAAAAAATTGAAAAACAGTTCTAAAATAGGTATAAATACCTCTTCTTTATCTGTGAAAACAACGTATAGGGTCTCTGATGAGCAAACTAGACAAAACAGAAGTGTTATCTGCCTTTGAAGCTGCATATGAAGCTGCTAACGGTAAAAAACCTGAAATAACAACTAAACCTGGCTGGTACAGCGTTGATGGCGGCAAGAATATGCGCCTAGCTGATGTAGCAGAGCTGACTAAAGAATTAAGCTCTGGAAAGTCTACAAAAAAAGCTGCAGTAAAAGCACCCGCTAAAAAAACTAAAAAAGCTGCTCCTGTAAAAGCACAGAAAAAAGCGCCTTTCACCGTGATCACTGAGAACGAAGAAGGTTACACAGCAGAAGAGCTTTGGATAGTAGAGCTTGCTCGTAAAGATCACGACTGTCGCCTACCGCGCGGTGTAGTGTAATTTACTGAGTGCTCAGTTTAAAAGAAACCGCGTTAAGCGGTTTTTTTTATGCTCGTCACTTGTTATTAACTACATAATAATTAATCTGAGCTCTAGCTGTTTAGATAAATACAGCATAAAAAAGCGACCGACTAGCCGCTTTTTTATCAGTAAGCCTATACATTATTCAAAAAATAATGGGGCACGTTGTTTTTTACCAACTTCGTTCATCGTTGCTGCGTCGAACAAGCGGCCGTTGATCATAGTGTAATCAATTTTGTCTGAATCACGAATGTTTTCCAGTGGGTCGCCATCTATAACCATTAAATCTGCCAGCTTACCAACCTCTAATGAGCCTACGTTTTTATCTAAACCTAGGTATTTAGCAGGATCGAGAGTTGATGCTCGAATAGCCTCAAGCGGCGTCATACCACCTTGAGCAAACATCCACATTTCCCAGTGCGCACCTAAACCTTCACGCTGACCATGTGCACCTAAATTAACCAGTACACCTAAATCTTGTAGTTCAGCTGCCACACGTGCATTGTTAAAGTGGTTATAGTGATGATCGGGCGCTTTAACACGACGCATTGAACGTGGTAGTAATTGATTTTTTGGCACAAACTTGCTCAACCGAGGATGATTCCACACATCAGTTTTATCGTACCAGTAGTTTTCACCCCAAATACCGCCATAGGCAACCACCAATGTAGGTGTATAACCTACATCACTTTGTGACCACAACTGCTTAATATCATCATAAATATGTTCAACCGGAATGGAATGCTCAATCCCTGTATGCCCATCAACCACCATACTCAAGTTATGTTGTAATAATGAGCCCCCTTCTGGCACGACCATCATTTCAAGTTCACGACCAGCCTCAATCACTTGCTGACGCTGCTCTCTGCGAGGTTGGTTATAAGATTTAACACTAAACGCCCCTACTTTCTTCAAACGCTCTAAATGAAATTTAGCATCATCTAATGAATCAATATGCGAAGTATAACCTGGCATATTCGCGCCATATAAAATAGTACCAGTAGAAAAAATACGCGGGCCGACAATCATACCGGCTTTTTGCATTTCACTGGCAGTGAATATTTCAGTGGTGTCGTTTGATGGATCGTGGATGGTGGTAACACCTAGCGCAAGGCCTGCAAAGTTTTTCCAATTTTGTTGTGGGATAATTTCATCGCTTGCTTGTGAGCCATGCGCATGCGCATCAACCATACCAGGCATAATTGTTTTGCCTGTTACATCAACAATCTTAGCATTTTTTGGAATGCTAATATCTGCAGCAGAGCCAATAGCTTTAATATGTTTACCATCGGTAACAATAACGCCATTTTCAATGACTTTTTCGCCGTCCATGGTAATAATTTTTGCGCCAGTTAAGGCAATCATGCCTTCTGGTTCAGCCATTTTTTTGCTAAAACCAATGTTAGTCCCACTTTTGACTTTAACGCCTTGGTCATCGGCTTTATTAATAGCAAACATTCCATCTAAACTGGCATGGTATAGCTCAGGGCCAAGTGTCCAATAGAGTTTATTGCTGTTGGCACTCCAGCTAATATTTTCACCAGCACGAACAGATAATTGCTCAATTGGAAATTGGCTGTCTTTAGGCCCAATATTAATGGTTTTACCACGCTCAACAAACGGTGTTACAAACACTTTAAAGCGCTCTGCAAATGCTAAATACTCACCATCAGGTGAGACCCTAAATTCAGTTGCATGTTCTGATTCATAGAGTTTGCGCACTTTTTTACTTTCAAGCTCAACCACACTTAACGTTGGTTTAGGCCATGGACTCATAACATAAACACGATCGTTGGCACTACCAAACTGCGGTTGGTAACCACTTTTAGAAATTAGTTCACTCTTACCACCTTTAGTGCTAACACTGTAAATACCAGGGTGTAATGACCATTCAGGGTTTAAAATACTGCCACCACTGGCTTTACGATATACCACTGTTTTGCCATCTGGACTAAAGGTAGGCTCTACATATTTACCTGGTTCATCGGTAATAGTATCGCCGCGACCACTTCGTGCAGAAACAACGCGCACTGTGCCTTGTTCATTATCGTCCCACGTGGTGTAGACAATTTTTTTGCCATCACGCGAGTACTGTGGAAATAACTCATAATGATCGGTTTGCTTGGTTAAACGTTTGATTTTTCCTGAGTCTAAATCGCGTTTATAAATATGACCTAGTGCTTCAAACAATGCCGTTTCACCATCTGGGCTAATTTGTACATTTCGCAGCATTTTTACATCAAATTCTTCAGTATCGATATTTTGAGTAAAGCGCACCGCTTTTTGAATTTTTTTTGTGGTGTCTATTTTGAATGCAATATCGCTGACAGATTTATCATCGACATTGAGTTTATGAATGGTGCCACCAGCCCAAAATACTAACTCTTCATTATCTGGTGTCCACGCAATTGTTGGGTATACCCCATGAATAGCCCATGTTTCTTGCATATCGCGCTCTAGCTTGTCATATAGCTTGGTATGCTCACCGCTGGTTAAATCGTATAAGTACAGACTAGTTTGAAAGTCATCACGCTTTACATAGGCAAGTTTTTTACCATCGGGTGACGGAGTTGGTCTGATTGCCCCACCCATACCACTAATAATCGTTTCTATTTCACCCGTTTCGCGGTCATAACGCTTAATTTTATAAATACCCGCAACCGAATCTTTTGAGTAATGAAAGGTTTTACCTGGGGTTGCATCATGAGAAAAATAAACATAACGACCATCAGGTGAAAACATCGGCTCACCTAAATCTTTTTGATCGTTTTCACGTTTAGTCAGTTGAACCCCTTTACCACCCGCTTTATGATAAAGCCAAACTTCACCCGCGCCTAAAGAGCGACTGGCGGTAAAGTGCTTACGCGCAACTAAATAATCGCCATCAGGGCTCCACGCCGGACTATTAAGTAAACGAAACGTTTCATCCGTTACTGCGGTTTGGTTCTCGCCATTAACGTCCATAACCCAAATATTATCACCGCCACCTTGGTCTGAGGTAAAAGCAATGTGCTTGCCATCTGGGCTAAAACGCGGCTGCATTTGCCATGCGATATCAGAGGTTATTTGAGTGGCTTTACCACCACTCATTGGCATAGTGTAAATATCGCCCAGTAAGTCAAATACTAGGGTTTCTCCATCAGGGCTTATATCTACATTCATCCATGTGCCTTGTTGCACACTAATTGATGCATCTACAAACTGCCCTTTTGGTGAATCAACTTGCCATTTTTTTTCATCTGTTTGCTCTGCGTGTACTTGACCCAATGTCAATGAAACCGATAACGCAAGCGCTGTTTGCAGCATTTTTTTCATGCTTATCTCACTTATTATTGTTGCTGTGTGTTGCTCTATTACATGATTGCAACAAAAACGCTAGCAAGTTACCAGCGTAATAGGATGAAGTGCATAAAATTAATGCCAAACGATAGGATCAAATTGATAAAAATCCACCAGCAGACGGTAAATCTCGGGGTCTTCACGGCGTAAATCCGCTGGTTTTTCTAAAAATGTTTCGGTGATCACCGCAAAAAATTCTGCCTCATTTGTGGCTCCGTAACTATGAATAACATTTGGCATACTATAAGCTACGTGCGTTTTTAACTGCGAAAATGCTCGGCTAAATACCTTGCCCCATTGTTGATATTGGGCCTGCGATGACAGTAGTGGCGTGCCGGTGGTTTTACCGGTTTCTTGATCAAGTTGATGCGCAAACTCATGAAACACTAAATTGTGCCCGTCACTGGGTAAGCGGTTTCCCTCGAGTACATCATGCCAGCTTAGCACCAATGTGCCTCCAGGCCACGACTCACCTTGCCTTACGGTGTTATGAAAACTAACAAGGCCGGCGTTATCGCGACTTTCTTGAGGCGCGTAGTACGCACTGGGATAGAGTAAAATTTCTTTCACGTTTTTATACAAAGGCCAGGGTTTATTTAGTACCAACAGGCAAGCATCGGCGGCAATAATGAGTTTCATTGCTTCAGTTAGTTGCAACCCATCACAGCCAACAAAGCGCTTTTCATTTAAAAACCACACAATATGAGATGCTAACTTGGCTCGATCTGCATCAGTCATTTTGTTATAGATTGGCATAGCCCGCAGTAACAGCGCATGCTGTTGTGGGCTTAAAGATAAATTACTGTATTTACGGTGCCACAGAGTATTTTGAATATCAGGCCAGCGCCAAAAAATAACGACAAACGCAAAAAGTAAGAAAATCAATAATCCGTTTACCATTTAATAGCCCAATAATTATCTATACAGTATTAATTGGTCCATAAAACTAGAATTCAATTATTTAGCACTAAATAAAAAGCCACACATCTGTTAGAGCGTGGCCTTTACTTTAGCTAGTTGACTGTTTATTTGTAATCGTTCTAACGATACAGAGGCTGCCATGCACATGTACGATAGCCATATCGTTCAAAGTAGAAACGATTACAGTTGGTATCATAATTACTTGAGCCAACATCTATGCGATGTTCACTTATATATTTATTATGCAGAGAAACCTGTTGCCCGTTATACAATAAAGTAAAATGAACATGAGGACCTGATGATTGGCCGCCCTCACACAATGCTTGATTATAATTATTGGCATAGCGACCTAACCATGCACCAGGTTGAACATAGTCACCACTGCTATATTGAAGGTTTGACATATGGTAATAGTTGGTTGAATAGCCACTGGCGTGTGTAACTCGAATATTGCAGGAAGAAAAGCGAGTTACCGTTCCGCCATGTGCAGCTTGAACAAAGGGAGTATTAGCGCCCCAGCCACCAGAGCCATTGTTAAAATCAAGTGATGAGTATGGGTAGCCAGAGCCCGTATTTGAGTGAGCACCACCACTGTACCAATAGCCAGACGGCCATGGTAAATTCATTTCAAAACTAGCCGCTAAAAGTTGTTTTGCATTATTTTGATCTACACTATTCAATGAACGTTGCAATTGACTAGTGTGACTAGGAAATACACGGTCAAACGCAGCTAAAAACTCTGTCAAAGTCTGTCGATTATTTTTAGAGTTTGATGCCAATTTATTACTATCTGCAAACAGACTTACTAGAGCCGCAGTTGCAGCTGTGCTACTCGTAGTTTGGGTTACCTGATTTCGTTTTTTTAACGTATCTTGTGTCTCTTGCCACTGCTTATAAGCATAAAAGCGTTGACTTAATTTCATCACCACGTCTTTTACTTGCGCATCAAAACCGAGCTTGTCTGTTATACCAGCTAAAGGGTTTTTAATATCAGCATTTGGGTTTGAAAGTAAGCCACTTTGTTGCTCTATCAGCGCTAAAATTACTTTTGGATTAATGCTGGTATAACCTGCCCAGTGTAAAATGAGCTCTTTTTTATCTTCAATTGCTGACGCATGTAAAGAAAAAAAGTTATCCCAATCTACGTTTAATAATGAGTCATTAAACACAAATTGCGTATCATCAATAGTCAGTAAAGAGTTAAGCTTGAGTGATGCTAAAGCCTGTTTAGTAAACAAAAAGTCATCATGCTTATCGCCTTCTGCTAATACCACGGGTGAGGCCCCTAGAAGACTTGCGAATGTAATATTAATTATCTTGTTTTTCATCTTATATTCCTTAAGTAAAAAGCAAAAAAACCCCTAATGGGTACACAAGGTATAGCACCCAAGATAAAATAAAGTTAATTAATATTACTTATGCTTACATATAATTACTTAATGAATTAACTTAACCTACACAAATAATAAAGAAGTTGAAATTATCTATATGATAAAAGCTGTCGGAAAAAACGATTTAACGCATTAAAGCAGCTCTTTTTAGGAAGCTATGCACTCAACCCTATTTCGGCCATTGTTTTTTGCCTTGTATAAAGCTTGATCAGCACGAGATAATAACCGATCATAATCATCGACATTATCTGAGTCAGAAACACCAAAGCTCACGGTTACGCTAAGCCCTTGGGCAATAGACGAAAAGTCTTTATTTTCAATTTCTTTGCGTAATTGTTCACATAATTTCTGTGCTTGCACAGTATTCATGTCAGGAAATACAAATGTGAATTCTTCACCGCCCCAACGAGCCACTTCTTGCTCGCCTTCACAATGCGCTTTAAGAATATTGGCGACTTCACATATAACCTGATCGCCAATCAAATGAGACCAACCATCATTAATGCGTTTAAAGTGGTCAATATCCATAATGGCAATCGCAAGCGGAGTATTACGCGCTTTAAAATCTGTAAAGTTGTCGGCCAGCCAACCATCAAATGCACGGCGATTCGGTAAGTCGGTGAGCTGATCATGGGTAGCTTGATAAGCAAAGGCACTAGCTTGCTCTTGCAGTGCTTGGGTTTGCTTCACCACTCGGCTAGTTAGCTCTTTTTCTACTTGCTTATAGCGATACAAGCGATAACGATATGCACTATATATGACAACCACAAAAATAAAAAACACCACTAGCTTAAAGCTGGTTTTTTGCCAAAAATGCGATTGAATTTCAAAATGAATCACTTTGTCATTTTGCTGCCAATCGGTATTAGGATAGGCAGAACGCACTGCAAATGAATATTTACCCGCGGGTAAATTAGTATATTCAGCTGTTGCAATATGAAAACGATCAACCCATTCATCGTTAAAGCCTTTCATTTTTGTTTGAAAGTTTAATCGCTGCGGCATGATAAAACTTAAGCCCGCATAATGGAACGACAGTCGTGTAACTCCAGGTGGCAAAACAAGTGTGTCACCATCAACAGGCAATAACATGGGTTTACCATCTACAGAAAAACTTTCTACAATAGTTGGTAACGGTATCTCGGTGGCTTCTTTTAATCGTGCGGGTTTAACCGTACTCACCCCTTTTGCGGTGGCAAACCAAATAGTACCATCTGAATGCGCTGTAGCCGAAGGCGTTGACCCTCCATTGGCTTGCGCACTGAGCATGCCATCGCCCTCATCGTATAATTGAAAAGCTAGCGTCTGACTACCTTTTGTAGCTGAATCTAGCAGCTGATTAACCTGCTTATAATTAACTTCAATAATGCCACGGTTACTTGATAGCCAAAGTGAATCTTTAAAGGGGACAATTTGAAAAAGCTTATCAACCGGTAATCCTAACTCCCTCCCTAAAATAGTCATATGGCCATTTGAATGTTGATAACGCAATAAACCTCTATCGGTCGCCATCCAGGTATATTTATCGTCAATATAAAAGCCAAACGCATATTTAGCCAAAAACGCTTCAGGGAACTGAATTGGTTGAAATTTCTCCGTATTGGTATTGTAAACTACTACGCCATTGCCAGTGCCTATCCAAATATTTGCCCTCTTATCTTCACTCAAAGCTAGAATAAAGCCACTCGGCAACTCTTTCTCATTAGTAAATTGGTCTAAGCTGCCGTCGGTATTAACTCGCGTTAACCCCATGGCTGAACCTACCCATAGACGATTTTTTGAATCAAAAAGTAACGATCGTACTTCATTACTACCAAGGCCATTATCACGATTTAAGTAAGGTACAAGCTCGTTATTAACCACCTTCAACACACCTGAAGTGTATGTACCGACCCAAACATCACCTTGGCTTTGTTCGAGTAAGCTCAATACTGAATAAGGAGAGCCTTGCTTAGTACCTTTAAGATGGGTAATTTTATTGTTTTGCAGCCGATCTAAGCCTGTACTCCCGCCTATCCATAAACTGCCATCAGAATGTGACAGTACCGTGCGTACATAATCGCTAGATAAGCCTCGCTTTTTTCCCCACGATGAAAACGGGGCTTCTCTTAACCTAAATACACCCGCGTTGGTCCCTACCCAAATACTGTTTTCTCTGTCTTGTAATAACGACAATATGCGGTTTGCAGGTAAGCCATTTTTAGCATCTAATTGCTCTATGCCATCAACACTGAGTCTAAATACCCCTTTATTAATAGTGCCAAACCACAAATCACCATGGTTATCTTCTAATAAACTAGAAATAGACTCTGCATTAAGCTGTGGATGGGGTGACTCAAACACATTGCCATTTAATACTCGCGCACCTCTTTCACTTCCAATAACAAGGCGTCCTTCACGGGTAATCAATAGAGTATATACAGGTGCATCTGGCAAACCATGATGTGGAGTCATCAATGTAGCCGTGTAATTAACTATTTTATACAGCCCATCACTGGTTGCCGCCCATATAATGCCCTGCTTATCTTCAATTATTCTGTAAGCACTGACGTTTTGTATTATTGGGATATCTTGAGTGCTTTTGGCAGGTCGATAAAACACACCATCATTTTCAAGTGCTAACCACAAATCCTCGTTTTTACTCTTAAATACGTGATTAACCATTGCTTGGGCGTTAGGTTGAGTGTCCCATTGTCGGTGCTGATATAAACTAATACCGCCGCGCGCTCCGGCTATGAGTAAGCCGCCATCGGATGTGGGGGTAAGCGCACGTACGCCTGAGTCAGGCAAATCGGTAATTTCTGAGCGGGTAAATAGTTTAAATTCTTGACCGTTAAAGCGGGCAAGCCCTTCCCAAGTACCTACCCATAAATAGCCATCTTGTGTTTGTGCAAGGCTATTAATGCTATTGTGAGGAAGGCCCGACCGGGTATTCCACGTTTCAAAAAAATAATCGCGCAACGGCAGCCGAGTCTGTTGCTGAGCATTAACAGTAAAAATCACCAACAAGAAACATAAAATCACCAAGCGATTCATCAGACACTGCCTTTATAATTATTAGTTTTTATATTTGAGTAAATTCAAGGTGAAAATTTAATTAGAAACCATCACCAACAAATAATAACATAAGATTTACAACTTTTTCATTAAGTATTATCACTCAAACTATCAAATGTATGTTGCAATCGTTGGATGAACTTAGCCACATGTAGTCCATCTAGTAACGCATGATGAACATCAATGGAGAGTGGCATTTCGCCTGTATCGGGGTTGTATTGACCAAACACAAATTTAGGGATGCCACAGCTTTGGTCCTGGGTAAACGCATGCGAAAAGCTGCTAAAGTTTAACCAAGGTAAAACAGAAACGTGAATTAAATCAGCTTGTCCTTCAGTTGCTGCAAAGGCATCAGAAAACAGCGGGTTTAACCTTGCTTCATGACTAATCGCTTTTGCTTTATTAGCAAACTCATTTAACGAGTTTTGCTGTTTAAAATAACTAAAGCGAAACGAGTCATCATCGGCAAGCTCAACCACACTCGCGCGCGTGGTGTTTAAATAATAAGGTTTTTGATTAACAATACGCAGCATCATCGGCTCATACTCATGACATGCTTTTAATAAGCAATAAACATAACCATGAAAAAAAGCACGATTAGTTTGTTTACACGCGGTATATAACTTTTTAGCACTGAGCTTTACACAAACATTAAAATAAGGCTGAGTGAAGTTTTGAAACAATTCAAAATGTTGTTTGCGCGGCCACTGATCAAAATCAATAGCCCGAAGAGATAAATCGGCAGAAGACATAAATTATACACAGAGCAAAAGTAAAATTTTACCTCGCTTTGCCTATATTCGCATTAACTAAAATGATGCTTTGGGTGTAGTTATACCAAAGTCTTATATAGGCATAAAAAAAGGAGCGATATTCGCTCCTTAGTTGAACTAAATAAAAACTTAAAGTCCGTTTTCAATAATTTCTTGAGCAAGCTCATCAGCAATTAAATGCGTTGATTTTTGTTCTTTTTCACTACGGGTAAAGATTTCGCTTAATGTATCGAAAATTTTCTCTACGTGTTTATTAGACGCCTCTTTACTGTAACCTTCAGGCGCTGTTTCGTAATACACGTTAATAATACCGCCTGCATTTATTACATAATCTGGTGCGTATAAAATACCTTTTTCACGTATAATTTCACCATGGCGTGATTCTGCAAGCTGATTATTTGCACATCCTGCTATTATAGTTGCTTTTAAACGAGGGATCGTTGTGTCATTAATAGTGGCACCTAACGCACAAGGCGCATACACATCAACATCTAAGTCGTATATTTCATCAATACCAACCGCTGTTGCACCAAAATCGTTGACTACACGCTCAACTGCGGCTTGGTTAATATCAGTAACAAATAATTCTGCACCAGCTTCAGCCAAGTGCTTACATAATCCATAAGCTACTGCACCTAAACCTTGCACAGCTACTTTAATGCCTGAAAAATCTTGAATGCCGCGCTGATGATGAAGCGCTGCTTTCATACCTAAAAACGTGCCGTAAGCTGTAAATGGCGATGGGTTACCACTTTTGCCTTCAAGGCCTAGCACGTAATTTGTTTCTTTGTTCATTAACGCCACATCATCACACGTGATATTTACGTCTTCTGCTGAGTAGTAACTGCCATTTAAACGCTCTAATTGACGACCAAATGCACGAAACAACTGTTCAGACTTGATCTCTTTTGCATTGCCAATAATAACTGACTTACCACCACCAAATGGCAAGCGTGCCACAGCATTTTTATAGGTCATCCCTTTTGATAAGCGCAATACGTCGTAAACTGCATCCTCATCGTTGGCATAATCCCACATTCTACAACCACCTACAGCTGGGCCTAAATTTGTGTTATGTACCGCAATAATAGCCTTTAAACCAGACGCTTTGTCTGAACAAAAAACCACTTGTTCATGGTTATCAAATTCAACTTGATTAAATACAACCACTTTAAATACTCCGAAAATAATGGGCCCTTTTGGGCAAGCACGCTACAAATTGACGAGACTTTATCACTTCAGTTGATGGTTCGCCACACTATGAGTAGATAAACCAAATAAACCGCACTCAATAGAAAAATAAAACGGTTTATCGCGATAAATAAGCATAAAAAATTTAATAATAATTATATTATTAAGTATAAAAGCTAAAAACGTCATCGCGATTAAAGTTTACGCTTACGTGAACGTCACTTTGAATTTATATGTAAACTTAATAGTACATCTTGAAAAAGAACACTACATCATAAAATACAATGGGTTATATAATATCTGTCTGCGCAGTATAAACTGGTCTGAGGTGTTTAAGTATCTGCAAATTTTAAAAATAAAAAAACGAGCACGGGGTGCTCGCTTTTATGATTGCTGTTTATACAGAAAACTTACTTCATTTTACTGTCTAGTTCTTCAATTTTTGCTTTCCAAATTGCAGGGCCTTGGGTGTGAGCATTTTCACCTTCGCTGTCAACGGCTACCGTTACTGGCATATCTTCTACTTCAAATTCGTAGATAGCTTCCATACCTAAATCTTCAAAGGCAACAACACGTGCTTTTTTAATTGCTTTAGATACTAGATAAGCCGCACCGCCTACAGCCATTAAATACACTGACTGATGCTTTTTAATAGACTCAACCGTTGCAGGGCCACGTTCAGCTTTACCAATCATTCCCACGATGCCTGTTTTTTCTAACATCATGTCAGTAAATTTGTCCATACGAGTAGCCGTTGTCGGGCCTGCAGGACCTACTGCTTCATCGCCTACTGCATCCACAGGACCAACGTAGTAAATAAACTTGTTATCAAAATCAACACCTTCAGGTAAACCTTCCCCTGAGTTGATCATATCTTGCAGACGCTTATGAGCAGCATCTCGACCCGTTAAAATAGTACCTGAGAGTAAAACGGTTTCACCCATTTTCCATTCTTTAGTGTCTTCTTTAGTCAGGGTATCTAAATTAACACGGCGTGTGCCCTCACCGACTTCGAAAGTCACTTCTGGCCAGTCTTCTAATTTAGGTGCTTTTAAATTCGCAGGGCCTGAACCATCAAGCGTAAAGTGAACGTGGCGCGTAGCAGCACAATTTGGGATCATAACCACTGGCTTTGAAGCCGCGTGAGTTGGCGCCGTTTTAATTTTAATATCAACAACCGTGGTTAAACCGCCAAGACCTTGCGCACCAATACCTAATTTATTCGCACGTTCAAAAATTTCTAAACGCAGCTTTTCTTCTGTTGTTTCTGCGCCGCGCTCAATGAGTTCATGAATATCAACCGGATCCATTAATGATTCTTTCGCCATTACCGCTGCTTTTTCTGCCGTGCCACCAATACCTATGCCTAGCATACCTGGTGGACACCAACCCGCCCCCATTGTTGGTAACGTTTTTTCTACCCACTCGGCCACATCGTCAGATGGGTTTAACATCACCATTTTACTTTTGTTCTCTGAGCCACCACCCTTAGCAGCCACCATCACTTCAACTTTATCGCCTGCAACTAAGTCAATGTGTACCACTGATGGCGTATTATCTTTAGTATTTTTACGTGTTCCCGCAGGGTCGGCAACAATCGATGCACGCAATGGGTTATCTGGATTTAAGTACGCACGACGCGTCCCCTCATCAACCATTTGTTGTACTGTTAAGTCGGTTGTATCCCAATTAACATCCATACCTACTTTTACGAAACAGGTGATGATCCCAGTATCCTGGCACAGCGGACGCTTACCTTCTGCCGACATACGCGAGTTAATTAAGATTTGTGCAATCGCATCTTTAGCGGCTTTGCTTTGCTCTTTGTTATACGCTTTTTCTAGCGCTTGAACAAAATCAAGAGGGTGGTAAAACGAGATATATTGCAAAGCATCTTCAATGCTATCAATAAAGTCTTGCTGACGAATTGTACTCATAGTGGTTCCTTAAGTTGTTGTTACGCACGCTGCACGTAAGCGATATCAAACCCGTGACGGTGGTTCGAACTGTTTTCAACCACAGCGCTCACTAAACGCTGCCAAATAAATTTGACTTATGATACCCTCCCAGCCCGTTTCGAGCCAGTTCTTAAAGGGATAGTAAATGCTAAACAATAAAAAAAATTGTGTTGAATTAGCCATATCACAAAATTGTATAGAGGTATTTTCGCATTTTGCTCATTTGCCCTACGCCATTTTGCTAGATTCAGGTGATAGCGATCACATTAACAGTCGTTTTGACATAATTGCTATTGAGCCTCAAAGCACTCTGGAAGTTAAAAATAATCAAACCGTTTTTAATAACCAAGTGAGTGCTAAAAGCTGCTTTGAAATAATGAACGTTGAATTAGCTAAGCTCGATACAACAAAAGCCGCCCACAATTTACCCTTTAACGGTGGCTGGCTTGGTTATTTTGGTTATGACTTAGGGCGTACTATAGAGCAACTACCAAGCAATGCTCTTAACGACATTGATTTACCGCAAATGGCCGTTGGACTTTACCTAGATGCACTGATTTACGATAAACAACTGCGCACGTGGTTTTATATTTCGCAACCCAATGTAAATCGTCTCTCGCAGTATCAGCAATATTTAGCGCAACCACCTAAACATGAAAGCTTTTCGCTTACATCACAGTGGCAGTCAAATATGAGTCAGAGGAGTTATAGCGAAAAGTTTGCCGCGATTGAAGAATACTTAAAAAGTGGAGATTGTTATCAAATTAACTTAGCGCAGCGTTTTAGCGCACATTACCAAGGGTCTCCTTGGGCGGCCTATGTTAAATTAACGCAGGCCAATAAAGCGCCTTTTTCTAGTTTTATAAATCATCCGCAAGGCGCTATTTTATCAATATCACCCGAGCGTTTTATTGCAGTGCACGACAACAAGGTAGAAACAAAACCTATTAAAGGCACGTTACCACGTAAAGCCGATGCTTTAGAAGATGCCAAACAAGCCACACTTCTGGAAAATTCCAGTAAAGACCGCGCTGAAAATGTCATGATAGTAGACCTGCTACGAAATGATTTAGGTAAAGTCGCAAAACCGGGCTCTGTTGTTGTGCCTTCTTTATTTGCTATTGAAAGCTTTCCGGCAGTACACCATTTGGTAAGTACAGTTACATCCATCCTTGATGAAGGAAAAACAGCAGTCGATCAACTTGAAGCTGCATTCCCTGGAGGGTCTATTACCGGGGCACCAAAAGTGCGCGCAATGGAAATAATAGAAGAGCTTGAGCCGCACAGACGCAGCATTTATTGTGGCTCTATTGGCTATATTAGCGCCTGCGGTAATATGGATACCAGTATTACCATTCGAACTTTAGTTACTCATCATCAGCAAATACATTGTTGGGCTGGCGGTGGCATTGTTGCTGATTCAAAAGTCGAATTGGAATATCAAGAAACATACGATAAAGTAAATAAAATACTCCCTATATTAAATGAAGGTCGCTTTGAATAGTGAAACCATTTCGGCTCGTTTTCAATTAAACCGCAGTTTAGCCGTAGATCAGCTCAAAGATAATAAAAAAAAGCGCGCCAGTGCAGTGATGCTACCTTTAATTGATATAGATAACGAAGCACATGTTTTATTGTGTAAGCGGCCAACCTATTTACATCATCACCCTGGGGAGATTTGTTTACCGGGTGGTAAATTTGAAATTAATGATGTTAACCTGCGCACCACGGCACTGCGTGAATTACACGAGGAGCTAAACATTGCCCCGCATAATGTTCAAGTTTTAGGCCAGCTGCCGGAATACTCTACCCTTACTGGATTTACTATACGTCCTTTTGTGGGCTTAATTAAAAAAGAAACGGTATGGGAGAACGATCATAACGAAGTACAAGCCAGCTTTTTACTCTCTATAAAAGCGCTGAACAACGAAGCTAATTGGCAACCAATCCCCTTTGAACGTTATGGAAGAGCCCTAAGTTTAAATGGCTTTATCACTCCTCACGGGCTTTTGTGGGGTGCCACAGCCAGCATTATTAAAAACTTTACAAAACAACTCGCCATACCAGTTTAAATCTTTGCTAATAAGGGTTACACACCTGCATTTCCACGTTATTATAGTCGACCGTTCAAAGAACAGCTTAATGCTGAGAAAACTAAGTAGAGACACACATTATGATCAGTGCATTTGACATGTTTAGCATTGGTATTGGCCCCTCATCGTCACATACCGTCGGCCCAATGCGTGCATCACGCTTATTTGTTAATGACCTAGATGAGCAACAACTATTAGCAAATGTAACCGATGTAAAAGTAGAGCTTTACGGCTCACTGGGGCAAACAGGTGTTGGTCATGGTTCGGGAAAAGCAGTGATCCTTGGCCTAGCCGGTTATGACCCTGAAACCATTGATGCCGATTTAGTGGACGATATTTTAGCAAAAATAGAAAATGAGCAGGTTATTTATCTAAACCAAACTCATAAAGCTAAATTCCCTAAACAAGGCGCTATTGTTTTTCATCGTAGAAAAACACTCCCTAAACATTCCAACGCAATGGAAATTATTGCCTATAACAATGGCGAAAAAGTATATAGCAAAGTTTACTACTCTATTGGTGGCGGGTTTATTGTTACAGATGAAGAGTTTGAAAAAGAAAAACAAGCGGCCTTAGATATTCGCGAAGAAAACCCTGCCCCGTTCCCGTTTGGAACGGCTAAAGAATTACTCGAAATGTGTAAAGAGTCGGGTTACAGCGTATCAACGTTAATGATGAAAAACGAAAAAACCTTACGCAGTGAAGAAGCCATAAAAGATGAATTATTTAATATTTGGCAAGTAATGAAAGCCTGTATTGAACGTGGTATGCGTACCGAAGGTATTTTACCTGGTGGTTTGAAAGTAAAACGCCGTGCACCAAGCTTATATTTAAAGCTCAATGTAGAAGTGAGTAACGATCCACTTCGTGCTATGGATTGGGTTGATTTATTCGCATTAGCAGTGAATGAAGAAAATGCAGCAGGCGGTCGTGTGGTTACTGCACCAACAAATGGTGCAGCTGGTATCCTACCAGCCGTATTAATGTACTATCATACTTTTATCAAAGAAGTTGACCGCGACATTGCTACTCGGTATTTATTAACCGCGGCCGCTATTGGTATTTTATACAAAAAAAATGCCTCAATCTCAGGTGCTGAAGTGGGTTGCCAAGGTGAAGTTGGTGTTGCCTGTTCAATGGCTGCTGGTGCGCTGACTGAAATTGTTGGTGGTAACGTGGTACACGTAGAAAATGCCGCTGAAATTGGCATGGAACATAACTTAGGATTGACCTGCGACCCCGTGGGCGGCTTAGTCCAGGTACCTTGTATTGAGCGTAATGCAATGGGCGCTATTAAAGCAATTAATGCTTCTCGTCTTGCTATTCGCGGTAGTGGAGAACAAAAAGTATCGCTTGATAAAGTAATTAAAACCATGCTCGATACCGGTAACGATATGAAAACAAAATACAAAGAAACCGCTCGCGGTGGATTAGCTGTTAACATTATCGAGTGCTAATTAGGTAGCATAAAAAAAAGCCGCTTAGTTGCAAAACTAAGCGGCTTTTTCATTACTGTTTATGGCGGTTATTTAACTGGCAATTCGATATCAGCAAATAATTTATCAACATCGTCTTGATTACGCAGCAAACTTGCTCGCTCTACTCGCTCTTTAGTTAAATGCGGTGCAAAACGTTCGATAAAGTCATACATGTAAGTACGTAAAAAGCTACCTTTTCTAAAACCAATCTTAGTGGTGCTGGCTTCAAATAAATGGCTAGCATCAATGCACACTAAGTCGCCGTCGTTTACCTGATCAATTGCCATAGATGCAACCACACCGACACCTAATCCCAAGCGCACATACGTTTTAATAACATCGGCATCGGTGGCGGTAAATACAATATGTGGCTCGAGCCCATAGGCGTTAAATGCTTTATCAAGCTCAGAACGACCAGTAAAACCAAATACATAAGTGATCAAAGGATACTGCGCTATATCTGCCACCGTTAAATTATCGACTTTTTTCGCAAGGGGATGATCTTTAGCAACCACAATACTGCGATTCCAGTGATAACAAGGCAACATAACTAAATCTGAATATAAGTGCAGTGCTTCAGTAGCAATTGCAAAATCTGCATCGCCGCGCGCAGCTGCATCCGATATTTGCTGCGGCGTACCTTGGTGCATATGCAGTGACACTGCTGGGTATTTTTGAGTAAAGCCTTGAATTACGCTTGGTAACGCATAACGTGCTTGGGTGTGCGTAGTCGCAATATTAAGTTTACCTTGATCGGGCAGCGTATGTTCATTAGCAACCGCTTTAATGCCCTCAACTTTTGAGAGTATTTCTCGCGATATGTTAATGATTTCTTCGCCAGCACCTGTAACGTGAGTTAAATGTTTACCACTACGGCCAAAAATTTGTACACCTAGTTCATCTTCTAACATACGTACTTGCTTAGAAATACCAGGCTGGGAGGTAAATAAACTCTCAGCGGTAGCTGAAACATTTAATTTATGATTTTGAACTTCTACGATATATCTAAGTTGTTGTAATTTCATGGCTATGTAGTTTCGTTATAATTCACATTGACAGATAAAAGCGCACCCTAATTAATAGGTAACTATATAAAAGGCTGATTAAGGTTACACAATGTAACAATTAATTTATTGAAATTTCAGGTTAACACAATAAATAAAGTTGAGATAGCAATGATTATCAGCAAAAAAAACATAACACATTAAGATTTAAACGCTTTATGCATGGTGTTTTTTTTAGTTAATCGGCGCAAAGTTTCCCACCTTTTATATATTTAATGTAAGATTAGATAATAAGGTTAAGAATTTGAGAATTATAACATGATCGTTTCCATTATAATTGTATTAATTGTTGCGCTTATCGTCATTGCACTGTGGGTTAGTGCTGTTCAACAACACAAAGAAAAACAAGAAGCTGAACGACGTAAAGAGCTAACAAAACAAAAAGCTATCATTGAAGAAACTGAAGAGGCGTTAATGAATAGCGCTAATATCCCTCTTTCAGAAGCAACTCAGCGAATATTACAACGTCGTATTCATGATGCGCTAAGTAATATGGTGTCTATTTCAAGCGGTGGTAGCGGACTAAAAAACCGCTTAAAAGAAGCAAAAGAGCGACTACAAAATCCGATTCAAGACGGCTCGGATGGTTTTGTTTTGCCAGGTAATGACAAGCAACTGATATCACTAATACAGGGTATAAAAAAGCTCCGTACTATTATCCGTTCTGAGCACAACAAGGGGAAAGTTGACAGCCAAGCGTTTATCGCAGAAGACAAACGCCTTGAGAAGCTACAACTAAGAATCAACATTGAAAGCCAGATAAAACGTGGTCTAGCAGCTCAAACAGCCGGTATGGTAGGCTCTGCTAGGCAGTACTTTGAAAAAGCATCTGCCACACTTAACAGTGTGTCATTTAATGATGATTACATTACTGCAAAACGAGTTGAAGTTGAAGGCTATCTAGAAACAATAAGCACTGAATTAAAGGCATCAAACGCTACATCATTGAAGAAAAAGAACGAACAAGAGCAAGATGATTTAGACGTACTGTTTGCACCGAAAAAGAAATGGTAATTCATTACCTAATAAAAAGCCCATACAACTGTATGGGCTTTTTTATAACTGAAATTTAGTCACTATATAAATTTACATACCCAAACTAAATCTAGCTATTTAACAACAGCATTAAGATAAAAATGCAAACTTAATAATAAACAGTGCAGTTAAAATCCAAACACTAATACTTACCTGATCTTTTTTACCACACAGTACTTTAACCGCTGTATAAGAAATAAAACCCAGTGCAATACCGTGTGCAATTGAAAAGGTCAATGGAGTCATTAACAATACAACACTCACTGGAATTGCGTCGGTCATATCATCCCAGTTTACGAACTTTAAGTTTTGGAGCATTAGAACAGATACATATAAGATTGCCCCTGCTGTTGCGTATGCGGGTACCATTTGTGCCAAAGGTGCAAAAAACATCATCAATAAAAAACAGCAACCTACAACCACAGCCGTTAAGCCCGTTCGGCCCCCCACTGATACTCCCGCTACAGACTCTATGTAAGAAGTTGTTGTTGAAGTTCCCAGCATTGCACCGGCAATGGTTGCAGTGCTATCAGCGCTTAATGCGCGACCTAAGCGCGGCATATTGCCGTTTTTATCTGTTAGACCCGCTTTTTGAGTAACCGCTACCAACGTACCTGAGGTATCAAATAAATCAACAAATAGAAACGCAAAAATAACACTCAACATAGACAGTTCAAAAGCTGCACTAAAATCAAGTTGCATAAAAGTTGGCATTATTGAAGGTGGCATTGCAACAACACCATGATATTCAACTAACCCCATCGACACTGCTATCGCGGTAACGAGTAAAATACTAATTAATACACCGCTTTTAAAATCGCGATAAAGTAATGCCGCAATAATAAAAAAACTAAAAATAGCTAATAGCGGACCCGGTGACGTTATATCGCCTAGCTGCACAAGTGTTGCTGGGCTTGATACAATAATACCAGCACTTTTTAGTGCAATAAGCGCTAAAAATGCACCAATACCGGTTGCTATTGCTTGTTTGAGCACCAGGGGGATTGCATTAATAATCCACTCTCGCACCTTAAATAAGCTTAATATTAAAAATATACACCCTGACATAAACACCGCGCCCAGCGCTGCTTGCCAGCTATAGCCCATACCTAACACCACGCCATAGGTAAAAAATGCATTTAATCCCATACCCGGTGCCAATGCCAATGGATAATTGGCCCACAACCCCATAATAAAACACCCTATTGCAGCGGCAATACAGGTTGCAACAAAGGCAGCACCTTGGTCCATGCCTGCTTCTGCAAGCATAGCTGGGTTAACGAATACGATATAAACCATCGTAATAAATGTAGTCATACCGGCAATACATTCACGGCGAACCGAAGAATCATTTGCACGGATTTTGAATAAGGCTTCGAGCATAATAAACTTGTGGTTGTAAAAAGTGGCGAGATTTTAGCATAAAAATAACTTTTTACAGGACATTTTACCTTGCTATATACTAAACTAGCTAAGTGATTAAAATAACAAACGAAGTAGCATGATCAAAACGACACCAAGTGGCCAAGACTTAGAGCAACAATTAGACAACATTCTTTCTTTTGTAACGCAACCAAGCGATGCAAATCCCCCTGCGAGCTCTAAAAACACCGATCAAGACACATTAAATAAAGCTCTTTATTACCTTAAAAATGAACAAGGCGCCTTAGCCGCAAAATGGATGCGTTTAGCAGCAATGGCAGGAAACTATCGTGCACAGTTTTACTTAGGACTATTTTTTATTAAAGGCCAAGGTGTGCCACAAAGTGTATTTCATGGGGCTGCGTGGCTCAGCTTAGCTAGTAGCCAAGGGTATGATCCAGCAGTAGAAGCAATGAGCGATATACGCAAACACATTAGTACCAAACGACTTAAAGACGCCCAGTGTTATGCCGCCAGCTTATATGAACAAATTCATCAGTTACAATTTTCACATTTGATCCCTATAAGTCACGAAAAATAGTTTTACTACCTAGTAACTCATTCTATCTGTAAATTGATTAAGCGTTTTATAAGTTAAATGCAACAACGCTTAATTTTTTAAACTACTGTATACCTCATGCATTTCAAGATTTATTTAGTTATAGATTAAAAAGCTACCGTCAAAAGTATTCATCCCCAAAAATTATAATCTATTGTTATATATGAACTATTTATTTTTAAATAGTTTCATTATCGTGCTCAGCTGAATAACTGTACAAAAAAATAGCAAAAAACACTTGCACCAAACAACTGTATAAACTACTGTATGCATGTACTGTATAAAAACCCAGTGAGTGAGACGATTATGTTACAGCCTATTACCGTAAGAACAGTTAAGAGCTACCAACAAGATGACCAATCTGATTGTGTTAACGTTGTACAAATTGAAGATGAGATTTCAGCGACGTTTGAATTATTAAAAGTATTACACCAATACAATAGCTTAAATGCATGGACACTTTTAATTGCGCCAGACCATGTACCTAGTAAAGCGTTACTTGATTCATGTTCAATTGATACCAGTAAATTGTTAGTTATACGCCAAAAACATTTAGTTAATATAGAGTATGTTTTAAGTTCTGCACTTCACAATGGAAATTTTGCAGCGGTGATCACCTGGACCGACATAATAAATAATCAGCAACTATCACAGTTATCATTAAACCTGAGCCATACACGCACTAAGCTGTATTGCTTTAGCAAAAAAAGCGCTCAAGCTGAGATTTCACTAACGCAATAAGCTTGGTAAACTAGCGTTTTAATACACAGTACATTTATTATGACCTCTAACGCCCTACTATGTTTTTGTGGCAGTCAGCAACTTTATGCTGATTGCTGTGAACCTTTTCATTTAAAAACCAAACAGCCACAAACACCTGAGCAACTTATGCGTGCTCGCTACAGTGCATATGCGGTTAAAAACGCGGCTTTTGTTCGTGAAAGTTACGCAAAAGAAAAGCAAGCTGAAAACTCACTATCAGAAATTAAGGACTTTGCAACTAGTTGCCGCTTTATAAACTTAACCGTATTAGATTCTGGTTATAATGATGAAACAGGGTTTGTAAAGTTTAAAGCCTATTACTTTTATCAAGACTTGTATTGCGAGCTGGCTGAGCATTCAAGATTTATTAAAGAAGATGAACAGTGGCGATACCTTGATGGTGAGATCACACCGGTTGCTGATATTAAAGTGAAACGCAATGATACTTGTCCTTGCGGCAGTAATAAAAAGTATAAAAAGTGTCATAGTGTATAAGTAACAACCACAAAAAATGGGCCACTTGGCCCATTTTCAAAAACTACACTAAACGCAACTTAGCGCTTTATTCGTCATCACCTTCATCGAAGTCTTGACGCTGTGCAGGTCTTGCTAAAATCTCTAAGTAGAAAGAGGTTAAACCTTGCTTTTCAATTTCACTGATGTGATTGTTAATTTCAGCAACGTGAACCACTTGGGCCTCTTCAGCCGTGTTACCAAACTTACAATCAAATGCCCAGTAGTCGGCATCAACAGGTAAAGTTTTATTACGTTCTCTTTTCAAATATTTTTTCACTTCATGCTTTGCAGCATCAACCATACGAGGGTATTTGATTTTCTCATGATTCAGCGTGAATGTTTTCTTCATTACGTTCCTAATTACCTTGGTTTAATGATAATGGCATTTAATGTCATACCATTTGCGCCATTATAGCAATTGCATTTAAATTTTGGATGCTTTTTTTATATTAAATCGGTTATTAAAATAAAGCACCTACAAAACCACTAATATAAACACTATTTATTACAATCTAATGGCGTTTAAAAAACTGCATTTAATGTAATTTAATTAGGCACTAAACAAATGTAATGGCTGGTGGAGGGCTTCATTTTGTAAATCATCATAAAATGCTGCGGCATCCATTTGCATATTTGAGAGCGGCATATCACTGTTTTTAATTCGCCGACGAACCGCCAGTTCACAATTATCAATCACGTTAAGCGGAATATGATTTTTATCATCTCGAATATTTAACGGTTCAGGCTTTAAGCACTGAGTTAACTTAATATCACTCATCCCTATAGCGCTTCCCATTTTTGCTAAAAGTTCCGTGTTATTTTTGCCAATTAACATATTAAAGGTATCTGGCGCTAATGGCTGCTTTGGGCCCGCACCAAATTGCTTTCTCAAGGTCTCTTCATCGGCTTGATAACCACTTGCATCACTTTTAGGTAAGTGAAACTCACTAAAATCAAGCGCATCATGAGAGAGCATTGCTAATAAAAGTGCAAACTCGCCTCGGCGGTTATCGTGCACACTTTCATTAAGCCTCGTTTTTAACTGGCTCTCCGTGATTAACAAATCACCAATATGCATAGACTTTAGCCTATTTAACTAATTAATAAGTATTTATCGGCTAAATTTGAATTTTCTTTAGCTTTTTTCTTTACTTAAATAAGAAGTTTGCTATTATCTGCCGCGTTGCATTGGAGGGGTTCCCGAGCGGCCAAAGGGATCAGACTGTAAATCTGACGGCTCAGCCTTCGCTGGTTCGAATCCAGCTCCCTCCACCACTTTTCTTAGGCTAAGTTAAGTGGGGCCAAATGCAATAAAAATTAGTGTGGAGGGGTTCCCGAGCGGCCAAAGGGATCAGACTGTAAATCTGACGGCTCAGCCTTCGCTGGTTCGAATCCAGCTCCCTCCACCACTTCTCTTTACTACCTCATTTTATGTTCTAGTTATTCAAAAACCCATTGTAAACTCATGCCATGCTTATTTAACCAAGCGCTTGCTTTTTTGTGTTCTGAATAAAATAATCCTACACGATGCCAAAATTGTGCACTGTGATTTAAATACTTTAAATGCGCTAACTCATGCACAATCACGTAGTCAATTATCCATGTAGGTGCGCTTGCCAAGTGCAAGTTGAAGGTCAGTTCACGCCTGCGGTTACAACTGCCCCAGCGACGCTTATACAATTGAATACGAATATTGCTCGGTAGCTTTTCACCCATCAGCTGACAATAGTAGTTAACTCGCATTTCAATATAACTTTCTAACTTCTCATGCAAAAATTGCTCTAGCAAACCTTGATACATTTGCGTTCGATGCTTCACACGTGAAGAAATACTCAGTAACAGCGTTTGGCTTTCATTGTGCTGCTGCCATTGAGTGCGTGCTGCATTTTCAAATTGCACATTTACAGCTTCATTAAATAGTTTAATGCTATGGGTTTTGAGTGGAAACTGTCGTGTATCGGCTTGAATTTGTTGCTTATGTAACTGAGCATCAATCCAGCCCTGTTTACTCAACAGCCATTCATTAATTTGTGCTTTCGTTACAAAATGGGGCGCATACACCGTAAGTTCTCGTTGTGCGACTTTAATCGCTACTGTTTTACGCCGACGGCTTCTTCTTAACGTATAATCTAACAATCTAAAGTGCCTATAAGTTATTATAAAATAAAACTTTCTCTATTAGCTTAATAAGTTAATTCGTAGGAGAAAAAACCAGTTAGTAGGTATCGTTTTAATATTGCTCGATACTGAATAGGCTAAACGATGGATCATAAATCTACCCTTGGCTATTTTAACTGTTGAAGTTTTACTAAACAAAGCCGCTAGCTCTCGAGTTGCACTTTTATGACATTGTAATCATGAGAAGTGATTTCATGGCTATTACCACTATTGTCTTTAAAATACATTGAAAATGTCACGCCATGATCAGCCAATATGGTTTTCACTTGATTCTGCTTAAGATGCTTAAGCCAAATAACAAATTGCTCCCCAGTTGCAGCAAAAGCGATTCCTTTACTACGCCCATCGCCTTCAAATAAAGCCAATCGTGTAGTGGCGTTTTCATCTTCGAGTGTTAAAGGACCTTTTCCCTCTTCATTCCAAAAGGCTAACTCCTCTACTACGGTAAAACCAAGCACCTTTTCATACCACTCAATAGCTTGGTTGAGGCTTTGAACATTTAAATGACAATGATCAATTCCCGAAAGTTTAGGTGTCATCGCGTTGTTCACCAATTTCAGATTTAAGCTGAGCTAAAAAGTCGTGCATATATGCAGTGCGTCTTTGTGCTTCGGCTTTTGCAGAAGGAGTATTCATACTCTGGGCAATATGCAGTAATTTAATAAAAAAATGATCTAGGGTGTACTTTTTATCGTCTGCTTCTCGGTTTAAACAAAATGGATCATCGGGGTTGTATAATAATCGACTAATAGAGCCGCCTACTTTCATACAACGGCTTACGCCAATAGCACCCAAGGCATCCATTCTGTCAGCATCTTGTACAATCTGTGCTTCAACCGTTTTAATAGCAATATTGGCGCTAAAACTATGTGCGGCAATGGCATGGTGAATATCATCAAATAGCGCGTCATCATAGCCAATAGACGCTAAAAAGTTAATCGCTTTATCCGCGGCCATTGTTGATGCCCTTGCTCTATCTGGATGATTTTTAGCCACCGCGACACAATCATGCAACCAAGCTGCAGGCAATACAATCGCCATATCAGCCTGCTCTGCTATACATAGCTGCACAGCAACAAGCACTACCCGTTCAATATGGGTAATATCATGGGCAACATCCGCATGTACTAAGGATGTAATAAAGTCTCTGCATTGCTGATTAAGTTGCTGTAATGAGGGGCTAAGAGCTGAATTGTCCACCGAATTTCCAAAAATCTATTTAAACGAGTTAATAATGGCTACTTTACCGCGATTTATAAGCCCCTTGCAAAACATTCATTGTATGTTGCGCGAGCCTTGACTAAAATACAGCGCTTATTTATTACTACAGAGAAGCCTTATGTCATCTGCCGTTTACCTGCAAGCTGGTCGCGATAAATCATTAAAAAGAAAACACCCTTGGTTATTTTCTAAAGCCATCAAAAAAATTAAAGGTAAACCTGGATTAGGTGACACGGTAACCATACACGACAGTGAGGGTAAATTTTTAGCCACCGCAGCTTACAGTCCTCATTCACAAATACGTGCTCGTGTTTGGAGCTTTGACGAAAAAGAAGTGATTGATCAACATTTCTTTGAGCGTCGTCTTCGCCGTGCTTTAGAAGCTCGCAGCCATGCAATTGAAGAAGGTGGACTTACCGGCTTTAGGTTATGTGCAGCAGAATCAGACTACTTACCCGGTATTACCATAGATAAGTTTGATAATGTAATTGTGTGTCAATTACTAAGCGCAGGCGCAGAACGTCATAAAGGTGAGATTGTTGGTGCTTTAATGGCTATTTTCCCAGGCTCTACTATTTATGAGCGCTCAGATGTAGATGTTCGAACCAAAGAAGGGCTAGAGCCTATTAAGGGCGTACTTTGGGGGAGTGAACCCACTGCACCTGTCATAATTGAAGAAAATGGTTTAAAAATTGAAGTTGATATTCTAGAAGGCCATAAAACTGGTTTTTATTTAGATCAACGAGATAGCCGTGCTGCACTGGAGCGTTTTTCAAAAGACAAAACCGTATTAAATTGCTTTAGTTATACGGGAACGTTTTCTCTTTATGCCCTGCGCGGTGGCTGTAAACATGTAACCAATGTTGATGTTTCACAACCAGCGCTTGATACAGCAAAGCGCAATGTTGAGCATAACAACCTTGATTTAAATAAAGTCGACTTTGTAAAACAAGATGTCTTTAAATTATTACGCCAATACCGTGAAGACGGGGTGATGTTTGATACGATCGTTATGGACCCGCCTAAATTTGCCGATAACAAGGCGCAGTTAACTGGGGCGTGTCGCGGTTACAAGGACATCAATATGATTGCGATGCAAATATTAAAGCCCGGCGGCACTTTGCTAACATTCTCATGCTCTGGTTTAATGGAACAAAACTTGTTTCAAAAAGTAGTCGCAGATGCAGCCCTTGATGCAGGTAAGGATTTACTGATCATGGAGCGCTTAAATCAAGCAGCTGACCACCCTATTGCAGGCAGCTATCCTGAAGGTTTTTACCTTAAAGGGCTTATTTGTAAGGTTTACTAAAAACTAATTAAGTAGTTAGTTAAACTCTACAATTTCAAGCCCTGCGGTTATCGTGCCATCCTCTTCTGTGCTGGCACGTATTACCTTAACGGTGGCTTTTAACGGTGCAATGCTCGGATGTGTTGATGCAATATCAACCGATAAAATTGAGTTAAGCTCTAACAAATCATCGAGTTGTAATGAAAGACCCGTTGCACTTAAATCAAGGCATGTGCCAGTGTAACTGAGCCCAGCAACAGGCTCTATTGAGGTTAACTTCGCTGGCGTGTTAACCTGCATACGTCTATAGTTTCGCTTATCTTCAGTAAACATAATTCCCTCTACACAATATTATTAATTTTTTCTCGTAGTACAGCGATAGAAAAAGGTTTTACAACGTAAGCATCGCACCCTGCGTCAAAGCCTGCTTGTTGCTCAAGCTCCGACTCAAGTCCAGATATCATAACCACCGGAATGTTTTTTGTCTCTGGCGTGTGTTTAAGTATGCGACACGTATCATAACCATCGAGTCCTGGCATACACACATCAAGCAAAATAATATCGGGCGGATTTGCAATCGCAGATGCTAAACAACTTTTACCAGAATCAGCATAGCTCAAATCAAATGTTGATGCTAACCCTGCTTTGAGTATTTCAAAATTGAAATACTCATCATCAACCACTAACAACTGTCGCGCTTTGTGTTTTATTAATGAGGACATAGGTATGTCATTTCCTTCTCAAGTTAGTCCCTCTGTTAACTTACTTAGCTTAATAGAGAATAAAGAGATTATTCAATTTCTTTTATCGCATTTAACACACGTTTTGCTGAAATTGGATAAGGCGTACCTAAGGTTTGTGCGAATAAGGATACGCGTAATTCTTGCTGCATCCAAAAAATAGCCTCAACATCAGTAGGCAATGGCATTCCTTTAGGTGTTTTATTCGTTAGTTTTTTATATTCTTGCGCTACTTTTTCAAGCTCTAACACACATAATCTATCACGATTTGGGTCAACAGGTAGTTTTTCTAGGCGTTTTTGAATCGCTTTTAAATAACGAATTAAATCGCCGAGTTTGTCTGCCCCATGTTGACTGACAAAGCCTTTAAAAATAAGTGATTCTAGCTGAGACTTAATATCCCCATGAGCGGTGATCATGGTTAAATCTACACGCCCTTTCATTTTTTTATGCAGTGCATGCGCAATACTCAGCACTTGCTCAACCTGTGTAGCAATGGCCACAACGGTATCGCCTAACTCGCCGCGAATATGCTCTTTAACCGTTTCAAATGCCTCACTTGTACGAATGTCACCATATTTAACTAATAGGCTGTCAACGCCTGATGCAATGCAGTCATCAATTAAATCGGCAATTTTACCAAAAGGATTAAAGTACAATCCTAATTTAGCTTTGTTTGGTAGGTTTTGCTGCAGGTATTTAATTGGTGATGGCACGTTTAAAAGTACTAAACGACGTAAACCTTGCTGGTGCGCTAATTGCGCTTTTATTTCGTTATCGAATAGCTCTACTGCGGCCGTTGATTTTTTATCCACTAGTGCTGGGTAGGCTTTAATTTCGTATTGACCTTGCTTTTTCACATACGATGTTGGTAACTCACCAAAATCCCACTGGATTAAATCGGTTTTTTCTATGCCTTTGTCGGCCACTTTAGATAAGGTGTCTGTCACTTTGCCTTGAAGCTGCGCTTTAAGCTTAGCTAAATCGAGCCCACGGGCAAGAAGTTGGTCGTTTTCATCACGTACTTCAAACTGCAATCTTAAATGAGGAGCAAGGGCTGTTAAATCCCACGCCTCAGGGTCGACTCGCACGCCAGTCATGCGCAATAACCGATTACTTAGTGAGTCGATTAACGAGCCTTGTAGAGGCTCTATGGCCGCTAAAACCGCGTCGGCATAATTAGGCGCAGGGACAAAGTTACGGCGAAGTGACTTTGGCAATGACTTGATTAACCCACAAATTAGCTCATGACGAAATGCCGGTATATGCCAATCAAAACCACTTTCTTGAACTTGGTTTAATAGCGCAACCGGTATTTGTACAGCAACACCATCAACTGCTTGGCCTGGATCAAAATGATAAGTAAGCGGCAGCATTAAGTTATCTTGTTGCCATGTATCTGGATAATCAAATTCAGTAATGCTACTTGCACCATGCTGCATGAGCTCTTCTCGCGTCATGTGCAGGTAGTGTTTGTCTTGCTGTTTTTGTGTTTTATACCACTTAATAAACGCAGCACGATTATTAATATCGTTCGGTATTTTTTTCTCGTAAAACTCAAATAAGGTTTGTTCATCAACTAAAATATCGCGCCTACGAGATTTGTTCTCGAGCACTTGAATATCTTCAATTAATTCGCGGTTATATTGTAAAAATCCTTCATTGAGCCCCAGCTCTTGTTCAACCAGCGCTGTGCGAATAAATAACTCACGGCTTACTTTTGGGTCAATATTGCTGTAAACACAGCGGCGCTTATTAACAATTAATAAGCCATACAAAGTTTGTTGCTCAAAGGCAATCACCGCACCGGGCTTTTTCTCCCAATGAGGCTCTGTGTAGCTGCGTTTTACTAAATGCTGAGCGAATGGTTCTACCCAGTTCACATCAATTTTGGCATTAATACGAGCATAGAGTTTACTGGTTTCCACCAACTCAGCCGACATCATCCATTTTGGACTCTTTTTAAATAATCCTGAGCCTGGGAAAATATGAAATTGGCTATTACGCGCACCTTTATATAGCTGCTTTTCGTCTTTAAAACCGATGTGACTGAGCATGCCACTTAAAAGTGCTTTGTGAATAAGCTCGCTGTCTGCAACATTAGTGGTGGCTTTCATTTTCATTTCATTGCACACAGTGCTGATTTGATAAACGATATCTTGCCATTCACGAATACGCATATAGGCTAAAAAGTCTTTTTGACATAACTTTCTAAACTGGCTGTTAGTCAGCTCACTTTGCTGCTCTTCTAAATAATTCCACAGGTTTAAAAAGGCGATAAAGTCAGAATCAGGATCGTCAAAGCGACCATGTTTTTCATTTGCGGCTTGGCGTTTTTCTTGTGGTCGCTCGCGGGGATCTTGAATTGAGAGCGCGGCAACAATAACTATCACCTCACGCAATGCACCCAGTTTATGCGCAGTTAACACCATTTTCGCTAAACGCGGGTCAACCGGCAAACGACTTAGCTCCCGCCCAGATTGTGTTAGGCTGGTTTTTTGATGACGCTTAGCCGCTTTTACTGCTTGTAGCTCTTCAAGCAATGTTAAACCATCATTAATATTTCGGCTATCTGGAGCTTGCACAAAAGGAAATTGCGCCATATCACCCAGCCCAAGGGCTAACATTTGCAAAATAACTGATGCTAAATTAGTACGTAATATTTCAGGGTCAGTAAATTCAGGACGCGATAAAAAGTCATCTTCTGAATATAAACGAATACAAATACCCGCTTCAACACGTCCACAGCGCCCCATTCGCTGATTAGCACTGGCTTGCGAAATAGGCTCTATAGGTAAACGTTGCACTTTTGTGCGATAACTATAACGACTAATTCGCGCTGTACCCGGGTCAATAACATAACGAATACCAGGTACTGTTAGCGATGTTTCAGCGACGTTGGTAGAGAGTATAATATGGCGGCGCGAATGCGGCGCAAAAATACGGTTTTGCTCAGCGTTCGATAGCCTTGAATACAAAGGTAATACATCTGTGTGTTTTAAATTACGCTTGCTTAGTGCATCGGCGGTATCGCGTATTTCTCGCTCACCATTTAAAAAGATCAGTATATCGCCAGGACCTTCGGCGCAAAGTTCATCTACCGCATCAAAAATCCCCTGAAGTTGGTCGCCTTCGGCTTCCATATCTTCTTTTTGAATATCACTAATTGGGTTATAGCGTACATCAACTGGAAACGTTCTTCCTGATACTTCAATAATAGGTGCATCATCAAAATGCTTAGAAAAGCGCTCAGGGTCGATAGTTGCTGAGGTGATAATAACTTTTAAATCGGGGCGTTTTGGGAGTAAATTTTTAAGATAACCTAAAATAAAGTCAATGTTTAAGCTACGTTCATGCGCTTCATCAATAATAATGGTGTCGTATTGATTTAAAAATCGGTCTTGTTGTATTTCAGCTAATAAAATACCGTCTGTCATCAGCTTAATGTAACTGTTATTAGATACCTGGTCGCTAAAACGAATTTTAAAACCGACTTGCTGACCAAGCTCACATTGCATTTCTTCTGCAATACGGTTGGCAACGCTGCGTGCTGCTAAACGCCTTGGTTGGGTATGACCAATATAGCCCTCAACGCCTCGGCCTAGCTCTAAACACATTTTAGGTATTTGTGTGGTTTTGCCTGAGCCAGTTTCACCAGCAATGATCACCACTTGATTATTAGCAATGGCCTCTTTAATGGTGTCTTTTTTTTGACTAACCGGTAATTGCTCAGGATAAGTAACTTTAGGTAGCCCAGCTAAGCGCTGCTCTCGAAGCGTTTGACTACGACTAATATCAGCCGCAATTTTTTCAAGCGCACTGGTAAGTTTTGCCTCGTCGGTGATTTTTTTAACGCCGTGAAGACGTTTTTTAAAACTGAATTGATCTTTTTTTAAGCACGTTTTTAGCTCGCCAAATAACTGACCTAGGTTTACCACCTGCATACCTTATAAAAATTAGTCAAAGAGCCCCGATTGTAGCAAATTAAATGGCTGGGGTTAATCCTGTAAAGAATATAACAATCAGGGGATTATTATATAAACCACCAGCCAGTGACTAATAGTGTTTATTCGTCACTAAAAATACCTACGTAGGTTGCTTGGGTATTCGATTTACTCGCACGATACATGCCTGAAGTATTAAACGGCAGACTAATATTGCCTTTTGTATCAATAATAATAACACCGCCGGTGCCCCCTATCGGTTTAAGCACCTCGTTTATTACTTCATTACCTGCTTGGTCTATGGTTTTACCTTGGTACTTTACTCGCGCACAAATATCACTTGCCACATTATAACGAATAAAATATTCGCCGTGCCCAGTTGCCGAAACCGCACATGAGGCATTTTCAGCAAAAGTACCTGCGCCAATAACCGGTGCATCGCCAATACGACCAAAACGTTTTGCGGTCATTCCGCCAGTTGACGTGCCCGCTGCTAAATTCCCTTGTTTATCCAGTGCCACCGCTCCGACCGTGCCCACTTTATAATTTACTGGTAACGCTTTATGCGCTGCCTGATAATCTTTACTGGTATTTTTGCTCGCCTCGAGTTTCTTTTTGGCTTTTAATAAAGCCTCATAACGATGCTCAGTATCAAATATATTGTTCTCTACTAGGCTAATGCCTTGCTCTTTGGCAAACTCTTCTGCACCTTGACCACTTAACATCACATGCACTGATTTTTCCATTACTAACCGGGCAAGTTTAATTGGACTTTCGATATGTTTAATACCTGACACAGCGCCTGCTTGACGATTGCGACCATCCATTATAGAGGCATCTAATTCGTGACTACCATCATAGGTATATACCGCACCACGCCCAGCATTAAAATAAGGCGATTGTTCAAGTACTTCAATGGCAGTAGTCACTGCATCAAGGCTTTCTCCGCCTTGTTCAAGTACCTTATATCCGGCCTCAACAGCTTCTGCTAATTTATTGCGATAAGCTTGCTCTTGATCTGCCGTAAATTTACTTTTTTCAATCGTGCCTGCACCGCCATGAATCGCAATGGCAAACGGCGTATTTGTGTTTTCACTCAATGCCTGCGTGCTCAACCCCATTAAACTTGTTGCAATGAGCCCTAATAATAGTGATTTTTTCATTGTGTGTTCTTTTATAAATACAGGATTAAAACCAATGTGAATGGTTATGAAGCGTTTTTCAAGTGAACTGAGTTTAATGGCACAAAAAAAGCGCCCTAAGGCGCTTTTTTAATTTCGTTTAAAGTTACGCTTGTTGCGCTTTTAAACGTGCTAAACGTGCTACTTGGTGTGTAGACGTTAAGAAAGAATAGATTGGTGCTAAATAACCGCGCTTACGAAGCTCAAGAAAGTCTGCATCGCTTAGCTCATTTAGTTTCTTCTCATCGATAAGGTAAATACCGTTGATGTCTTTTTTCTCACCTTTAATATCAACTGTTAACGTTTGTGCTACCAGTAGTTCTTTATCAGCAAGGAATTTAGTGAAAGCATCAGTTACTTGAGAAAACTCAATGAACGATACTAACGCTTCTTTACGACGCTTAAGGTAATCAGTTTCTTCACCGTTTTCGAATAATGCATTACCCTCTTCTTCACCAACTAATGAGCTCGCTTCGTCAATTACGATACCAAATTGATCTTGCTCTGGGTGCTTTACTAAACCTAATGGGTAACGCGTTGTTGCCATAGGCGCAAATGATGCTGTCCATTTGTCGCCATCAATAAATAAATTTTCGCCTGGCTCTAGGCCAAACATTGCAACCGCTTGAAAAGTACCTGTTTCGTTATTTTTAACAAAAGACATTGGGAATTCATTGGCGATACGCGCAAACTCATGTGCAACCACTGGCACTAAGTGTTGAGTTTTCATAAATTCGATGTTGATGCCATTTTTAATTTTAGTGTTGGCATGTTTTTCGTTGTGTAAAGGCTGTACTTGTTGCTCCGCCATGTTACTGCTCCGTTATTTATTAATTTGATTTATTACTGTTAGTGGCCTAAGGCTAATGGTTTTGGTGACAAAAAGGAAGTGAAAATTTTGTGTCATTTTGTACGTTAATAATTAACAAAAACATTATCGCTTATTATTTCAACAAATAACCAATAAACGCCACTGAAGAAGAAATTCGTAAACACAATTAGCTCAAAAAGCGCTCTTTGACAACGCTGTCTTCGGTGGTATATTAATTTTGTGCCTAAATAAAAAGTTCTCAATTAAATAAGCCCATCAAAAATAGACATTAAATAATGAAAAATTTAACTGTAAACCCAAACTTAATAATTAAAAAGTTGATGATCCCAGGCACTAAACTATCAGCCTTCGTTGTAGATGATTTTCTTTTAGATACCAATAGTGTAATGAATTTTGCCCATAACATAGCCTATTTTAATCCTATGTTTTCAGACAATTCTTTCTATCCTGGCATTCGCGACAATATGCCACAACCCTACTTAAGGGTTTTACATGCGTTTTTTCAAAATGAAATACTGCCTAAAATAGACAATAAAAATTATCGAGAGTCTATTCTTCATAAAAGTTTACTTTCATTAGTTTCATGCAAACCTGCAAATTTAATTGTTGACCAAAAAGTACCGCATATTGATTCATGTGATGAAAGAGATTACGCATTTGTACATTACTTATCGCCAGAGGAGCTTGGTGGAACAAGTATTTATAAGTATATACCTCAAAACATTATTGAATTTAAACAACAGCACAAACCGCTGCTCGCAGATATAGTTAATGATGTTAAAAAAGCCCCTAATGAGCATCAAGGCTATTTATCTGGCAGCACAAGTTTATTTGAACAGGTTTTTAAAGTTGATGCTAAATTTAACCGCCTTGTTATTTACCAAGGTAACTTATTACACAGTGCCAATATTTATTCTGAACAAAGCTGCTTAGCGGATGCTAAAAAAGGCCGTCTTTCGATAGCCTCTTTCGCAAGTGTACGATGATCTTTGTGAATATAGCGCTTAAACCTTTCACAAATCATTAGATTGACTGCAGTCCATATTGTTTAATTTTATCTAAAAGCGCTCTGTGATTGGGTAGCTTATTTATTAAGTATTGATCTATCTCAGCTCGTTGTTGTAAACGTACTAAACAGTGTTCATGTTCTGCACTGGTACAAGGCGGTGCCTTAGTGTTGAAATGCATTCCATAAAGTACAAATAAAAAGTTTTCTAAGTAAAACACTTCAAACTGGCTGAAAAAGTCATCTCTAACCGGAATGAACTCTTCCCACAAACTAAGCTTTTCTTTTAGTGACTCAGAGGTAGTGTCATCATTTTTATTGGCCACCCAAAAAGCTGAATCTGTTCTATCTGAAATACAGTAGTGCAATTTAATAAAATCAATAGTACGTTCCCACGCATACCCCATAGCGTGATTAAACCGCGTTTCTAACTGTTCAAGCTGCTTTGTTGATGATGGAAAACGTAGGGTTAAAAACTTCGCTGAAAAGTCAGTTAATAAAATGGAGGTTGCCTCTAATGGCTCTAAAAACCCTTGCGCTAAGCCAAGTGCGACACAGTTTTTATGCCAAAACTTTTTACGATAACCAACTCTCATGGGGATTTTTCGATAGCTAAGGTCTTGCTTACTTGCCCCTAGATAACGGTCCAGTTTTTCATGTGCTTGTTCGTCGGTCATGTGGTTATTCGAATAAACAAAACCCACTCCCCGCCTATTTGTAAGCGCAATGTCCCATATCCAGCCAGCTTGATGGGCGGTAGCAAGCGTATAAGGTGGAATATCCTCGTCTTCTTTTGTAGGCACTTGCACAACTAGAGCGCTATTTATCAGTAAGCTATCAGACACATCAACAAAAGGAACTTTTAAAGCTTTATCTATCAGTAAAGATTCAAACCCCGAACAATCAATATAAAAGTCAAATTCAAGCTCACCTTCGCTGTCAGTCATTAACGCTGCTATTGTGCCATCATTAGCAAGCTTTACTTGAGTTACATTGGTATGTACGTGAGACACCGAAAACTTATCTTTTGCATTACACGCTAGCAGTTGCGCAAATTTCCCTGCATTAAAATGATACGCATAAGCCAACTCGCCCTCATATTGGGCATTAGTGATATTTTTAGGGGCTAAACCAGCCTCACAAATAGCGTGCTGAGAAGATAGGAACTGCGCATGACTTTTTGTTGTTTGCTTATCGTTTAACCAATGTTGAGTTAAATGTTTAGTATCGTAGGGGTTTGGCACATCAAATAAATGATGAAAAAAATTACCTTCTCCATGCTTTTTTTTATCCATCCAGTTAACAAATTTTATCGACTGCTTAAACGTCGCATCACATTGGCGAATAAATTCATCTTCACGAATACCAAAAGTTTTTAGCGTGTTTCTTATGTCGGGTACTGTGCCTTCGCCTACTCCAATTGGCGGTATATCGGGTGACTCAATTAAAGTCACTGAAACACCTTTGCGCTTCAGCAGCTCTTTGCCAATATGGTTTGCAGCTAGCCAACCAGCTGTTCCACCACCTAAAATTGCCACTTTTTTTATATCCATAAATCACCAATGATGTTTAATCACATAAAAAAGCCCAGCAATGCTGGGCCTAGATTACTTTTTAACTCAGCATATTAGAAACGCATTGTTACACCAAGTTTATAACGTGCTTCACCTTCAAAGCTCCATACAGGGAAGTCATTCAGTAGATCAGGGTTTGGTAATGATGTTGATGCATCATTATTACCAAGCTGAATACTGTCTTCCTCTGTTAGGTTAATACCTTCGAAAGTAACGTCTAAGTAGTCGGTTACAGAGTACGTTGCACTGAAATCTAGCTGTCCGTAGTCTTGATGTTCACGGTTACCATACCAACCAGGTGCTTCACGAATAATAAACTCTGAACGCCAGTTATATGCTAAACGCGCAGAGAAATCATCATTTTCATAAAAACCAACTACGTTATAGCTATTTTTCGATGAATCAGAGAATACGCCTACACGATCTGGGTAATTTTCTGCTGGCGCTTCTGCATCTGAATAGGTGTAGTTAAATGAATAACCAAAGCCGTTATCAAACGAATCTTGAATTTGGAACTCAATACCTTCAATTGAACCACCTGTGCCGTTGGTAGAAGAGCTCACAGTCCAACAGTCATATTGCTGCGCGCCACATGGTGGTTCGCCTGCATCTGGGTTAGTTGTATAAACTGGGATATCAATACCAATTTGTTGATTGGTTTGTTGTTGTGTAGAGATAAACGAACTAACTTCTTTAGTAAAGTAAGTGACGCTTAACATCGCATCGTCATCAAAATACCATTCAACACCAATGTCAGCTTGGAATGCTTTAAACGGGCTTAAACCAACGTTACCAGTATTTAAAACTTCGTTTAAAGGGCGATTATCCGTATAGCCAGCTAGGTTACGCGTTGCAAATAAGTCAGCGTAATTAGGACGAGAAATAACTTGTGCTGCCGAGGTACGTAAAATTACGTTATCAGCTAAGTCCATAACGACGTTTAAGCTTGGCAAGAATTCACTGTAATCTGCTTTATCTGTAGATAAGGTAGAATCGTAAACACCTTCATCGCTTAAGTCATAGTAATCTGAAGAAATATCAGTTGAGATGTAACGCACACCTAAATTACCGCGAATGCCACCTGCGTCAAAATCAGCCATCGCATAGATTGCTAAATTTTCTTCTTCAATGGTGCCATAGCCTTGTGGACGTGCAGTATAACCTTCAGTCATTGCTAATGAATCAGCAATCATTAGATCCATATCAGGTTCAGGTATAACAAAACCACCGCCGGCAGTCACTGTACCAGGGTAGTATGCTGTTGCATTTCGCTTTGGCACTAAATCTGGGTTTACAATAGCAGCATTGCTATCTTGGACAACTTTATGATCGGCGTATCTTAAACCAGTTTTAATTGCAGTAACCACGCCCAGATCAAGTGGAATTTCGAAGTCTAAGTTTAAGTAGCTTTCTTCATCTGAATCAGGGTTATATTCAGGCGCCCATGTTTGCGGACTGATGGTATCAGGTAAAATGCTCGCATCGTAAGATTGGTTTGCTAAATTAAATTTAGTCACATCACCAGTCATATCCATAGAGCCATTTAGATCACTATTGTTATTAGTAAACATACCATAGTTTGCAGTTGTTACGTCACTGTCAGCACTGGTTTTACCTACGCGACCTTTAAATGTGAATGACTCTGCATCATATTGCCAGTCAAAATCAACCGTATCAGACTTCATGCTTGCTTTACGCGCCCATGTTTGGAAAAAAGCAGTGCCATTTCCGTCAATTGTGCGAAAGACACAATTACCTGAAGCATTAGTTTGCTCACATGAGCCGTCGCCTGGGAAGATAATTATTTGCGAGTTAGCATTATTTGCATCTAGCTCTAAGCTAGTGTAAGTCAGGCCTAATACAAGCGAATCTGATGGCTGGTATTGCATGGCAACATTATAAGCTGTACGTTCACGTGCTTGTTGGAATGTTGTTGGTGCCATACCGCCACTCCAACCACCTGATGATTCAATACCGTTACGTTGGTAATCTACTTCTGATAAAGAACCCGCCGCTAAAATACCAAATGTTTCATTATTATTTTTCCAGCTGTATAAGCCAGAAAGTTCAGGATCTGTCTCTTCAGAAACTGTACCATAATCAGCTTTTACACTTGCAAATACAGTGTTTGCATCTAAATCTAGAGGTTTACGTGTTTTAACAATAACGGTACCACCAATACCACCTTCAACTAGATTAGCCTGTGACGACTTATAAACTTCTAAGCCGCCGACTAATTCTGACGGTAATAATGAGTAGTTAAAACTGCGGTCTACGGCTTGTTGGTCAAACCAACTTGTTGACGAAACTGTATGACCATCAAGCAATGTACGTGTAAGTTGTGCTGAAGCACCACGTATCGATACTTGCTGACCCTGTCCAAATTGACGAGATACACTTACACCAGAAATACGACCAAGAGATTCACCTACATCGCCATCAGGAAACTTACCAACATCTTCCGCTGTTACAACATCAACAACAGCATTAGAAAAACGTTTTCCGTTTAAGTTTTCTTTATTTGAAGCGCGTATACCGCGTACTTCAATGACTTCAACATCATTTTGAACTTTAACTTTATCGGCTGCGAATGCAGCACCAGTAAACCCAGCTCCCACAACTAAGCCGATATTTACTGCTAATAAGCTTTTTTTAAAATTTTTAGCTAACACAGGATTCCCCTCGAATCATTTTATTGGTTTTGTTTATCATTTTGCCTAACCGCCATGACAGCGCTGTCATAGTAGTAACAAACCATACATGCTAAATTACAATTTTGCTACATTTTTCCGCTCTTTTTGTATGAAATTTAACTTAATTATTATTAAGCCATTGATTTTAAACTGATTAATTATTTCATAAAAAAGCAGAGTTCGCCCAAGAATTACTCTCTATACTAGGTATGTAAATAATGACGTGTTTATACTTAATGTATTTAAAATAAGAGAGATTGCGAATAGCAGATGAGATTAATGGCTTATATAACTCCGCGCCGAACCAAAATTAACCTACTGTTTTTATTGATAAATATAAGTTTAATTAGTGACTTTTAAAAATATAAGAGCATTAAAAAGATACTTAGATTAAGGAGGATTTTAAACTTCAAATTTTTACAGCACTTTGTTATTGATTGATTAACGACTAAAACATGTCGCAATAAAAAAGGCCTGTAGCAAAAGCGACTGACCTTTCATTAAACCATCAATTAACGTGGTTTTAAAGCACCTAGTTTAGACTGAATTAAGGTGCCCAATACACTTCAATGTTGATCTCAGGATGATTTAGTACTGCACGTAACGGCATATCATTCACATCGCCACCCGCTAAAGCTTGTTTATACACAGCCAGCTTTTCATCGCCACTAATGAGTAATTTAACTACTTTAGATTGTGAAATTGCATTTAGCGTTAAGCTCATGCGCTCGGTAATACTCCCTGTTACATCACTCTCAATTGCGTTAATGGCGCACACAAGTCGGTTTGAATCTAAGCCGTTTTCCAGCCCTTGAGCATGTGGAAATAGCGAAGCAGTATGCCCATCAGGGCCCATCCCTAAAATAGTAACATCAAACGGGCGCTTTAATGCTTGAAACTGCGCTTCACACGAATCAACACCTTGCTCTGCAGTGGCTGCTGCATTTTTCATGCTAATAAAATTAGCCGCTGCCCCATGGTTTTGTAGCAAAGTACGCTTAATGAATGCTTCATTACTCTTTTCGTGACTTGCCTCAACCCAACGTTCATCAACCATAGCAACATCAACATGAGCCCAGTTTAAATCAAGGGTTGATAAATGCTTGTACGCAGGTTCAGGTGAAGATCCGCCTGAAACCATTAGCACTGCACGGCCATCAGCTTCAACCCCATTACGTAAGGCCTGCTCTAATGACTGAGATAATTCATCAGTTAAAGCGGCTTTATCGTCAAAAAACTTTTCTACTATTTTTGCCATTACTTATGCCTTATCACCGGTGTTAAACCAAACATGGTTATTCTCTGCTAATAAATCATCAGCGTCTTCAGGACCCCAACTACCCGCTCGGTACAATGAAGGTTTACCCTTTTCTTGCCAACGTTCAATAATTGGATCAATCCACTTCCAAGCTTGGCGTACTTCGTCGCGGTGAATAAATAACGAAGGATTATTAGCGGCTGCATCAAGCATTAAACGTTTATAAGCATCTGAATGGAAACCGTTACTATACGCTTGTGACAATTCAATATTCATCGTTACAGGTTCAAGTTGCATATCCAAGTTATCAAGACGCTTTGACATCAGCGTTAACTGAATGCTTTCTTGTGGCTGCAAGCGAATAATCAAACGGTTTGGTTCAATATTGCCTACGCTGTCTTCATAAACGTTATGTGATACTTTTTTATATTGCACTACAATTTCAGCGCAGCGCTTCGCCATGCGTTTACCAGTTCGCAGATAAAAAGGAACGCCCGCCCAACGCCAGTTATCAATATGCGCACGAATAGCAACGAAAGTTTCGGTTTTACTCGCCCCTTCGTTTAGCTCTTCAAGGTAACCTGGGACTATTTTACCGTTTAAATCACCGGGTACGTACTGACCACGAATAATATTATTATCAACATCTGTATCTTCAAGTGGACGTAATGCTTCTAATACTTTTAATTTTTCATTACGGATGCTGTTAGCGTTTAACTTATGCGGTGACTCCATAGCCACTAAACAAAGTAGTTGTAACAAGTGGTTTTGCACCATGTCACGCAAGGCACCCGCTTTGTCATAAAAACCAGCACGGCTTTCAAGTCCTACTGTTTCTGACAAGCTAATTTGAATATTATCAATCGATTTAGCATCCCACATGTTCTCAAATAATGAATTTGAAAAACGCAGAGCCATTAAGTTTTGAACCGTTTCTTTACCTAAGTAGTGGTCAATACGGAAAATTTGTTCTTCGTTAAAATACTGTGCAATTTTCGCATTAATCACTTCGGCTGACTCACCGCAGTAACCAATTGGTTTTTCGACTACAACGCGCGAGTTGGCAGTAATTAGCTTTTTAGTTGATAATATTTCACAACAGGTACCATAAACAGCAGGTGGAAGAGATAAGTAAAATACTCGCGATTTATCGCTGTCGTCTTCATCTAGAATTTTTTTCAGTACATCCCAGTTATCATCAGCTTCGGTAACATTGCTCACTACGGGTACTAAAAAGTCTGAAAACGATTTCCAATCTTTGGCGTTATATTCGCCTTCACTTAAAAATTCTTGTAACGCTTTGTGTGCTGTATCGATGTATTCATCGCATTTACTTTGTTCGCGCACGGTAGGCAAAATACGTGAGCCTTGCGGTAAGTTACCTTCTTGATATGCTCGATACATTGCAGGAAGTAATTTGCGTAACGCAAGATCACCACCGCCCCCAAAAATTATAATATCAAAAGGATTAAGCATAGTTACTCTCTACGTTTATGCTACCTGCCACTACCGTATTGGTAATCAGTTATAGCGGTTTATTATCTGGATAATGTAGGCCTCAGCACAAAGCCTACTAATGTTGTTCGTATATGCGCGATTAAAAATGGGTCTAGGGACACTGTAATTCCTCTCACAAAAATACAGGCCCTAGGACTCCAGCGCTACCCGTTCAAAGGTATTTGGTTACTTATTGTGTAATAAGTGAATATGTTACTGCGTACGGTATTGTTTGTAGTACGCCATTAAGCCTTGTGTTGAGCTGTCGTGCTCATTAACCACGTTATCATCGGTTAATTCAGCTTCAATTTTGGATGCTAAGCCTTTACCAAGTTCTACGCCCCACTGATCAAATGAGCATATTTGTAAAATAATACCGTGACAAAAAATCTTGTGCTCATACAGTGCAATTAATCGACCGACCGCTTTTGCATCAATCGTGTCTAATAATATAGACGTTGTTGGGCGGTTTCCTTGGTGAATTTTATGCTTTAGCAGCATTTCAATTTGTGCAGGCGTTTTGCCTTTGGCTGTTAAATCAGCCGTTATCTGCTGTGCATCGACCCCGTTCATTAGTGCTTCGGTTTGTGCAAAAAAGTTCGATAATAAAATATCGTGATGCTTATCTACGTTAACCTGAGGCTTTACAGAGCCAATAAAGTCCGCAGGGACAATTACATTGCCTTGGTGCAAACATTGATAAAACGCATGCTGACCGTTTATCCCTGTCATACCCCAAATGATTGGCACGGTAGTGTATGGCACTGTCTGTCCATCAAAGGTTACATGTTTACCATTACTTTCCATTTCACCTTGTTGCAAATATGCTGGCAACATATGCAGGGCTTGGTCGTATGGCAAAATAGCTTGCGAATCAAACCCTAAAAAGCTGGTATTCCAAACACTGAGTAGCGCCATAATTAAAGGAATATTCTGTTCTAGCGGCGCCGATTTAAAGTGCTCATCAACTTCAAACGCTCCCTCTAAAATGGCCTCAAATGCTTCAAACCCAGCATAAAGTGCAATAGGTAAACCAATGGCACTCCAAAGTGAAAAACGACCGCCAACCCAATCCCACATTGTAAATACGTTTTCGTCACTAATACCAAATGCAGCAGTTTTTTCTAAATTAGTGCTTACTGCAACAAAATGCTTTGCTATAGCGCTGTCATCCTTTGCACTGTCTAAAAACCAATCAACCGCTGTTTTTGAGTTAGTCATGGTTTCTGAGGTAGTAAATGTCTTTGACGAAATTACAAATAACGTGGTTTCAGGATCTACTTTATCTAATACTGACGCAATTTGTACGCCATCTGCGTTTGAAACATAGTGAACGTTTAATGGCTTATCAACCACTGCTTTAAGTGCTTCAGTTGCCGTTTGCGGCCCTAAGTTTGAACCACCAACACCAATGCTAACCACATCTTTTACCGCTTTTCCGGTGTAACCTAGCCATTGACCACTTCGCACTTTTTCAACAAAGGTCTTAATTTTGGCAAGTTCGCTATCGACCGCTTCTGTAATATTTTCGCCGTCAACAATAAGCGGTGTATGAGCGCGATTTCTGAGCGCAGTATGTAAAACCGCACGGTCTTCGGTGATATTAATTTTTTCACCGATAAACATTTTTTCACGCCAGGCTTCAATGTTGCATTCTTTCGCTAATGAAATTAATTGACCAAATACGTTTTCATCTATGCGTTGTTTTGAGTAATCAAACAACACACCTGGAATTTGAGTAGAGAATTGAGAAAAACGAGAATCGTCTTGTGCAAATAAAGTTTTCAGATGTGTTTGTGTCATCTTTTGTGCACTATTTTCTAGTGCTTGCCAACTTACTAACTCAGAACGGCTCGCCATGTAAATATCCCCTAATTAATTAATCTATTGATTTTAAGCGTTTTATTTTATTTTTTACGACACTAAACAAGCGAATTTTGTAAAAAGCAAAGCCCGACATTATAACTTAAATGCTCTAAACTGCGTTATTTTTATGGGCTTTGATGCAGATAATAGCGCAATTTTTTGCTTTTGACACCGGTATCATAAAATTAAAAATTGAATTTAACAACTGTTCGCCTCCTCTGAACAATGAACATTTTATTAATATTCAATTAAAGCATACAAAAAAAAGACCGACACATGTCGGCCTTTTTCTTTTATTAGACTATTAATTGGTCAAAGCTAAACCACCGGATAAGTTAAAAACGCGGTTATAACCAAGTTCAATTAAGTTTGCCGCCGCAATTTTTGAACGGTTTCCGCTGCGACACACCAATATATATTGATTTTTTTTATCTAGTTGGCCTTGGGTAAGTGCATAAGCCATTCGACTTAAAGGAATATTTAAAGTTTTAGCCACAGGCACATCGAGCAATCCACTGATATTGTTAGCGCCATGCTCATAAGACTCTCGCGTATCAATTAAATATACATTGTTACGTGAGAGCAATTCTTTAGCTTGATTAAAACTAAGCTGCGAAGTTTCGACTTTAGGCTTTGCATTAACATAGCCACAAAGCGTATTTGCTGGTGTGTGTTGTTGCGAGTCCGCTTGTTGTTTTTGCATTGCAAATTCGGTATGGCTGATATCACCTTTAATAAGCGCTTTTAATAAAGGTGTTTGCTGCTGTTGCACAGCCCAATTCATAGCAAAACACTGTTGATAATCATGCCCAGAGCACACCACGCTGCTTGGATTAAGCTCTGCCGCTAAATGAGTAAGAGAGTGTGCCATTTGCATCGCATCTCCCCCATCAAGTACTGTATTACCAAGCCCTGCAGGTAAAATTAAATCACCACAAAAGCAGTACTGTACATCGCCGTTATTGGCTTTTAATAAATAACTCACGCTATCTTGGCTGTGCCCGGGCGTCGATAGCTTTACAAGTACTTGTTCAGTTAGTTGCAATTGTTCACAGTTAATAGGCCAGCCTAATTGATCAACTTCGCCAGCCACTAAGTTTTCTTTAAGTGCGCTGCGCATTAAATCAAGAGCGCAGTGACGATCTTGGTGCTCATGCGTGTTTAAAATAGCGGTAATAGTTAGATTTTGCGTTTTCACTATTTTTTCAAATCGAGGGATCAGTTCAATAATTGGGTCAATAACAAATGCCTGTTGATCGTCAGCTACATACAACCAACTGCAAGCACCTTGATGTCTAAATTGGGTAAGCCCCAAGGCACATACTTCTTGTGCTACCAAGCTACTATCAGAAATAACCAAACAATTTGCTTGTAACACTGTTTTAAGTGCACGAATTTGTTCACATGCATAGTCTATTTGCGCCATAGTGGCGGCAGGTCCAAACGATAAACGAATCGCATTTTCACTTTGCCACTGTGAGGCTCCCATCGCATCAAGTACAAAGCTTTGAGTTGCGCCCGTGCTACAGGCTGAGCCACCGCTGACTCTAATACCTGCAGCGTCAAATAAATCAATAACTTCTTTACTGGTTAAATCATTAACTGCAAAGTTTAGTGTTGTGGGCACTGAGCAGGCAAAATCATGATTAAAGGTAATACTTCCAAAGGTGTCTACTAAAGCGCTATGCAGTTTATCGCGATACAAATTAAGTACATCAGCTGATTTAAAAGTATCGTCTTGCTTATCAAGCAGCAAACTAAACAGCTTATTAAGCCCAGCAATACCGGGCAGGTTCTCTGTACCTGAGCGCATGCCACTTTCTTGGCCTCCACCAGCTATAAACGGCGTGTATGGGCTTCCTTTACGAATATACAATAATCCGATGCCTTTAGGTGCATAGAGTTTATGCCCTGAAAAAGGTGCATAATCAATCGTTGTTTCACTTAAATTGAGCTGTTGTTTACCCAGTGCCTGCACACAGTCAACCATCCAAGTCACATCGTTATTACGACTACGAATCACCTCTTCTATAGCACTTAAATCTTGGTATACACCGGTTTCATTATTAACAGCCATAGTACAAATCATCAGGGCGTTATCAATATGCTGAGCAATAAAGTCTAAATCTAAAATACCGTCTCGGTTAACCGGAATAGCAATAATTTCAGCATTAATTTCAAGCACGGCATTCCAATGTTTTAATGTATTAGGCACCGCTTTATGTTCAGTTGCTCCGTACAATAAAACCGGTTTAGATTTTGTGTGCTGTTTGGCATTAATTAAGGTTGATACGATAGCAGTTTGAATACCTTCGGTCGCACCTGAGGTAAATAATATATCGCCCTGCTGCGCACCAATCACGCTGCGCGCTTTTTGCCTCGTTTGTTCTAATAAGTGTTTGGCTTGAATACCGGTTATATGGGGACTTGAGGGATTACCAAAACAAATTTGCATCGCATGGCACACAACCTCTGCAATACATGGCAATACAGGTGTGGTCGCATTTGCATCAAGATAAACTTGGTTGTTGGGTTCATCTGGCAATAAAAACTCTGACATTAAAAACGCACCTTATTACTAAAAAATATATCTTATTCCCAATAGTACATAGTTTTAAAAGGAATGAATAATAATCTTTAGTAATTAAAGTGCGTTTACTATACTTTTTAGTTACCGAGCTCTTCTGCGAGTTCTTCATGTGTGGATGACCACGCCTTAATCAGCGCTTTTACTAATGATGCTAATGGAATAGCAAAAAATACGCCCCAAAAACCCCACAGCCCACCAAAAAATAGTACGGCGACAATAATAAACACCGGGTTTAAATCAACCGCTTCAGAGAACAATAAAGGGACTAACACATTGCCATCAAGCGCTTGAATAATGCCGTAAATAATTAAAATGGTCCAAAACTGGGTTTCTAAACCAAACTGAAACAGCGCCACCGCCGCCACAGGTATAGTCACCAGCGCAGCACCAACAAATGGAATGAGCACCGAAAAGCCAACTAACACACCAAGCAGCGCCGCATAACGTAAATCCAATACCGTAAAGGCAATAAAGGACACCGAGCCAATAATTAAAATTTCGAATACTTTACCTCGAATATAATTCATTATTTGCTGATTCATTTCATGCCACACTTGCAAAATTAAGCGTCGTTGGCGCGGGATCAGTTTAGCAATGCTGGCACTGAGCTCTACTTTGTCTTTAAGCATAAAAAATACCAGTAGCGGTACTAAAATAAGATAAATTAACCACGCAACAGCATCTTTTAATGAATTGAGCGATGCCGACAGCACCACTTGGCCAAATTCGAGCACTTTGGTTTCTACCGTTACCACAATAGACTGTACTTGCTCTGCACTAATAAGGCTGGGGTATTTAGCTGGTAGGTCGAGTAAAAACGATTTACCTTGCTCTACCATATGCGGGGTTTCTTGCACTAAGTTACTACTTTGCTGCCAAAGTACCGGGCCTATAACTAATATTAAGGTGAGCATAATGCCAATAAATATCAACATAACTATGCTAGTGGCAGTAAAACGCTTTAAGCCAACTCGCTCTAGGTGAACCACGGGCCAATCTAATAAATAAGCAATGATCAGTGCCACTAACACAGGCACAATTAATGGGCCAAAAAAGTACAACATGGCAACCAGTGCCAATAACAAAAAAAGTAAAGTAACTGAATTAGGATCAGAAAACTTTTTTTCATACCATGCTTTTACATATTCAAACACGCAACGGCTCCACTAATAACAACGCTTGTTGTTTATTTAACTTGTAATAATACATTTTTTTTTGCAAATATCGTTCAATATCATCTGTGTTTTGCTCTCTTGAGATATTAAAAGTAATTGTTTGATTTAACGATATTGCCTCACGCAACCCTAATTTAAACTGAATAAATTGCTGAGGGCATTTATAAGCGCGCAAATCTAGCTCTAGCATACTCGTTTCACTACCTGTTCACATTAATAATAAGTCCTATACCTAGGCTAATTAAGATTAACCACAGTTAAATTTAACTTTTTCTTAAAACAACCTCTGCAATGGTTTATCCTTATAGCATAGTTAGCTAAAAGGATACGTTAATGCCTAATTCGCATAATAAAGCGCAATTGCCTAGCAATCCAACTCTCAAAGAAATAAATTGGTTTAAAAAGCAAATTAATTGGGGAGAGCTGCCGCATTTTTATCATTTAGTAGCCTCATCGGTAAGTGAGTGTGAAAGCATTTTAGATCACGGGTTTGATAATGCTATAAAGCGTATCATCGACAAACGCAATTGGAACCTAGAGTCCTTGGGTATCGACCCAAACGAGCTTTTTGAGAAAGAGAGTAATAACAAGCCACGAATTTCGTTGCATCAAGTATTTACCGAACGCGGTTTTGAACTACAAGCGTTTCCTTATTCTAATGATACTACCATCGATAGATACGCTCGACATGATGAGTCAATGGAATTTATATTATGGGATCCATTAACCATGAAAACTGTGATTCGCATTAATCAACTACATAAATTCATAGGTTTTTATTTAGAACAAGGCGATGAAGCAGACAAAGCGCTTATATTGCATTCACATAAAGTAGTTCATAAGATTATTGCTTTTTTACAAACTCAATTGAACATTGTTAAGGTTGATGGGGTCACAATAAAGTCGTTTTATCAATTATGTGAAAAGGACAGCCGTTTATATACAGATGATCCAACAAGTGCCCCTGATAAAAAATAAACAAGGAATATAATGCAACTAAAATCCGCCTTTATCACTTTATGCAGTGCAGTGCTTACATTTAGCCTACTAATGAGTGAGCCGTTAAAGGCACAAACAAATCTTCAACTGCCCGACTTAGGCACGTCTGCGCTGCAGGCATTACCACTGGAGAAAGAAAGAGCGATTGGTGAAGTGATGATGATGCAGATCAGAGGGTCTTCACCATTAATTAACGATCCAGTGCTTGATGAGTACCTAACAACCTTAGGCCGAAAATTAGTTGCGAACGCCAATGATGTACGCTTCGGTTTTTCATTTTTTTGGTTAAATAACCCAGAAATTAACGCATTTGCATTTTATGGCGGTCATGTAGGTGTTCACACAGGCTTAATTGCTCAAGCCGATAACGAAAGTCAGTTTGCCTCAGTACTTGGTCATGAAATCGCGCACGTAACACAACGCCACTTAGCAAGGCGTATTCAGCAACAACAAGACAATAGCGGTCTCACCATTGCCGGTATGATAGCCGGTATTTTAGCAACCGTTGTAGCCCCAGATGCAGGCATAGCAATTATTTCAGCCAGCCAAACACAGTCGGCATTTAGCCAACTCACCCATAGCCGCTCTGCCGAACAAGAAGCCGATAGAATTGGCATGCAAACCCTTAGCAATGCAGGATTTGATGCAAGAGCTTCTAGTGAATTTTTAACTAAACTGGCAGCGCAAATTCGTTATAAATATAAACCCCCGGCGTTTTTACTCACTCACCCGCTACCAGAAAGCCGCGTGTCGGATGTACGCTTGCGTGCCGAGCAATATCCAAAACGCCAAATAGGTTCAAGCCTTGATTTTAATTTAGCTAAAAGCCGTGTACTAGCACGCTACGATAACGAGCCAGAAAATGCAGAGGCCTTATTTAGAAAGTTAATGCGCGAAAATACCTATAACAACGTAGCACTACAGTATGGTTTAGCAATTAGCTTAGTTGATCAAAAGAAAACGGATGAAGCGCAGCCTATCCTAGATGAGCTATTGGCAAGTGATCCTAAAAATTTATTTTATATTGATACAAAAACAGATTTGCTAATTGCACAAAAAAAAGCAGCTGAAGCAGTTAGTTATTTAAGTGAGTTAAATAACTACCGGCCAAACAACCAAGTAATTACTTTAAATTTTGCAAACGCCGCGTTGGAAGCTGAGCAATATGAGTTAGCCGAAAATGTACTAAAGTCATTTTTATTAGAGAAGCCAGATCATAGTTTAGGTAAGCAGCTTTTAACCGATGCCTATAAAAAGCAAGAAAAATTAGCCGCGTATCACGAAGCAAACGCCGATGTGTTGTCGCAATATGGCGCATATTTAAAAGCGGCTGACGAAATACAAAAAGCACTTAATTTTGTTGAGCCAACTGAAAATGTGAAACAACAGCGTTTAAAAGCGTTACTCACACAATATCGGTTATTACAAAAAGAGCTTGCAAGGCTTTAAGTATTTGGCGAGTTCACCTAAAATAGCCACAATTTATACTTTGGATTTATTTTTATGTCAGTTATTATTTACCATAATCCGCGCTGTTCAAAATCACGCGAAACACTTAACCTATTACAAAGTAAAAACATTGAACCGAGTGTCGTTGAATACTTAAAAATACCGCTTTCTCATGAGCAAATTAGTACCTTAGTTTCTCAACTTGGGTTTAATTCTGCACGAGATCTAATGCGTACCAAAGAAGAGCAGTACAAAGTCCTTAATTTAAAAGATGAAAATGATGAGTCGGCACTAATTGCTGCCATGGTGGAACATCCAAAATTAATTGAACGCCCCATTGTTGTTAGCAACAACAAAGCAGCCTTGGGTCGCCCGCCTGAAAACGTATTAAGCGTTCTATAATGAGCACAACCATTGTGGTGCTGTACCACTCAAGCCATGGCTCTGTAGAAGCCATGGCGCATGAAATTGCAGAATCGATAGAACAACAAGGCGCAACCGCCTTGCTGCGCACGTTTGTGGCTAAAAACCCGCACGACATTGTGATAAATAAAGACGATTTAGTTGCTTGTGATGGGCTTGCATTTGGCACACCTACCCGCTTTGGCATGATGGCCGCACAGGCAAAGACATTTTGGGAAACCACCAGTGATCTGTGGCTTAAAGGCCAACTTATAGATAAGCCTGCCTGTGTGTTTTCATCATCGAGTAGTATGCATGGGGGAAATGAAGCAACCCTACTTAACTTGTCACTGCCGTTATTGCATCACGGGATGATGTTAATGGGGGTACCTTACGATGTACCAGAACTTCTTGGCACTGAAACTGGAGGCACACCTTACGGCGCTTCCCACGTTGCTGGCAGCAGCAACAGCTCTACCCTAAGTAAAGATGAAATTAAAATATGTCAAAGCGTAGGCAAACGCTTGACGCAAGTAGCGAGTAAACTTAAATGACCCAAAAGAGCGAGTCTGCTAAAAAGCCAGTGACCGTAAAATTTCAGCGCCTAGCCTTATTTGGTTATTTTGGCCTGCTGATTTTAATGCCACTATGGATGTTTGTATTAGCCCCCAGAGAAGGCCACAGTAACGCATTTCTTTTTTTAGTCTATGTACTACCACTGTTATTACCTTTAAAAGGCATACTGCAAGATAAAACCTACACTTATGCGTGGGCTAATTTTATCGTTATGTTTTATTTTATCCATGGCTTTACATTGCTATGGGTTGCTCAAGATGAACTCGTATGGGTATTACTAGAGTTACTTTTCGCCTCGTCTATGTTTATTGGCTGCACTTACTATGCACGCCATAGAGGACAAGAGCTTGGACTTAAGATTCGCAAGCTTAAAGATGAACTTGCTGAAGAAAAAGCAGCGCATGAACACGATAAAAACAACTCATAGCTAGCAGCTCAAAACATAAAAAACGCGCTTTATTAGCGCGTTTTTTGTAATTAAATAAATGGTTAAACTAACTCGCTTAAAGCAGCTAACCCCACTATGCAAGCTAAACCTAGCTGGGCTATAAGGCTAAAAGCAGATACCACTCTTAATAAAAACAATCCCCAAGGATGTTTAATATGCGGGTACAACGAACAACGCTTTAAATTTGTCGCAAAGAAAAAACACACCACCGCCGTCATGGTCATAAAAAGAGTAAGCTCACTTTTTATAGTGATGTTTTCATCAAAAAAGAAAAACAACTGAAGTGGTAGCAATAACGCCACAACCGCGTGTAATACATGTACCTTTTTAATTCGCTCTAACTGCCCTTCAGGTGATAACTCTTTAATACCAAAATCACGTTCAAGGCACTTAACTAAATTACTGGCTTTGATACTTACCGCTAAACGATAACAACTTAACCCATCGTTATTACGCGCTCTAAAGTCATAGCCCGCTTTAAGCAGTAAAATCATTAACGATTCATTTTTACTCATTACTGCGTAATGCAGCGCCGTATTACCTTTATTGTCGACGGCTTTTTTATCTTGGTACTGCAGGAGTGTTTCAACTACATTTACATAGCCTTTTTCTGCTGCCCACATAAATGCTGTTTTGTTATCTTCATCGGTTAAAGCGCCTGTAGCGCCCTGCTCAATAAAGCGCATCGCCATTGTTTGCTTAGCTTTTTTCTTGTTTAGGTGGGCAAGTAAAGCATTTTCTAACAACACAATAGAATCAACATCAGGCGAAACCTGAGTTAATAAAGTAAAGTAATCTTTGCCTGCAGCTACCTTTTCGCTGGTGAGCTCTGCTAAATAGTCAATGTCTGCAATCGACTGAGGAATATACGCACTTAAGCGTTCTCTAAAGTCGACCTCTTGCCAAATAGATAGGGTGTCTGCTGCCGACAACTTGGCACCCTGTTCTAGGGCATGCTCTATTAAAGTGAAAAAGCGTTTACTAAAAAATAGGCTAATCAATGAAAGCGGCGTTTCAATATTATTTTGTGCCGATACACTTGCGTATTTTTCAAGTCGCTGACACAGCATTAACACAATATTTTCTATGCTGTAGTCATTAGCAAAATAGTGCTCTTTAAGTGCTGCAATATAGACTTGTGCATCCTCATCATATTCACAAATATGCTGAAAGTAACATTCTTCAAACGGCTCTAGGGGGGTTAACCAGGTTAAATAATAAATTGGGGGCAAAACCGTGGTGCAAACACCATCATCTTCTTCAGTAGAACGACAGGCAGGCCAAGCTTCTAAAGCATCTAAAATGAAGGCACCGTTTTGTTCAACCAGCCCTTTGACCAGTAACGGGTATTCCTTTGGCCAAATTAGTACATTTTCCATTAAAACAACACAACTCCAGTGTAGCTCGGGTGAGTGGTCAGTTATAACAGTTTTTAGCTGACACCACGCTTAATCAAAGAAGCCGATATTCTAACACAGCTAGGTTGCCAAGCTAGCGTAAACTGGTGCAATATAGGCCAAAATACAAAAGCAACTAACGACATGCGCCATTAGCTGCTTTTACGGTTGGAGCTTTTAATTACAAAGGAACTAACTTTGCTGAAGTTCTGCTGTGACTTGATCTAAACCCACATCAGAAATGCGTTGAATGATCTCTTTTTGCTTAGCACTAAGTAACGAAATCCCCTCAGCAACAATATCGTATACTTTCCATTGCTGATTGTTCCCCAAACGAAGTTTAAAGTGTAAATCTATGGTGGGTTTATTAGCTTCAATAATTTGCGTTTTAACTGTGGCAAATTTAGAGTCGCTTGCAGCAGCGTCTTGCTCAAAAATTACATCTTGTCCTGTGTACTTCACAAGCGCACTAGCATAAGTGCCCGTTAAGTAATGCTCTACCGCATCTATAAACGCAACGCCTTGTTCACGGTTAATGCCTTTAATATGTTTACCTAATAATTTAAACGACACAAACTTAATATCAATATGTGGCATCAAACGCTGCTCAACAATTAATGACATCGCTTCTTTGCTGGCATTACCTTGCGCATTTACCTGCCCAATATCGTTAAATAATGATTCGGCTACAGTTTGCAATAATTGTTTAGGTGACGGCTGCGTTTGTGCAGTGAGTGCGCTACTAAAAAAAACAGCAATAACCACTAAAAGCTTTATAAGTTTCATAATAAATGCATAGTTTAAATAATTAAGTTTAGTGTAATCTACGCAAATGACAGGCAACAAAAAAGGCATAAATAAGCAACTTATTAATGCCCAATTAGCACCAATAAAATTAATTAAATAAATTCAATTAGTTAAAAACTTTAGTTAACAAGCCATCTACAAGCGGATTTTTGTCCTCATTGAAAACAGTAATTCACCGCCCTTATCATTTAATTACTATTTAAATTTACCTACCAGTAGGTCGTTATGAAAACCTCATTTGAGATGATTTCAATTATTATTTTTTGTTTATTTTTACTGCCAACAAATGCAGCCTATGCATCCTCAAGCCATGGCTACGCTGTGGACTTATTAAAAGGCGAAGGTAATGTGACTGGGATAAAGCTTGCGTATCAATATCATCCCAAGGGTGCACAAAACTTTGTTGGCGATGCCCGCTTTTACCTTGAAAGCAGCATTAACCTGTGGCATTACCGCCATGATCAACAGTCACAATCCAACCTAGTATTCGCTGTTTCACCAGTTGTACAGTTTCCGGCATTTAGCGTATACAATACGCCATTCTATGTGGAGGCTGGTATTGGCTTTTCCCTACTTGATGAGCACCATTTTGCAGGTAAAAACCTAAGTACTCACTATCAGTTTGAAGATAGAATAGGCCTAGTGGCCGATTTTGGAGAAACCAACGTAGCACTGCGTATTATCCACTATTCAAACGCAGGATTTAAAGCACCTAATCCAGGAATAAACTTTTTAACATTGTCGGTAGCACAACGGTTTTAAACGCCCGTAATAAACACTCGAAATGTTGCGACTTATATTGAAAGCGGTCATAATTACTGCTTAAAAAACAATAAGGTCAACAACATGCAAATTTGGCAAATCGTACTCGTTATCTCGATTGTACTGGCTATTGTTATCGGTAATTTAGCACTGCTGCGTTTAAGTGCAAAAAGCGAGTTTAAAGCCTCCCCCTCTATTACTCATAAAAAAGACATAAAAAAGCCCTGAATAATCAGGGCTTTTTTCGTTTAAATCATTACTTAGCCAACTAACCAGTGTGCCATTAAGGCAATAACAGGCAATGTAACTAATGTTCTGAGAATGAAAATAACAAACAACTCAAAAATATTAACTGGTATTTTACTTCCTAATAAAAGTGCGCCCACTTCAGACATATAAATAAGTTGCGTCACACTCATGGCTGCAATAATAAAACGTGTTACATCACTTTCAATTGAACCTGCAGCTAGAATAGAAGGAATAAACATATCTGCAAAACCGACCATAATAGTTTGTGCAGCCATTTCAGCTTCTGGTACTTGTAAAAGCTCCAAGAACGGAATAAACGGCATACCTAAATACTGAAATATCGGGGTATATTCAGCAATAATAAGTGCAAATGTACCCACCGCCATGACTACTGGTAATACTGCAAACACCATATCAAATGCATTGTGTATACCTTCTTCTAAGGTGCCCTTCAAGCCTGGCGCTTTTTCTGCTTTAGTCAATGCAACATCAAGAGAGTGCTTAAATAATGTTTTTCCTTCAGGTACTAGCTCGGCGTTGCCATCAGGTTGTTCACCATCAATAAGCACGTCCTTTTTAAAACGCAGTGGTGGTAAACGCGGAACAATTATCGCAGCCACTACACCCGCTAAACACACGGTTAGGTAGAAAGGTGCAAATAAGTATTCAAGCTTTACTTGGCCAATAACAACCAAACAAAAGGTAATTGATACAGCTGAGAAAGTGGTGCCAATAATCGCAGCTTCACGTTGAGTGTAATATTTATCTTCGTACTGACGCGCAGTCATCAAAATGCCCACACTACCATCACCTAACCATGAAGCAACGCAGTTAACTGCACTGCGCCCTGGTACACCAAATAATGGACGCATTACTTTAGTAAGTAAGGTACCCACCAGCTCAAGTAAACCAAAATTAAGTAATAAAGGCAGTAATAAGCCCGCTAAAATAAATACCGAAAACAGCACCGGTAATAAATCTTTTAATACTAGCAAGCCAGTATTTTCTGAGGTAATAGCATGCGGCCCCACTTGAAAATAAGTTAAAAGCACAAACGCCATACCAAATAACCGTGTTACTAACCAAATCCAACTCACATTAAACAAATGATTTAATAAGCGAAATTTGGTTAAGCTTTTCGGTTTAAAGACACTAAGCACCAGCGACATTACACCAGTAATACAAATAATGGTAGCTATTAGTCCTAATGCTATCTCACTGAATGAGGCTTGAATTGCCTTGGCCATTACCGCGATAGGTATCGTCATTATTTCGCCAGACGGTACTGGCGTCATGAACAAAAAAACGCCGATTAAAGAAGGAATTAAAAAAACCAACCATACTTTCAAATCATAACTTTTTTGAACGGATGCTGGGCGTGATGAATCTAACTGAGACATATTTTCAACCTGTAAAAACCACAAAAAGAGCTAAGTGCTCTTTTTGTGGTAAGTATTTATAATTATTAAATTTTAATACCGCGCTTAATTAACGCCGCTTCTAATGCTTGCTGTAAACCATTCATTGTACCTGGTTCAAGCGTTTCGCCTTTGTCATCCATCCACGTAAGACTGGTGCCACCTTGCTTGGTTTTGCTAACCAAAATTTGGTATTGGCCTTCATCAATTGGTAATTCTGTTGGTTCATCGCCCCAAATAGAATCCCATACGCTACTTTCTACTTTGGCGTAATCTGCTGTAATTAAACCTGTCTCTTGGTTTATTTCAACAATGGTGAAAGATAAGCGCTCTAAGAATCCAGAAAAGCGATCGAATACTGTATCGTAGGCTTGCTCAGTAACAAGTGCTGCATTGCCTTTGTTATCAAACCCAAGCTCTAATGAAATTACCCCTTTACGCTTACGCATATCAACTTCAAGTTGACGATAGCGGTAATCAAACTCACTTACTACTTGGTTAAGTGCACGTACTTCTAGCTGCTGTTTTAATAAATCAGTCAAAGGCTTATCGCCTTTAAAATCAATAAGCTCAGCAGTTAAAGACGCTGTACGTTGATGCTCTTTTTCTTCAATAGTAAATTTAAAACGTTCTAAATCAACACTTTCATCATCGCCCCATAACCAGCTTTCCTCTGGCTTAACAATAGCGTACCAATCTGTTTCAAGTGTTCCTTGCATTTTGTTTTGTTGTGTCGCACTAATGTTGTTGTCAGCAAGCACTGCTTGAATCGAGTCCCAAATGAATACATCTAAATCGTCAATGCCATCATTTTTATCAAAATAAATACGTGCTTGTTTATCTGCTTCCTCAACCCAACTGCCTTTAGCAACCGTTAATACTTGCGCCGGCGGACGATAGTTTGTTGCCTCCGGATTATTATCATATTGACCCACATCCATCTTATAAACAGGATCTTGAGCGGGTTGTGATAACGAAGCAGGTGCTTTAACCGGCTCATGGGCGCGGTAGTTACGCTCATTATGGGCATCACTTGTAAATACACTACACCCTGACAAACTTACCAATACACTTACTGCAAGTGCTTTTGGGATCCAATACTGCACAGATAATTCTCCTTAGCATACCCTTAATTGTTTTAACAAATATATGAGTGGGTAATACCGATTTGGTTCAGTGTAAAATCAATATTAACTTTACATTTATAATTTGCTTATCTAACTGCATTAAGCCAACAAGATGACCGACAGACTAGGCTACAAATAGACACATTTTTGCTATGGTACTTTCACAAGCTTGTAAAAACAAGAAACACTGCACTATTAACCGCCTAAAATTAACCGTCGCTGTAGTTTAACGCGGGTTTTGTGTTAAACTTTGCCGCCGTGCAACGCTACGTGTTTATTTTTTGTTGCCAAGTCGGTTGTTATCATCCAAGTAACTTAGGTACTTTAAAACCCATGACTGCATTTTCAAATCATCAAATTGTTTTAACCGCAATTGGCGAAGATAGATCGGGCATCGTTAGTGAGCTTACGCAACTCGTCAGTGATTGCCACTGTAATATTATAGATAGCCGCATTGCTATTTTAGGCAACGAACTTACTTTTATTATGCTACTTAGCGGTGATATGTCAGCCATTAGCCGTATTGAGCATACCCTGCCTACCAAAGGTATGGAACTTGGCCTGCTTACTATGATGAAACGCACTTCAAGCCATAATCAAAGCGAGTTTTGTGCAGGTTACACCTTAGAATATACTGGCATAGACACCCCTGGCACTTTGAGTAAAGTAACGCGCTTTTTTGCAGACAGTAATATTAATATTTGCTCATTAAAGTCAGATACCTACGAAGAAGATACTGAACTTAAAATGCGCTGTGAACTTGAATTTAATATTCCCGTTGACGTTGACATTGACCAATTTAAAATTAGTTTTGAAAACCTTTCGCACGTTTTAAACGTAGATTACATCTTTCGACGTATTCGCTAAGGAGTTTAGCATGAACAAAATTACCCCACTACAAAGTGGCGACACAGCACCGGCTTTTAGCTTACAAAACCAAAATGACGATACCGTCGTGCTCAGCGAGTTATTAAAAGAAAAACAAGTATTGGTATACTTTTACCCTAAAGCGTCAACGCCAGGCTGTACCGTACAAGCCGAGAATCTGCGTGACCAACAAGCCGAGCTTGCAAAATTCAACACTCACGTGGTTGGTATAAGCCCAGATCCAATTAAGCGCCTTAAAAACTTTGAAACTAAAAAAGAGCTTAACTTTGACCTACTTTCTGACGAAGATCATGCCATTGCTGAGGCATTTGGCGTGTGGGGATACAAAAAGTTTATGGGCAAAGAATATGATGGTATCCACCGCCTCACTTTCTTAGTCGGTCAAGACGGTAAAATTAAACACTTGTTTGATAAATTTAAAACCAAAGATCATCACCAAGTGGTATTGGATTATTTAGCTGCTGAATAAAGGCTAAAGGCTAAAGGCTAAAGGCTAAACAAGATAAAATAAAAGCGTTGCTCAAGGGCAACGCTTTTTTGTATTTATCGCTTTAGTACTTTAGCATTCCTGCCGATAGCTAAATTGGTAACGAATAACATTATGGATAATTAACCGTGATACAGCTAAATAAACACTCAGCCTTTGACGTTAAAATTGCAGCAGAAAAAATAAATGCTGCACAACAAACAAAAGAAACAACTAAAAATAAGGACAACGCTGATTATCAATTATCAGACAGAGAGCGTAATAAACTCTCGGGAAAAGAGGCTGATCAAAACGTTGAAAAAACCACAAATTCAGAAATGCCTGAATATATTGCAAAAATGATAGAGCAACTTAAAGAGCTCAAACAGCTGCTTGAAGAACAAAAAGAACAACTCACTCAATTACAAGCTCAATCGGACCAAGAAGACGAGGCAATACAAGCACAAATTGAAGCACAAGCAAACATCGTTTCATCAACACAATCTCAAGTAGTCGCGCTGGTGCAAATGATTAGCCAAGCCATGAAAGATGCAGGTATTACAGACGCTGGCGCACTTGTCAGTGCCATTGTTTGAATTTTCAGAGCAAAGATTTCAATAATAAATAGCCTACCCTAGCGGTTAAAAAATTACGCAGTGCTTGCGTTCTCACTTTTCACCCAACAGTGCTTGCTGATAAATTTTATTAAACTCTTCAGCAGGTATGTCAGCCGCAAAGTGATATATAAGCGCTTTGTATTTATTGCTTTGAATTAATTTTGAGAGTGTATTATTAAAATCATGAACAAATTTTATATTTTCTTCACTGCGCTCACACATTAAATGCCCAACAGTAAACGATGTATTTAATTTCAAATCAAGGGAGTGAATGTCTGCGTCTGTTATATCCTGCCAGTACGTGGCTACATCGCTGGGGTATTCAATAGACGCATCAAACTCTTGCAACTTAGCTAATTGTTCTAATCTAGAGAATATATTAGTGGGGGCTGGTTTTATTTTAGTTTTATCTACTTCTTCAAGTAGAGACATAATGTCTTCGGAGAATATTCTGAATTTTGATAATCCCAACCTTAATTCACTTTGAGACACTAACTCATCTAAATTTTTCATATGTTTAAATTCAGTTAAATCAGTAGGAGAATAAAGTCGCGGAGCGAGATACAAAGAAAACGGCTTTGATATTAAATAGCGGTTTGCTCGTTCTGGGGTGTTAATTTTATTGGCATAACAATAATTAGTGCCAAATTGAACTTCATTGTTTGTATTTGGCGCTTTTACAAACTCAACTCTGTAGTCTCGCATTTCAGTCAAAATTAATTTATAAAGCTGTGCGTCTAGTGATTTTTCTTCGGTAACTGAGTTCAATCGCAGCAAAGACTCATCGTTACTACTCAATACGATTTTTATTTTACTTGCGTCAAAGTCAGCAAACCGCGTATTGTCATAATCTGATTTATATAATTCCTGCAACCGTCCCGATGATTTTAATTTTGGCATGGTTTGGTCAAATTTTTGCGCCAAGGCTCTGCCCTTTTCATCGTTCGAAAAGGCTAAATAAATAGGCCTTGCAGGCACAACCTCTACATAATTAAGCTTTGATTTATACTCTTTAGGAATGTTGTAGTCAAAATCAACGAAAGCATCTATACGTTTATTCAGTAGCAGAGCCATTGCTTTTTCAATAGTAGAAACCGGGTAATAATCGTGTGGGTATTCAATAAACTTATCGAAATTATAGCCGTCGAGCCAGCTTAATACTTTGTTGTTAAAATCAGATAACTTGTTAAAGTTATTAGTAGAATTTAAAAAAATAGGCATTAATTGGATAATCATAATCTAAGTACCAATGAGGATAATAAGCTAAAGGAACATCTTCTTTAGCAACACCAATTACGAAGTCATACTGTTTTTGTTCAAATAAATTGGTAATTCGTTTGTAAGTACTAAAATCAAACTCGAGCTGTTCATCTGCATAAACTTCTTTGAGTAGCTCAATATAAACGCCTGTTTCATCCGGATTGGTGTAATCAACCCAATGAGTTACGCCAACTTTTACACTCGCAAAAGCCGGGTTTATACAAACATAAGAAAAAACAAAAAACAGTAGTAGGTATTTAGCCAAGCGCATTCTCCCAATCACTTAGTTTAATATATGCACCACCAGTGTACTTTGCAAACTTAGGTGTTAGTTTGAGGTTCAAGGTTCAAGGTTCAAGGTTCAAGGTTCAAGGTTCAACAAAATAAACACATAGGTAAAATATGAAACTATTAATGGCTCCTTTATTACTCATTACTGCTGGGTGCAGTAGTGTTGCGCAAAAAGATAGAAAATACTCTCCGTGCTCTGAAGCATGGTTTAATCATGTTGAACAGCAAATAAATACCGGTGACGGTTATGGACATGGGCCAGACATTGGCTCTTTAGAATGGCGCTCTGTAATCATGTTTAAACTCGGTATTAGAGATAAGCCAAACGTACCAGAATTAAATACTCAGCAGTGGTGCCAGTTTATTGATGAAAATTATATTTAAAGCCTGCTTGGCTTTATGAGTTTAAATTTGTTGAGTTAGGTTGGGGTTTACTCACCCAACCTACGTAATATAACTCAACGCCGAGCAGCTGATCGCTTATAGCTAACCACTTGCAGCTGCGTTTGCTATTTAACTAATTCCCAAATACTTATGTACTTGAATTGATAAACGCCAGTTTTTGGCGATACAAGTATCAATGGCTAATTTAGTTGCCGACGTTTTTTGACTGATTGGCTGTAAATATACCAGTTTTGGGTTAACACCCGTGGCGGTAAATAACTCTTCTAACTCTTCTACGTGCTTTTGCATGGCAATCGGATGTTTAATTTCATCGGCGCGTTGCATAGCACTGCTCAATACTTTGTAACCACCACGCATATTAATTTTTGGCGATACCGTAACCCACGTTTGGGCAGGGGCGAGAATTTCAAAGGTGCCACTGGTTTCTATTTGCGTGCTAAAGCCATGCTCATGCAATAAATTACACACTGGGTTTAAATCGTACATGCAAGGTTCACCACCGGTGATCACAACATGTTTGGCGGTATAGCCACGGGATTTAAATAACTCCAGGACCTGCGCGGCACTGGCCTCAGCCCAATGATCTGAGTCGGCTTTTTTTTCTACCGTGTCATCTAGTGATACTTTATATACATTATCAACATCCCAGGTTTGTTTAGTGTCACACCACGAACATCCCACAGGACAACCTTGCAGGCGTAAAAATATAGACGGCGTACCGGTAAAGCTCGCTTCACCTTGAATGGTTTCAAACACTTCATTAATTTTGTACAAAAGAAATCTCACTTACAACCTGACGGCAAAATTGTTACTATTAAAAATCGCAAAGCACGGTGCAAAAATTGTCATTTATGCCTTGGCCGTGTAGTATATCGCGCCCTGATATAAACCTCTATCAAAACTAAAGAGCAAACCACGTATGACGCAAAAAGTAGTTGTTATTTATTCCGGCGGTATGGACTCATTTACTGTATTAAATAAAGCCTTGCAGCAAGGCCATGATGTTTATGCCCTCTCGTTTGATTATGGTCAGCGTCATGTTAAAGAACTTAAAGTTGCCGCCAACGTATGTGAAAAGCTAAATGTCCCGCACAAAATTGTTGATATATCAGCAATTAATCAGCTTATTGGTGGTTCGTCGTTAACAGACGATATTGATGTGCCAGAAGGCCATTACGAAGAAGAAAGCATGAAAAGCACCATTGTGCCTAACCGCAATATGATTTTACTTTCCTTAGCGGTAGGTTATGCAGTGTCGCTTAAAGCGAGCAAAGTATATTACGGCGCGCATTCAGGCGATCATGCAATTTACCCTGACTGTCGTCCTGAGTTTGTTAAAAAGATGGATGATGTATGTCGTATTGCAAATTACGATGCAGTAGAAATTTTTAGCCCGTATTTAAACAATACTAAAATCGATATTTTAACCGACGGTATTAAAATGGGCTTAGACTACAGCCAAACATGGACCTGTTATAATGGTCGTGACAAAGCGTGTGGTAAATGTGGTGCCTGCCAAGAACGTTTAGAGGCCTTTGAGCTTAACAACGTGACAGACCCGCTTGAATATGAGTAAAGTTCAACGTTAATACACTAAAAGGCTACCAAGGGTAGCCTTTTTTGTTGCGATAAAACGTTAAAGCCAGCGTTTTACTCGTGATTTATAATCGTCAAATTGCTCACCAAATAATTTGTGGAGCGCCCGTTCCTCTGGGATTATTTGAAATAAGGTAATGTAAGCAATAAACCCTGCTACACCTAAAAAAGCCCACATTGAACCCAACCACACGCCCCAGCCTGCTAATATAAACGCAAAACCTAAATACATCGGATTACGAGAGAATTTATAAACACCTGAGGTAACTAAACTAGACGCTTGTTCTGGTTTGTTAGGTAGTACTGTTGTTTTAGCAAACCGGAAACTCACGACCCCAGCAATACAAAATATACACCCAGTAGCGACAAGTGCTAGCGAGAGATAAGTAATAAATGCGCTAAAATCAATCACGCTATAATGTGCAATCAGTGCCATTACAGCAGCAAAAAACACCACAACCACAACCGGTGGAATTTTATTATTTAACATACCTACTCCTTGTATCGATTAAAAAACTTCATAATTACTATATGGTGGCATCACAAATAATAACAATGACTTATCGAATATTTATAAATACAAATAAAGTTACAATTAATTAGCTTTATGAGCGCTTAATTATGGTTATAATTTAAGCTTAAATAAAAGTTAAAGGAAGTAATTATGTCTGGCACAACAATGATAGTTCTCATTGTACTTATTTCTGTAGGTTCGGGAGTTATTTACGATATGTATAAAAAGCACCTTGAATTTAAACATAAAGTACAGGACAACAATCAAGACGCACACAAACAACTAGCTGAGGTAACCGCTCAAGTGAGTGAACTTAAACAACGAGTACAAACACTTGAAGCCATTGTTACCGACTCAAGCTATAACGTAAAACAAGAAATAAACAAACTTTAATGTATACGTTACAAGTAATTTGGGTATAAATGTGCGTTTTCAGGCTGCTCAATGCCATGGGCAGCTAAAAAACCACCAATTGCTTGACCACACCCTTGCGGTGCTCTGCCACTGTCTATTTCAAAATTTAACTGATTCGCCTCTTGTTTACCCATTGAGCACAAACTAACTGAACTTGGCGAACGCATAGAAACACTTAACTCGCCTATTTGCTCCGCCTGTACATGCTTACTAAAACGTGCAAAACCTTGGTATTTAAAATGCTCGCTCACATAATCATTGCTTATAGCAACCAATGCGGCAATAAAACTATGTAAAAAGCTATTTGTTGTTGTATCCGGTGCTAAGAATGACAAAGTTTTGTTATTAAACTCACTCAGCTGGCAACTATCGCAATGAAGTTGAACCGTATACACCTGTTCACCGGTGATTATAGCTTGGCAGTTAATTAGCTCTATTTGGTTATCCGCAAACACAAGGCGCTCTATCAGCTCGTTCAATGAAATATTTTTAAACGATGTACTTTTAACAAGCTCGGGATTTTGTGCCATAACGGGTAAATCATGATGATTATTAAATGGCGTACTAGTTGCGCCTTGGTGTTGCAGCTGAAAAAGCTCTCTAACCTCATGTTCACGCGCCACTTTTAACGCTAAAAATGCAGTTTGAATAAGCTCTGAAGTAGGTAAGTTTTGCTCTACTGGCCAACGGCGACCAAACAATAGTTTTTTTGCTTTATTATCAGCACGGTAATTGTCGGGACTAAGTACTGCTACTTGCAAATAAACATCACTGTTTTTTTCAGCTGCTAACACACTAAAGTGGTTGGAAAAACTAATGTCGTTAAGTACTTCATTAACACTGGCCAGTGTATGCTTGTAACGCAAAAAATGCTGCGGAACAATCCAATTTTTATTAGCCAGTTGCACTAGGGGCGCATACGAAATGGGTTGCTCGTAGCTGTGTTGCCATTTTTGCCCATCACCTAATAATGACTCAATTTTTATATTGTTATCTGACATATATAAACCAAATAAATCTGCCCAGCGGCAAGATATTAACTATGAAGCACTTTACGAAGTTAATCATAAAAAACGATCACACTTTTTGTCAGTATTTAGCGTTCAAATACGTGTTGATACTCTGTTATAACTTTTTGATAGTAAAGTCTATCTTTATTGAGCATTCGGGTATAATGGTCAAGCAATTGTTGCTGATATTGATGGTGTTGAGAGTTATGTATATCCCACATGTTAGCCCCCGTTTTAGTGATAGTGCCCGTGGCATTAAAGCTGACTTGTAACACTTCGTAAAAACGCTTATTTTCAACAATAATTTGCTCGCTTTCGAGCTGCAAATTACACGCCTGTAAACCCGCACGTACCTTATAAAGGTGCATAATAGGGCAAATAATAAAACGAAGTTGTTTAAGGCTTTGTGGGTTATTAGCAATAATTTGCTGAATTAGCTTTAAACATAAATCGCCCCCTACTCCAGCAATAACAATTACTTGCTTAGCACCTGTTGGCAGTTTAATTTGCGCAACATCTTCGCAGCGCACTTGCCATGAAGGCAAAGACTTTACTTGCTCAAATTGTTGTAGCGACTGCTCAAGCGCTTCCGTTAACTCTGGAATAATATCAACAAAGTTTATTTGTTTGGCTATGCCGCGCTCAAGTAATGCCATACCTAAAAAGCCATGATCGCAACAACAATCCCAAACAATATCGTGCGGCTGTGTAATTAACGAATTGATGGCGTTTAAACGTTTACTCAGTTTCATTTAACTCACTATGTTTTTGTTTTGTACACCAATGCTTTTAAGCTTTTATCGCTATCAATTTCAATAAAGCGATCCGTAGGTTCTAGGCGTTTAACAAACTCAATAGCACCTTGAGTATGCTCTTCAATAAGTGCTCTAAAATCGTTTTCTGTAAGCTCAGGGCTATTAGCGCATAACAATAGCTGTGTAGTATCGTTTAAAAGCTCAGGAAGTCTGCGCAGCACTTTTTGATAGTCTTTAGTTAAAATAAAACTGCCTTTTTGAAAACTGGGCGGATCAACAATAATCAAATCAAACGGTGCTGCTTTTTTTAGCTTACCAAACGACTTTAAAATATCGTGCGGTAAAAAACTGACCCCACGATCGACATTATTGAGTTGGTGGTTTTGCTTACCCACTTTTAACACACCTTTGCTCATATCCATGTTCATCACATGATCTGCACCACCGTGCATAGCCGCAACCGAAAAACCACAGGTATAAGAAAACAAATTTAGTACTTTGGCGTGCTTACTATTTTGCATAACAAACTCACGGCCTTTTCGCATATCAGGAAAAATACCGGTGTTTTGCTTACTCATTAAATCAACCAAAAAACGCACCCCGTTTTCGGCTACGCTATGACGAACTGGCAGTTGACCGTGAACAAGGGTGTTATGGCTTTGTAGCCCAGCTCGCTGTTGATACACCAATGCAGTAATTAACTCTGGATGATGTTGTTGTGCCCATTGCCATAACGTATCGGTGAGTGCAGCGAGTGTTTCCTCGTCAATTTCACTGTATGACACCAAAAACAAACTTGGTGGGTAAAAGTCTAAGTTAATATGACTAAGCGCTTCCACACTGTGGCCACGCCCATGAAATACCCGGCAAAGCTCATTATCGGAAAAAGGCGTGTCTGCCAAAGCATTTATAAGGGGAGTAAAATCGGTTGTCATTTAATTAATCAACTGTTGTTGTAGTTCATGTATTTCGTCGCGCACTGAGGCGGCTTTTTCAAATTCTAAATCACTGGCATACGCATGCATTTTGGTTTCTAACTGCTTAATTTGCGTTGCAATTTCTTTAGCACTGAGGATTTTTTTAGAGTCTTTACGAATAAGCTGTAGATTGTCTTGCGGTGAGGCATCTTGGCCTACATCCATTACATCAAGTATCTTTTTAACCAAGGCACTGGGTTCAATACCGTGCTTAACATTATAAGCGTGTTGTATTTCTCGGCGTCGGTCAGTTTCTTCAATGGCTTTGGCCATCGATTTAGTCACTCTGTCACCGTATAAAATAGCGCGGCCATCAAGGTGGCGCGCCGCACGGCCTATTGTTTGAATAAGTGAGCGCGCTGAACGTAAAAAGCCTTCTTTATCAGCATCTAAAATAGCCACTAGTGCAACTTCTGGCATATCTAAGCCTTCACGTAGTAAGTTAATGCCCACTAACACATCAAATACACCGGCACGTAAATCACGAATAATTTCTACCCGCTCTACGGTATCAATGTCAGAGTGTAAATAACGTACTTTTACATTGTGCTCACTCAGGTAGTCAGTTAAATCCTCAGCCATACGTTTGGTAAGCGTAGTTACCAGCACTCGCTCTTTTGCTTCAACACATTTGTAAATTTCTGAGAGTAAATCATCAACTTGGTCGCCTACCGGGCGCACTTCAATAACAGGGTCAAGTAAGCCGGTTGGACGAATAACCTGCTCTGCAACTTCGCCGTTGCTGCGCTCTAATTCAAAGTCGCCTGGGGTGGCCGATACATAAATGGTTTGTGGTGCAATGGCCTCAAACTCTTCAAAACGCAGTGGCCTGTTATCCATAGCTGAGGGCATTCTAAAACCATATTCAACGAGGTTTTCTTTACGGCTTCTATCACCTTTATACATGGCACCAATTTGTGAGACGGTTACGTGCGATTCATCTATAATCATTAATGCATCGTCGGGTAAATAGTCCAGTAATGTTGGCGGTGGATCGCCAGGTGTACGCCCCGATAAATAACGGCTGTAGTTTTCAATACCAGAGCAATAACCAAGCTCGGTCATCATTTCTATATCGTATTGGGTACGCTGAGCTATGCGCTGCTCTTCTACTAACTTATTTGCGCTGAGCAATTGTGCTCTGCGCTCTTTGAGTTCTGCTTTAATTTTTTCTATGGCTTCGAGAATTTTTTCTCGTGGCGTTACATAGTGAGTTTTAGGATAAATAGTGGCACGTACTATATGTTTTTCTACCGCACCGGTTAATGGGTCAAAAATACTCAAGCGTTCAACTTCATCATCAAACATTTCCACACGCACTGCATAGGTGTCTGATTCTGCGGGGAATATATCAACCACTTCACCACGTACACGATATGTACCGCGACTAAAATCAATATCGTTTCGCGTATATTGTAGCTCTGCAAGACGGCGCAGCATGTCACGTTGATCGACCTTTTCACCTACTTTTAAAAGTAGCATCATTTTCATGTATGAATCAGGATCGCCCAAACCGTAAATTGCCGATACAGAGGCAACAATAATGGTATCGCGTCGCTCTAAAAGCGCTTTAGTGGCACTGAGTCGCATTTGCTCTATGTGTTCATTAATAGATGCGTCTTTTTCGATAAAGGTGTCGCTGGCTACCACATAGGCTTCAGGTTGGTAGTAATCGTAGTAAGATACAAAGTATTCAACCGCATTGTGTGGAAAAAATTCTTTCATTTCGCCATACAATTGAGCCGCTAAGGTTTTATTATGCGCCATAATAATAGTTGGCCGGTTTAAATCACTAATAATGTTAGCCATAGTGAACGTTTTACCGGTTCCCGTTGCGCCTAATAAGGTTTGCTGGGCCAGTCCGGCCTCTAAGCCTTCACACAACTGAGCAATAGCGGTTGGCTGATCCCCTGCGGGTTTAAATTTTGATACTAGCTGAAAATGATCGCTCAATGACTACACTCCTGTAATGCTTGACTGCTTAACGCTTCAATTTCTTTCATAAACCACTTGTAGGCTACAAGGGCTGTGAATAAATTACCAATGGCCGCGCCAATAAACAAGCCGATTAAGCCTGCGAGTTCGTTTCCGATATACGCAAAGGGAATATAAAAAACAAACAATCGAATAACGCTCAAAACTAAGGCGTTCATGGGTTTGTGTAAAGCGTTAAACGAGGAGTTTGATAAAATGATCACTCCTTGCAAGCCATAGCTTAAAGGAATGGTATAAATAAACAGCCTGATGACATCAACAACCGCTTGCTCTTTACCAAATATTTCACTAATGACGCCTGAAAAAATAATTAATACAATATAAATAACAAACTGCCACAACATTACAAACTTGAGCGTACCTAGGTAGGCATCTTTTACGCGAGAAAAATGACTTGCTCCAAAATTTTGGCTAATAAAAGGTGGTAAGGTCATCGACAAAGCTAATACCACTAAACTCGCTATTGATTCTATTCGGCTCCCTACTCCAAAAGCTGCCACAGCTTCGGGGCCATGATGAGCAACCAATGCGGTCATTACCGCCATAGCAACAGGGGTGAGCATGTTAGCCCCCGCTGCCGGTAAACCAATTTTTAAGATTTTACGAATTGCACCAACAATAGTTTGTTTGCCCGCTTTTAAACTGAGCAACTGCTTTTTAAAAATTAATATGTATAAAATAATCGCCACTGCAACTGCCCAAGCTATAACACTGGCAATAGCGGCCCCTTTAATACCTAATGCGGGAATGGGACCAAAGCCAAAAATAAGCATCGGATCGAGTACGGCATTAATAAGCCCAGCTCCACCCATAATAATGCTTGGTGTTTTAGTATCACCACTGGCACGCAGTACTGAATTTCCAATCATGGGGGTAATTAAAAACACACTACCCAAAAACCAAATACTAATATACTGATGAATTAACGGGAGTACTTGCTCCCCTGCCCCAAGCAAGGTAAATATAGGATCTATCAATAAATAGCCACAAGCAGATAAAACCAATACTAATATTACCGCTACCAACAACGACACACTGGCATCAAAACGCGCTTCTTCTATATTGTTACTGCCTAATGCTTTTGCAATAACCGCAGAAGTACCTATACCTAAACCAATTGCTAAACTGATTACAGTAAAAGTAACGGGAAATGTAAAACTCACCGCGGCAAGCGGCTCTGTACCCAATAAGCTAATAAAAAAAGTATCAACTATGTTGAACATCATTAAGGTTATCATCCCAAAAATCATTGGAACGGTCATTTTCTTTAGCGTAGGCAAGATTGGAGCGGTGAGTAAATCAGGGCGAGTATGTGATTGAGAATGTGCGCGCATAAAATAAATAAGCCTCTTTTACTGAACGGCATATTTTAAAGCATCCGAGCTGTTCAAGCCATGCTTTATTAAACCTAAACCATTTAATCCGCTTTTTATCAATAAACTATTATTTTTATGCTGTTGTAAATAAATTTCGCACAAACACATTAAAAACCAAATTAAATACATTTATATAACTTTTGCAACATTTAGCTTTTAGGTTTTGCTGATTTATTACACAGTTAGCGATAATGCTTTATCGTCACGAAAAATTTTATTTATCGTTTAGGTGGCTATCTAAGCTGAATCATAAGTCTTTGTTTTTAAGAACATAAAAAAAAAGCTTTTTAATACTTGAAATCGTTGTAGCGCCCTACAACGCTGGGGGTGCTGATGTTCTTAAAGTTTAATAAACAGAGTTATCCACAGAAACCGTGGATAACTCATTCAACCCCACGTTTATAAAGGGCTACAACGCGGTGCAAATTTAAAGGTGCTGTGATTTTTTTACGTTATCAATAAGCAAACAACGTTAAATGGAATTGTAACGCTTTGATATGGGATTATTTGTTTATTTAATGCAAATTGTAGCCGCCGACCAAAATTGGGTAATCGCACGGGTTACGTTGGGTAAATGTTAATTACCCAAGTAACTCGCGCGGGTTAGGATGGGTAAATACAAGAAATGCCGGAGCCTAAACAATTAAAAATATCTCCTCAATTGCTACTTTTGGCGAATCTTAAAACAGCAGTTAAACACCTTACCTAACAAATTTTTAAATTAAACTTCTATTTCTGTATACGGCAACGTTGGAGCGGCACCAACAATACGGCCATTTTCAACGTATGCCGCACCTGATTCAACGCTATCACCCAACACAACACTCTGGCTGCTATCACTATATTGAACGTGTGTGGTGCCGTTTGAGTTCACTGTAACCACAGTTACTATTGTTCGCTGCGTTCTATCAAGCAATGAGCCTAGGCGGTTGAGTGTGTTAGACATTGCTGATCACCTTTATAGTTTGGCTTACTGTGATAGCGCCTGATTCGCTAATACTTGCGCTTATATCCATATTGTCGCACGTTGCTTTGTAGGTAGAGCTGGCATATGTAACACCTACTAACATGCCTGGTCTAATAGGTGGTAAGTCGTTTAGTAACTTTGTGCGTATAGTGCTTTGCTGTTTGTTGCCACTGTTTGCAAGTTCATATGAGCCGCGCTGCCTTGCTGCTTGGTTATCTGTTATCAATGAGTCAACTACGTCACTTGCAAACTGCTCGCCTTGCGTTCCTGCACGTTTGATTTTACACGCTACGCCTTGCTGCTCACCGCGAACAAATACCGCGTTATGCGTTTGGTTAATTGTTTGACTTGTATTGTGCTCAAGTATTATTGAGTCGTTTAGTATTACATCACAAATAGCGTTTTCAGTATCCCAAGGCATAACAGGCCAAGCAGGTATAACTGAAACAGTTTTGTTAGCGCTGTCTATATCTAGCATTGCCCCTACCGACTTAGCAACACTTAAAAGCGCAGCTGCGGGGGTTAAATCAGTATAAGTAAATGCCCCTGTTGGTATTGGGTAATCTATCATTTTATTATCGAGTGACCAGCCTGTATTTACTAAAATATCAGACATGATCCCCGCTAACGTTTTAGCCGTTGGGTTGGCGTAGTTTGTTGCGCGAGCATATGGGGCTGATAAGAGCGCAAAGCGACCACGACAGCTTGCACTATAACTTGAATTTGCAAAGCGATTGGCAGTGCTAGGCTGCTCACAAATAACATAAAAATCGTAGCCGTTTATTGAGACTTTTAGCTCTTGGCCCAGGGCGCGTTCAAAGTCGATACGAGAACAAAACTTAAGGCTACCCGTAGCACTAAACTGGCTGCGAGATACTGAGTAATTTACGCTACTAATTAGTATTTTTACGTCGTCTGAAACACGCACGCAATTAATGGTTGGCTGCATGATATATGTATTCCTAATTTGAGGCTCGATAGGTATTTTTCTATCTATTGTTGGTATGTCATCATCACCGCGAACTAAACCACCTGGTAAGCCCCAATAACACACTTTATCAGGTGCATTGAAGCGCATTTTTATAGAGCCTGTTCGGGCTTGGTATGGGGCGTTAAAATCGAGTTTTACGTAGCCTTTAAATGGGTGTTCTCGCCAATAACAAATGTATTCTTTATCTGTTTGGCCGTAGTGGATTACCAGCTCTCTAGATGATAATGCAGGTTTTTCATGCCAGTGAAAAACATCATTATTTACTAAGGAATCTGTGTGATTCCAAGCGTTTTTAATCTCATTATTATCAATACTAAGATTAGCAAGCCAATTAGCATCAATTTCGTTATATTCAATTTCAGTGGTGATTTTATACGGCACTTGAATGTACGAAAATAAATACCCACTATTGCCCCATACCGATTCTATATTGGCTTGCTTTAATTCTTCGCGTTGCCAATTAATACCAATTAAAGAAGTGGCTGAGTCAGATATACAATATGCTGTTTCAAAATCACTTTTTAATATTTCTGTTCGCCAACCCAAAGTTTCATGCTGACTAATTAGAGCGTTATTTAACCAGCTTAAACCTGTTTCTATCCCTATGTTTGCTTGCAGTATCGGTAAAGTTGGCTTTACTGGGCCCGAATCATCAATAAACCTAATTACTAGCGGTGATACGTTAACTTTGTATTGTTTAGTAAAGCGAATTTTTAGTGTCTTGCTATTCCCTAAATATTCGCTTGATATTGAATTTAACGTCTCATTTCCATAACTAAGTTTAATTGGTGATTTATTAACTTTATACGGGTTAACAAAACGTAATTTCAGCATTGTATTTAAGGCTCGTAAGGGAGTGGGTTTTTAGGGTCGAAGTTGCTTAGATCTACCTGTATGCATTTAACGTTGTCGAAAACAGCCCCATCAAACTCATTATCGTCATCAAGCAAGACGCAGGTAATGTTTGCATCAATAGAATATTCAAGTGGAAGTATCGACTTAATAACACCTCCCAATGTTCTCTGATGATGACATAACACACCGGTTCTTCTGTCAAAAAGTTGAATACGATTTGAATTAGTGTCTGTATCAACTTCTAAAAAAGCTGAAAGTCTAAGGGTTTTAGGGGTGGTTTTTATAGCTGTAACTATCATTACCAGCTCTCCATATTAATATACAATTTAATATTGTTATTATTAGACCTGACAGCCAAATGGTCTTGACCATTAATGTTTGAAATCAATGGCCATGAACCTGATGCGCTTGTCTGAAACGGAACTAGTGCGTGTATAATTCCGGGTAACTTCCCCCTATATGAACCGTTAAAAAATGCATCTGAATAAATCAGAATGTCACCATAGTGCTCACAAGTATCATTGTTAGGAACATCTTTTAAGCGATTTCTGACGATTGGTCTGCAAAAATAATCCCTTGTATTTTCAGTGCCGTCTAAATCATATAGCTTTACTGATTCTGTAGTATCTGAATCGTTATAAAGTGAAAATCCAACGTTAAAAGAATTGTTATAACCAAAGTTTGATGTTGACGTCTGATCTTTTGGGTTTGTTCTGTCCGCACTTATAGCAAGCATACTTACTGTTTCGTTGGGATAATTTGCATCAAAGTCGCCTAAAAATAAACCATATTCATAGTGCGTATCATATTTAGCAATTGGTGCTGTAGGGTCAGCTGATATAAAATAAAAGGCTTTAGGAGTACCAATTAAAAACCAGTTTGTCCAAGATGTTTTTAACTGTATGTACTTTTGATATCCCTTTTTATTATAAATATCCCAATCAACCCAATGCTGGCAAGTGTTAACTCTCAATAATGTCTGAGAGTTATCTGTTCCATTGTAGCTATGAATTTGCACCTCATTTCCTGATGCCCCTTCTGCTATATTATTTTTAAAAACTACCCTTTGGTTTGTAGGATCTTCTGCGATGACTTCCCACCCAAGTGGCTGCTTACTCCCGTAGCCATCAATCAAGCATTTTTTGAGAATATCAATAACTTCACTTGGTTTAGCACTTGTTAATTGCGGTGCGCCGGGGTCATCCCAGCGATAAACTGTTACTGCTTGAGCCATTATTTAATCCTTATTCCCACGAAAAGATAAAGTAGAATTGTCGCGCACTATTTCTGAATGCCCGGGTGATACTGAGCGTGTAACCATAATTGGTTTACTAGCGGCTAGAGTCTCAAACAAAAACGCTTCGCCGGGGTTTAGTCCTGCGCCAAACGCTTCTTTACGTAAAATGAAATACGGTGCGCCTGCAAAGCTGTTGATAGGTGAGCAGTCGTTTAGCGTATCACCGCTGTATATATTGCCGACTGATTCCCCAATCACGTTGTAAGCTGTTGTTGAGGTAAAAACAATGGCCCAGCGCTGGGCTATTGCGCCTATGTTTGTGAGTTCAATCGGGTATTGAGTCGTGTTAATAGCGCTTGAGGCAGCTGCACCAAGATCACCAAAATTGTTTTGCCAAGCGGATAATGTGCGCTCATCTTTGGTTTGAGCCTGAAAGTCACCTAATACTTGTACGCTGCTCACTGTTGCGCCAGCTGGGTATGCACGGCTAAGGGGTGTTAATAAGCTAAGCTTATTACTTTCAATTCCATTAATTAACGCAAGCTCTGACTGGATTGCAGTAATAATGAATGGGGCCGAAAATGCGCTTATACCTGCATTTATTGCTATTTCACCTGTTGCTCTATCGTAACTGTAATTGTCATCACTTACAGACCACAAGCTAGCACCTACACTGTCAACAATATCAATAAAGTCAGCATTAGATAGCGCATTAATAACTTGCCCGTTGGTTAGCGTAGACGCTGTTGAACGCTCTCTGTTTTGCACACTTATTGGGTTAAAATTATGAAATATATTTACAATCCCACCACCAGGTAATGTTGAAGTGTCAAATTCGCCCTGCGGTGATGGTACTGTTGTTACTTCAACCTCATTGTAATCGTAGCTAATTGAGTCGGGTTTTATTCCCTCTGAAAACACCACATCAACATAACCTGTCTCGCTTACTGTGCCTGTAATATTAGTGCCAGTGATTGCACCGCTCAAATCGCTTGATGCGCTAAATGTTGCGCCTGTTTCTATTTCAAACGTAATGTAAAGTGAGTCTCTAACAAAGCTGGAATTTGGTAATTGCCATTGCTTTTTAGTTATTACACGATCACCTTTTATAATGATTGCACCTAAGTTGTTCTCAACAGTGCCATTGTAATCAACTGGATCAATTTCTGTTATTAACCCAGTTTCATAATCTATTTTTGCAAAAACATAACCTTCCGAAATAAAGTTACCATTCCCATCATCAATAAAAACACTATCAAGTCCCGCTTTTTTAAGCCTTACTGCCCCTCTTAAAACCTGTTCGCTAGCCGCAAGCGTTATATTTTGGTTTTGTGTAAAAGAATGAAAACGCATATCTTCGCTAGACATATAGCTGAGCGTAAAATATTGGCCTTTAGTCACAGCTGGTGAAAGCTGAGCAGAGACAATTCCATTTTCAAACGTGAGGTCTGACTGCTTCAACTTTTTGGTTAAAGTAATTAAGCGAGTACCTCCTGAGCTACCGTGACCACCGTAGTAAGTGTGTTGATATTCAGCAAAAAAATGAGGGTCATCATTCAACATATCCGGAACAGGTATATTAACCTCTGTTATGCTGCCAAAACTCTGAATACGCTTTGTTCTGTAAGTGCTAAAGGCGGGCTCTGCATCGGGTTTCAAGCCTACTTTAGTGTTTATTGATTTAACACTCGGCGTTAGTGAGCGGGTAATTGATTCAATTGAAATCTCTTGCCCTTCGCTACCTACTGCCGCAGTTAGCGTGCTAGTGCCGTGAAACTTGGTATCAGCAAGGCCCAATAAAGGCAGCATATCGCTAACTAAATCAGTATCTTTCAGCTTGATTGATTCAACCAGCAATACATTTACAAGCGCATCATCTGGCTGGTCGCTTAAAAATATGTGCGCGTCCTGCAGTCGGCTTGCATCATCAGTGCTTAGCGCCGGGTATAACTTCACCAAATCAAATGATGAACGGGCATGGTCAATGTCACTGATTGAGCTAAATACATCGTTAAGTTTACCGCTAACAATGGCGTTACTTGTTCGGTGTCCGCCTGCGTGTAGCTCGTTACCTATGCGCTGTGGCTTAAATATTTTTAAATCGGTTCTTTGCATTATCGGGCCTTTAAACAGTTTTTAAACGTAGGTTTACGTTTTGAAAATAGGTAGGTGCGGAGTCTGAAAAATGCGTATGCGGTGTACCCTCTACCGGCTTTTGGCTGTGGTCCCACACCACAGTAAATGCAGTGCCGCGTATTGTTATTTCAAACTGAGTTAGCGTTGTGCTGGCGTGTTCAAATAACGGGTTAAACACGCTGGCCGCTTCAAAGTCACTGTACAAATTGATTGAGCGCCCAGCGGGTATAATCGTTTTTTCTATGTGCTGCGCACCATTAAGGGCACGTTCTGACTGCTCAGCAACGGCGCTGTAATCGAGTTCGTCTAACCAAACAAAGTTATCTAATTGCTGGGCGTTAATTACTATCATTGTGTATTACTCAGTTGCTCTAATGTTTGTAAAAAGCGTTCTTCAAATTCACCATAAATGAGCTGTTTATTTGGCAGAACAAGCTCTAAACGCACTGTTTTAAATGCGTTACTGTTTCCAGCATTCGCAACTGGCTGGGCCTTTAAAGCGGCTGTTAGCTCCTTTACTACTGAGGCTAAGCTGTTTAAAGCGCTATTAGATGCCGCATTAGAGCTTGTATTATTCTGCGAATACGTGGGTGCTTTTGGTGTATAAGTTTGTGTGGGTGCATAGCTAGGCGTGTAAGCCGGTGTTTGACTTACTTTATTGCTGGGCTTTAACGCTTCACGTCGTGCTTTAATTGCATCGTTAATTATTTTTTTATTTTCAGTGCCTAATCGACTAAGTTGCTGGTTAAGCTCTTTATAAATTTTATCAAGATCGGCATTCGTTTTGGCGGATGCAACACTTCTTTGGTACTTATCCAAATGCCCAGTTTCATAACCCGCTCTTTGTCTTTTGTTACGTTCGGCTCTAATCTCTGGTGTATCTAAGTCATATGCATTTCGACCATTCTTTTCTTGATAATCGACTACTTGGCTAACGCTTGCGCCTGACGTTTGACTTCGTTGGCTGTAGTAACTTTGAGCGCTTTGTGATGCATTTTGGTATGAGCGAGATACATTATCTAATTGTCCTATTTGCTCGCGTAGGCTTTTAGTTGCAGAGTCACTTGCCCTGGCTTGCTCTTTAGTTGCTTGAGTGCCTGCTTTGGTTGATGTTGTTGCGGCATCTTGTGCGTTTTTAAAGTCACCTAATAAGTTATTTACAACGGCTAGTACATCGCTTAAACGCTCTTTTTGGTAATTGTATTCTTGAGCCGTTAACGCGCCCGATTGATAACGACTATTTAACCGCTCAAGCTCTGCGGTTACATTACTTTGTTGGCGCTGTAATTCGCCCAGGCTTGCAAGCTCTAACTGCTGCACTCGGGTTAAATCGTTTGTTTGATCAGCTAAGCGTTGTTGCTGAATAGTAAGTGCCGCTTGGGCTTGGGCTTTTTGCTCAGCGGTAGCAGTGCTGCTTGCCATTACTTGCTGATTAGTAATAATTGCTGAGCGGGTTTGTTCAAGTTCACGAGCAAAGCGATTTACTGCGTCGCTGTTAGTGTCTGTTACTGGCTTAAGTGCGTTGGCCTTTTCTATCAGCTTGTCTAGCTCTTCGGTAAGCCCAAGCGCGGCAGCTGCGGCTTCAATACTTGAGGGCACTGTTTGGTCAGTTGCATCAGCTGCTTTTATTGCTGCCTCGGCCCATTTTAAATACGCTTGTTGCTGAATAGCTAAAGGTTGTTCAGACTCTTGCATTAACTCATACGCGGCACGTAGCTTATTAGCGGTATCGTCTAGCGCTTTAACTGAGGTTAAGCCTAATGCTTCGTAAGCTTTACCCACATCACCTGCAAATATTTTTTGACGCTCTAATAGCTCGCCATGCTCTGTAAACTTAACTTTTAGTGCATCTAATACAACTAATTGGCCCTGGTATTGTTCACCGGCGGCAATAATAGCAGCACGGGCCGATTCAATACTTTGTAAAAAGCCGTCAACGCCTACTGTTACACCGTCAAGCGCGGTGGCTTGCTGTTGTAATGACTCAATGGTTTTAATGGCTTCGGGTAGTGTTAGGCTTAAAAACGCCTGGCGTTCTTTTTCTGCTGCTAGGGTTTTAGCTGTGGACTCAGCTAACTTTTGCTGCTGGTACTCAATATTTACATAACGGTTGGTTACGTCATCCCATACAAGGGTGCCTGCCTCTATCAACGCGTCTAACTCGGCCATGTTAGTAATAACTAAGCCGGTTGAGTCAGATAATGATTTTAATTCATCGGTGAGCAATTGCGCTTGCTGGGCTGATTGCTGTTGTGACTTGCGTAGCGCCTCTTCGGCTACGAGTAAGTCTTTGTATAAAAAACCAACCTCAATTAATTCGCTAATTAACCAGGTATATAACCCCGCTTTAGCAACTGTTTTAAGGGCAGTGCTCCATTTTGCAGCGGCTATACCTGCGGCGTTAGTGGCTACAGTGGTGGCACCAATGGCCGCTGTATAGGTTCTAAGTGAGGCAATGGCCGCAGTGGCACCACTTATTACACTTGTAAAATAATTACCTACTTTTAGTGCAAGCCATACTTTTGCAACGGCGGCTATTTCTTCGCGGTATTCGTAAAGCGTTGTTGCAGCGCCTTTAATTGCTTCGCCCGTACTTACAATGGTGTCACTTATTTTTTGCGCCCACTCTTGCAAGCGCCCATCTGCGGCCATGGCTGCAAACTCAGTATTAAGCGCTGTTATATTGGCTTTTAACCAATCCATAGCGCCACTTTGCGCTATTAGGTTATAAAACTGCTCCATATTGTCTTTAGCGTTTGATACCTGCCCGCTAAAAAGCGCCATTTGTGCAGCGGCTGAGCCAGCACTCGCGCGGCCCATTTCATCTATTAAACCTTTTATTACATCACGGCCTAACTGGCCTGCACTTGATAGCTTTTGCAGCTCAACGGTATTTTTACCCGTGCTTTTTTCTAATAGCTCCCAAACAGGTATACCCCGTTCAATAAGCTGTAGTATTTCTTCGCCTTGTAACTTTTGTTTTGCCCAGGCTTGGCCTAATGCCAGGCTTACGCCTTCTACTTCTTGAAAACCACCGCCTAACTTTAAAGCTTGGTCGGTAATGGCCTGCATGGTGCCATCCATTGGATCAAGGCCAAAGGCTTTAAGCTTTACAAACGCCTGGCTTACTTCACCCATTTGCAAAGGGGTATTTTTGGTAAAGTCTTTTACCCACTCAGTGGCTTTTTCTCCACCAGCTATACCGCCCATTAGCGCCTGCATTTGCACGCCTAAATTTTCAAACTTATCGCCTGTGGTAAATACTTGGGTTACTGCTTGGGCCACACGGTCAAGCCCCACATAAGCTGCGGCTAATGCGGTTACTTTGCCTATAATGCCGTCTAAACTTTGCGCTTGGGCACGTTGCGCTGTGGTTCCTGTGCGTAAGTTATTGCTAAATTTATCAACTGAGCGGCCTGTTTTATCAAACTGGGCTGCTAAATCGCGTTTGGCTGCGCGTAGATTATTAGTGTCTAGGTCTGATTTTTTAAGGGCATTTTGTAGTGCTGCGTGCTTACTTGTTTGCTGGGTAAGCTCGGTGCGCATTTGGGTTAGATCTTTTTCGGCGGCATCGAGTGAACGTGCAAGCTGCACAAATGGTTTATCGGTGTTTTTAGCTTCGGCTTGAAGTTTATCAAGGGCGAGCGCCGCAGCGGTTGTGGCTATTTCTTGTTGTTCTAATTTCTGTTTTGATTGTTCAAACGCGCGAATAAGATCAGCTTGGTTAGCTAACCCATCTAATTCCTTAGCAAGTTTACCGGCTGTTTGACCAGTTTGTTTTGCACTAGTGTCGGTTTTATCTAGTGAATCACTGAGGTTTTTGGCTGCTGGATTAGCGGCATCGGCGCTTTGCTCAATATTTTCCAGCTCTGTTACTAGCTGCTCAATATTTTGCTTGCCAGTGGCTTCGGCAACAATGCGTAGGGCTAATTCTAGGGTTTTATTTGCCATGGCTTCAACTCAGTTTAAACACGGTTTAAAGGGGGGAATAAAGGGGCGAACGCCCCTTTATAAATACGCTTTGCAGGTTGTTAGGCGTCTATCTCGTCAATGTAGTACGGCTCTGTTTTGCCTGTTACCAGTTTGGCTGTCCCTTCAAGGGCAGCGGTTACAAACTCTGAGCTTGCTAAATCAAGCTCAGAGGTTGGCATCATTGAAGTGTCATAAATTTCAAAGTTAACTTGCTTACCATTGGCTAGGTTTGTACCCTCACCAAAAATACGTAAGCGCGTTTGTGACACCGTTGCACCGTTAATGCGTTTACCAGTGCGAGCGTTGTAGCTACCTGTTACGGTAATGCTGCCGCCGGCATCTAATGCACCGCCTTTAATGGCGCGTATCATACCCAGGGCAAAATTAAACTCGTAATCAACACCGACAGACAAGGTTACAGTGGCTTGTTTTACCACTACATCGTTTGTAAAGTTTTGCCCTGGTACTGAAACCCACGATTGGTTAGTAGGCATGGTTACGGCTTCGTCGGTTAATGTTCCGGCTGCGTCGTTAATGGCGGCTACATCGCCCATAAGTGCGAGCGCAATCATTTCTGCTGGCTGATCGTCAAACTCCCATGTAATAACGGTTGGCTTACCTATTTTTACGTCATCAAGTGTTTGGCCTTTGCTGGCTTTTTTATTTGATGTACGTACAACCGAATCGGCTTCAGCTTTAATGCCTAGCTTAGTGGTGTTGATTGGACCAAAAATTTGGCCGGTGCTTACGCCTTGCTCGTTTAAACGGTCTACAAAAATGTTGCCCGCTAGTAAAATACCGTCGCTCATATTAAAGCGCTCCTTTAAGTCTCATTTGACAAGTAAAAGCCAGCGGGTAATACGCATGGCCTTTGGTGAATTGTGGTTTAGCTGGGGTGTTTACTCTAAGCCATGGCCCCGTGCCGTTAAGCACTTTGCCCGCCATAGCGCGAATAATGTTAGTTAGGTGCTCACCTGCATTTGTGTCTTGCTTACGCACCACCAGTACAACAATCCATGTTTGGGTTAGCTGCATTAAATAGCCGGCGTTTTTACTTTCTGGTAAGTTATCGCCGTAGTACATAAGGTGAATACTGGGGGTTGTTTGGCGGTCTTCTTTTACGTCGGCTAGTTCGTCGCTTAGGTAAACACGCTTAATGCCTGGTACTTGTTCAAGTGCCTGTTTAAGCGGGTTTTGAGCGGCAAAATAGTCGGTGGTAATTTCAAACATTAAACAAACCCCTTTGACTTTTCACGTGAAAACACAGTGCCTGAGCTTTGTATGGTGGCGGTGTCTTGCACTTTTGCGTCCTCGCCTAGTGCATTAACCCCAATGCTTAACTCGCCTTTAGCCACTGAGTTTAAAAACTTTATTGCGTCCTTGTATCGCGTTTCTATGTGCTCTGGGGTGTCGTTTGTGCCTAACTTATAACGAGCAATATCACAACAAAATTGCTCAAGTAGGTTAGGAACCGTTACAAGCGGCAATTCGTAACGTCCAGCTAAATAGCCGTTAATCATGTCGCTTGCATCGGTAATGGCCTGCTCAATAACTGCGGTATTAATTACATCAGCGGGGGCATCGTCGCGCTCACTTAAATAAATAAGTTCTTGCTCGCCAAAACGCTTTTGCATTGCGGCTATTGTTGCGTAGGCCATTTACTCGCCCTCGCCTGTTTTGGTTGCTTCTTGTAGCCATTGCCACGCTAAATCACGAGTAAGCGCAGGCACTTTAACTTTAACTACCTCCCCCTCATTTTCGCCTGGTGCCTCATAGGCAACCTGAGCACAACTAGGTTGCTCTGCAAACTGTGCATCAATCATTAAGGCAATAACGGGTTGCAGCTCAATGGGCGCTTGGGTGGTGTCAACTTGAGCGTAGAGTTTAGGGGCATCTAAATTTGTACCCATGTTATCTGCGTCCAGCTGTGGGTTCTGCGCAGTACTCGCATCGAGCGGTACAGCTTGCACCGATAAGCGTGGATCATTTTCAATTGCTTCAAGCTGCTGTTGCGTAAGCGCTTCAGCTGAAATAGTTTGCTTTCCGCTTGTGTGGGCAATGCCACCGCGACGGTAGCCCGTAGGCTGCGTGCAATGCACAATGATAGACGCAAGCGCAGTAAGCTTAAGGTTTTTAGCCATTTCATTATTACTCCTGGTTTAAAGTATGGGGCTATACAGCCCCGTACTTAATAGGGTTTTATGGTTGGTTAAAGGTAATCAGCTACTAGCAGCTCTACACGGCCTTTAAGTTCGTTTGAGCTGTTTGAATCAAGCTCACGCTCTAGCATGCGGGTTGCTAGCTTTTCCATGCTTGCTGGTACAACTAACATGGTTGGCTTAATACCCAATTTACGGCCACCATCGGCAGTAAAGCTGCGCATTTTTTCGATGCTGTCCCATAGGTTATCTGGCGTTAATGCACGTTTATTAGCAAAGGCAAGCTGCCAAAAACCAAAGCCTGCGGCATCACGGCAATCAACGCCGTAACGGTATTCTTTGCGCGTGAATACGGCTTCGTCGTCCATTTTTGTCATGGCAAGCAAGTTAGGCTTTTTACGCTCTTGGAAAATGAGCGGCTTAAGCGCTTTTGAGGTATCGAGTACGTACCAAGCATCCCCTGTGTAATCAACATCAGCCGCCATATTTGCAGTAGAGACCGCTGTACCTGTGCCATCGGCATTTGGGTAAACAGGGTGCTCTTCATCGAAATAGTTTTGCCCGTCGTAACACAGCGTTGTAAAACCTGCCGCTAATAACGGGAAAATCATTTCATCTGGGTGAATGGCCGCCGCGTTACCCATTTCTTTAAAAATAGGTGAATACACGCCTAGGTTGTCGTCTTCAATGTCGTTGCGGTCTACGCCTACCGTTGACTCGTAATCGTCGTTGGTAATGGTGTACGCCTGCGACTTCATACTTTGAATATTTCGATCACCAATCCATTTAGCCAGGCTTGGGAACTTACCCAACCAGCCGTAGGTATTACTGGCCGATGTAGATTTGATTACACTGGCAATTTTATTAAATTGCGGCTCTGCTTCTGATTTACCTTGTTCAAACTCGGTTTTAAAACCAGTAAACAAAGCAGTTAAAAGTGCTGGGGTCACTAAAGCCATTAGTTTTGCTCCTGTTTAGCTTTTGCATAAGCAGCATGACTAAGACCTAACTGATCTGCTGCATACTTGTCTTCTGCGGTGAGTGCTGCTAAGCCGTCTTTATTTTGCTCTGGCTTAGGTGCGTGAGTGGTTTGCTGAGCCGTTAAGCTTGCAATAGGTGAACGGGCATCTAACACCGCTTTTAGCGCAACAACGCCTTGCTGACACCCTAAGCTCGTTAAGTATTTAACTTCGCTGGCGATAATGCGGCCATCTTGTTTAGCCTTGCTAATTTCCTGCTCAACCGTTTGGGTGTCACTGGTGCTTTTAAGGGCAACCATTTCAGTGTGCAATGCGTTGTAGGTTTCAACCGGCACGTACTTAGCTAAATTAACCTCATTAGGGCTATTTGCTTTTAGTGCGGCAACGGCATCGTTGGCGTTACTTAGCTCGGTTGTGAGCGTGTCGGCTTCGTCGGCTTTGGCCTTTAAAGCAGTAAGTGCTGTTGTTGCTTGGGTGTAGTCTGCATCGGTGATTTTGTCACCATCCACAGTAATACCTAGCAAGCTCAGCAATTTTTGAGCTGCATTCATGGTGTTTTCTCCATTGTTAACATGGGTTTTAGAAGCTTTTAAAACCGCTACTTTGTCCATACCGTCTACCGCTGGGTCGTTGGTAAGGGCAAAGTGGCGTAATTTGGTTGGGCGGCCTGTTTGTTTGTCGTAATGAAAAACAGGACTTATAAAGCGGTATTCGTCGTTTTTTAGGTGTGCGCGCGCGCTAGGTGTCCAGCGAACATTAAGGGCATAAAGCCCCTCGCCTGGCACATACTCTAAATCGCTTGGGTTAAACCAACCACTTGCTGGGGCTGGCTTGCCATTTTCTTCTGCGTGTAGGGTTTGGTGCTCGTAGTCAAAGTGGTAGTCGTTAGTGCGGGTGCCTGCGGTGCTTTTAAGTAACTCAAATGCGGCTTGGTCTAGTAACCAAGCATTAGCAGGCACATCGAATGGGCGGCCATCGTGTGATTTAAAATAGCCGTCTGGCATCACCATTACACGCTCGCTTATACCTTGCTCGTTAATTTCGCTTGCAAAGCGACACGCAGCAAAGCCTAAATCGGCAGGTTTATTTGCTGATAAAACAGCAAGCGCCGATGTAAGTGAGGTGGTTTCAAGTAAACTTTGTTTGGTAAATGGTTTTTTCATGACTAAGCACAGTTTGAATAATCTGTGCTCAGTATGGAGTTAGATTTGTTTTGGTTGGCCGTGCGGTGTTTCGGGAATTTATAAGGGATTTGCAGACTAAAATAGAGTTATAAGTTTATCACAGTAAAACAGGAGTCAACATTAACAATGCAACCCTGTTTAAACTCTGTTTAAAAGCAGCTGTAAAGGCTTTTCATAAGTTTCGCTGCCTAATGAATGACTAAAACCTAAGAGCCTCTATGACGTCATTAACAATCACTCGTAGCCTTTTCTGTAATTTATCATAATCAACTTTATCTAGCCGCCTCCAAGTATCGAACTTATCTTCAATAAATAACTTATAATATGCATTATCAGTTATGCGTTCAGCTAACAATTCAGATTGATTACTACGTAATTGAAATTTGTTAAGTTTGAAAGAAATTAGAAATAGAACGTCTTGCAGACTTAATATCAAATTTTCTAATTCTTCATTTTTACATGCAAAATTAGATTTGAATTTAGCTTCATAATAAAAGGCTTTTTCTTTTTGGGCCATAAACTCTTGCCAAATTTCATGTAATTCTTTTTCTAATCTATTATTTTCAAATCTTATATCATCTTTCTCGAGCTCTTCCAACTCATCAAAACCTCCAGACAGCTCGCCATCATTGCTCTTGAATCCTTTTGTAACTGAGTGGAAATTTGATGCAATCATAACAACGTTACTTGTCAAATAATTCCTTAGCTTTGGTAACGATCCTGTTTGCATTCCAACTCGCTCATTTAAGCCTCGTTGCCTTAAGTATTCCCTCCTTGCATATACGAAAGCAGCTATTGATACCAAAAAGCCTGCAAAACTTCCAAAACTAGAAAACTTGTCAGCTAACGATTTATCACAACAGAAAATTACAATTAGCCCTGTTAACATGAAAAGCCCTGATAAAAAATAAAGAAGAATCTCCCAGTATGGGGAGACTACATCATCTAAATATTTATCTAATTTTCTTAGCATATTACTTTGTAACTCTAGGGGGGTTAGATGTTTCATTTGGAGCTTGTTTTCTGAAATCTAACTTTTTAAGAAATTCCATAAACAATTCATTATTATCGGTATGGTAAGTATCTTTTTCGATACTGTTTTGCTTTTTAGAACCAAACAGGCTTTCAACTAGGTTTACCCTTAATTTAATTTGTTCTGTCTCAGGTAAACTTCTTAAAAATGGATCTATGGTTTTCAAATCAAGTGCAGTTTGATGTAAGTTATATTCTTGTTTTCTGTGTTTAGATGACTCCCTTGATAAATAGGTTGCCGGAATAGATAGAATAAAAATTAGTACAGCTCTTAGAATTGTGTTTTCCCAATCAAAACCAAACTTTGTCGATTCTACAAAGGTAAAAATAGCTATAATAATAATTCCTAACATACAACCCAAAGAGCCGTATCTTAGATTGTCTGCGATTTTTCTCTCTGATATTGCACCTTCGTCAAAAGAACCAGCTATTACACCTTCACTTGCTATCTTTAATAGTTCATTTATTTCATTTTTTTTAGTTTCTATCTCTTGCTTGGCTTTTTCATATTCATCTTTAAACGCCTGAATTTGTTCTTTTTGAGTCGTTTCTATTTCTGTGATTTTATTACCTAGAGTACCAAGTTCATCCTTATATTCACTAACACTACTTTGAATTATCGATAAAGTATTGCTAACTTTTTGCTCTGACTCTTTTACACTACTTGATAAGAAAGTTAATAACTGTTCCGCTTTTTCTTGAGACACTCTTATAGTCTCACCATGTTGTTTTTTAAAGGAAGCAGCTAATTCATCGAAACGTTTTTCGTTTTTTAATAATTGATTATTTTTAAGTGATAGTTCTTGTTTGATTTCTTTTTCGTCTTTTATTGACTCATTACTAGAGATAGATTGAATTAATTCAAGTAAGCTAAAAGTATCTTTTTGTAGTCTATTTATATTATTTATACCGAAAACTTGTCTACCACTAGAGGACTTAAACCCGACTTTTTCGCTTGAACAAAAGTCTTTAATTTCATCAACAACCCTTATAAAATCAAAAACCGAGTCCATTTTTTTACTCAATAAAAGAATATCTATTTCAGCAATTTTTTTTATTGAAGCAAAAATTTCTATCGCGATATCTATTAATTGGAGCGCGCTATCGTTTCCAACTACTGTTAATTTTAAGTCACTAAGACCTTTACTAATCGAGCTAATTTTATGCCGAATATTATTTGATATCATTTCGTTAATCCTTTAATTTTTTGTTAGCATACACAACCTTGAACTAACATAAAAAGAATAATTACAATATAAATTTACCTAAAATCATAATCACTTCTTTTTCGTCATCATCCGATAACCCTAAAAATGGCCGTGCTGGGATGGCAGCTAAACGGGGGATCATATCGCTTTTACCACCAAATTGATGGATAGCAGCGTATTCCATATTTGTGCCAAACTCTAATGATTCGTCCCCTACGTTATAAGCGAACGTGTCGCGCAGTATGTCGTTTAGCCTAAGTATTTTATCTTTGTTCTTTTTTTTACTCTTGGCGTAGTCTGGGCTAAGTGGCTGCCACGGGTCGCCATCTGGGCTGCGTTGCTCGTCAAAGTGATCACGGTGGGTCAACATTAAATGCTCGCCCACATTGCCTAACGCTGGCGCGAGATTGTCTAAGTTTTTTACCAGTTGGGTGAGCACACCGCTTACTGCTTGTGCGCCTTGGGTGCTTATTTGTATTTTAGCACCTGCCATTACACTAACCCTTCGTTAAATGCTTCTAGGTGTGTTTGCTGGTCTAGCCCTGCAATAAGCGCGGGGAGTAGGTCGGCTATTTGGTTGGCCTCTTTGCCTTTGGCTTGTTGCTCAAGCTGTGCAAACTCGCGACACGTTTGTATGGTATACGGGGTTTGCCTTAGCAGCTGCTGCGCTTGTTCGATTAATTTCATCGTCTTTTTTCCTGTGATTTAGCGGCATCTTTTACTAGTTGGTCTATCCAGCTTACAAGCTCCGGTTGCCATTTTTTAAGTTCGTTACGGGCAAGCGCCCAGGCGGTGAATGCCTCGGCAAATTCTTCGTACTTATTGACAGCACCGTAATAGGTTACGGGCAAGGCATTTTTTAAAAAGGCAGGTGCGCCTGCATAGTAATGCACTTGGTGGCCTAGTTCGTGTAGCCATGTGGCTACCACTGCATGGGCTTCGTTTTTATCTAGTGTATTAAGTGTATCTGATATTGTGTGATCGCGTTTTAAAGTTTGCCCATTGTGTTTGAAGCTGTACTTACCTTCGTTGTTAGCGGCGAGCCTTACGGTAAGCGCTGCGGTGTCTTGCACTGCTTGCATGTTTACTTTGGCTAGGTTTTGGCTGGCTTTTACTTTTACTACTACGTGCTCAAAACCCACTGAGGTAAACCCGCCTACCCGTTTAGGGTTACGGGTGGCGTATTGCATACGGGCGTAAAAGTCGTCTACGCCTAAGTACTCGCCTACGTCACTACGAATGGCTGCATTTGCTTTAGAACCTGCGCTCATTTCGTTACTTTTTACAAACAGGGTTTTAGTTTGCTTGGCGTCTAAAAAGCTGTTTAAGCCGCTAAGTACTTCGCTATCGAGCATTGCTAGTAATGGGTCGAGCTTTAGCGCGGTGACGTTTTTAGCGGTGCTGTAAGCCGATGGTACAATGCGGCTTGCTTGATAATCTGCTACGCGCTGTTTAAGCGGTGGCTTGTCAGCCACTTGTTTTTTAGCCTGGCTTGTTAGCTGGGCTGTATTTTTTGGGGTGTAGTCAAAACCCGGTTCAATCCCGCGTGGTAGTTCAAACTCTTCGCCTGTTTTTTTATTTGTCCAGGTGTAATTACCATTATCGGGGGCTGTGCCTACGGTTAGGCCACGGCGCTTAAGCTCACGTTCGCTTAGGCTAAACTTTTTACATTTACAGCCCCAGCCGTTTTGTGGGCTGTGGGTGTCCCACCATGGATCATCTACCGGTAATACTAGGTTATTCCATTTTAAATGCAGTACGCGCGGGCTTTCGCTATCGCCGTGCTTGTATAGTGCATAAGGGCGGCTTGCTTTAAGTGCTTGTATTTGCCCCTCACGCCCTGCGTTGTAGGCTTGCCGTATATTGGTTTCGTATATTAACTGGCTACGCCATGCACTCTGGCCGTTATGCTCCCAACCGTAACGCGCTTTAATATTATCAAACTCTTTTTGAAACCAGCCCAGGCTTTTACCTTCACTTATAGCTTTGTCTACTGAGGTGTAAAAGTCGTTAAGCATGTCGGCTTTGGTTACGCCTGCAACCATAAACGCGCGGTTATGAGCGTTTTGCCATACATCGTCCCAGCTGCCGCTGGGTGTATTTAACTTTTGCCTAAAAAACTTTATACCATCGTCAAACGGTAACGAGCCATATCTAACAGCCATTTAACGGCCCTCATCCACTTCTAGCGCGCCTAGTAACTCACTGGCTGCCATGGCCTTTGCCATTAACTCGCTAAAGCCCTCAGTGCTTATTTGTGGCTCTAGGGCTAGTATACCGTCGCGTATTTCCTCTAGGCTGCTGGCGTTTTTGACCAGTTCGGTTACGGCATCGCTCATGGTGTTTAAGTGGGTTTGTGCTTGTGCGGCTAGCTGCTCGGCTACTAGGTCGGCGTTATCTTTTTGTGGTTCGCTTTTAAGTGCTGCAAAGCCTTTAAGTGCGGCGGCAGGCTCTGTTGGTGCTACTACTGGAGTTAAGCTTAGTATTGCCTCACCCTTTTCAGGTAATGGTATTTGGGTTTTTTCGCTTACCCATTTAGCCGGTATTGGGTAGTTAACTTCGGTAAGTATTTTAAGTGCTGGCGCTAATAATGCGATGTCGTCGGGTTCGCTGGTATCAAATTTAAAGCGTGGTATACGGCGCGTGCCTGAATAGCTTTTAGAATTGAGCGCGTGCATTGGGTAGATAATATCGCGCGTAATGGTGTTAGCTACTTGTTTTAAATCGCTTTCGGTTATGTCGTTTAGTACGTCCATATGCACGTTACCAAGGGCGTTAGTGCTGGTTTTACCATCGGCTTGGCTGGTGAGCGTTGCGCCTAATACGGCTTTACTTTGGGTGGTTTCACACCACTTGATCATGGCTTCAAACGGGTCTGATTGCCCATTAGCGGCATTTTGAAATTCAATCTCCATACCCTTTGGGATAATACCCCCTGCGTTATGACCGATGCTAAGCACGGCACGTAACAAAGTGGCTTTTTCATCATCACTTGCGCCATTGGGGTATTTACCTAAACGAAGCGGTAAGCCGTAAATCTCTAGGAACTCAGCAAGGTCGCGGATTGAATAGTTTTTAAATAAGTACGGCCATGCCACGGTTGAGGTTAACCCAGTACGATGAATATACCCCGATTTACTGCGGTGAATGTGCGCGCACCAGCCAAACGGATTTAATGTTTGCCCTGTGTAGCTGTTGTCGCGCAGCATTAACTGGTTTCGGTTATCTGGGTGTGTTTGGAATAGGTTTTGGTCGCGAAATTCGTAACCGGTAATAATGTGCTCGCCGCCATCAAACGCCCAACTTAGCTCGTTACACGAAAACGATTTTAGTATTGCGTCGCTACAATCAAAAAGCAGGTCGTCTAGCCATGTGGCATCTTCTAATATTTCTTGAATTGCTGCGGCGTCTTTTTCCTCTTGTGGAGTCGCGTTGCGCGGCGGCTCTACTGACCAATCGTATTTAAGCCAACCTCTGCGCCGCTTTGTTAGTTCGCTAAATAGGTGGCCGTCTTTGTCTTCCATGTCTTTGGCTAAGTCGGCTATGGCTGCTAAGTTTCCAGCTTCTGAGTCTTTTAATAGTTGCGATAACTTAGCAGGGGTAAGCGCTTCACTTGGGTGTTCAGCAAATTGACGCATTAGCATGCCAATGCGGCTATCCTGATCGGTTTGCACTTGCTTAAAGTCGGTTGATTTAATCGGGTTGCCGTGAATATCTACTATTTTGTTCATGGGTTTACTCTAACTTTAATGATGGGCTTAATGCTTAGCACGTATATATCAAGCGTTAAGGTGTGTTGGTGGGCCTTGGCTAAACTGGCGGCGGTTATGTCTAATTGCTGTACTTGGGCGGTGAATATCTCTTGATAAAAGATCCTAAATCGCCGCGCTACCATGCTGCTTTACGATCACTTGCTAGGTCGTCACTGTGGTCGGGGCGTAAGCTGTTAGCACTTTGCTGGGCTTTGCTTGGTAGTGGCGTAAACTCTATAGCGCTGCCGTCCATTTCTGCAGCACGTATTAGCATGGCTATTGATACCGCGCTATCTCCGTGGCGCTTGTTGCCATCGGTGCCAGTATTTTTACCTTTATCTACCTGTGCAATACCGTTTTTAAGTTTGATTTGGCCTAGGTCGTCTAGTACGTCTTGGTCTTTGGGTAGCGTAATGTTGTCGGTTTCAAAGTAGTCTTTTAGTTTTGGCATCCATTCGCGATACCATGCTTGTGATAAATGCACGCTATCTACTAGCTCTGTGCCGTATTTAAGGCTTGCGGCTTCGGCTAAGTAACCCCCGTTACCAGTGGCATCAAACGCTAGGCCGCGCAGTTTTGGTAAACGGGCACAAATATACAGCATGATTTGCTTTTGCTGCTCGTAGGTTACATTGCGCAGCTCAACCATAAAGGGCACGGTTAGGCTGGTGTCTTGGTTTATTTCACCAATACTGAATACCGACAGATCGCCTTTACGGGCAAAATCTTCACCAAAAGCGTGAGTTAGATCAGGATTTAACCTACTTATAAGCTCGTCTATATTTTGTTCGCACCAAGTGGCTACGTCTTTTACGCGCTGCTCTTCGGTCCAGCTTTCAAAATCAGTAGGGGCTGTGTAGCGTAGTACTTTGCACTCATCGCTTAGGGCACGTTCACGCAAGCGGCGGCTTAAGTATTGCCCTGCGCCTTGGCTTGGTACGCAGTAAAGCTCTTCGTTTGCGGCATCGGCTGTAGGGTAAAAATCAACTTGATTAGTAAGCCATTCGTCTTCTTTGGCTTGCGTCCACGTTTGCCCACTCACTAAACAAATACGTTTATATAGGCCGTGTTTTAGCGCTTTATCAATAGGAATATGATGCACTGAATACTTTTTAGTACCCCGTCTGGCTTGGATTATTAGCGTGTTAAATAGGTTATCTACGCCGTTATGGGTCGAAATAATACGTACTCGCCCGCCCCACATGGTCAATGCCATGGCGGCTTTTAGTACTTCGTCTAGCTTGTCATGGAATGCCGCTTCGTCTATTACTACGTTGCCTTGGCGGCCTCGCAAGTTACGCGGGTTAGAGCTTAGCGCTACTATTTTTTTACCGGTGCTAGGGAATTTAATTTCAAAGGTATTGATTGAGCGCTTTGTGCCGTCTGGGTCTTTTTCTTCAAATATGCCCTCTTCGACTTCGCCCATAACCATGTTGAGCTTTTGCGCCCAAAATGCACAGGCGTCTATAAACTCCTTAGCCATTTCTTTATCTGAGCCAAGGTAATAGGTGTTTTGCGCGCCTTTACTGGCACAAGCACTTAGTACGTCGTCGAGCGCTTCGGCAAAGGTTAGCCCTGTACGGCGTGACTTTTCGGCAATTTTTATTATTGCTTTATCTTCCATCCATGCTTTTTGATAACCAAAAAGTATGTCGGTGCCCATGGCAACCGCTAACGAACCTGCCACTTTACTAAGCGGTAGCTCGTTGGTTTGGGTAACGCTTTGCGCTGTGCTAGTCATGCTTTAGCCCTAAAATATCGCGTTTGAAAAAGGCCAGCATGTCGTCTGCGGTTTGCGGTAAGTTTTCGTTTTTAACCTTTTGGTCTAGGTCTTTGGCGAGCTTTTGCGCGTAGGCTTTTTCTATTTCTTGCTGGCGTTTGTGTGCCGCCATGGCAGTTTGCTCTAGGCGCTGGGCTGCTAGCATGGCGTCTTTTATGGTATCTATGTCTACCGCTGCGTCGTCGTCGGGGTTCATCATTTGTTGCTGCATTGCACGAAACAACTGAGAACGGCCCATTTCTAAAATAAGCTTGGTGGTGTCTCCCGTTGGCTTATCGCCAAGCTCTGCGGTAAGTGCTTTAGTTGACTCGCGCAAGTCGCGTAGCTTCTGGCCTATGGCTTCGGTTTTTTGTGCATGGCGGCTTAGGCCACTGCGGCTAATAGTTGCGCCATCGTCTAAGCCCGATTCAATAATAAGGCTGTTTACGGCGTCGAGTATTTCGCCCTGGCTAAAACGTTTGTCGCGTAGCATTGAATCGAGCTGCTTTTTAATGTCTTCAGGTAGCAGGTCTACTTTGCTGGGCTGGCCTCTGCGTATTGATTCGCTCATGGTTTAACCTCGTGGCCCTGGACGTTTAATGCCAGGTACTACACTTATGCCCTCCGCTACGTCTATGCCCGATTGCGTAATGCGGGCTACCCACGTGTTAGCACTGAGTTTATCGAGTGTTATATAGCCGTTTTGCTCTAACCAATTGAGTAAGCTTTTAAGCTGATCGCGACTGCAACCCAGTGCATAGCGCTGTAGTACATCGGCTAGCATGCTGGTGTTAGCGCCAAAATCGGCGGATTCTTTAAGCGTTATTAATATGCTAATTCGTTGGTGCTCGGCTTGGACTTCTAAAAATGCCATGGTGTTTTTTCCTATGGGTGGGGCTTAAGGGCTGGCACGGTTTCTTCTACTGGTTCGCCGCATTGCATGCATCGATACAGTGTGTAATCGGTTATGCCTTTATTAAAATCGTCGGTGGTGACAACCTGAGCGGGTATGTTTTTATAACAAGCCTCGGTTTTATCCGACTTTGTAAGTACCGTGATTTTTACGCCGCATTGGCACTTGTCGTTAACTATCGCCACTACGCGTACCTCTGAGTTCGTTTTCCATTAATAGATCGGTTAGCCGCTTTAGGTCGGTGAGCTGTGGATTTAGGCCATCGATTTTGCCGCTAACTTCTATTAAGCGTTTATCAAGGTCGTGTAGGTCGTCGGCATTGGGCAGGTCTTCTACTGTTTTTTCTACGGCGCTTAAACGGCTTTCTAACACCTCATGAACCTTTTTGGTCACAAAAGTGCTGCGTAACCATGCCAGTGCGCCAGCGCCAACTATGGCTACACAAACGGTTATAAATGCCTTTTGCCACTCCAAAATAAATTCCATGCTAATGCCTATAATGCTGTTGTTGTATTTCAATGAGTGATTGGCAATCAACACAGGTGCTACAGTTTTTAACTGCTTCACGGCGCTGTTTTGGTATATCTATGCCGCACTCTTGGCAGTGCATAAACTCTGCACCTGGTTTGTTTGATTTTTCGCGTTGAATGGATAGCGCGGCATCTAGTAAGTGTCGCTCTATTTTTTGTGCGTCGTCGAGTTTACTCAATTTGGCTTCCTTACTTTTTCAATTACGTTTTTAATACTTTGCTTAACGCTTGGCGCGGCCTTTTCGACTGTACGACCAATAACGTAACCGCCTATGCCTAATTGCAGTAAATCCCATGCCTGCGCTGATAAGCGAAAAGCCAACCAACCAAATGAGTCAAAGCACACCAACACTAAAAATGTAAGCATGGTGATTGGCCGCCAATTGCGTTGAAGCCAGCTTTCGCCATTGGCCTCTGCGGTAATAATTTGCGATTGAGCCTCTAGCACTTTGCCTTGTAGCTCTAAAATTTTTCCCTCAAGCTCTAACACTTGGCTTTGTGCTGCGTTTTCAATGCGTTTGAGTTCGTTGGTAATGGTTTGGCGCTCTTCGTCGCTGGTAAACAGATCATCAATTAAATTGGTGATAGGCTCGACCACGTTAAACCAGTTGCTAATTGCCATTAGCCTCTCCAAAGCCTTGTTTAAAGGCTGTGCGGGCACCTTTGGAGCTTTGTTGGCCGTCTACGCGTAGTTGAATATCAATGGCTCTTACCGATTGCCAGCCTTTATTAAAGTAGCTTTGCATTGTGTTGCAGTGGCTGTGTAGTGGTATTTTGCGTGGGTCGAATGGCATGTTGTGCATGCGAGCGTCAACTTCCAATCCCATGCGTTTTTCGCGGCCTTTTTGATATGACCAATCCCAACTTTTACCCATTACGCCACCTCGCTTAGCTGGTTCACTGCAAATTCGGTTACATGAGCTAGGCGGTTATACCAGCCCTCTAAGTTTGGTTTTTGACGGGCATCGTTTGCACAAATACGGGCGTACTTGCGACCACGGTTTACGCTAAGCAGTACAATGAGGCTAAGGGCTGGGCGCTCTAAAATGGCGGCTAGGGTTTTTGGCCCCATGCGGCCATCAGGCTTTGAGTTAACTAGGCGCTGGATTAATTGGGTCATGGCAGGTGCGCCGTGCTGCACTGCGCCATCTAGCAGCATAAAATCAACACCTGCGGCGCTTTGCTCGCTGTACATTGCACGCCAATAGTCGCGGTGATACAAGCTTACGGCTTTGGCGAGTGTTAGATTTTTAATATCAAGCTTTGGATACGCGCGCTGGCTTATGCCATATTTTGTAAGGCCACCCTGGTCTGAGGTTATATCGTTTAACCCGCCGTCACTGCGTAAACCACCCTCTAAATACAAGATAGGTAATATACACTGGGCAAATTTAAGCGAGTATGGTGCAAGTGCCGTTTGTATTTCGGGAGATTGTTTAAAGTAGTTTAGAGTTGGGAGCATACCGAAAAACCTTGTTGTTTTTCGGTATTTTGATTAGTTAGCTTTGATTAGTGGCCGTGCGGGATTTCGGGAATTAATCTAAGAAGTAGACAGTCACACGAAATCAGAGGTGTTCTCAATATTAATTTAAAGTGATTTATAGAATAAGTCATGACTGTTAGCTGTTAGATTTGATTAATATTACTCAATCAAATCTAACATTCTGAATGTGCCGCAAGCGGGCAGTTGCAACCTCAATCATTTGTTATCCTTCAGTTAATCCAAAAAACTAAAAGTATCAGCAAGATGTAACTTCAAAGCTAAATCCGGAGTATAATTTTCGCGAAAGCAGTCAAATTCTGAGCCAATTCCTTGCACCGTTAACCTATAGTCATCTGATTTCATTCCAACGTTGTACTTATTGAGGAAAACCTGAATATAAAGGCAAGCTACTCGACATGAACTTAATAGAACTTCGTACAGCAATTGATTATTTTTATAATCTAATGTCCATTCAGGGTTTTCGGAAATTGGAAATACGCCATGTGCGACGTAATTTCGGATGTTTCTGATAAGGTGAAGTCCGTAACTATGATCTACTGATTTAACGCTTTTCATACCACTTAAAGGCTTGTCTTTGATGTAATCACACCTGTTAAATATTTCAATGAAGCTTTCCACTTTGTGGCTAAAGTGGAGTGGAAAATCGTCGGCATTATATATATCAACCAATGCTGTTGCTTGCATCGATGGTTTATATAAATTTCTGTTCTTAAGCTTATCGCAAGAAAGGTAATGAGGAGAAATAAAGCGATACATTTCTTCAAGGGCATTTGAAACGAAAATAAACTTTGTTAATGCAGTCGCATATGCTGAGTAATGTTTAGTATTAGAATCACTTGCATCAGCAACAGTTTCACAAAAAAATTCCGCTCCATCGCTAAATTTCCACGTATCTATGGCTACATTATCCAGTTGAGCAGCCAGCTTTAACCACTCTCCGATAGTTGCTGTACTAATTAGGATTTCATCTTCTTCATCCTTAAAAGAGACTACATTATCCAAAACTGCGCAAAAACTCGCTAATTCGAATAAATGTGTATCTAACTTACGAAATTTTGAACATATAGGACATTTTCCCATTACTACTTACCTATTGCTATTGAATACTAATACGCAGCTATAAGCGGCTAAATATAATTATCCAAACTGTTACAAGCACAAGAAAACAGTAAGCGTCCGATTGATGACTTTGCTATGTGAAAACCAACTTAATAACAGCACCACTATAATAATGTGACTAACTGCCCAATTACTAAAGTTACTTTAGCTTTCAATGTTTTGTTATGTTTATTTTATTTAATGGCACTTTTAAAAACAACAAAATCTGCGATATTTTCAATCTGCTTTACTGTCATACTCACTTGAGCGTTTAAAGTTTTTTTACTATTCTCTCGTAAATTTTTATGAAGAGCAATTAAGGCCTTTGCTTGTCCCATTTCTAAATTTAATTTTTCAATAATTTTAGATGTATCAACTGCAATTATTTTGACTATTTCAGTTCTATGCTTTTTTTTATCTGTATCTATGTTATGAATAAAAAACAATGAGATTGTCTTTTTTGATGCATCTGAATTAATTTTCATTAAAATTTCACTATAACGAACTAAATCAAGCCAAATACTTCGACCTTTTTTAAACTCTATATTCAGACCCTCCCATGTTGCATCCCAATAGCGTAAAGTTTGTTTATGCATACCTAACTTGCTACAAATATCACCTTCATAATTACAGTTTTTTTTAACCCAATTTCCATTTAAATTAGTTATTTCAGTATTTAAATGCTTTTGAAGAGCTTCAGTCATAGAGTGTTATTCCTATTCACATAGCAGCTTTATCAGGGAACTACTTCCCTATTTTCGCGTGCAAATGTCCTTATTTCATGAATCCCATTAATAGCAAAAAATATAATTTATTGCCAATTATAAATATTATGCTCAAAGGTGGTTATTTTATAATATAAAAAACCGCTTTAAGCGGCTTTTTATATTATTAATCAAGATTATTGAGGTTTTGCTTCATTCGGTTTGCATTGTAAGCAAGTACCGTTGCGATATCGCTTAAACCTATGGGTACATCATTGCTGTTGGGGAGACTTGCAAGCTCTGCAAATAAAGATAAAGTGACTTGAATGTTATGTAACTCATTTAATGCATGCTCTTTTAATTTGTTATCCATTACCTATTCCATAATAAACATTTACGTAATTATTGAGTAATTCAGCAGTTACGGAAGTACTTCAACGATTTCAGCCTCTAACTTAACTTAAAACGTAAATCGCGCAACTGTTCAGGATTAACTACTGTTTATTGACGTAACTCATTAATTTTTATCTGTAATTCAGTAATTCCCTTTAGTAATTCATTCGGTTTATGTATGAGCATAAACTCCAAATCGCCTGCTTTTACGCTCTCAAGCGCTGCCGGTGCTTTAGCTATGAGCGGAGCGCCTACTTCATCTATGAATTTGTTCTCGTCTTGCATTACGTGCAGTTGTACTTGTATGTCGATGTGTTGCATTTGAAGTGTGCCCAATAGCACGTAGTTGTTTGGGTGCTTGCCTTCTAGCATGTCTATTATTAGCGTATCAACACATTCTACCGCCTCAGCAGCTACATTCACTGCCTCACTAAGTACGTTACCCATTAATACTTTACTCATTAAAATAACCTCCGTTGGCGGCGCTCGGTTTCAACAGCTCGTTGACGTTGAACTATTTCTGCTATTCGTCGCTCTGTTAGTTTAAATTTATTACCTAGCTGCTCAATGTTATTGCCTTTGTACTCTTGCCATATTTGTATATCGCGTAGTGCTGCTTTTAGACGTTGGTCTGTTGGTATATAAACATCACGTCCTCCAAAATAGTGACCTATTGCAAGGGTGATAGCTTCACCTAAACCTTGAGAGTCGTTAACGCCAGCTTTACTAAGTTGTGACTCAATAAGCAACGCGAGCGATTGTAAGTTACTAGGCCAGCGCTTGCGTACCTCAGCTGCGTCTGCTGTAGATAGTTTGTTTAGGCAATCTTGCAGTTCTTCGATGCTTTCACCAAATAGCTCTGGTTGTTCCTCTTGTTGGCTAGCCATTATTACCTCGTTGTTGCTCTTTTTGTAATTCGCGCTTTTGCCACTGCTTAAGTGATTCGAGCACTTTAAGGGCTTGTTGTTGGGTTAAAAAATGAGTATGAAAACTGATATTCTTACCTAGTTTATTACGATTTAGAACGCGATTAACGTAGCTATCTAGTGCGGTTTCTGAGCCATCACGCACAATGTTTTGTTTGTACATGGTGATCCAAATTGCGCGTATTTTGTTTATTTCGCCTAGTTGCGTTGGTGACGATTTAGGGCTTAAACGGCGTTTAGCTTTGGTCTTAAACCCTGCTTTTTTAAAGTGCTCTAACACTTGGTTTAATTCTGGCAAGCTCATTTGGCTGCATGATGTTTTGCCCACTGCGCCAAGTAGTGCTGCGCGGTAGGTATCGTCGTCTAGCCCTAGTTGGCTTTTCGCTATATGAATTAGCTGTATTAGCTTTGCTTTAGTCATTTTTAAACTCTTCTAACTGCTCACGTAGGCTTAAATAGCTTTGGCCTATGTCGGTGGCTTCTTGATCTGTAAATACGCTGGTGTCTATTGCCAGTTTATGTGAGCACTCTAAAAATTTAACGAGTGCAACAAGCTGCTTTAGTTCTAATGTGGGTTGTATCAATAGGGCCATGTGACCTCCTTTTGTTGCTTTGTTTTTATCAAAGTGCTTTTAGTTTTAGATAAAGCACTTTGATAAAAAGCCGCATCCGTGCGCGCTTTTTGGTTACTTAATTAGCCTTTATGGTTGTGCCTATTGGTATTACTGGGTTTACGCTTACCAGTTGGCTTTGCACTACAAAGGTGATGTTTTGAAATACAAAGTTAAGATTTACTGGCTCTTTACTTTGGGCTACCTGGTTAACTATGTTTTGTAGCTCGCTGTGTTCGCTTACTTGAATTGTTATGCCTTCCATGAATTGCTCCTTACAGCTTGGCTATATCAAGTGAAATTGCGTGTTCTTGTTCACCTATGGTTTCGTAAAAGCGAATAAAGCGGATTGAGTCAATGACTTGAATTGCATCGGCGATAATGTCCATTGCACGCTGCCATTTACCGGTATCGTCAGTAATTTTAAGGCGACGTAAACCAAGCACTTTTTGCACGCTTACTTTGCCTTTTTTATCGGTGGCAAAGGTTTGCTCAATAATAAGTTTAAGGTTTTCGTTTGCGCCTTCGCTCCATTCGTTTAAGCATTCGTCTATTAGTTCTTTGGCTACTAGTAGCTCGGGGCCAAGCTCTATGCTTTCTTGCACTTGTAGCGTTACTTTTTGTTGGTGATCAAAACTGCGTAGTGTGACGTTTCCTTTTTTACCGCCCATTTCTACTGCGTACTCTTGAGCTAGTAAGCCAAGGAACGCGTCGAACTCGCTAAATTGCTGCGCTTTAAATTCAGCCAGGGCTTTGCTTTGTTGTTTGGCTTTAGCTATTGCTGTTTGTACAAACTCATGGCGAATTATGTCGGCTGGGCGAATAGCCTTAACCGGTACTTGATGGCCTTTGTGGTTTGTTAAAAACTCTTGTGGCATGGGGGTTTATCCTTCTATAAACATGATGATTTGACCGTGTAACTTGGCTGGGCGAACTTGGCGGGTTTGCCCGTTTTTAGTTTCCGTTATTACTGGTAAATGTGCTGGGGCTTGGCCTGCTACCTCGATTACATGACAGCTAAAGCCTTTGTGCGAGCTGATTACTTGCAGCCCTCTTTTTTGTAGTTCGATTAGTGTGTTACGTAGTTGCATGGTTATTTACTCCCGCATAGTTTTGAGTTGGAGCAACCATTGCGGCATGCTTTATAAAGAGCGACGCGTATATGATTGGTTGCTGCGAACTTTCTGTTTTGGTGCTCAAGACACTGATTTACTGCTATATCGCCAAGGATTGGGCAATCAACTGTAAATGCCATATAAACACCCTCTACACGCTGCTGTATTACGTGTGTAGAGGCTTTGTATTTATTGTTTAGTACCTGGCTTACAGTTGCTTTGCTCACGCCAAGTTTTTCTGCTACTAGGCGCATTCCTTGCCTTTCAACTTCGTCTTTTAAGACGTGTAACCAGTTATTGGTAATCATGCGCCTCTCCTAATGTTACGGGTGCTATTACATTGGCTTTGCGCTTTACTTCTTTGAACTTTACGAGCTTGTTTAGGTTGGTGTCGTATATGCCTGAGGCCTTTGGTATTGGGCGCATTGGGCCGGTATTTTTAAGCAGTCGATAAATTGTTGCTTCACCCGCACGCTCTATTATTGAGCCTGTACGCGGAGCTGATTTAGCAATAAATACATATCCTGCTTTTTTTAAAATTGAGATATATGATCGGGCCGAGGCTAACGACACATCGGATGTACTGGCTACTTGGCCCGCGTCAAATTCGTTGAGGATTCGCATTGATTGCCACATGCGCTGTCTCCCTGAGTTTTGTTTAGTGGCACCATCATTTATAGGCTGTTCAAACGGGTTATATTGGTCGTTTAAAAGCGAGTATGTGACCTCTTCATGGTCTACATGCTCAGCAAGTGCTTTTGCTATGACTAAGCGTTTAGCAAAGGTTTTTAACTGAGCTAATGTGGTGTGCTCTATTGCATCGCGCACTTGCTGCAATGAGAATTTTTTTAAGATTCTCATTGCATCCCATGCATCTTTTAGTTGTGGGCGGCTCACTAAGTTTCTCCTACGCTTTTTTAAGGAAAAATTCTTTGCTGCCCCACTGCTGTAGGTCGATGCTTGTTAGCCCGTTTGCCAACGCGAATGCTTCAACTTTTGAAAGCCCTGTAATGATGCGGCGCACTTCTCCGTCGGTATCGCTTAAGAGCTGTTTTAATAAGTCATCTTGAATCGTTAAGCTTGGTTCTATTACTGCACTTACTATTATTTGTAGGTCATTAAATTGCAGTGGCTTGAACTCTAGCCATTCTGATATGCGGTTAAAAAACTGGCGATGGCGCTGTAATTTACGGCGTACTGATTCCATGCCAATAAGTACTACTGGGCAGTTTGTTAAATCGTGTATGTCGCGCACAATTTCGAGTGTATTTTTGTCGTTCAGCAGGTAGTCGGCTTCGTCTATGAATAGCGGACGATTAGAGATAGCCATGTGCTCTATGATGTAATTAAGCATGGCTTCGCGCGTATATATATCAGGACCGCTTAGCTCTTTAACTATTTGGCGTAATAGTTGGGCTAATGTCATGCCTGATGTGGCGCGTATATAAATACCGTCGCAGCGGTTTACCAACCATGCGGTTGCGGTGGTTTTACCTAGACCTGGATCGCCATAAATTAAACCTATCCCTGGTACACCATGTGCACGCTGGTTTAGCGCCTCGACCATCATTTGCGTTGCTACTACATTGCTTACGATTGCTATTTTAGTTTTCATGGGTTTTCCTTTTACTATTTATGTAATTGAGTTGGTGCAGCTGGGGCTGCGTTCATGTCGTTTAGTAGGTCATCTAGCCGCTTTGACGAGGCGCGATTTTGTTGTTCCCATATATTTAGCCACTGCGCATCTGCATCAATTAACTGTTTTGCTAGGCGCTGTTTTTTATGGAACATGGCTTTACTTTGTGGATTGTCGAATAGCGGCGTTGGGTTTACGTTTGCTATTGCGGTTTCTTCATCTAACTGCTTTCGGCGCTTTTCAAATTCACTTAATTGCTCGTCGCTAAAGCCAACAGCTGGCTTACTGTCGAGCGCTTTAATTGCTGATTGCGTTATAACGTTGGTGTGTTCAACTGACTGCTTAGGCAGTGTTGAAAGCGCTTTATTTTGGGTTGTGTAATGCCCTAACACTTCGTTTGCTATGTTTGATACGTTGACGCTTTTAGCGGTCTTTTTAAGCTCTTTTAGCTTGCGTGATGTTTCGGCTGATTGGCTGCGTTTTGCATGGTGCGCAACGTCTTGGCGTGTCATGCCTGCTGACTCTATTTCGTGGTCTACTGCGATACAAATAAACTCGTTATTCATGCGATTAAATACGTAAATACGGCCTACGTTTTTAGGGTCCCATTTACATAGCACTTCATCGCCTACGATTGCGCCTAGCTCTGGTGCTATATAGAAACCGCCACTTAATTTTATGCCCTCCTTACCTACCATGCGTAAACCGCGATTTGTAGGTATTGGCTGTAGCATTACATCAAGCAAACGCTCGTCTTTGATCACTTTGATTTGGTCGCGGCTTGCTGCGAATAAATCGAATGGTGTTTTATTACCTATGTTGCTGTGTGGCTTGTGGTGATAACGGTTATCGATCCAGTTATCTACAAACTCTTGCAGTTGCTGGGCTGTCATGTTGATTTCGATTGCTGATTTATCACCGCCCTGCTTTGCTAATAGGCGCTGTGCAAAGGTTTTGCGCGCTTCGATTGCTTGGCGATCTGATACGTTGTGACCGATATAACCCGTTAATAGCTCGGCTATGTCGTGCGAGAAAGTTTTGAAAAAGCGCTCTATGTATGGCTTTTCTTCACCTGAAAACGGGCGTGTTGTTTCGTGCTTTATGTCGAGCGCGTCAAACACACTTTTGATTTGTATTGAGGTGTAGTCTTTACCGTTATCTGTACGTGCTATTTCAGGGATACCCCAATCAAGTATTGCTTTACGGATAACTAAACAAATACCGGTGCTGTCACTTGTTGGGTGAATAACGACTTTTGCACGGCGACTAAATACGTCAATAATTCCGATTAATGAGTGACGGCCATCGGTTAGCATTACGTCTGATGGGGTTGAATCGAACTCCCATAATTGGTTTAGACGTTTTACGTTTTCGTCCATTTTACCCATGGCGCTCATATACTTGTTTTTCCAAGCATCTGGGTTTGCCATTTTGGTATAAAGTGCGCTGTTTTCGCGCTTCCAACGTGTTAGCCAATCGCGAATTGTGGTTTCAGCTGGTAGTGCTTTACCTACTTGGTAAAAGCGAGCGATTAAACCCTCTTTTATTTGTGTGGCTTTTACGTGTGGGTATTGGTAGATCATGGCTATGCAAAAATCGGCTAGCTCTTTGTCTGAATCGATGATTGATTTGCCTGTACGCTTTGGCTTTAAAGCAAGCCCAGCGACACCTTTTTCAGTAATGGTTTTTTGCCAGCGTATGAGTGAGTTACGCGACACTGATGGTATAAGTGCTTTGTACTCTACCGGAATATCTAACATGCACTGGTTGTAGTGCTCACTAAAAAGCTTTAAGCCTGCAATCTTACCTAGTTTGTTTAAAGCTATAAATGAATCGGCTGCCTCTAATATGCGCACTTTCGCATTTACTTTAGGATCTATGCTTTGCAATCCGGCCAAGCTTTTAAGATTTAACTGGCGCTGTTGATTGATTAAATCTTTATTTAAGCTGCTCACTTTTTCATTAAGAGCTAAATATGATTCGCCACTTTTAGATGCAGACGTATCCAATGATTTAATGATAGCCTCTTCAACTTGTATACGTACATATACAGGCAAGTCGCTAAGCGCGTATTTACGCACTTTTCCACCACGGCTTTTAACTTCGGTAAAAGGCCAGTTTTCATTTTTTGCTTTAATTTGAATGCTGCGTTTACTAAAAAGTAAGTAATCAGCAATTTGCTTAGCTGTGTAAAGTTCCATGACTTATGCCCCGTTCATCTTACGACGTCCGATCTTACGGTTTGGCTTGCCGTCTTTACCGTAACGCTCTGGCCATATTTCACAGGCACTTACACCGATTACATCTGCAATGATTCTTTCAATAGCTGGGTATGGTCTATGCAGTGCGGTTTGCACTGCATTTGAGGTGTAACCACGACTAAAAGATAATTGGCGACATGACCAACCCTCATCTTCTAACGCAGCTTTTATGTCTGCTTTGGTCCAACCGAGGCATTCTATGCTATCCATTTGAGTTACCTTTTATGTATATGCTTGTATCCATGAACACAAGCATATACATACAATCGTATACATTCAAACTATAATTCACACGAACGCATACATAAATTGATAAGGCATTGATATTTAGTAGTATTTATTTTTAACTGAAGGGGTTCGCAGTTCGCACTTTTAAAGCGCGAAAGATCGCACTTGATAACATGGTTCGTGTTAATTTTTTATTTTGTATGCACGCGCTTGTGTGATTAAATACATGATAAGTCCATCATCCGAACACAGACCTAAAGAAACATGACTGCATTCAATGACTATTTAAAAGCGCTAAGAGAGCAAAAGTCCCTAGATATAGGCACTGTGGCTAAGCGTATTGGTGTGCATAGGCATACCCAATCAAATTATGAAGGCCATAGAGATCCTCCTATTGATTATTTGATTGAGTTTGCTGAGGTGGTTGATGTGCCATTTACCGACATTCTTAAGAAGCGCCTGGATGATTCAAAGGCTACAGAACAGGCAAAGAATAATGCCCTCGATTCACTAAACTCTGTGAAATCAAATGACAACACGCTTGATGATATTTACGCAAGGGATAACGATCTTTTGCAAGTTAAGCTGAGTGAAGTATCCCATACCTCTATCCCTGTGGATGCAACTGTATACATAGACACCAAGGATAAATCCATAGCGCCAGGTAGTATGTACGGTTTCCTCAGTCCAATGAATGGTTGCTACTTTGCTGCTAAATTGGCTATAACCGATACTAAGCTCAAGCTAGTATTTGATAGCATCGAACGTAAAGACACTGAGTTTTATATTGAAGATGGAAGTACTGAATCGCACTATATTTTGAAGACTCTTGGATTATTGGGTAAAGTTGTAAAAGCAGAGATTGTTTTTTAGTTACCCACCTGTTCCCGTGTAACAAAACAGGGTTTTAATTTTACCCATTTTATTCGCTCTTTCTTTTTCGCACTTAATTTTTATTAAACTCCTCTTAAACCCTTATTTCTCCCACCTATTCCCATGTATTCTTATCTATTCCCTATTACCCAGTTAGATCTGTCAGTTACAATATGGGATTATTTGTTTATTTAATGCAAATCCACACTCGTGCTGAATAAATAGCCAAGCCTTTGATTGCTTTGTTTTTATACAACTCCATAGCAGTTCTAAAATTATTAGGTTCTTATCAATATTTAAAATAGATATACGTCTTTGATTAAGATTCAGTTCAACAAACTTTAACGTTAGAAAAATAAAAGTGAGGTATTTATTTTAAATACGTTTATTTAGACTTTGTAAAAATATAGGAAATAGAACAGTTTTTTATCACTAAAAGCTACTTTATTTAATTTTACGGCAAGTTTTATTAGCTAAAATTACTCTCTTGATTCAAATATTACGCTGTTTTTGTAAAACAATATCACTGCGCTTTACTTAAATAGTGTTATAAAACGCGCAGATTGCACATAAAAACAACGAATAGACCTCTTTTTTGAATTTATGATCTTTTATATGTTGACACTTTGCTATGCGGTCATTAATATTTCGCCCCGTTGAAAGGCAAGACGCTTCCCCCTTAGCTCAGTTGGTTAGAGCGACGGACTGTTAATCCGCAGGTCCCCCGTTCGAGTCGGGGAGGGGGAGCCAAGTTTTTCAGCCATAAACGATTCCCCCTTAGCTCAGTTGGTTAGAGCGACGGACTGTTAATCCGCAGGTCCCCCGTTCGAGTCGGGGAGGGGGAGCCAAGTTTATGTTTATGATGTAGTTCCCCCTTAGCTCAGTTGGTTAGAGCGACGGACTGTTAATCCGCAGGTCCCCCGTTCGAGTCGGGGAGGGGGAGCCAAGTCATAAAAAGTATATTTTAGTTCCCCCTTAGCTCAGTTGGTTAGAGCGACGGACTGTTAATCCGCAGGTCCCCCGTTCGAGTCGGGGAGGGGGAGCCAATTTACTACACTTCCATAGACATCTCCTTAAATTTGCTCTACCATTTCCTATTAAAATAAAAAACTTTTTGATTACAAAAACTAACTATTTGATAACTTTCTCTATCAAGCTATAATTATTTTAATAATCATGAGGTTGTGTCCTCCCCTTTGACATATAAAGATTAAACAATGGCAGCATTTAAAAAACTTATTTTTATACAACTGATGGCTTGGTTGATTCTTGTGACTGCTGGCTGTTATTTTATTAGCCAAAACTTTGATAGTGCCATCGGTAAAGCTCAAAAAAATGCGCAGGCGACCGTCGAGCAATATATTAAAAACCTATCTGCAACTGACCTCTCTGCTGATAACTTAAAAAATACACTTGCAAGCAGTGAAATCTTTTCACATTTTACTTTACGTGATTATCAAGGTGCGGAAGTATTTTCAGTTAACAATTCAGCGCAATTACCTGTTATTGCAGAACTTATTCAGTCAAACAATAACTCAGTACGCCCTCAGTATGCCACTAATGATAACGCCGATATAAAAGTTGAGTTTAAAATCAACATCACTCATTTGAGTGAGCAGTTTCAAACTGCTTTTTTTATAATTTTAATTATTAGCACCCTACTCGCTCTAATACCTATTGCATTAATGAAAACCATTGTTAAGCACATTAATGACAATATATGTACGGACGTTGCTGATGTCATTGATATTTATATAAACCAAAATCAACTAGGCGATGATTTTGCGACTAAAATTGATTCGCCAGAGTTAGCTAAGTTAGGAAAAAGTTTAATTCCTAGCTTTAATCGTTTATCGCACTTTTTAAAAAGTAAAAATGACAATATAAAAAATGCTGCACATACAATAAAACGTGAAGCCTACAAAGATGGTGTTACTGAGTTAGGTAATCGCAATATGTTTGTTGATTACTACGAAAAGAATATTGAAAACACCGAAGTAAGTACCTTTGGCTCTTTAGCACTCGTTCGCTGTAGTGAGTTGCAGTCAATCAATCAAAGCCGCGGCTATCAAAAAGGCGATGAGTACATTAAATCGGTGGCAGATATTATCGTAAGTATTAGTGGCACCTATTCCGGCAGCCAAGTGTTTAGAGTAAACAGCTCTGACTTTATAACCATTTTACCAAATACCCCGTTAAAAGAAGCTGAAAAATTTGGTGAAAACTTACAATCTCGCTTTACTCAATATATGCAAAACCAAGAGCTTAGCTCGGTTGCAAACACAGGTATTGTAGGGTATGAAAAATCAAAACCTTTAGGTGAGTTACTTTCTATCGTTGATAACGCAATGAGCATGGCGCAGTCTAAACAAGCTAATGCGTGGCATGTACAGCGCGATACTGATCTTGCAAATAACGTCAGTGCTGGGTTTGGTAACCAAAACTGGCGCAAGGTAATTAACGAAGTAATTGAGTCTAAAAGCGTCCATTTAGTGATCCAAAATATTATGCCTTTAGGCAAAAGCATTAAAGCCTATGCTGAAATTCAAGCCCGCTTCAAATCAGAAGAAAACCAAGCTTTGCCTACCGCTTCATTTTTAGCAATGGCTGAAAAGCTCGATATGGCCATCGAAATTGACAAGTTAATTATAGAGTCGTCTTTGGAAAGAATAAAATCGAGTAATTTATCTGAAAAGTATTTTGGCTTAAATATTACCCCTTCAAGCGCGCACAGCGACCAATTCATGATTTGGTTAGAGCGGCGCTTACTCAAAGATACCCATATTGCTTCTAAATTAATTTTTGAAGTGAGTGAATTTGGTCTTCAACAAAATATTAAAGCAAGCAAACGCTTCATTGACATGGTGCATCGAGTAGGTGCCAGAATAACGGTAGAGCGCTTTGGTGTGGGACTCACCTCATTTAAATTTTTCAGAGATTTAAAACCAGATTTTATTAAAATGGATGCAAGCTATACACGTGGTTTGGAAGACGATAAAAACAATCAGTACTTTATGCGTTTAATGGTCGACCTTGCCCATCGAATTGGCGTCAGTGTTTTTGCAGAGGGCGTTGAAAGCCAAGAAGAAAAACATATTGTAGAAACATTATGCCTTGATGGCGTTCAGGGTTATTACATTGAAAAGCCTAAAGACATCTAACCCATCCTAACTCAAATAAAAAAGAGCATTTATGCTCTTTTTTACGTTTTAAAGTGTGCTTTTGCTATTGTTCAGCCGTTAAAATGCAGACAGCTTTTTAATTGCAAAGCTCTTAGATTTTGGCCCTTTAGAATTAGCCCGTTATTTTACGTTGTTTATTTAACTGATAATCACTCAACGTGTTGTTAATCGCAGTAGAAAAAAGGATAATACACGGGATTTTATTAGCGTGAGGCACACATGACAGAATACGTCTTGTTATTAATTGGAACAGTGTTAGTTAACAACTTTGTATTAGTACAATTTTTAGGCCTTTGCCCGTTTATGGGTGTATCAGGAAAACTTGATACCGCCATAGGTATGTCTTTAGCAACCACCTTTGTGCTAACGCTTGCCTCTGTGACCAGTTATTTAGTAAACGAGTATATTTTATTACCACTAGATATCACCTACCTGAAAACAATGAGCTTTATTTTAGTTATTGCAGTGGTTGTTCAATTTACTGAAATGGTTGTTAGAAAAACCAGTCCAACGTTATACCGTCTACTGGGAATATTTTTACCTTTAATAACGACTAACTGTGCAGTACTCGGTGTTGCTTTATTAAATATCAAAGAAGATCACACCTTTTTACAATCTGCCGTTTATGGCTTTGGTGCCGCTGTAGGTTTTTCATTAGTATTGGTTTTATTTGCGGCATTGCGCGAACGTTTGGCCGCAGCAGATGTGCCCACTCCATTTAAAGGTGCCTCAATCGCAATGATAACGGCAGGTTTAATGTCAATGGCCTTTATGGGTTTTACTGGATTAGTGAAGTTTTAATATGACCTTGTTGTACGCTTTAATAGCGCTGGGTTTGCTGGCGTTAATTTTCGGATTAATTTTAGGATTTGCAGCTGTTCGCTTTCGCGTTGAAGGTAACCCTGTAGTGGAGCAAATCGATACCATTTTGCCACAAACACAATGTGGTCAATGCGGTTACCCTGGTTGTCGCCCTTATGCAGAAGCCATTGCCAATGGCGATGAAATTAACAAGTGCCCACCCGGTGGTGATGCCACAGTTAAGAAATTGGCCGATTTGATGGGTGTTGAGGCTAAACCCTTAGCCGGCGGCGAACAAGCCGAGCCAGTTAAAACGGTGGCTTACATTCGCGAAGACGAATGTATTGGCTGTACCAAATGTATTCAAGCCTGCCCTGTTGATGCCATTGTTGGTGCAACCCGTCAAATGCACACTGTTCTAATTGACGAATGCACAGGCTGCGACTTATGCGTTGAACCTTGTCCGGTCGATTGTATTGACATGCTACCTGTTGCACCAACAAAACAAACTTGGAAATGGCAACTAGACGCTATTCCTGTTACCCAAATAGATTAGAGGTTTGAGTGGAAAAGTTACTTGAACAAATAAAAAAAGGCACCGTTTGGGCATTTCCTGGCGGCGTACACCCTCCTCAGCAAAAGTCATTATCTAATAATGCGCCTATTGCGCGCCTTCCTTTGCCTGAAAAACTCGTTTTGCCTTTAAAGCAGCATATTGGCGCTAGCGGTAAATTAATTGTAGAAAAAAGCCAGCACGTATTAAAAGGTCAACCATTAACTAAGCCTTCTGCTAACTGGTCGGTACCTGTGCATGCACCGACTTCAGGCACTATTATTGATATAACGCCTATGCCATCAGCACACCCTTCTGCTTTGCCTGAATTAAGCATTATTATTGAACCCGATGGCAAAGATACCTGGTGTGAATTATCGCCTTTAGCAAACCCAGCCACTGCATCACACGATGAACTAGTTGATGTTATTCATAACGCGGGGATCTCTGGCATGGGAGGCGCAGGCTTCCCAACTTACGTTAAAGCAGATATTAAGCAGCCGATTGAATTTTTAATCGTGAACGCGGTTGAGTGTGAACCTTATATTACGGCTGACGATACCTTAATGCGTGAACATGCCGCTGAAATAGTCAAAGGTATTGAGCTCATGCAACAGCTGCTCAACCCTACCCTGTGTATTATTGGTATTGAAGACAATAAGCCCGAGGCTATCACAGCCATGACTGAAGCGGCGAAGCATAACGAGCATATTTTAATACAAACCGTGCCCACGGTTTACCCTTCTGGCGGTGAAAAACAGCTGATAAAGCTACTCACTAACCGTGAAGTTCCTAATGGTGGCATTCCTGCTGATATCGGCATTTTAGTACATAACACCGGCACTTTATTTGCGATACAGCAAGCTGTATACGAAGGCAAACCGTTAATAGAGCGCGTAGTAACAGTAACGGGTAATACTATACATAATCCAGGCAACGTATGGGCTTTACTAGGTACTGAAATTAAGCACTTACTTGATTGCCAAGGTTTTTCACCTGTGCCACAACAACGTGTGGTTATGGGCGGCCCTATGATGGGCTTTACCTTACCAACGGTTCGTATTGGCGTTGTTAAAACAACAAACTGCATACTTGCCCCAGATCACAAAGAATTAGCAGAGCCTGGCCCAGAAAAAGCCTGTATTCGCTGCAGTGCCTGTGCCGATGCCTGCCCTGCTTCATTGTTACCACAGCAGTTACAGTGGTTTGCTAAATCAAAAGAATACGACAAACTCCAAGAACATAACTTATTTGATTGTATTGAATGTGGCGCGTGTGCCTATGTTTGCCCAAGTGAAATACCACTCGTTCAGTACTACCGCGTTGCAAAAGTTGAGATTAAAGAGCAAATTGCCGAGAAGATAAAATCTGATCGCGCTAAAGAACGCTTTGATGCACGTAAAGCGCGTTTAGAGCAAGAGCAAGCTGAGCGAAAAAATCGCCACAAACGTAAGCCAGCAGCTAAATCAACCGAAGAACAGCAAAAAGTAGCCGATGCCCTTGCCCGCGTTAAAGATAAAACCAGCGATGGTGACAATAAATCAGCTGTAGCAGCGGCAATTGCGCGTGCTAAAGCTAAAAAGCAAGGTGGCGAACTTGAGCCAGATAACAGTGAAGTTGCAAAAGAGCGCGCAGCACGTAAAGAGCAAGCTCGCCTTTATAAAGAGCAAAAAGCACAAAATAATGGTGATGACGAAGCTGTAGATGACAAAAAGTCAGCAGTTGCAGCCGCTATTGCCCGCGCTAAAGCTAAAAAGGCAGCGCAAGCTAATGAGCAAACAGCAACTGATGACACAACAAGTGAATCTCCAGCTGCTGCCGATGATAAAAAAGCTGCCGTCGCTGCAGCTATTGCCCGTGCTAAAGCCAAAAAAGCAGCACAAGCTAATGAGGAAACAGCAAGCGATGACACTGCAAGTGAATCTCCAGTTGCTGCCGATGATAAAAAAGCTGCCGTCGCTGCCGCTATTGCCCGCGCTAAAGCCAAAAAGGCAGCACAAGCTGCTGAGCAAACAGCAAACGATGACATAGCAAGTGAATCACCTGTCGCCGCCGATGATAAAAAAGCCGCCGTTGCTGCAGCCATTGCCCGCGCTAAAGCCAAAAAAGCAGCGCAGGCTGATGAATTAGCAAAACAGAATGAAAACGCTGAGCCACAAAGCAACGATGAATCTTCAGAAGGTTCACAGCAAACAGCTCAAGAAAAAAAGAAAGCCGCCGTAGCCGCCGCTATTGCTCGCGCTAAAGCTAAAAAGCAACAAAAAGAAGGAAATGATCAGTCATGAAACTAACCATGGCCAGTTCACCCCACAATCATAGTCACAAATCTGTGACACGTTTAATGTTAACTGTGATTGCGGCTTGTATTCCTGGTGTTATTGCGCAAGTTGTATTTTTTGGCACCGGTGTCCTTATCCAATTATTATTAGCGTTAGTGTGTGTAAGCGCGTTTGAAGCAGCCGTAATGTTAATGCGTAAGCGCCCTATTTGGCCTGCATTAAGCGATGGCAGTGCATGGCTTACCGGTGTGTTATTGGCAATAAGTATTCCGCCTTTAGCGCCTTGGTGGATTATTGTTATAGGGTGTTTGTTTGCCATAGTTATTGTTAAACAGCTATATGGTGGTTTAGGGTTTAATTTATTTAACCCTGCAATGGCAGCCTATGTGCTTTTATTAGTGTCGTTCCCTGTGCAAATGACTGCTTGGTTACCCGTTACAGAATTACTTAATACGGGTATTACTTTTAGCCAGCAGTTAAGCTTAATCTTTAGCGACTTTACCACGTTAGGATACAGCTTAGATCAGCTCCGAGTAGGAATAGACGGCAGCACAATGGCTACCCCACTTGATACCTTAAAAACAGATATTGCTCACGGACTAACGGTGACAGAGAGCATGCAAAAGAGCGTATTTAATGAGTGGACTGGCCTAGGTTGGGGATGGGTTAACTTAGCCTTCTTACTCGGCGGCCTTTACCTGTTAAAAACAAAAGTAATTAACTGGCATATACCAGTGAGTTTTATTGCAAGCTTAAGCTTATGCGCAGCAATTGGTTATATTGCCTCGCCAGGCACTGAGCCGGGTGTAGTGTTTCACTTGTTTAGTGGTGCGACTATGCTGGGGGCCTTTTTTATCGCCACCGATCCTGTATCAGCTGCAACCACCAATCGAGGTCGCCTTATTTATGGTGCAGCAATTGGTTTAATCGTGTATTTAATTCGCACCTTTGGTGGTTTTCCTGATGCAGTTGCATTTGGGGTGTTGCTAATAAACATAGCGGTACCGCTTATCGATTACTATACACAACCAAGAACCTATGGCCATGGAGCAGTAAAATGATTATTTCTTCAATGGTAAAAAATGGCGCAATATTGTGTGGGTTTGCGTTACTAACAACGGGACTCGTTGCCACAATTAATACACTTACCGCTGATAAAATTGCAGAGCAAGAGCAGTTGCAATTAACTAATCAGCTTCAAGAAGTATTGCCACATTCCAAATACAGCAATGAGCTATCGCAAGATTGTGTAATTATATCTGATCCATTACTAGGGCCATACGACAACCAAGTTATTTATCGTGCCCGAAAAGATAACGAACCTGTGGCATTAGTCATTCGTCATGTCACCCCTAGCGGCTACAGTGGTGATATAAACTTACTCAGTGCAGTATATCGCGATGGTACCGTTGCGGGTGTAAGGGTAACCAAACATGAAGAAACGCCAGGTTTAGGTGATAAAGTTGAAGTAAAAAAATCAGACTGGATCACCACATTTAATACAAAAACAGTACAAAGCGAAAGCGACGATCGTTGGGCCGTTAAAAAAGACGGCGGCCAGTTTGATCAGTTTACTGGCGCTACAATTACACCTCGTGCCGTCGTAGGCTCAGTCAAAAACGCGGTACTTTATGCACAAGATAACTTTGATGCTCTGTTCACAGCAGCAAACGCATGCCCTGAGGTAACGCCATGAGCGAATTAAAAACCCTTTACAAAGAAGGCTTATGGGGAAATAACCCCGCCTTGGTACAGTTATTAGGTTTATGCCCTTTACTGGCTGTTACCTCTACAATTACTAATGCGCTAGGTTTAGGCTTAGCAACCTTATTGGTATTAGTGGGCTCTAATATTACCGTATCAATAGTGCGTAACTGGGTACCTAAAGATATAAGAATACCTGTGTTTGTGATGATTATTGCCGGTTTTGTAACAATTGTGCAGCTGTTAATGAACGCTTACACTTTTGGCCTTTACCAATCTTTAGGGATTTTCATTCCGTTAATTGTAACCAACTGCGCCATTATTGGCCGTGCAGAAGCGTTTGCCTCAAAAAATCCCGTGCACTTATCCGCCTTTGATGGCTTAATGATGGGCTTAGGCTTTATGTTGGTTCTGGTTGTACTTGGCGCTATGCGAGAGCTGGTTGGACAAGGCACATTATTTGATGGTGCCGATTTATTACTCGGGCCTTGGGCTGCTATATTGCGCATTGAGGTGTTTAGCTTTGATAGCCAGTTTTTACTGGCCATTTTACCACCGGGCGCATTCTTAGGGCTTGGCCTGCTGATTGCCGCTAAAAATGTAATTGATGCACAAATAAAATCAAAACAAGTCGCACCGCCAGAAGCTGAAAAAGGCCCTCGAGCGCGTGTTACTAGCTTAACTTAAGGGGAAAACGCATTAACTTAATAAAGCTAATGCGTTTTAAGTTACATGAATAAAGAAAAACGTCACCAAATACTTACTCGCTTACGCGACGACAATCCACATCCTGAAACGGAGCTTGAATATTCAAGCCCGTTTGAGTTATTAGTTGCCGTTACGCTCTCAGCACAAGCCACCGATGTTGGGGTAAATAAAGCCACTCGTAAATTATTTCCGGTTGCTAATACGCCACAAGCCATTTTAGATATTGGCCACGACACACTACGTGATTACATAAAAACCATCGGCTTATTTAATTCAAAAGCAGCTAATGTATATAAAATGTGCCAAATATTGGTAGATCAGCATAACGGTGAAGTGCCTGAAAATCGTGAAGCGCTCGAAGCCCTCCCTGGCGTGGGCCGTAAAACAGCCAATGTTGTACTGAACACCGCTTTTGGCTGGCTAAAGGATAATGAAGGTAGATACTTTTTAGCAGTAGATACTCACATCCAACGTCTTGCAAACCGTTCGGGTTACGCTAAAGGTAAAACTGTTGAGCAGACAGAACAGGCCATAATTAAAAATACGCCAAATAAAAAAGAGTTTATGTTTAACCTCCATCATTGGTTTATTTTACATGGGCGCTATACGTGTACAGCGAGAAAACCAAAATGTGGAAGCTGTATAATCGAGGATTTGTGTGACTATAAAGAGAAAACTGAGTCATAGCTAAGAGTAGTTACTTTTTAGTTAGTATAAACCTTTTAACAGCCACATTTTTTAGTTTCCATTTAATAAGTTGGCTATTTGGTTCTCATATGAGCCTTTATTAGGCCAGCACCAGTTAAATTGAAAATTTGCGTTAACTTAAGAATAATTTGAATTTAAGCAAGGTGTTGCAATTAGATTATGATTTATTAATTAGAGCCCAGCTTAAAACTAAAATTTAAATACAGAATTCATTGGAAGCTATTTCTGGTTTGTGCCAAAAGCAGCCCTTGAGTGACTTAGTGATAAAGGCTGCAATGATACGATTGCTGACATTTCACTATTTCTTTTTATGCCTTCTCATTGCCATTAATAGACTGTCATTTAGCTATCGCAACAACTTTGACCTTCTTGAATTGGCGGGCATTTCACTGTTCCATAAGAGCAATATACGCAACAATCGCCTTTCAAAGGCTTTAGGAGAACTTTGCAAGATTCACATTCATAATACCACTGGCAAGCGTTGGTTGGCATTTCTTCAGTTTTACTGAAGCCACACTCAGGGCAAGTAATGGTAGAATTTAACTCTATACTTTGCATGTTTGCTCCTTCAAAGGTTTAACAATGTCTAATACGGACATTACAATCATCAAACAAATACCTACATAAAACAAATAAGTGCTCCATTCGTATTGCCATAGTGGATAGAGGGTTAACAAAACCGCTATAGGGCCAATAACCCCAAGAATACCTCTCGCATGATTTTGGTTTTTATACCAGTTATACAAATTTACCAACAATGCCAGAGTTGCAAATATAGGTAACAAGGTATTTACAGCAATTCCCTCAAAGTGAGAGAGAAAGCCTAATCCTAATGCTGATGCTAACGAGCCGAGTGCGGGGAAGCACCCCGTACAACTAAGAGCCGCAAGCCAAACACCACCTGAGCTAACTTTATCTAAAATCTTATTAATCATTTTTAACGTCTAACATTATTTGAATGATTTGAGTATGAACTCCGTAGGTAGGTACGGAGTCAATACTATTTTAGCGAATCGATTATTGGGCAGTGGGATTGATCGTTATTGTTGCGGCATGAATTAGTCATTTCTTTTATGACGACTTCTAAGCGTTGAAGGTCAGCTATCTTATTTTGAATTACGTTCAATTTCAGCAAGCCTAGGGATTCTACTTTGGCACAATCGCCATCCATTGACATCAATGAAGCCACTTCTTTTAGAGTAAAGCCAAGTGCTTTGGCCTTACAGATGAATTGTAATTGTTTGGTGATTGAGTCGTCATAGACACGATAACCATTTTGAGGTTTTTGAGGCTGTTTTATCAAGCCTTCCCGCTCATAAAACCGTATAGTTTCTACGCCTATATCAAGTTCTTTAGCCAACTTGCCTATTGTTTTCATCGTCCAACCATAAAATCAACTTTAATCATGACATTAGTATATCAATACGAAGTAAAATTGCTCGAACTACAATGACTGGTTTTCGCTCTTTTGAGGCATTCGCCTCAACACGTTTTGGGGCAAAGGTGAGTTATATTGATAAATCGTCGATGGACATAAATGAGTTAGAGCCGAAGGACGGCTCTGTGCCATAAGCCGACCTTGAGACACATAAAGATTAAGACTGCAAAGATACGAAAGCGGAAGTTAGCTTTGGCCTGTTTAACGACAAATATTCCGACAAAGCAGTCATGACTATTAGTTTATTGTTAAATCTAATCTTTCTTTTCGTTCATCTACTCAATAACCCCACGCTAAACGTGACTTTAGCGTGGGGTTAGAGTTCACAGTCATTTTATCTGGATAGCTCTTTTATTTTTTTCTCTGAAAACCAGCGATATAAAACAGGTAAAACAAATAATGTTAACAGTGTTGCAGTTACCAAGCCGCCAACAATAACACTCGCTAAGGGGCGCTGTATTTCTGCACCAACACCATTAGACATTAACATCGGTATCAAACCTAAAGCTGATGTTATAGCAGTCATAAGTACAGGTCTTAATCTTGAAGTAGCGCCTTCAAAAACGGCTTTAGATGCTTCTAGACCGTCTTTAATACGTTGGTTGATACTTTCTACCATAACGACCCCATTCAATACCGCTACACCGAATAAGGTAATAAAGCCTACTGAGCTTGGTACAGATAAATATTGGCCAGATATGTACAGGGAAAAAACACCGCCAATTACGGCTAGTGGCACATTCACTAAAATCAGCATAGCTTGACCAACAGAGCCAAAAGCAAAGTAAAGTAACAATGCAATTAGCGCTAAAGACAGAGGTACAACGATAGCTAGTCTGTTTTGAGCACGCTGCTGGCTTTCGAATTGGCCACCTATTGCTACCGAGTAGCCTGAAGGTAGGTCAACTTTCTCAGCAATAACTTTTCTGATGTCGGCTACTACACTGCCCATATCTCTATTCTGAACGTTTGCTTGAATAACGACACGCCTTTGAACATCATCACGCCTTACTTGAGGAGGACCTGATTCAAATGAAACAGTTGCAACATCACCTAAGCGTACCCAGGCACCTGTTGGTGACTGAATTCGAATATCTGAAATAGCTTCCTTATTTCGTCGATATTCTTCTTCAATACGCACATAAATATCATATCGCTCGTTACCATTGATGATTTGTCCAGCTTCGACCCCACCAATACCATCTCGTACAACTTCCATTATATCAACAACTGAAAGTCCAAAGCGCGATAGCTCTTGCCTATTAGGTTTTACGACAAGTTGGGCTTCACCTGCAATTTGCTCAAGCGCAACATCTCTTGCACCGTCAACACTCTTAATAACTGCTTCAATCTCTTGACCCTTAGCTGCTAAAACGTCTAACTCAGGACCAAATAACTTTATCGCTAACTGAGCTTTAACGCCAGATAGTAGCTCATCAACACGAGTCGCAATAGGTTGAGAAAAGTTGAGTAACAACCCAGGGAATTCTTCCAAAGATCTCTCCATCTTACCTTGAAGTTCATATCGATTAGATGCACTTGACCACTCAGAAACAGGCTTCAATCCTATGTAAATTTCTATGTTATTAACTGGCTCTGGATCTCCACCTATTTCTGCTCGTCCAATTCGGCTTAATGCATAAGTTACTTCAGGAAACGCCATTAACTTTTCTTCTAAAATCGGAGCTACGGTTAACGCCGTATCCAAACTTGAAGATGGCGCAAGGGTTGCTCTTAAATTAATAGTCCCTTCCTCTAACTCAGGAACAAATTCAGTGCCAATAAATGGAACTAATGCAAATGCAGATGCAACTAAAATAAGTGAAGCTGAAATGACTAACTTAGTGTGTTTTAATGCGAATGTTAGACCTTTTCTATAGAGTTTATCTAATGGTTTAAGAACAAAGCTTTCCCTCTCTTTCACACCAGATTTAAATAGATAAGTTGCCAGTGCTGGCACGATAAACAACGCAACCACAATAGCGGATATAACAGCTAAAATGATACTTATTGCCATAGGTTGGAATAACTTTGCCTCAACACCTTCAAAGCTAAATAAAGGCGTAAATACGACTAAAATAATAGAGGCTGCAAAAAAGACGGGACGAGCCACTTCTTTACCAGCATTTTGAAGACGTAATTTAATACCATGCTCATCTTGTTCTACATCATGTGGATCAGTATCAGCACTAGGCACTCTTTCTTTTACACTGTTTGAATGGGTAGAGTCTGGTCTATTTAAATGCTTAAACATGTTCTCAACCATCACGACTGAGCCATCAACTAGCATACCAATAGCGACAGCTATTCCGCCTAGCGACATTAAATTAGCAGATATCCCCCACCAAGCCATGATCATTAACGCAATACCAATAGAAATTGGAATTGAAATTAATACCAAGAAGGTTGCACGTAAATTCATTAAGAATAGAGCCAATACAATACAGATGAAAATAAATGCTAGTGAAAGTGCATCAACTACCGTATCAACGGCTTTTTCAATCAAATCAGCCTGATCATAAAATGGCTCAAAGCGAACACCTTTAGGTAATGCTTGATTAATCAATGGGATTCTTGCATTGATACCATCAATGGTAGCTTTAGTATTTGACCCCATGCGTTTTAATACAATACCAGAGACAACTTCACCTAAGTTCTCTACTTTACCATTGGGTGATTTTCGCGTCATAGTGACAGCACCTTGGCGAATTTCACTGCCCATTTCAACTTTAGCAATATCCGAAACCGTCACAACCGTCCCATCAACTGTTTTGACGGGAACTTGTTTGATATTACTAATACCAGCGTCACCACTTTCAAACCAACCTGTACCTCTAATAACAAGCTGCTCTTGCCCACGGTTCATATACCAGCCGCCAACATTCGCATTGTTGTTATCTAGGGCACCAACAACGTCTTCTTGCGTTAGGTTATAAGAAAGAAGCTTAGATGGATCTACATTTACTTGGTACTGCCTAACAATACCTCCAAAGGAGAGTACATCAGTAACACCATCGACAGGCATAACGAGTAACTTCACAATCCAATCGTTAAGACTTCGAAGCGCCATAGCATCATAGCCTGCATCTTTATCAGAAATAAGAAGGTACTGAAAAACTTGGCCCAGCCCTGAGGTGTTTGGCCCCATTTCGGGTGTCCCAACACCTTCAGGTATGAGTTCTTTTGCGGCTTGAAGACGCTCAAATACGAGTTGTCTTGCAAAGTAAATGTCGGTGCCTTCTTTGAAAACAACCGTTACGCCAGACAAACCTGTTTTAGAAATTGAGCGCACTTGTTCTACATCAGGTAAAGCATACATTACCGCTTCAATGGGGTACGTAATGAGTTGTTCAACTTCTTCAGCAGCCAGTCCTGGCGCTTCAGTATTCACAGCAACTTGAACATTAGTAACATCAGGAAAGGCATCTAAATTTAGTTTTGGAATAACCATAATTGCGCCAACCATGGTGGCAAACAGCGCAATCAAAATCAGGAGTCTATTATTAACAGACCAATCTATTATTTTATTAAACATAGTTTTGCCCCTTAGTGGTTATGCGGATCGAATCCGCCTTTAGCGATTTCAGACGCAACAAAAAATGCACCTTTGGTTACAATTCGCGTTCCACTATCAAGGCCAATGATTTCTCTAAAACCACCTAAGGCTCGGCCTAGTTCTACTTCTACAGCTTTAAATTCTCCAGGGTGGTCTTCGACAAATACGGTCCAATCACCATCGGCACTACGGATCAATGCTTCTTCTGGCACAGCCATCACTTTCTGCTTTGTGGCGAACTGAAAGTAAACTTTTACAAACATGCCTGAATGGAGGTTATCATCCGAATTTTCTACTCCTAATCTAATAATTCGAGTACGAGTAATAGGGTCAATTGTATGGGCTTCTTGGATAACTTTGGCATTGTAACTCTGGCCTTCTAATTTAAGTACCGCAGGAGAGTCAATTGATAAATTAAGCTTTTTATTTGGAGAAACTTTTGCTTCAACCCATAATTTTTTTTCATCAGCTAGCAACATAACGGTATCCCCAGCATCAACACGTTGCCCTTGGATAAAGTCGTCTTGAAGTACCACTCCTTCACGCTGAGCAGTTAATGTATATTGCCCAAACGCTTTTATGTTTTTGTTAGAAATCCCATCTATCGCTTTTTCAGTTAATCCTAAAGCAATAAGCTTCCCATAGCTTGCATTGAATGTAGTTTCTGCTTGTAACAATCGACTTTCACTCACCGTCTTGTTACCCAGCTTTTTCACACGTTGCCATTCGGTTGAAGCGATTAAATAGTCAGCCTGTGCTTGTGCCATTGCTTCACTAAATAATGTAACCAACTTCTGACCTATTGCTACATGTTCGCCAAGCGCTGCATGGCGACTGATAATAACCGACTCTGTACGTGGTGATACCACATAACTTTTATAGCCATTAGCTTTTATTTCGCCAGGTGCATACACGGTGCTAAATTGATATTCAGGCTTAACACTTTCCACTTTGATGTTAGCAAGCGACATCTTCTTTGGATCAATAGTGATACCTTCTTCATGCTCTTCTTCCTCTTTATTATCACCTTCATGGCCGTGCTCGTCATGGTCACCTTTATCTTCTTCATGTCCTTTTTCGTGTTCATGCTCGTCATGGTCATCTTTTTCTTCTTCATGTCCCTTTTCATGATCGTCATGATCATCTTCATGTTCTTTTACATCTTGCTTCAAAACCTTTGCGACAGAACCAGTACCATCTGATGACTGTGCAAAAGCATCATGATTTGTAGTAAGCCCTAATAACAGGCTGCTAATTACTACGGCTAATAATTTTTTACTAAATATTGTATTCATTTTTGTAACCTATATTTTTGATAAATTTAAGATTTCGTTTTTCGTAACTGAAAAAGTAAACGTTTAAATCTCAAATTTTGATAACTGACCCATACTTAAAACGAAGGATATTTCTGCAAGCTTGAATTGATTTTCCAAACGAATTCCTGCATGAAGTCCTTCCGCACGTTGATTTAATACAAGTAAGTAATCAGACGTATTAATGTCACCAGCTTCCCAGCGCTTATTTAATAAATTTGCGCTACTTTCTAATCTGCCTTCTGTGAGTTTTCGCCATTGCTCAAAGTATTTTTTACTGACATTAAGCGATTCATAATTAGCTTTTGCTTCAAAAGACTGCTTTCGATAAACCGAGCGAAAGTTGGCTTCTGCTGCGATTGCTTCTGAATAAGCGGCTTTAACCGTATCTGAATAGTTATTCCTGATGTTTAAAGGAACTGAGAAAGTCAAACCAACCAAGTCTTCATCTCCACTTCTCCCTGCGCTAATTCCAATGGTTGGATTAGCTTTAGATTCCATAGTGGTTAGCTGAGCCTTAGATTGTTGTCCCTTCCATTGCGCTCTAGCGAGTTTAACTTTTGGATGATCCTCAACCCACTGGGAGTTAAATGAATAGCTTGTTGCCCCAAAAGTAAATGAAAACAAATTTGTAGTATTAGGCGTCCAATCAGGCAATAACTCCTGAACCTTTACCTCTGCATTTTTCAATGCTATTTGCGACTCAGATATTTCACTGAAAATTTGGGACAAGTTTAAATAGACCAATTCAGCGTCAAGTGGCTCTAAAAGTCCGGCTTTTCGCTTATCTTCAACAATTCCAACGAGTGTTTGTAATTGATTTTCTCTTTCTGAAAGTAACTGAGCAGCTTCTTTTGCTGCTTGCCAATTAACTAATGCAGTTAAAGCGTTAGCCTTTTTAGAATCGAGTAAAGATAACAATTGTTGCTGGTTTACATAAACATCAATTTCACCAATGCTTTTATTTGCTGATTGCTTATCCCAAAAATCTATCGTTTGACTGATACCAATAGAGTAATTATCAAAATCACCTTCTTTTTCATAACTAGCTTCTAGCTCTGGGTTATAAACGGCTTGAGTTAAACCTTTGGCTCTATGACTACTTGCATTGAGTAACTCTTTCGCTGCTATAACTTCGGGATCTTTATTTATTTGACTATCAAGCCATGAAATATTTTTCTCTTTGCCATAACTGGCAGCTGAAAAACTCACAGCCATACATAATGACAGGACTAAACCTGTATTTTTTAAATATATATACATAAAAATTCTTAATTTTAAAATTAATAAACACGAACCCTTTATCCATTATTAAAGGATAAATAGGTCATTAAAAATTAATCTAATTAAGAAATAGGCGGACGAAGTATAGCTTCAAGAAAGGTACTTGTTTGATCAATTTGATAAGGCGTTTTATTGATAATATTTAGCTTACCATCGACATTGGAATTACTGACTAAAATCCAAGATAAGTGGCTGCCACTGCAATGACCACAGTGATGACAATCCTTTACATCGTGCTGTTCATCATCTGTATTATCATTTAAAATATTTCGATCATCTGCATGATCATGTTGAGTTTGAAGGTGCTCTATATCTACCTGGTGATTCTCAGATGTTGCGGATACAACAGCAGTTAACGATTGCAAAACAATCGAAACGACTAAGAGCATTTTTAGTACAACATTAAGGTTCAAAGTTATTACCAGTTAAATATAGTATTTAAAATACTAGCAGAAACTATTTACTTAAACTAGCTAATTTAGTTACTTTCCAATCTTTTCAAATTAAATAATTTTTTATTTGACTCTATAGCCACTATAGATTTTATACTTATTTTAATATTATTACGGAATGTTAAATATGTCAGAAAAATGTAGTGGTCAGTGTCAATCATCTTCTACCAATGAAGACGTAAAAATTGATACCCAATTAGATAACTATAGTGGCGCGTTTGTCAGTACTTATAAAGTGCCTCAAATGGACTGTCCTTCAGAAGAGAGATTGATCAGATTAGCACTTGACTCAATTGAGCCTTCCGTAGGATTGCAATTTGATATTCCTAGTCGAATAGTCAAAGTTTTTCATGATGAAAATTTAAATGAGATAACAAAAAAGTTACAACAACTTAAACTCGGTGCAGAGTTGGCATCAACTAAAGAAAGTTGCAGCACCGAAGCTGCAAAAGCAAAAGACTTAGCCCAAAAAAATGAGATGAAAGAAGCATCAACGCTAAAATGGTTGTTAGCCATTAATGGTGTCATGTTTTTTATAGAAGTAATTGCTGGGATTATTGCGCAATCTGCTGGCCTTATTGCCGACTCATTAGATATGTTTGCTGATGCTGCTGTTTATGGTTTAGCTATTTATGCCGTAGGTAAAAGTATTAGCATGAAACTTAGAGCAGCACATATATCTGGTGTGCTTCAAGTTATTCTAGCGCTAGGTGCTTTGAGCGAAGTCGTAAGACGCTTTGTTTACGGTAGTGAACCGATCTCTTCTTTAATGATGATATTTGGTGGAATAGCACTAATCGCTAACGTTGCTTGTCTGTTTTTGATATTTGGCAACAAAGAAGACGGCGCTCATATGAAAGCGAGTTGGATTTTTTCAGCAAATGACGTTATCGCAAACGTTGGTGTAATTTTAGCTGGCTTATTAGTTACAGCAACAAGCAGTCGTTATCCAGATTTAGTGATTGGTTTGATAATTGCTCTTGTCGTTTTAAACGGTGCTCGCCGCATCTTACAGCTAAAGTATTAAGCAGAGAAATGAAAACAATGCACTCATCGTATATCAAATCAAATATATCATACGTGATAATGATTTTAATCGCGGTGCAATCTGTGTTTTTTTCGCTAGAAGAGCTTGAAGTAAACTTAATTGAAAGTTCTTTTAATACATCACTAACTGAGTCTATTACCCCGCTAAAATCTCCAGAAACCTCCAATATATTTGAGGTGAGTAATAGCAACACTTCAATTGATAATTGTAATTTTTGTTGCTGTTGTCACTTATTTTTAAATGCAGATTATTCTTGTAACATTTTACAAACAATAGAATATTTCCTTACCTACGCCTTAGTTTCTCCTGAGCTAAAAGGCTATATGTCGGTGCCATTCCGCCCACCTAAATACGCCTAAATTTTATAGAAAATTAAGAAAGGTCAAATGTTAATGACCTAAATATCACATATAAATTTATAGGAAAGTATACATGGCACTTAATACCTGTGAGCATCGCAAGATAGCAATTTTGAGGTGTGTAACACCTCGGCTTAAATATATCGCGTTTCTCGCTTTGTCACTTTTTACATTTAATGTTTATGCGTTTGAAAATCAGTTAAACCTTCAAGAAGCAATTCAGTGGACGCTTAAACAAAATCCCGAACTTAAAATATTTGATTTCAAGCAAGCGGCATTAACAGGACAAGAACAAACAGCAAGTTTAAATCCCGCTTATGAACTAGAAGTTGAAGCTGAGAACTTTGCAGGCTCAGGTGAATTTAATGCATTCGACAGTGCTGAATTAACAGTCGCTCTATCTTCGGTTATCGAAATGGGAGATAAACGCTCAGCGCGAATTGGACTTGTTTCAAAATCAAGAGTACTACTCAATGCTGAGAAAGAAGTCTCTGCGCTTAACTTAATGGCTCAAGTCACTGAGAAGTACGTAGAAGTACTTGCTGCCCAACAAAGAGTGATATTGGCAGATAATGCATTGAAGTTAGCACAAGAAACGTTAGAGATTGTATCTCAGCGTAACCGCGCAGGTGCTACCCCTGAGGCTGAAGTGAAACGTTCAAAAGCAGTTATTGCTCAGGCTAACCTCACCCTTCAATCTGAACAAAAGCGCTTGGAATATCTAAAGCTTTCTTTATCAGCTTACTGGGGAGAAACATCAGTGTCATTCTCTAGAGTAACTGGAGATCTGTTTCAGTTTGGCAATGATAGTGACTTTAACAGCCTTTTTGCGAAGTTAGAGAAGAACCCTGCTATTCAAATCTATGCAAGTGAACAGCGACTAAAAGAGGCTGAAATACAGTTAGCTAAAACAGAGTCAACGGCCAATATCAAATGGTCTGTTGGTGTTAGGCGCTCTCAAGAAGCCAATGATACGGCACTGGTCGCTGGCTTTAGCTTACCTTTGTTTGCTGAAAAGCGAAATTCTGGTGCAATCGCTAGTGCGCTAGCAGAGCGTGACCAAGTTGCCATAGAGAAAGAGGCGACTAAGTTGAGGTTTAGAAATCACTTACTACGAGCATACTCCAATAGAAAACAAGCCATATTAACAGCTAATTCATTAAAGCAGTCGGTTATCCCAATGCTTGAAGATGCACTGGAAGATACTCAAGACGCCTATCAAAAAGGTCGATATGGATATCTTGATTATGTATCGGCTAGACAAGAGCTGTTAAATGCTCGGCGAACCCTCATTGATGCGGCATCTGCTGCCCTAATTTATGGCGCAGAGATAGAAAAACTAACAAACGAAGCGCTGTCACTCTAAATAAACATCACTTTAAGTTTAATAACAATTTATTGATTCAGTGATTAACTGAATCGTTTAGGAATTCAAAATGAAAAACTATTTACTCGCACTATTGATTTTTATTGGGTATCTATCACCCATTCAAAGTGTTTTCGCTAGTGAAGATGAACATGAAGGCGAAGAAGGCATAAGCAAAATCGACAATAACATGGCAAAAAAGGTTGGTGTTGAAACAGCCTATTTAGCTTCAAAAACGTTGAACCAAACTATCCCTGTATACGGCTCTACGACGATAGGCGCTGAACAATTATTTCAAGTTGGCGCTAGATATAACGGCGTTATAAAGACAATAAACTTCACTGTTGGTGATACGGTAAAAAAAGGCGATCTATTAGCCGTTATTGAATCTAATGAGAGCTTAAATACTTATAAAATAACATCGCCTGTTTCTGGGACTGTTTTACAGCGAAATGGAAATATTGGCGGTATCACGCAAAACACTAGCTTGTTTGAAATCGTCAAATTTGACACCTTGTGGGCTGAATTTAAGGTGTTTACCAGCCAATATAATCAAATCAAAGTCGGTCAGCATGTTGATATTGAGCAAGGTGAACACGCATTCAGTTCAGTCATCACTAATATTATTCCAGCTAAAGATCAGCCTTATGTTTTAGCACGGGTACGATTAAACAACACTGAGTTAAAGCTAACGTCAGGTCAATTATTAAAAGGCAACGTAAAGATAAACCAATTTGAGGTGGATTTAGCGGTCGAGAAAGTTGCCATACAAGAGCTAGGTGGACAATTAGGTGTCTTTGTAAAAGAAGATGAAGAGTACGAGTTTGCACCACTTGTCCTTGGTCGTTCAGACAAAAACTATATCGAGGTCATTGATGGCCTCAGTAAAGACGCTGAATATGTAAACAAAAACAGTTATCTGATTAAAGCAGATATCTTGAAATCTGAAGTAGAAGACGACGATTAGGAGACGCAATATGATTGAATCAATTTTGCGTCTTGCAATAAATAGGCGCTATTTAGTATTAAGCTTGCTGATGGTAATCATCGGCGTTGGTATGTGGAGTTATCAAAAACTTCCCATTGATGCTGTTCCAGATATAACAAACGTACAGGTACAAATAAATACCTCTGCCCCCGGTTATTCACCTTTAGAAGCGGAGCAAAGGGTAACTTTTCCAGTAGAAAACGCATTAGCTGGACTACCAAAGCTGTCTCACACCCGCTCTCTTTCAAGATATGGTTTATCCCAGGTGACCGTTATCTTTGAAGAGGGAACCGATATTTATTTCGCACGCAACTTAATCAATGCAAGATTAGCTGCGATAAAAGGCGTTATTCCCTCTGGCTTAGAGCCAGAGATGGGTCCTATTTCCACAGGGCTTGGTGAAATATTTATGTATACCGTACAAGCTTCTCCTGACGCTAAAATGCCTAATGGAGAGCCTTATACCGCTATTGCCTTAAGAGAAATACAAGACTGGATCATTAAACCGCAATTGGCTCAAGTTAAAGGCGTCATTGAGGTCAACAGCATCGGCGGCTATAACAAGCAGTATCATATAACGCCGAAACCCGAAAAATTACTTTTTCATCAGGTAAGCTTTGAAGACGTTTCTGATGCATTACGTAAAAATAATGATAACCGTGGCGCGGGTTATATTGAGCAAAACGGACAACAAGTGTTAGTGCGCTCCATTGGGCAACTTGCGACAATGGATGAAATCCTCAATGTCATCATCAAAAAGAACGATGGTATTCCTGTAAAAATAAGTGATGTTGCCAATGTTGCTATAGGCAAAGAACTTAGAACAGGGGCTGCTACTCGTAATGGCATTGAGACAGTGCTTGGTACAACCATGATGCTGATTGGTGAGAATTCTCGCACCGTTGCTTTAGAAGTGGAACATAAGCTCAGCGAAATACAAAAATCTCTGCCAAAGGGCATTACCGCAGAGCCTGTTTACGACAGAACAACGTTAGTAGATAAAGCGATTGCAACCGTTACCAAAAACCTCGTTGAAGGTGCGCTTTTAGTTATTGTTGTGTTATTTATTCTACTTGGAAATTTACGTGCAGCTCTCATTACCGCTGCTGTTATCCCTATTTCCATGTTAATGACAATCACAGGTATGGTGCAAGCAGGAGTATCTGCCAATTTAATGAGTCTCGGCGCATTGGACTTTGGCTTGATAGTGGACGGGGCTGTAATCATCGTTGAAAACTCTGTCCGTAGGTTAGCACAGGCCCAACACAACGGTCATAGGCAAGACTTAAGAGAACGCCTAAATACCGTTTTTGAAGCCACTTCAGAAGTGATACGTCCAAGCTTGTTTGGTGTGGCAATTATCACTGTTGTTTACATCCCCATTTTCACGCTAACTGGCGTTGAAGGGAAAATGTTCCACCCTATGGCGGCAACTGTCGTTATGGCGTTAATTTCCGCAATGATCCTTTCAGTTACACTGGTTCCTGCTGCTGTAGCTGTGTTTATGAAAGGTAAAATCAGCGAAAAAGAAAGTGTAGTTATTCGTTCAACCAAGTCTATTTATGAACCATTGTTAAAAATGGCGATGAAATTTCGTTGGATTATTGTTTCATTCTCAACGCTGTTAATGGGGTATAGCCTTTGGTTAGCAACTACGCTTGGGACAGAATTTGTTCCTCAATTAAATGAAGGTGATATTGCACTACAGGCATTAAGAATTCCATCGACTGGCCTAGAGCAATCAGTAGAAATGCAAGAAGTACTTGAGCAACGTATTAAAGCGTTTCCTGAAGTTGATAAAGTATTCTCGCGCATTGGCACACCAGAAGTAGCAACCGACCCAATGCCACCGAGTATTGCTGATATCTTTGTTATTTTAAAACCACGTAAAGAATGGGCCGAACCTTCAAAACCAAAAAGTGAATTAGTTGAAGAAATGGAAAAAGTACTGAAAAACATTCCAGGCAACAACTATGAATTCACTCAGCCTATTCAAATGCGTTTCAATGAATTGATTTCTGGCGTTAGAGCTGATGTCGGCATCAAAATATTTGGTGATGATTTGGATCGGTTATTACTTACCGCAAAAGATATTCTAAATATTGTGAAAACCGTGGATGGTGCCGCTGATGCTCGAATGGAACAGGTCACAGGTGTTCCATCTTTATCAGTAATTCCTAAACGAGAAGCGCTTGGTAGGTATGGATTGAACGTTACCGAATTGCAAGACTGGGTTGCCACTGCGATTGGCGGTGAATCTGCGGGGATCATTTATGAAGGTGACAGACGGTTTGAGTTAGTTGTTCGCCTACCAGAGCAAATAAGAACGGATATCGATAGCTTGAAGCATCTGCCGCTTCCACTTGAGAATGGTAACTATGTGCCAATTGAAGAAGTTGCAGAGCTTAAATCAGAGTCTTTACCCGCGCAGATTAGCCGAGAGAACGGAAAAAGAAGAGTTGTGGTTACCGTCAATGTTCGTGGTAGAGATTTAGGCGGTTTTGTAAAAGAAGTTAAAGCTAAAATTAATCAGGAAGGAGAAATTCCAGCAGGATACTGGCTTGATTATGGTGGAACGTTTGAACAACTAGAATCAGCAAGTAAGCGATTAAGCCTAGTTGTACCGATAACATTGGTTGTTATCCTAGGTATTTTGATTATAGCATTTGGTTCATTAAAAGATGCATTAATCATTTTCAGTGGCGTGCCTTTAGCATTAACAGGGGGCGTATTTTCACTTTATTTAAGAGACATGCCCTTATCAATTTCGGCAGGTGTCGGCTTCATTGCATTGTCAGGTGTCGCAGTATTAAATGGCTTGGTTATGTTGGCTTTTATTCGAGATCTTTGGCATGAAAAAGGCGACCTATACGTAGCGATCATTGAAGGTGCCATCATTCGTTTAAGACCTATTTTAATGACGGCACTGGTCGCAAGTTTAGGTTTTATTCCAATGGCGTTAAACACTGGAATTGGTGCAGAAGTACAACGACCACTAGCAACAGTTGTTATCGGCGGTATTGTATCTTCTACCATTTTAACTTTGTTTGTATTGCCTATTTTATATCAATGGGCGCATGGCGCTGAGAGTAACAAACAGCAATCCGACGAAATCTAAAAGCAAAAAAGCAGCTTAATTACTAAGTTATGCCTAATTAAGCTGCTTTTTATATTGTATGCTCCAAAATTTTATTGATAAAACTTACTCTGCTTCATCCCTACAATTTTCATTTAAAAACTCAAACTCTATCGTCGTATGCGATAAATGATAGGAAGATAATTTAGCTGCAACCTCTTGTTTAAGCTTAATTAATTCTTTAACGTCAAAGTTGTCACTCAGCTCAAGGTGCGCTGTTAAAACGTGACTTTCACCATCCAGTGACCAAAAATGCATATGGTGTATACCATTTACTTCAGGAAATTCAATTAATGACTGCTTAATACGCTCTTGGGTCTCTTTATCGGGTGCAGCTTGAAGAAAAAGCACCAATGTTGATTTAAGATTTTTGAAAACGTTAAATAAGATAAACAGCGTAAACCCTATTGATAATAGAGGATCTAATATCGGCAGTTCAACGAACAACAATACAATAGAGACTATAAGAACGGCAACCCAACCGAGTACATCTTCAAGTAGGTGCCATGTCAGCACTTTTTCATTTAGTGTTTCACCCGCTTTTAATTTGAATACCGCATAACCATTTACGGCAACACCGAGTATGGCTAGCCCTAACATCCCCTCAACTACAGGCATTTCAGGATTGGACAGCTTAGGTATTGCTTCAAATAAAACCCAAATAGAGCCGATAATCAAAACAATACTATTTACCAATGCACCAAAAAGTGTAAGTCGGCGATAACCATAGCTGAATTTGTCTGATGCTTCTTTATCTGAAAAACGACTTAAAATCCACGCAAAACCTATTGAAAGACTATCACCAAGATCGTGAACGGCATCCGCCATTATCGCCGTACTGTTTGTGAGCCAACCACCTATAAATTCGATAATGGTAAATATCACATTAAGGAAAAATGCCCAACCAATCCGGTCGTCTTTACCATGCTGATGACTGTGACTATGGTTGTGCATTTTGTACCTCCAGTACTTTTTTATTTCTTATTTTTGATACATTCATATTAATCAAATGTCGGATCACTCGTTGATACAACCAACGTTTTACACCTGATAGATTAGTACCTTTCTCGAGATAGAACTTATCTGGTGAATCATAAAGCCCAAAGTCGTCATGAATACCTTCTTTTTGAATATAGGTATCCTCTCCACGCCAATCCGTACCGGGTGAAGATAAGCACTTTGTTGCAACACCATAACCACAAAACTCATCTTTTGCTTGGCTAAATTTCTGCTGTAGTGAGCTTAAGTATTGCTCATCCAATATAAAGCCCTCTAAGTTTATCCAACGCCCTTCAAAGTAAACTTCTACCCAACTATGAATGATGTATTTAGGTGCTAACCAAAATACAAGCTTAGGATAGCACCTTTTTATAGTTGCTGATCAATGGTAAAACCTTGGAAACGACACTGGATACCTAGTCCACGCAATAGTGCCATTAACAGATTACCCTTAGTATTACATTGTCCATAACCATCTGCTAGCACATCGCTTGCTGAAATATCATCACTCTTGTTATAGCCAAACATTATTTCATCTTTTACAAACTGATAAGCGGCACCAATTTTGTTGAAATTATCCAAATTTTTCCACCCTCGTTGATCGATCAGGGATTGGATATCTTTGTGTTCAAAATTAACGATATTCGTATTGTTTAAATATTTCTCAGTCATTTTTATATATCCCTTTCGTTGCATACCTATACTATAGATCCTATAGTAACTATAGAGTCAAATGTCTGGGGGAAATTGATGAAAATAGGCGAATTGTCAAAAAAATCGGGCTGTTCAATACAAACGATTAGATATTATGAAAGAGAAGGATTACTGTTAAATCCAAACCGTTCAGAAGGTAATTTCAGGCTGTATGATAGTAAAGCACTTAAACAATTGGAATTCGTAAAGCATTGTCGCAGCCTAGATATATCACTCAATGATATTAAACGTCTTATCGAATTAAAAAATAAGCCAGAAGAAAGCTGCTCTAGCGTTAATGCATTAATTGATCAGCAACTTGCACTAGTGAATAAACGTATGAAAGAATTAAGGGCGCTTAAAGCTGAATTACAACAGATGGCAAGTGCTTGTGGTTCAGACAATACAATTGAAGCGTGCGGCATCATCAAATCATTGGATAGCTAAACTAAATATAACTTTAGATTAGTAGTATTCACAAAGGCAATAATGTAAACCATTGGCAAATTAGCACAATCATTAAATTTAAATGTAGAAACCATTCGTTTTTATGAACGAGAAGGGCTGATTACACAACCTGAAAAACCAATATCTGGTTATAGACAATATGACGAAACAATAGCAGGACAACTTAGGTTTATCACAAAAGCCAAAGCGCTCGGCTTTACGTTAAGAGAAATAAAATCGCTAATGTCTATGGACAGCAACTGCACTCAAGTTGAGCTATTAAGCCGACAAAAGTTAGCAATCATTCGAGACAAAATTAATGACCTTCAACGTTTAGAGAAAGTAATTGTGGATATGACAAATACCTGTATGCAAAACGAAGATCCAACACATTGCCCCATAATTGATTCATTAAAATGATTGACTCCGTACTTATATACGGAGTTTAGAATGATGGTAATATCAACCAATAGACTTTCAAATGATAAATAAAATATTAGACAGAGTAGGCTCTAGTGGCGTTTGGCTAGCGGCACGGCCTGCTTCCCTGCATTAAGGTCACTTGCATCGGCATTAGGACTAGGCTTCTTCTCTCACTTCGAAGGAATAGCTGTAAATACGCTTTTACCTATTTTTGCATCTTTGGAACTATTGGTAAACTTATACAACTGGCACAAAAATAAAAACCATACCAGAGCTGTCTTCAGCATTCTAGGGCCTGTAGCAGTGCTATTAACGCTTTATCCTCTTTGGCTATATGATTGAAGCACATACCTATTTTACTTTGGTATTTGCTTAATGGTCGTTATGTCGGTTTTGGATATCGTAAAACCAGTAAGGGAGCAAACATGCAACGTATGGCTAATTGCCGTCGTTGAAACGATTAACGGTCAATGTCTGCTTTTCGCTCATAGCAGTCTGCCTGATGAAGTCTAAACTTATTCACTTAAACTGTGAGATCTGATATGAGCTAGTACAGCTGATATGCTATTTACGACAAAGTCGCTCGGTAATTAGAGCGACATAATCCCTTGGTAATCACACTAGTACATCATCATGTTTTTAAATTAAAGCTGTTGTTTACTTAACAAACATCCAAATACCGGCAGCGATCATAAACAGGTTTTCTGTTAGGGAGATAAACCCTAGTGGTACGTTACTGTCACCGCCTACACACGCACATTTTAACTCTCGTTTATCTATATAGACTGCTTTTATCACTGAAACAGCACCAACCCCACCTATGAACAATGAAATAGGGGCAATAATATAGGCTGGTAATCCGGCTATCATTCCAATGCCAACAAATGCTTCTAAAAATGGGTAAACATAGGCGTACCTGACTACTTTCATAGCGACTAAGTCATAGGTTATAAATGAATTAGTAAAGCTAAATAAGTCTTGAAGCTTTTGTATTGCTAACACTGCCATTGTTAGGGCTACAAACAGTTCAGCGGTTTGCATTGATAATAAGCTATTATTCGCTGCAAAACTAAATGCCACACTAAGCAAAAAACTAACCGAAAAAATCGCAATCACGGGCGTGTAAGTTGTACCTTCTTGCCCAGCTTTTGGCTTATCAAAGTAATCGAGTAAGTCGTCATAGCCACCTATACGTTTATTATCAATAAATGTTTGAGGTGTAGTTTCTACACTGTGTTGTTTTTTAAATTCATCTGTTTGCTCTCGAGAAGTTAATAGCTGATCATCAACTGTATATCCCTCTCGCTCTAGTAGGTCTTTTGATTTTAAACCAAACGGACAAATATGCTCATCTGTGGCCATTCTAAAAAGTTGGGCTGATTTACTCATGTTTAGCTCCCTTTTATGTATTGGTATAAAATTTTACTTAGCATTAAAATCCGGTACGGTCCTAGATTGTGCTTGCTCCTGAGTTTCTGCTAGGCCATTTTTCTCTATATCCTTTAGTAACCACTGCATTTCTTTAATCTCACGACGCTGTGCCTCAATAATATTTGTTGCAAGCTCTTGGACTCGCTTATCTTTGATTTTTGCCCTTTCACTGGTGAGTATTGCAATTGAATGATGTGGGATCATCGCCGACATCCATGAGCTATCATCAACAGTCGCTTGTGATCGAACTAAAAATAAACTTCCCGCAAATACGGTAACACTAGCAATGAGTACTGTTATATTTTTCTTTTTATCTTTATACATATTGAGCATGAAAAGTAGCATTATCACTGCCATCATGGCTCCCATATAAAGCGCCATATAAGTGCGAGTTTCACTAAAAAAAACATGACTTAGCTGATAAGTATTCAAATACATCAGTACAAACATGACTAATGTTGATGTGGCTATCATTAAGAAAAACTTTAAATACTGCGACATTAGATGGCTCCTTTCTATCATTTACTTTGTATATCATTTATACCAATGGGTAATTCTTACAGGTTATTAGGCGTAAACCCACTATATATTTAATCATTGAATCAATGTTTAATATTACATCAAGAGTTGTGCCATAAGTGTTAAAACTGCTCAGCGTATTTGCTAATATGCTTATAAGTATTTTGCTGTAAATCGTGCGTAAGCATTTCAATATTATATTTATAAAAGCGATCGCCCATTTCCATACCTGGCGTACCAGCAGGCATAGCGGGAACAGAGAGCCCTATCGTCTTTTCAGGATGTTGTTCAGCTAAAAACTGTTTTATATGTTTGGCGGGAACATGACCTTCAAATACAAATCCATCGGCTGAAACGGCTGTATGGCATGACCGCATATTTGATTTTATTTGATACTGAGATTTAATCGTCCCCATGTCATTGACGTTAATTGCTTTTGTTTGAATATTGTTTTCGCTCAAATGAGCAATCCACTTATTACAACATCCACAATTTTTACTTTTATAAACGGTAAGCTCAATTTTAGGTTTTTCTGAATTCTCATAAGTTATTAATGCTTTATGTTGTTTTTCGATACTTATCGCCGAAAATGACATAGTTAATGATAAAAATAACGCTGAGGTAATGTAGATTACTCGCATTGTTAACTCCTTAATTTGACCAATGAATATGAGTGATTTTCCAACCTGTATCGGTGTTTTTTAATGTGATTGATTCCATTCCCATAGACTTAATATCTTTTCCTTTGTACTTTCCTTGAGTTTTACTTCTTGAAATTGAGTAAGCTATGTCTCCATTTGTGTAAACTTGATGCTCTAGTAGTTCACTATTAACAGCACTTAAGAATTTCATATCCGCTATCATATGATGTTTCGCGTATTCATCTGCAGAACGCTCAACACTTCCGCCTTCAAAAATGATGACATCGTCGGCCAGTAATTTACGTGCAGCTTCGCGATTACCTTGTTTTAGAGATGCATGAAATAGGCTGACTGTTTTTGCAGCCTCGCTATCAACATTGACAAAGGCCTTGCCTTTTTTTGAATATTTTTCATCGTCATGTGCACTAACAGTAAAAGAACTAACAGTGCTAAAAATTAGTAGCAATAAAATTTTTAAATTAAAGGATTTAATTAACATACGTTTCCCTTTTTATTAATCGTTAAATAGGCGGACCAACAAGTGTGGTAAATACACTTGTTGTAATAAGTACAAACAGGGCAATTACTATTTCAACAGTAATCGAGCGTTTTAATATACTTATATGGTGTTGTTGAGTGATTTGCGGGACTAAAAAAAGCTTATGCCATGCACCTAGGAGCAGCATCGCGCTGACGAGTAACAGCTTTAATAAAATTAGTTGCCCATAATCTGATGTAAACAATGCAGAAAATGACTCTAGGTACTGCAGGAGCAGAGTTAAGCCCGAAATAAGTAGTACAAATACAATAACAATAGCGAGTTGACCAAAGTAATGCATTAACCGCTTTACTTCACTGGTAGGTAGTAAAGTGCAGCTTTTGTAAAGCGGCCACAATGACCCTAACCAGCTCGCAATGGCAATAAGGTGAAAGGTTAAAATACTTTTCACTAACCCATTTTCGTTTGCGCTGTGCCCAGTAAAAGTGAAGCTATAAGCGATAAACCCAAGCATGATTAGTATAACGGCATCGTTTTTATAACCTGCTACGTTATCATCTGATTCCACATTCCACATACATGCGCTAATTAGAGCAATAATAAGCGCTGGTATTCTAAACCTTGCTTGGTCACCTATGACTGATTGCCAAACAATTTCAAGCATAAAGGGGTCAAACATTCCCATAAAGCCTGATTCAGCCATTGCTCCAGCTTCTATAGGTACTTGTAAAAGTGCAGCAATACTACCTGTAACTACACACGTAATTTGCCAACGTTTTAAGAACTGATGAAAGCTAATTAAGTGATGCCCTGCAACATTGCTGTTGCCACACATAAAGCGCATTAATAAAGTGCCCGCAAGCCCTACAATTGCTATATAGCTTGCTAGTTTTAATAATAGTAAGAGCACTGACCATTCACTTAATTGCATGATGTTGCTACTTAATGATTATGTTTGCTGTGGGTATTAGATTGTTCTTGCATCATCTTATGCGATTCATTTTTATGTACCATAAATCTAAACGTGCCAGTCATTTTATGTCCATCACCACCCAGTGCTGTCCATTTAACCGTGTAAGTGCCTTGGGCTAGGCTCGGTAATGACCAATTAAAGTCTGTGCTTGGGGTGGCGCTGGGTTTGAAATCAAAGTTTATTGTTTTATTTTTTTCATCTTTGATGATGACTTTTGCTAGCCTTACTTCACCACTAAAAATTAACGAAAGTTCCTCTGGTCCTTGCATTAACATGGCTTCTTGTGCAGGTATTGATTGCTTGAGTGATATATGCGCTGATGCGGAAAATGTAAGCACTAAACCTAAAATGGCTACTGCAGAGTTAAAAAACTTCATAATTACCTCTTATTTAAAATGATTAAAACCAAAATTTAATACCCGCAACAAATGCGGTGTTGTTGCTACTTTGTCCACTTGATGTGGCATAGTCGGCGGTATTGCCAAATTTATTGCCCCATTCAACGCCAATATAGGGCGCAAACTGGCGTGTAAATTCATAACGAACCCTAAAGCCAATCGCGCTGCTTGATAGGCCACTTCCAAGCTCGTTTTGTTTATCGTTTTTGCCATAAAGTGTAATTTCGGCTCGCGGTTGTATAATTAGCTTTTGCGTGAGTAGTAGTTCGTACTCTGCCTCTAACGTAAATGCGGTATTGCCTCGCTCACCTACGTATGCTGTCATATCAAGTTCAAACCAATAAGGGGCTAAACCTTGTAAGCCAAAAGCCAACCATTGCCGATTTTCACCTTCTTTATTGTAATCAAGACGAACACCTGCTTGAGTATCCCAATATGCTGATACGGCGTGACCCCATAAAATATCGGTTTGGTTTTCTTCAATACTTCCTTCGCTGAAATCACCCTCGGTTTTAATTACCAATCGATCAAAGGTAGTGCCGTACCATGCTTGTAAGTCAAATACACCTGCGTTTGCTTGCTCGTTATATTCAAGACGATCGCCTAGTAATGCGTAAAATGGATGCTCATCAGCGAGTGTTAATCGCTCATTGCCCTCAAGCGCATATGGGCCTTCTGTTAAAGTTGTTCCCGCAGAGTAAGCATGGGGGTCTCTTGCATCTTTAGGTGCACTTCCTCCTTGTGGTTGCATCTTAGCGCTATTCATTTGTGCCATTTCACTTTGCGCTAATAAAGGGAAACTAATTAATGAAGCCCCAGTTAACATTAATAAACTAAATGATTTAGATAGTTTTAATTGTTTCATGATACGACTACCTCTCTAAACATGCCGGCATCCATATGGAATAATAAATGGCAATGCCAAGCCCAGCGCCCTACATCGTGAGGGGTGGTTAAAAAGCTGATTCTTTGTGCGGGTTGAACAGGTATTGTATGACGTCGCACTTGCACATCACCTTGCTCGTTTTCTAAATCACTCCACATACCATGCAGATGCATAGGGTGCGTCATCATGGTATCGTTTTGTAAAATAACTCTTAAACGTTGGTTATGCTTCATATGCACTGGCGTGCTTTTACCAAATTCTAAGCCATCAAATGACCAGCTATAACGTTCCATATTTCCGGTTAAATGCAACTCAATTTCAGCTTCTGGCTCTTGCTGGTTAGTGACCCCTTCAAGTGAGTGTAAATCTGCAAGTGTTAAAACACGGCGACCATTTTTACGTAAACCAATACCAGGATCATCAAGATTTGTTCTAGGCATATCAACGCGCATATCAACTGAAGCTCCATACTCCGTTTTGGCATGACGCACTTTAGGGCTGGCAACTGCCAATGGGTTTTCAGACATACCATGTTTGCTATGATCCATCGCCATTGCACCGTGCTCCATAGCGCTATGATCCATTTCTTTAGAGTTCATACCTGACATGCCAGCCATACCTGCCATTGCAGAATGCTCACCGCCGTGGGTCATATTGCCCATCATATCGGTCATCGTTAACCATTCAACAGGGTCAAGTGCAGGTACTGGCGCATCAATATTAGGCGAGCTTGATAAAGTTCCTTTTGCGTAACCAGAGCGATCCATACTTTGAGCAAAAATCGTATAGGCATCATTTTTAGGCTCAACAATTACGTCGTAGGTCTCACCAGGGCCGAATCTAAATTCATCAACTGTCACTGGTTCAACGTTTTGCCCATCAGCTTGTACAACTGTTAGTTTTAGTTCTGGAATACGAACGTCAAAAAAAGTATTGCTTGAGCCATTAATAAACCTAAGTCTTACTTTTTCTCCAACTTTAAACATTCCTCGCCAATTTGACATTGGCGTACTACCGTTCATTAAAAAGGTCATTGCTGATGCAGATAAGTCAGCTAAATCTGTAGGATTCATTCTCATTTGATTCCACATTTTGCGGCGTTGCAAAGCATTCGAAACACCGCTATTTGAAACGTCATCAAAAAATTCTGGAACAGTGGGCTGATTGAAGTTAAATACATCACTCTGTATTTTTAATTTGCGGAACAGCGCCATTGGGTCATCATCAGTCCAATCAGATAATTGAATAACATGCTCGTTATCTGCACTAATAATATCTTTTTCTCGCGGTTCAATAATTAATGCACCGTACATGCCAGTCATTTCTTGAAAGCCACTATGTGAGTGATACCAATATGTACCGCTTTGTTGTAATTTAAATTTATAAACAAAGGTTTCGCCAGGCATAATGCCTTTAAAACTGATACCAGGTACGCCATCCATTTGATACGGTAAAATAATGCCATGCCAATGAATTGAACTCGGTACTGATAACTTATTTGTTACTCTAATAGTAACGTCATCGCCTTCTTTGAGGCGCAAGGTAGGGGCGGGTATAGAGCCATTGATAGTTGTCGCCATACGTACTACGCCAGTAAAGTTAACCGGCGATTCATCTATAACCAGATCAATTACTTTGCCGCTAAGTTCGGGCACAGTGCCTGTTATTGTTCCTGTTACTAAAGATGATGCAGCATGTAATACACTCGGAAAAGCAGCAAGTACACCTCCTGCAATTAAGCCTTGAACAAATCGTCTTCGTGGTGTGCTAACCTGTTGTGATGACTTTTTAAACCCCATTTCCTTACTCCTTCATACCAGAATATGTATTGAGTATAGAAAATAGACCTGTCTTAAACATGACGCGAACATTACAAAGTTGTAATGTTGGTGTCATGTTGCTGTAGTGACAGATACTGCATAATATTTGCAGAGGTAGTTGTTAGGACTTTAATGAAGGAATTGTATGCGCTTATTAGTTGTTGAAGATGAATCAAAGACAGGAGATTATTTAAAACAGGGGCTAAGTGAAGCTGGTTTTCAGGTTTCTTTGGCGCGCAATGGACTTGACGGTCATCACCTAGCAATGACCGACTTATTTGATGTAATAATACTTGATGTCATGTTACCTGACGTATCCGGTTGGAAAATTTTACAGTCGCTACGTGAAGCAGATAACAAAACCCCAGTACTATTTTTATCTGCTCGCGATAGTATAGACGATAGAGTAAAGGGGCTCGAACTTGGTGCTGATGACTATTTAATAAAGCCTTTTGCTTTTGCTGAAGTTTTAGCAAGAGTACGCACTCTTATTCGCCGTGGTGTAGTACAAACAGTTGACGATATACTGATAGTTGCTGATTTAGAAATGGATATTCCAAAGCGAAAAATACAACGTGCAGGCAAGCGTATTTTATTGAGTAATAAAGAGTTTAGCTTACTTGAACTATTGTTACGGCGCGAAGGTGAAGTACTGCCACGTTCGTTAATTGCTTCTCAAGTATGGGATATGAATTTTGATAGCGACACCAATGTGATTGATGTTGCCATTCGTAGGCTAAGAGCAAAAGTTGATGATGACTTTACTGTTAAATTAATTCATACGGTTCGTGGTATGGGCTATAAATTAGAGGTTGAAACTGATGGCTATTAAGTCACGGCCTTTATCACTTACGATGCGTGTTGTGTTGTTTGTCGCTGTAACCGTTATTGCGTGCTTAACTTTAGTTGCCACCTTAATAAATAGTTCGATAAAACATCATTTTTTCCAGCAAGATAGTAGTGAACTGCATGTTATTAATCAATCTATTGAATTAGTTTTAAGACAACAGTATAAATCAAACCTGAAACTTAAAAATGAATTATCTAACGCTGTAGCGGGTCATCACGGTGTTTACTATCAGGTAAATACCGCAAAAGGAGAGCTCATTTTTCAAAGTTCTGAACGAGATTTTAGTGATTTTGTAATGAGTGCTAATGCTTCAGCTGGCTTTAACCGTAACAACATTACCTCATGGCAAAATGATACCCACACCTACCGAGCTCTGGTGAGTAATTTAAGTACTGGGCAACAGCAATACAAAATTACTACAGCGATAGACATGAGCTTTCATTTACACTTTCTCAATCAATTTCAACAAAGTCTTTGGGCTATTATGTTTGGCTCTGCGGTACTCATTTTATTGGTGGCTTGGTTTGCTATACATCAAGGATTGAACCCTTTACGAGGTTTGAGTCAGAAAATGCATGACATCCAAACTAATAAGATGGATGTAAGGCTTGATGAAAATAAAGTGCCTATTGAGCTTGTTAATATGGTGCAGTCGTTTAACTCGATGCTCGACAGGCTCCAAGGTGAATTTATTCGTTTATCAAATTTCTCTAGTGATATTGCGCATGAGTTACGTACTCCACTAACAAATATAATCACTCAAACACAGGTTGGTTTATCTAAAAAAAGACAGTTGTTAGAGTATCAAGAATTATTGTTTTCTAATCTAGAAGAGCTGGAACGACTAACTAAGATGGTTAGTGATATGCTTTGGCTTGCAAAAACTCAGAATGGACTGGTTAAACCCGTTCAAAATACTCTAAAAAGCCATGATGAAATTGAAGCATTATTTGAGTACTTTGATGCTTTGGCTGAAGACTCATTGATTACATTTAAGAAAAAAGGTCAAAACCTTTGTTTTTATTGTGACAAATTACACTTTCGCCAATTATTATCAAACCTCCTATCCAATGCAATAAGGTATGCCCCAAAAGGCTCATCAATCACAGTAAATAGTGAAATATTTACCGCTGAAAAAATATGTATTTCAGTGATTAATACTGGGGAGAGAATACCTTCTGAGCATTTACCTTATTTATTTGACCGCTTTTATCGACCCGATAAATCGCGCCAACGACACAGCGATGGAGCTGGTTTAGGGCTTGCAATAGTTAAAGCTCTAGCGCAAGCAAACGGTGGAAATATAGAGGTCAGTTCAAATAATCAAACTACCAGCTTTAAAGTTTTTCTAAATTTAGCTAAAAGCTAATTATTAAATTTAATAACCCAATGTTTGCTTGTACCTCTAGACTTCCCAGCTTTCATTAAACACCGGTTTATAAACTTAAAGTACAAAACGGAAGTAAACTTCCGGTTTCTAACCCAATATTGCTATATTTCGGAAGCAAACTTCCGCTTATAGGAATTCAAAGGTAGTTATCGGAAATATACTTCTGTTTTTTGAAAGCGTTAACCTAGATAGCTATATGAGCCATTTTTCGGGGTCTTATTTGAGCGAAAAGCGGAGGGTCGGGTAAACTCGTTTTTGGACAAAAACGAGTTGGCTGAACAGTTGCAAAGAAGCAATTATGGAAGTGCTGTAGTAGAGCTTGCAATAGATATGGTTTTAGCACCTCTTGATAAGGCAACATATAAATTTTGGCTATTCATGTTAGTAACATCAATGATTAAACTGTGATCTGCTTCCAAGCCCTTGAGTAACAGAGTACTACCTATAGCCAAATTAGGAATACGGGTGTCACCTCGTTGACGTAGAATTTCTCTGGCTTTTTCCATACCCTGCTTGAAGCTCAAGGATGGATCGCAAACAACGCTATTAATGGCACTATTTAATGCCCTGAATGCCGCACGTCGATAGACTCTAATATTATTGTCAGCATCAACAGCATTCATAATTGCCAAAAAGTTAGCCGCTGCTTTCGTTTGAATAAATGCGACTATTGCTGCTTCGGTCAGGCTTGGTGCGCTTCTGTTTCTACCTGCTAATATTGTCCTTATTCTTGGAATCCAAGTTGAAGCACCAATTCCGGTAGCCAGTGCTCCAAAAATATTGACTACGCTAGTCGCTAATTGCTCGCCTAGTTCAACATCTAGCTGTCCAGCAAAAGTAATTAAATCTCTTAAATCAACGGGTTCAACCACATTAATCCCGTTATTTTGACTCGCATATAAATGTCTTGAGTTTGCGTTTATTGAATCACCAATAACTAACAGAGAATCTTGCGGATAAGCGTTTCTAAGCTGGTATTGTGCTGTACTCTTCAATCGCATATTTTCTTGATGATTTTGGCTTAGTTGAATATGCGATACCGAGTTAGGGCTATGCCTTAAATCAATACTGTTTCCGGTTATCAATCTCCTACGGCATTCCAACACCCACTCACCTAGCTCTTGGTTTTGTACGTTTATCCAGCGCCAAGGTGTATTCAACTCGGTTAGCAGCGGGAAATGATTTAAGACCTGACCTTGCCAATTAGGAATCTGCGTACCTCTAAAATTGAAAATCAACTGCATTGGATCCCCTAAAACTGTAGTTGGGATGCACTGTGCAATAGAGCAAACAATATTGTGTTGTTCTTGGTTACAGTCTTGGTATTCATCAACAATCAGACGTGAGTATGATGCTCTGATCACTTCATGCAGACTTCCAGTAGCCAAGTAACGACTCACCACACTTCTTAATTCAGGGTAATACGTTCGAGAGTTTTCAACGGGTGAGGCTATTTGACAATTGTGGCTAAAACTACTCGCGATTCTCACAGACCAGCCATCAATGGTCGATAATACGTAATTTTTTGCAGGAACTCTTGCTCTAGTCAGCCTCTTTCGAAGAGCAGTAACGCCAGCATTTGTATGGGTTAAAACCAAATATGGCTTAATAGTTGGAATCGCTAAAACTTCAACTATGAGTTGAGTTTTTCCGCATCCTGCTGGAGCTTCAATAGCCCCAATTTCATTTTCTAATATGATTTCTGCTGACACTTTTAGTCCCTATTGTCGTGCCCACGCAAGAAGATTATCTAACACTTGAGTGAAAACTGGTTGAATCCATTGTTTGTTAGGCCAAAGAACTGTTTCTGCGACATTTTCCATAGGCTCAATGTCTTTGTACCATTCTTTTTTCTTTGCTGATAGACCAAGATACGATCGATGAGCATCTTGAGGAGTCTGGGTACAAATTGTGAGGTTCAGCTGATTTTCAGTTGCGTTGGTAATGTGTGCATTTACCGCGACATTAGTTTTTCTCTCAACTGCAATATTTAACAATTGCGGAATGAGATTAAGGTGGCAGTTATTAAATATTGCCTGCTCAGTAGCTTGGCTATCCCCCCATTCAAACATAGGTATGCCAAGTTTCATTGCTTCTGTGATAGATGCTTGCTGCTGGTCATTAATATCTGAATCTTTGAATATTGAAACAGAGTAGCTCAATTCATTGAAGACTTTGGCTCGCTTAAACATATGACTGCCGCCTCCATCTGCATGCATGACACCAAGCGATTCAATACTGTGCCGCCCTTGGCTTTGCTCTACCGCATCGACACCTTTCAGAAGTCCTATTTCAGTTTTACCTTCACAAACTATTACTTTATTACTCAAGAATGCTTCAGCACATACTCGCAAAGTCGATTGATGCTCGTCGCTATCATTCATTGAATACATCAGGTGACTTATTTGAGGTTGCCTCGCTACTGATGACTTCCTCAAAATATGTATCTGTGACGATTTTAATTCTCGAAGAACATATGGGGAATGAGTTGTGATAAATACTTGCTGTGTTGGTTGCTGTTCTTTTGCACCGATTTCTTTTAATAAGCGACTAATTCTAAATGGTTCTAAGCCAAATTCTACCTCATCAATTATCAACAGTTTTGAGGTGGAAACCAATTTTTGAAGTCCCGCTAAAAGCAATCTAGTAGAGCCGGTACCCATTTGCCTAATTGGCGTTGCATTAACATCATGTAAGCTCACTGCGCCATGCGAGACAGAAACACTCGACACATCAAGTAAAGCTTGAAGCTCACCTACATTTACCCCAAGCGCAGATGCTACACCTTGAACACTTGCGAGGACATTGCTAATCCCATCCACATCTTGTTGTGCAAAGGATTGTCTGGCATTGCGAGAAACTTCGGCAAGTACTTCACTTACATCAAATCTATCTTCTAATAGCTTGTTTAGAAGTGAATTACGCCCCCACGTAAAATGGCGCGAAGACCCTTCTCCTAATCTAGTAGGTGATATTAGCTCCCTGTGACTCCAAGGAAGTCGCTTCTCTAATCCTTCCAAAGCAGCGCGATTTGAATATAAACCCCAGTCTGGATCTAAACCTTTATCCACGACCAACCTAACTGTAATAACAGTTTCAGTGCCTACTTGAGGCTCATCATAGAATTCCTGAGTAGTAATATTGTAAGAACGGAGAAAGCTGCCATAGCGCTCAATGCTGAGAAGCTCATTACTTAAGCACCCTAAAGTGACATAGATTTCAATTGGGTTATCCACATTGGAGTTATGGAAGTCAGCATCAGTAAAACTAATATTGCGCCTTGCGCCAAGACAAAAGTCTATTGCATCAAGGATGGAAGACTTTCCTGAGTCGCCCGGACCAATGATACAATTAACACCTTCAGTTGGATACCAATCCAAAGATTGAATACCTCTGAAATTACGTATACAGATGTGACGAATAAGCGACATGAAGCTTCCTGACTTGATTTTCCTTTTATTGCAGAAACATATCTAAATTTGCAACAAAAAGCAAAGCCCCGCTGATTCCATTTCAATAACGTGGAATAAAAAAATAAAAAGGTCTGTTCCTCTTTAAATAGCCTATTGCCATTTACGCAATTCCTTGTCTGCTTATTTAATGTCTAAATACATCAACCATAGGATCAGTAAGTGCATTTTTAGCCATTGTTGATAGCTATTCAACTCGTAATGGGGCAGAAACGAGTTAATCATGAATGACTGCTCATGGCACTTAGCCAAACTTCGGCAAAGAGCGAATAGCGGACATCAACGTTCACTTCAGCATTACCGAATACTGAACGGTTTTGAGCTAAAGTTTTTGCGCGGCACATGGAAAAGAACTGCGTAGAGTTTGGTGCCAGATGCAAGTCCATGCTAGGGATTTACTGCTGACTAAATAACTGATCCTAATTGTGATACACCTGCTTCAAGCCATGCTTGCCACCTGGGAACGGAGCCGCTGTGTCCATAAAGTGGTATACCTGCTCCAGTAAGTCATCCATGTTCTTACACTGATGGTTACGGGTTATCGTTTCATGCAACGCATGCCATAGCTTTTCAATTTTGTTGTGCCACGGGCTGTATACCGGTAAAAACAAGAGCTTGAACTTTGGGTTCTCATTCAGCCATTTCTGCGTTTTTTTGCTCTTATGGATGATGTAATTATCCACAATTAGCGTGATACTTTTCGCTCGCCGGTATTGCCCTTTCAGTTGCTCCAACAGCGCAATAAACAAATCACTGGTCTTGCGCTCACCACCAACATAACTGATTTGTCCTGTCTGGCTGTGCAGTGCCCCCGCCAGATAGTGTTTCTTATTCTGGCCGGGTGTAGCTACCTTACGCTGTTTACCTTTAAAGCCCCAGTCGGCACCAATCTTCGGATTCAGGTGGATATCCACCTCATCCTGATAAAACACCGGATGGTCCACGCTGCAATTTTCAAGTGCCTCCCGCATGGCTGCTAACTTAGCTTCTTTATCTGGGTCTTGGATATACAGCGTCGGTGCCGCACGACGCCAGACGATGCCGACTTGTGGCAACCACCGCCTGAGAGTTGAGCTATGAATAACGATACGGTAAAGCTTATGCAGTAGCAGTGCGAATAATTCACTACTCCAACGCGACCGCTGATAACCCAGTGTCCTGGGTACATGGTTCACCAACACACCGCAGATAAAGCCTTTGGGCTGACTTGGTGGTCGCCCAGCACCCTTGGTTTTAAGGCCATCTATACCTGCTGCTTCATACCAGGTTACCCACCGGTTTACTGATGAACGGCCTGCTTGCAAAACACGGGCTACTTGCGACTTGGTTTCACCTTTTAGCACCAATAACACCGCATTTGCCCGGCGGCACAGGTCTTTATCTCGGGTTTTATGTACAATTTTCTTCAAGCGGCGGGTTTCTGCGCCGTATAAAAATGCTATTTTGTTCATACTCAATGCGGTTGTTGATTGGTTATGTTTGGCGACTGATCTGATCGCGCAAACCGCATTGAGTTCCCTTCCTCGGGTGATCTACTATTTGGAACAGCTATTTAGGATGCCAGCCCATACCTTTCTAATTCATATGTAACATTTTTTCTGTCGTACTGGCATCAAGATAACCAGAACTGAGCAAACAATCTCAAAGGTTGTACAAAATAACACTAAAGTTTTTTCATTAAGTTTTATTGTTATGCTCTTGTGGTGGCTTTCGCCACCACTTTATTAGTTTTCAAGTTCCACCATATCTTTCGCTGCAATGTCACCAGACACTAGCTTTACAGTTGCGAAATGATCATTCACAATTTTAGTAATTTGTACCGTTCCTACCTTTTCGATAGTGTAGGGATCTTCACCTTCACTCAATACTATTCTTTCATGGAATCTAATAACACTGTATTTTTGCCCAACCTCTGCGCCATGCTTAGCACCAATACAGATTAGAGTTCGATTATCAGAACTTTCTACTACCTGACCTCTCATCATGTATTTATGATAAAAAGTGGTATTGGAACAACCCACTAAATATAAACCGAATGTAAGCAATAAAAGAGCTTTTATATAGGGTGTTTTCATCACTGTTACCTCATTTGACTAACTAATTATCTATACACTTTTTTATGAATTCATTTGTTTTTCCGGCCAGCCCCCGAAGGTGCTTGATGACAACTCCAAGGCTTATGAACAGAGTTATCTTTGATGTTCTGATCAACAAATTTATAGTAACTTTCTTTAGTATGTGTCCACCAATCATCATGAACATCTGCGCCATACTTACGGATTACCTCCTCAATCCCATCAAGGCTTACGTTTGCGGCATCATAGGCAAGGTGTATTTCACCTTCTTTGATGTTGTAACTAACTTCATCTATACCAAAAAGCTGATCTATTTCTTTTACTAACTCGTCACAGCTTTCTTCTGTGACATTGCTAAGCTTTAGGTTTCGAACAACTAAATTTTGCTCTTTAACGCCAACTCTATGATTTAAATCGCTCATAATTTTTCTCCTAATGTTTGTGTGAATGCTGTTGATTGCTATCTTTCATTTCTTCCATTTTACGGTTCATCTGCGGCATCATGTTCCCCATCATTTCTAAATGATGTTCAGCCATCTTGATTTGTTGATGCATTGGCATTTCTTCCATGTTTTTGTGCATGGATTGCATCATCTTCATCATTGAACGGTGATGTTCAACCATCATCTGCTGTTGCTTTTCAGGATCTTTTTCAGTTTTAATGGCATGGACTTCCTTTTTCATTTCCATCATCTTTTTGTGCATTTCTCCCATGTTCTCATGTGGTATTGCCATGCCTTGATGCATATCAGCTTTGTTCGCACCTTCATGTTTATGCTCATTGTTTTGGGCAAATGAGCTAGTGGTTATCAGTAGTGAACTAATAAATAAAATTGATTTAGTTAACGTTTTCATGATTTTTACCTTCTACACTTTTATTAAAATTTGGGATCCAACTTGGTGTCGATTCCATATACCTGTGGTACTCCGAACCAAACTCAGCAATCGCTTGTGCTTCTTCGCGTTTCGCTAGCTCGACGTAAACAACGACTAAGATCGGAAACATCGCAAGTGTTGGGATTGTCGGCCACTGCAATAAAAAGCCGAACATGATTAGAATGAAAGCTACATACTGTGGGTGGCGACACCTTGCATACCATCCAGTTGTAGCCAATTGATGATGTTTTTGCGCGTGATGCAATACATTCCATGCTGAAGACAACATAAAGAAACCTGCAACAATAAACACCATACTCACTATATGAAATGGGTCCCAATGGGCATCACCTTGAAATCCAAAGAAAGTATGTAATAAATGCCCATTTTCATGCGCAAAGAAATTTACTTCTGGATAGGTCTCCGTCAGCCACCCCGACAGAAAATAGATAGTTAAAGGAAAGCCATACATTTCAGTAAATAGGGCAACAATAAAGGCAGAGAACGCGCTTAGACTTCTCCAATCAGTTGATGTTTTTGGTTTGACAAAACTAAAGGCAAAAAAGATAAAAATTGCTGAGTTCAGTATCACCATCGACCATAAGCCATAATCATATGTTTCATTCATCACTGCTTTCCTTTTTATGTGATTCCTTACGTGCCTTTTCTAACCCTTGTATGTAGCCATCGTGATAGGCTGCATTTTTATCCGTGAGTTCTTGAAAGCTCTCTTCCTTTTTTTCATCAGGCGCATGTGAATGATCGTGACCATGTTTACCATGACTGCCATGCATAAATACGTGCATCAAGGGGCATAGCAATAAAATCAAGTAGGGAAGAAATTGCAGCATATGTTGACCATGCTCAAGCACTAAGAAGTAGGTCACTGCGGCAATAAGTGCCAGTGCAGCCCAGCCTGTAGGTGTTGACCAAAAATTAGGGTGTTGATTTTTCATATTGCCCTCCTAAACGACTTTTAAGACACCGCGATACATTTGCATCTGACAGTGAAACTCATGCTCTCCCGGTGATAAGTTCAATAGGGTAATTTGAGTAATTTCATTTAATTTAAGCTGTTCGCTTATATCCAATGAAGGAATAAGCATTGTTTCAGCGCAGGGGGATTGATCTTTGCGCATAAACTTCAGAGTGACAGGTTGGCTAGCAGACACCTGAATTGAGGATGGGGAATACACACCATCCCTCACTTCAATGAGTACTTCATTACCTTGAACGATTGTTTTATTGGGTTTATATAGCCAAAACCACCAAACAATCAGCGCGATTAACATTAAGCCTAATAAGTTAATAACCATCATTGTGATTCTCCTTAATGCTCTTTTGCTTTAAAAAAGCGAAGTCGATTTGCATTTGACACTACAGTCAATGACGAAAACGCCATTGCAGCACCTGCAATTACAGGGCTAAGCAGAATGCCAAAGAAGGGATATAGAACCCCCGCAGCAAAAGGAATCCCGGCTACGTTATAGACAAACGCGCCAAACAAGTTTTGTTTGATATTTCGTAAAGTAGCTTTGCTTACCGCTATGGCATCAGCAAGGCCATGAAGTGAACCACGCATTAGGGTAATGTCAGCACTTTCGATAGCTACATCAGTCCCTGTGCCTATGGCGAAGCCAACATCGGCTAACGCTAGCGCAGGAGCATCGTTGATGCCATCTCCTGTCATACCAACAATTTCGCCGCCTTCTTGTAGCTCTTTCACCTTGTTGGCTTTATCTTCTGGCAGCACTTCAGCAAGAAACTCACTAATACCCACTTTTTTAGCTACGGCGGCAGCGGTTTCCTTGTTATCACCCGTTAACATGATGACGCGTATACCATTAGCCTGAAGCCGTTTGATAGCAGAGATTGAGTCTGACTTGATAGGATCTGCAACAGCAATGATTGCTGCAAGTTCACCATCTACAGCAAAGTACATAGGTGTTTTGGCTTCTTTGGCTAAAGACTGTGCTTGTTCAACAAAGCCTGTGAGGTCTATGCCTTTTAACTTCATTAGTTTATCGTTTCCGAAAAGCAGGGCTTTGTTGTTGCAGCTTGCTTCTACACCAAAACCCGTAATGGCGTTAAAGGCTTCAATTTTTAGTAACTCAATATCCTGATCTAACGCACTTTCAACAATCGCTTGCGCTAAAGGATGCTCTGAGCCGCTTTCTAAACTTGCTGCAAGCTGTAGTACGTCTTTTTCGTCAGTAGCTTTTGCTAAAATAATATCGGTTACCTTAGGTGCCCCTTCAGTAATAGTGCCCGTTTTATCTAAAATCATGGCAGTGATTTTAGAGGCGGTTTGCAGTGCCTCACCGTTGCGAATAAGCACTCCGGCTTCTGCTGCTTTTCCTACTCCCACCATGACAGACATGGGTGTTGCCAAGCCTAAAGCACACGGGCAGGCAATAATAAGCACAGTAGTTGCTGAAACGATGGCAAAAGCAATGGCTGGCTCAGGTCCAAAGTTAAGCCATGCTAGCGCACTTAACACAGAGGTGATCATCACGACAGGTACGAAAAAAGCTGAAATAACATCGGCCAAACGGCCAATCGGCGGTTTCGAATTTTGTGCTCGTTTCACCATATTGATGATCTGTGCAAGCGCCGTGTCTTTACCAACGCGTGTGGCTCTAAATAAAATCATGCCTGATTTGTTCAAAGTACCTGCGACAACCTCATCTTCTTCAGCTTTTTCAGCAGGCATAGGTTCGCCTGTCAGCATGGACTCATCAATAGAGGTGTGTCCTTCCAATACCACGCCATCGACGGGAATTTTTTCACCCGGTTTTACCTTCACAATATCGTTAAATAAAACCTGCTCAATACCTATCTGAACTTCTTTGTTGTCACGAACCACGGTTGCTGTTTTGGCTTGCAAGCCGATAAGACGTTTAATGGCCTCAGAGGTTTTACCTCTGGCTTTGATTTCTAATGCTAAACCTAAATCAATTAAGCCAATGATCATGGCGGTAGCTTCAAAATAAACATGCCGTGCCATCAATGGAACAGCGTCAGGTGCAAACACGACAACCATCGAATACAACCAAGCTGTACTTGTTCCTAAAGCTATTAGAGTGTCCATATTAGCGGAGTGGTTTTTAAAGCTTTTCCAAGCGCCAACATAGAAATGCTTGCCTGAAAAATACATAACACCAAAAGTTAAAATGCCTACAACCAACCAAGAAATTCGTTCAAGGTTTGTTTCAACCGTCATTTCTCCAACTACAATGCTGTAGATCATCAAAGGAACGCCGAGTGAAAGGGCAATAAACGTATCGCGCATTAGCTTTTTGTAATATGCAAAATCCGCAGCCTCTTTCTCATCAAGCGCATCTGTTGCTGAGCTATCATCAATTGGCTTCGCGTTATACCCCACTGACTCAACAGCTTTGATCAACTCTTTTGTTTTAGCTGTCCCATAAACTGTTACTGTCCTATCAGCAAAATTCATTTCCGCACTGACGACTCCAAGAGTTGCCTTCAACGCCCCTTCAATTTTGCCTACACAGCTAGCACACCCAGCACCTTCAATGATAAGCTGTTGGTTATGTGATACTTTCTCCAACGTATTCTCCTTACTTTTACACGAAGAGGATTGAGCTTTTGCCTGACAGCAACAGCCTGATTCAGTTTTTATATTTGTGTTAGTAGCCACCCTTTTTCCTCCTATGCTTTTTTAATTTGCTCAAAGTTTTCGATGAGATGACAAACCATGTTTGCAGTCGGTGCTTTGTCTTCCATTTCTTCCCATCGAGAAAGCGCAGAAGACATTTTTCCTCGAAGTGCCAACATTGCTTGAAACTGCTTTTCTGTTTCTTCAAGCCGCTCTTTGATCAGGCTTCTGACTAATGGGCACGCACTTTTACCATCTTCAGATTCATTAATAATTTCCTTGATATCTGCAACGGAAAAACCAAGGTTTCTGGCACTTAAAATGAATTTAAGTCTCGATACTTCTTTATTCGAGTATGACTTGTAGCCGTTCACTGACTTAGCAGGTTTTAACAATCCTAATCTGGTGTAATAGCGCACCGTATCAGCAGTCGTTCCAAGGCTTTTTGCCAGCTCCGCAACTTTCATATTCACTCCTCAGTTTTTTAGCTAAGTTTGTACTCTCATCTTCAGCTTAGACCTGTGTCTAAGACACAGGTCAAGTACTAATTCTAGTGAATAAGCTAAAAACTAATTTTTTGGTAAAAGAGAAATCTCGGTCAAAATCGACAGCATTAAGTACTGTAAATAGCAATAGTTTGAGCATGTTCATCATGCCTCCAAAAAATATTGTGCTAATTGTTCAAAACGGTTGGTAATTTAAACCAATCAGTAAATCGTTTTATTTTTGATGGGACTGGCGAAAAAAAGGCGCACTGATCCCGTGATTAGCCAATAATTGGTGGACGATAAAGTAAGAGATGGATACCAGATTTTGGTAGGGGTATACGCTGTAGAATTAGCTCAGAATGAATATTGCAAATACCTTCGTCTTGCGCTTCCACAAGATAGGCATTTAAATGAAAGCTTGTACAAAAACCGCCTTCACAACAAACACAATCACCAGCTTTACATTTTTCACAGTCTTCATCACCATGACGGTTTTTAGAATCTTGCGAATTTTCAGTGTGATAGTGACTATTGTCATTCATTGATTGATGATGCATATTTTTGCTTGGTTGTATAATATGCGTGTCGGAAGATCCATTTTGATGTTCTTCACAATTCATTGGTTTAGCAATAGCAAAGCCATGCTGCGTAAGCAACAGAGTAATTACCACTATTTTAAACCACTTGAAAAGTCCAAACATTTTAATTCCTTATTTATCACCTACAATATTAGCCACTTTATAAAAATAATTTTATGATCTTGATCAACCTTTGAACTAAAACCTAAACTTTTTACTTTTTACTTTTTACTTTTTACTTTTTACTTTTTACTTTTTACTTTTTACTTTTTACTTTTTACTTTTTACTTTTTACTTTTTACTTTTTTAAACAGCTTTAACTTCACAAGTATAAAAGGGGTGTCTAATTTATACTCATGAGATTGAAGCCAAGCATGAGCACCATTAAAAGAAATAAAAACCCTACGCTCATAACTAGGTATTGAGTAATGGATCATTTTTCCAATTGTTCAGCTTTAAGCGCAGTACTTTGCAACAATCGGTTCTATCCCGGGCACATCCAATTCCCGTTCATCAAAAGTGATAAAATGGCCTATTGTACGTCTTTCAATGGCGATGTTTTTTGCCTTGACTCTTTAACCTTAACCATTCGCCAACTTTACTTCTTGGCTGATATTCCACCTTGATAGGTATACACCAGACTGGCACCGATTGAAAACAAGAAGTAGCTTACTATTACTGCTCTTAGTTCTTTCCAAAAAAACTATTAGCTAGGCCTTTCCTAACATAACTAAAATGGTTTAAATCCCAAAAAACGAAAGCTACCATCAATATAGTTGCGGTAGCTCTCATCAAGTCAATATAGTATTTCTTCATATCAGAGCCAGAACTTGATACCTGCAACAAAAGCAGTATCACGAGTACTTTGCCCATTTAACTTCGCAAAGTCGGCTGTATTACCAAATTTATTTGTCCACTCAACGCCAACATAGGGAGCAAACTGGCGGGTAAACTCATAACGAACCCGAAAACCAATAGCACTGCTAGACAAGCCACTACCAAGGTTATTTTGGACGTCATCCTTACCGTAAAGCGTCAACTCTGCTCGTGGTTGAACAATTAACTTTTGAGTAAGTAATAGCTCATACTCAGCTTCGATCGAAAATGCACTATTACCTTGCTCTCCTAAATACGCAGTCATATCAATTTCAAACCAGTAGGGGGCTAGACCTTGTAAACCAAAAGCTAGCCATTTGCGGTTTTCACCTTCGTTATTGTAATCAAGTCGAATACCGACTTGTGTATCCCAATAAGCAGATATTGCGTGGCCCCATAGAAAATCTGTTTGGTTCTCCTCTAAATTACCTTCGCTAAAATCTCCTTCAGTTTTGATGACTAATCTATCAAAAGTAGTGCCATACCATGCCTGAAAGTCAAAAACACCTGCGTTTGTTTGCTCATTATATTCAAGACGATCCCCTAGTAGCGCGTAAAATGAATGCTCATCTGCCAAAGTCAGTCGTTTGTCGCTACTGAGTGCATAAGGACCTTCAGTCAAAGTTGTACCTGCTGCATAAGCATGGGGGTCTCTAGCATCTTTAGGTGCATCTCCACCTTGTGCTTGCATTTTAGAATCACCCATCTCAGTCATCTCATCTTTTGCAGATACAGATACACTTATAAGGGGCAAACCTATTAATAATAGTCTTAACGTATTGGTTAGTATTAATTTTTTCATGATACAACTACCTCTCTAAACATACCTGCATCCATGTGGAATAATAAATGGCAATGCCATGCCCAGCGACCTACGTCATGAGGTGTTGTTAAAAAACTAATTCTTTGCGCTGGTTGTACAGGGATAGTATGGCGACGAACCTGTACATCACCTTTTTCATTCTCCAAATCGCTCCACATACCATGCAGGTGCATGGGATGTGTCATCATTGTATCGTTTTGTAAAATAACTCTTAAACGTTGATTATGCTTCATGTGAACTGGCGTGCTTTTTCCAAATTCCAAGCCATCAAATGACCAGCTATAACGCTCCATGTTTCCAGTTAAATGTAATTCAATTTCAGCCTCTGGCTCTTGCTGGTTTGTAATTCCCTCAAGAGAATGTAAATCTGCAAGTGTTAAAACACGGCGTCCATTTTTACGTAAACCTATACCGGGATCATCAAGGTTTGTTCTAGGCATATCAACACGCATATCAACAGAAGCTCCATACTCTGTTTTTGCATGACGCACTTTAGTGCTAGCAACAGCTAATGGGTTTTTAGTCATTCCATGTTTACTATGATCCATTGCCATCGCTCCATGACCCATTGCACTATGATCCATTTTATTAGAATTCATGCCCGACATGTCTGCCATACCTGCCATCGCGGAATGCTCACCACCTTGGGCCATATTCCCCATCATATCTGTCATCGTTAACCATTCAACGGGATCTAGAGCAGGTACTGGTGCATCAATATTAGGTGCCATTGATAAAGTACCTTTAGCATAACCTGAGCGATCCATGCTTTGTGCAAAAATCGTATATGCATCATTTTTTGGCTCGACAAGTACATCATAAGTTTCACCGGGACCAAATCTAAATTCATCTACTGTCACAGGTTCAACATTTTGTCCATCAGCTTGTACAACTGTTAACTTCAGCTCAGGTATTCTTACATCAAAAAACGTATTGCTAGAACCGTTAATAAATCTAAGCCTAACCTTTTCGCCAGCTTTAAACATTCCACGCCAGTTTGTCAAAGGCGCACAACCATTCATTAAAAAAGTCATTGCAGATGCTGATAAGTCTGCAAGATCTGTAGGGTTCATTCTCATTTTATTCCACATTTCCCGGCGTTGTAGCGCATTTGAAACGCTGCTATTTGAAATGTCATCAAAAAACTCTGGAACAGTAGGTTGATTAAAGTTAAATACATCGCTCTGTACTTTTAACTTGCGGAACAAATCCATTGGGTCATCATCAGTCCAATCAGACAATTGGATAACATGCTCATTGTCAGCACTAATAATATCCTTTTCTCTTGGCTCAATAATTAATGCGCCGTACATACCTGTCATTTCTTGAAAGCCACTGTGTGAGTGATACCAATATGTGCCGCTTTGTTGCAGCTTAAATTTATAAACAAAGGTTTCACCCGGCATTATACCTTTAAAGCTAATACCCGGTACGCCATCCATTTGATACGGAAGAATGATCCCATGCCAATGAATTGAACTCGGCACTGATAATTTATTAGTTACCCTGATAGTAACGTCATCACCTTCTCTGAGGCGCAAGGTAGGAGCTGGTATTGAGCCATTGATTGTTGTAGCCATTCTTACAACACCTGTGAAGTTTACGGGTGACTCATCTATCACCAGATCTATTATTTCTCCACTTAGTTCGGGCACAGTACCTGTTATTGTTCCAGCCACTAAAGATGAAGCAGCATGAAGAATGCTTGGAAAAGCAGCTAATATACCGCCAGCAGCTAAACCTTGTACAAAGCGTCTACGCGGTGTAGAAATTTGATGTAATGGATCTTTAATTCTCATTTTACTCTCCGAGGTTTGACCAATAAATTAGTGTGACCAATGAATGTGCTTAATTTTCCATTCACCGTTTTGCTTTTCGAGAACCATTGTTTCCATCCCTTGATAATCACGTTCTTCACCATTGTAAGTACCTTTAGTTTGACTACGCGAGGCAGAGATAGCTGTATTTCCAAGTATCGTCACTTGATGTTCAAGTGTGTCGCTCTTCATCGCTGCTAAATACTTCATATCCGACAACATATGATGATGAGCATATTCATCAGCGCTCCTTTCAACGCGGCCTCCCTCGAAAATGGTGACATCATCCGCTAACTGCGCTCTAGCCTGTTTTTGATTGCCAGTTTCAAGTGCTTGATGAAATGCCAAAACAACTTTTGCGGCTGGTGTATCTACACCTTTAAACAATCCTTTGTCTTTATTCTTATCACCATGAGCGTTTGCTGCGAAACTAAACGTCATTAATAAAACGAGTAGGATATTTATTGTTTTCATTTTCATTTTCTCTTTTAGGTTTTAATTTGCAGGGCCAACAACACTAGTAAGCCCAGCCGTTACAGATAAAATGGCAAAAGCTACTACCATTTCTATCGAGATAGATTTAGATAAAGCCTCTCTGCCTTGACTATTTTTAAGTTGTGGAACGAGTATTAGTTTATGTTTAGCAGCAAGTGCCAAAATAGACACTACAAGGGCCAATTTAAACAACAGTGTTTGTCCGTAACTTGAGCTTATTAGTGCATCAAGACTTCCGACCAATTGAATCACGAGCCAGAGGCCTGCTACCAACAATAGGCTCAATGTAAAACTTGCTTGTTTGCCAAAGCTTTCCATCAGCAAATGAAGTTCTGCATAACTTAGCTGATGGCAAGCCTGTTTTAGTGGCAATAACGCCCCAAACCACCATGCCATAACGAGCACATGCAAAATAAGCAAGCCTTTTTCAATTGTGCCTAACTCAGAAATATGACCCAGTAACGTGAATGAGTATGCAAGGATTAATAAACTCAACATTAAAGCGCTTTGTTTTAAGTACGAGTTCACAGCGAGTTTGAACCTTAAAGCTAAAGCGATTATTGCGGTAACTAGCCCAAGCGCTCGAAGCAAAGCTCCAGTGCCGACAGAGGAGTCCCACATAATAGCCAATATATCAGCGTCTATCGCCCCCTGAATTCCCTCTTCTGCCATTGCACCAGTACTGGCAAAGAACCAAGTAATATTAGCGATCAAAGCCATAACTATATAAGTTCTTGTCCACGTTAAATTCGCTATTACAGCATTAGTATGAGATTCATTATTCTCAAATATTTGCCTGAAAAATGTATAACCAGCAATACAGGCAAAGCCGACGTAAAATACAATTTTTGACAGTACAATGACTGTATTCCAGATATACATTTCCATATCAATCACACCGCCTATTTTAGTGAACCATAAAGCCGAAGCTATGTTTCATTTTATGACCATCGTTACCTAAGAAGGTTACATCCACAGCATAGTTTGCAGGAGCTAATTTAGGTAGTTTCCATGTAAATTTGCTAGTAGCGACTTTAGAAGGCTCGAATCCAAATTTAAATTCTTCGCCTTGTTTATTGGCCAATGAAACTTTTACAACCCGTACCTCTTTGGTGAACACCAAAGTTAACTCTTCTGGAGGATTCATTAGCATTGCATTATCAGCAGGCACACTTTTTTCAAGATGCACATGCGCAAATACCGCACTACTAAAAACGACACTGATTACGGTTAAAAATTTAATTAATGTTTTCATATATACCTCTATTTATTTAATGGATTAACGACTAAATTTATCTTTGAAAATTTGATTACTTGGAATCCCAGCATCTGTAATTATTTTTTCCACTTCACTCATCATTGCTTCTGGACCGCACAAGTAAAACTCAGCCAAAAGCAGTTCTGATTTTTGGTTCATATACGGCAGAAGTACTTTTTGAACATAGCCTGAGTGCCCTTGCCATTCTTCTGAAGGATTAGAAAGAGTAGGAATATAAGAGAAGTTTTTATGCTTCTCACTCAGTGACTTCAATTCATTATGGTATAGCAAGTCATCTTCAGTTCGCGCACCATAGATAAGAGTCAAACCACTTTTATCTTTATGCTTTTTCAACTGTTCAAAAATAATAGACCTCAGTGGTGCAAGTCCTGAACCCGCACCAATAAACACGCGACTAACTTTTTTATTTGAAGTGGCATAAAAATCAGAAAAAGGGCCTTTTGCAGTTATCGTTTCACCTACTTGGAGTGAACCTAAATAACTTGAACCTATTCCTGCTTTAAAACCATTCTTTGCGGTCTGCCAACGGATATTAAACATTAACTCATCAGACTCCTCGTCAAAGTTAACTAATGAGTAGTGGCGAGTTACACCGTTATGAGAAAATTTTCCATGATAGTAGCTATCCCAGTATTTTTCATAGCACTCTGGCATATCATCTGGACGTAAGCTATTCATCCCTGCTGGCACATCAAATTGCATATATGCACCAGCTTTAAATGCCAACTGTTTGCCTGATTTCAGCTTAAATTTCACTTCCTTGATAAAAGGAGTAATGAAATTAGTCGCAACCACAACTAGCTCATGATTTTCAATATTGCGATCAGTATTAACTTCAATCGAACTAATTTCAGAGAACCTATGCTGACATCCAAGCCGATAACCTTCCTTAAGTTGCTCCTGAGATAAATGTTCCTGTTCAGATAGTGTGATAGGTAATTTAGTTGAACTTAAGAACACGCATTTGCCACAAGTACCGCCACCACCGCAACCTGAAGGAAGGTATACATGTGAACTAGCTAGCCCTTCTAGTACAGTTGAGCGACCAACTGCTGAGATGTCAGTAATAGTATTTTCATTGGAAAACGTCACTGCCACTTTTTGCCTGTTAGTGCCCCAACCTAGCTTCAGTAAACCACTTCGATACTGTTGTATCAGCCAAGTAACACCAGTAATTGAAAGGAATAGCGTTGCAAAAGCAAATGCAATGATCAACCAATGGTTAAATCCTCCAGAATTGCCATAGTCCATAAAGTGAAGCTTCATCATCAGATCTTTCAATCTGAAATCATCATTGGCATGGCGAAGTACTTGACCTGTAATACTATCTAAATAAATAGTTGTATTGTTCTCATCCTCAACGGCAACTTGCCACATAGGATTTTGCTGCCTTACGTGATCAGAAAACGGAGGTTGAGATAACACTGGAGTAGTTAACTTACCCTGTCCTGAGTAGGAGTTTTTTGCCAAAGTTAGTACTTGTTCTTCAGACAAATTAAATGGCTTTCCTGTTACAGCATCAAATAGCTTTGAGTGGCGTTCTTGATAGCTATGCTGCCCCTTATCGAACACAAAATGATAGTAAGGCTGATGTAAAACCCATATAAGGTTTACTTCCTGCGGAGCATTACTAGTAATGTCTTTAATAGGGAATAGGTCAAAGCCTGTAATGCTACCTTCATGATGAGAATGAACTCTAAGTTCATTACCACTGGCTTTACTGTGATCCATCAAATTGAAGTAAAGGCCCGTTCCCAACCAAATAAGCAGTTGTAAACCAACAAATAAAGAAAGCCACTTGTGTATCGTTGTATTTAACTTAAATAGTCGCATCAAATGACTCCCTTTTTATTTGGGGAAAGCACTCGGTAATAAGTCAATACTGCGCCAGTAATTGCTCCCATTAGACCTAGAGTTGCGACCAAGAACAAAAACCAGTTAGATACGTTTTCTCCATCATAGTAATCCATAATGTGGAACCGCCACATCCAATCAAACAATCGCCAGTAATCATGACGCTTGGCAACAAGTGATCCTGTTTGTTGACTTATATAAAATGTCGGTGTGGAGAATTGCTCAAACGTCACTCTCCAAACAGGTAAATGCCTTGGGGACAACTCAGCAGGCAAGTTTGTCGCTGACTTAATCAACCTTACGCTGTCGATTTGATGATTCAGCGCATAATGGTATTGTGCGATTTCTTTAGCCTTGATTTCATCTACAAGTGCCTGAACAGCTCCAGTTTTAGCATCTATTGCTACTTTTCCATTTTCTCCATTAATAAAAGAATACAAAGGACGGCCCATACTTTGAGTAAGTGTAACTTGGCTAGCTTTAGGATAATCCGCAGCTAGCTTTACAATGGAGTAATCCATACTTGCTAAATCTATTTTGGCTTCCTCACTCTTAGCCAAGGTTTCGCCGTGTATATAGTGAATATCCATAGTCACCATATACACGCCTGTAATAGACCAGAAGAGGAATTGTATTCCGACAAATGCCATTAGCCATTTGTGATATTTTCTAGCCGTGCTAAGCATTACTTTTTAGCTCCGCCTTAGAAAGCTCCTTGTTAAAGGCGTTTAATTCTGGCTTTTTAACGATTGAGTAAATTACTGGGAGCACAATAAGAGTGAGTAGCACAGCACTTGTCATTCCGCCTACCATAGGTGCAGCAATACGACTCATAATCTCCGAACCTGTTCCTGTACCATATAAAATGGGCATCAAGCCGATAATGATTGTTGCAACTGTCATCATTACTGGACGAACTCGTAAGCCTGCACCGTGCAATAATGCATCTTGATATGCATCATCAGAGATAGGTTCAGCTCGCTCTTCAGCTTTTTCCTTAAGCTCAGCAAGTGCCTGATTGAGATAGACCAACATTATCACACCAATCTCAACCGCTACCCCAGCTAGAGCAATAAAGCCCACGCCAACAGCCACAGAGAAGTTAAACCCTTCCAGATACATCAACCATAAGCCACCAATCATCGCCATCGGCAAGGTAACGATAATGATAGCCACCTCACTAAACGCTCTGAAGTTTAAGTAAAGTAGAATAACAATAATGGCGAGTGTTAAAGGCAATACATAGGTGAGCTTTTCTTTCGCTCTTTCCATATATTCGTATTGCCCAGCCCAAGTAATTGAATAACCTGCTGGTAGTTTTAGATTATTAGCCAAGTGTATTTTTGCACTTTCAACATAAGTACCTACGTCAACACCGTCTATATCGATAAACGTCCAGCCATTTAAACGAGCATTTTCACTCTTAATTCCCGGCGGACCGTTCTCAACTCGAATATCTGCGACATCACCTAGTGCAATGCGTTGACCACTTGGTGTTACAACAGGTAATCGTGATAGCTGCTCAGGAGAGTCTCGATAGTCTTGCGGATAGCGTAAGTTAACAGGGTAACGCTCTTGACCTTCTACCGTTTGGGTAACGTTCATACCACCAATAGCTGTAGAAACCACTTGTTGAACATCTTCGATGTTTAACCCAAAGCGACTTGCCTTATCGCGTGAAATATCAACCTTGATATATCGTCCACCTGCAACTCGCTCTGAGTAAACTGATGCTGTGCCTGTAACTTCGGGTAAAATTTGCTCTATTTGTTGGCCGATTTCCTGAATCACATCAAGCTCTGGTCCGGCGACTTTAATACCCACAGGCGTTTTTATGCCTGTTGCTAACATGTCGATTCGGGTCTTGATTGGCATAACCCAAGCATTCGTTAAGCCCGGAAACTTAACCAATTTATCAAACTCAGCTTTTAACGATTCAGTAGTCACACCCTCTCGCCACTGCTCTCGTGGCTTCAATTGAATAAAGGTTTCAATCATGGTTAAAGGTGCAGGATCGGTTGCAGTTTCAGCTCTTCCTACTTTACCAAATACAGTTTCAACTTCTGGCACAGTGCGAATAAGCTTGTCTGTTTGCTGCAATAACTCCCTTGCTTTACCAATTGAAATACCGGGATAGGTAGTAGGCATATACATGAGATCGCCTTCATCCAATGGCGGAATGAATTCACTACCAATTTTATCGACAGGCCAAAAGCCAACGATAGTCACTAATATTGCTGCTACTATTGTCGATTTTGGAAACTTCATGACTTGCTTTAAAACAGGCATGTAGATAGCAATCAATAATCGGTTTAACGGGTTTTTCTTTTCAGAAACAACTTTGCCTCGAATAAAGTAGCCCATCAAAACAGGCACCAATGTGATCGCCAAACCTGCTGATGCCGCCATTGCATAGGTTTTTGTATAGGCGAGCGGAGAGAACATTCTTCCTTCTTGCGCTTCCAAGATAAATACAGGTAAGAATGAGACTGTAATGATCAGTAAGCTAAAAAATAGTGCAGGGCCTACTTCACTCGCAGCCTTAGCAACAATTTGCCAGCGATTTTCATCTGTTAGTGGTGTTTTCTCCATATGCTTGTGCATATTTTCAATCATCACTATTGCACCATCAGTCATCGCACCAATCGCAATAGCGATACCGCCTAAAGACATAATGTTGGCATTGATGCCTTGCATATACATGATAATGAACGACACCAAGATACCTAATGGCAGAGTAACAACTGCCACAATAGATGAGCGAAGATGAAATAGGAAAGCCACACAGACAATAGCAACGACTGCAAGCTCCTCTAGCAACTTGCTCCAAAGATTATCAACAGCACGATCTATTAACTTCGATCTGTCATAAACAGGGACAATCTCCACCCCCTCTGGTAGAGAAGATTTAAGCGATTCAAGTTTTTCTTTTACCCCGTTTATGGTTTGTTGAGCGTTTTCACCAAAGCGCATAACGACAACACCACCAACAACTTCGCCTTCACCATTAAGCTCTGCGATACCACGGCGCATTTGAGGCCCTAAATTAACGGTAGCAACATCACCAATACGCAATGGCGTGCCTTGTTCGTTAATACCAAGTGGGATTTTCTCTATATCACTAACTGATTGAATATACCCCGTTGCGGTAACCATATATTCAGCTTCAGCCATTTCCACAACGGATGCGCCAGTTTCTTTGTTCCCTTTTTGTAAGGCTATTTGTATTAAACTTAGAGGAATATCGTAAGCTCTCAATTTATCAGGATCTACTTGCACTTGATACTGCTTAACCATACCACCAACGGCGGCAACTTCGGACACGCCCGGAACAGTTTGTAGTTCATACTTTAAGAACCAGTCTTGAATGCTTCTTAATTGGCTTAGATCATGGTTTCCAGACTTATCTGTTAAAGCGTAAATGTATACCCAACCCACACCTGTTGCATCAGGTCCTAATTGAGGTTTTGCCGAATCAGGCAGGCTTGATGCTACTTGGCTTAAGTATTCAAGTACTCTGCTTCTAGCCCAATACAAATCAGTATCGTCATCAAAAATAATGTAGACGTAGGAATCACCAAAAAATGAGTAACCACGAACAGTTTGCGCCCCCGGCACTGATAACATCGCTGTAGTAAGAGGAAATGTCACTTGATCCTGCACTACTTGTGGTGCCTGTCCCGGATAGCTCGTCTTAATTATCACCTGCACATCAGAAAGATCGGGGAGTGCATCTACTGGTGTTTTTTGTAATGAATACAAACCACCAAACGCGATAATTAAGGTAATCAACAAAACAAAGAAACGATTGCCGATAGACCATCTAATAATTGATTCAATCATTATTTTTCTCCCACTTAATGATTAGAATGATCAACAGCAGCTTTATTTTCCTTGCCGTGTTGTTCATCTGATTCAAGAGAAATGTCAGTGATAACTAAGTCATCTCTAACCTCAAAAGTGAAAGTGACATTATCACCGACATTGAAATCAACCATTTCTATATTGTCCGCGACGATAAAATCCATCGTCGCAGCAGGTCTATCCCATTTCTCTATTGGGCCTCTGCTAATATTTAGAATCCGTGTATCAATATCAATCGCATTAATCAAACCAGATACTGTTGCTGATGATACTTCAGGCTCACTCATGATATGAATTCCAGTAATTTCATATCCACCGTCTTCGGTTTTGCTCACTTCAAAGTGCAAAGATTGACCTGACTTTAATGAGTCAATATCGACTTTTTCAGCCACAGTAAAATCCATAACCATTTCAGGCCAATCCCAAGCTTCAGCAGGGCCATGTGAAATATTAACCATGCGGTGCCCTGCCATAACACTATTAACATCCCCTTGCATCCAAACAGAGTTAGGCACTTCATCATGAGTCATTCGTTTAAAGTCAGAGCTTTTACTTGATTCAGAATCAATCAAGAATTGGGCAGATGTCACCACAACGTCATCTTCATTTAAGCCGTCTAATATTTCGATGCTGTCGATATCAACCCGGCCAATAGTCACTTCAATAGATTTAAATTGCCCATCACCTAACGCAAGTACTACTCTGTCCTGTTTACCTGTTCTAATAACGGCTTCTTTAGGCACGAGGATGGTGCTATCAGCTTGATTAGCGTGAATAGAGACTTGTGCAAACATATTTGGTTTTAATTGATAGTCTGTGTTATCAAATTTCAATCTCACTCGGAGTGTGCGTGTTTTACTGTTCAATGTTGGATAAACATAATCAACGACACCAGCCCAGTCCTCACCGGGTAAATAATCCAGTGTCATTGATACAGGAAGTCCTTTTTTAATTAAGGCTGCGTCACGTTCAAACACTTCTGCTTCAACCCAAACTTGATCTAGCTGGCCAATGCTTAATAAGGTGTTTCCCGGCTTTACATAAAAACCTTCTCTAACCTTCAAACCATCGACAACACCTGCTTGTGGTGAATAAAAGGTAATTGTTTGCTGAACCTTTCGTGTCTTTTCTAGCTTTTGAACAAAGTCTGCTGAAAGCTGTAACGCTTTTAGGCGATCTTTGGCTGCTGAAATTAAAGAACTATTGTTGCGCTTTAACGCTATTAACAGCTCTTCCTGAGCATTAACTAACTGAGGAGAATATAGTGTATAAAGAGGCTGCCCTTTCTCTACAGGGTTACCTGCTGCTTTGATGTAAAGTTTATCAATCCAGCCATCAACCCGTGGGTGGATATGAATTAGCTTATCTTCATCATATTGAACATAACCTACCGTTGAGATTTCAGTATGCATATTTTTCAGTTCAACAGGTGCAGTGCGAACCCCAAGGTTATTCACTACATGAGGCGCAATTTTTACTGCTCCGGGGCCAAAGTCATCACCAGATGATCCTTCCTCATACACTGGAATTAGATCCATCCCCATAGGCGACTTACCGGGCTTGTCCCGGCGGTAATTAGAATCCATCGGTGCAACCCAATACAGAGGCTTTTTTTCTCCTGATGTTGCTTCATTACTATTACTGTTTGAGCCAGTACCTTGATATAAACTCAATGCTCCAGCACCAAGTGCTGCCCCAATGATGATGGCAATAATTGTTTTTGTATTCGTTGACATTATTTTTCTCCAAATTGCTGACTGGATAAGTGCTGATTAGTTTTGTGTGAAGTTTGCATCGACTTATGTTCAGCATTTGAGTTAGATTGAGAATGCGCAAAGAAATAGTTGATACGAGCAACTGTTTTAAGTGCGTCAACATCAATTCTTAAAGCTGATATTCTGGTATTTAATTCGGCAATTCTTGCTCGAACAACTTCGGCAAAATCGCCATCATCATTTGTGTAGGCTGTCAATGACGCTTCTGCTTGGTCATGAGTTTGTTTAAGGAGTTGTTCTTGATAGATAGATTGTCTATCTGATAAGCGTTTAAGCTGTCTTAGTTCTTTTTCTAAAACACTGATCATTTGCTTTGTCAGTAATAGTTTCTCGGTTTTAATAGTCTCTGAATCTGCAATAGAAGCTGCAACTTGCTTATCTTGTCTGTTCTCGGTAAACAAGGGTAAATCAAACGTTACCCCAACAGAAAATAAATCAGCTCGGCTATCACCAGAGGGCATATTGTCGCGATAGGCATAACTAGCATTAACGCCCCATTGCGGCTCATATTGCTGTTTGGCTAACTCAATTCCTTTTTCTGAAGCTTTGCGTTTTATATCAATCGCAAGTATGACTGGGTGATTCGAAAGCTCCTGAGCCAATAGATTTCTTGAGTAATTAGATGCTTTTAGGACTGTTGGATTATTCAATTGAATCGAAGGCAATTCTTTTGAGACGCTAAACTCTAATGGTTGCGCGTCAAAGTTGAATGATTCATTCAAACGATCCGCATCGTAAATATGAAGCCACTCATTGAGACGAGCGATTGTCGTTTCTAGTTTCTGCTTTTGCGAAGTTAATCTGTCATCTAACTGCACGATTTCCAACTGAGCACGAATAACATCTTGCTGTCTAGTTTTACCAACAACGTTTGAATAGCTAGCTTTAGCCACTTCCGCCATCTGCTCAAAGAGAGACCAATCATCTTCAATCAATTTAATAGTTTGTTGGGCTAAGTAAGCATCTAACCAAAGTTGTGACACTTGGCTTTTCAACTTAGCTTTACGATCCTCTCGTAACAGTGGAAATTTCGTGGACTCAATTTGTAACTGGTCTTTCTTGATCTCTAGACTGTCGCCTCTCGGAAACATTTGAGAGACGCCAACCTTTAGCTGAGTCATTCCTTCCTGATCTAAATCCCAAGTATCTGTTGGTAAATTCATTATCCCTAGCGATACTTTCGGATCAGGCAAAGTACCTGAAGCAATACTTCTATTTTCAACTGCACTTTGTTTCAATCGGCTACCATGAAGCCAAGGATCATTTTGCTGAGCTAAGGTGATAGCTTGTTCAAGCGACACTACTTTCTCAGCTTGAGCTGAGAATACAGATAAGCCGAGTATTAATGCAGTTGAAAGTGAAGTAAGGTTTGAAGAGTTCAATTTCATTAGAATTGCTCCTCGTATGTCTTAACTTTTGCATAGACTTTGCTCGTTCCATCTTTAAATAGAATTAACACGTTGTATGGCATAAAGCGGTCATCGACTTCCATACCGGGAGAGCCAACTGGCATTGCTGGAACTGAAAGCCCAATCGCATTGGGATGTTCTTCTGATAAGAACTGCTGAATAAATTTAGCAGGTATATGACCTTCAAAGGCAAATCCATTTCTACTCACTGCCGTGTGGCATGAACGGTAATTAGGTTTGATACCATACTTAGTTTTGATGTTGCCGATGTTTCGGAAATCTTTGGAATGCGCAACGATCCCTTTGTCTTCAATATGAGTTATCCATTTTTTACAACACCCACAAGTAGGGGTTTTATAAACGATTAACTCCAAAGGTGTTACGTCGTTATTGTGTGCATGGTTATGTTCGTTGGCGTTTGCAAACGCAGGTGAAAGCAGCATTACTACTGCTATTTTTAAATACTTATTGATCATTTTTGCCCCCAGACATCGCTGGAAAATATCTATAGCGCTACGACGCTATATTGACTAACAGAAAAATTAATTACATGTGCGAGAAATTTGGACGCACTAATCCTGTATTAGGCAAAAATTGGTGGACGATAAAGGGAAGTGGAAATTGAATGAGGTTGTTTAGATTGCAGAGCAGCTACAGATTCACTGAATATTTGAATATCTGTCGAATCAATACTGGAATTTAGGACTGTCGTAGATGAGCAAGCATTTGCAGGACAAATACATTCAACGTCACAACAATCTTCTGATTGACCATTACTGCTTTTATTCATATCACCATGATCCATGTTCATGTTCATGTTCATGTTCATGTTCATGTGTGATTCGTGAGAACCTGATGACATTTCGCAAGGCATAGCAGAATACGCAAATGCTTGCCCTACAAAGGCAACCAGCATAAGCGTCATTACTAAGACTTTTGAAAATGCTTTAGACATAAAATTCTCTTACAAATATACATCTCTAATACTAATGCAAATTTTTGACTAAGTCAATTGATGCTGTATAAACATTTATGAATATTTGCTGAGGGATCCCCTCGAATTTGACCATAGTATCAGCTCTTTTCCAGTTTGATGACACCCCAGTCAAACTCTGCGGCCCAGAGCGTGACTTGCCGTCTTGCCGCTTGTATCTCTTCTTCAGTTAAGCCCAGCTGGGCGGCCTTTGATAATCGCATTCCCAGGTAGTTAAATGAGAGTACTCGCCGATGTTTGATGCTGTTAGCCTGAAACTGCAAGTGCTTCCCGGCCAGCTCTGCCGCCAGCCCTATCATGTAATGCAACCAATTTGCCAGTGCCGCCAATAGCAACAGCACTTCCAATCGTTCGCGTTTATAAGTACGGTGGGCTTCGCTACCTAAGCCATAGGTCTGGCTTTTCTGGTCGCGGAAGCTCTCTTCTATTTGCATGCGTTTGCCGTAGCATTTGGCAATCTTCGTCGCGTAATCGAAGCAATTGGGCAAGGATGAGACCAACAACCACGGCTCTTTATATTGCTTGTGTTTGTCGGATTTTCGCAGCTTCCAACCGGTGCCCACCAGCACGGCTTGAGTGCGATATTGCTGGGCTTTGGTCAGCTTAACCTCACCCAAGACTTGGGGCGTAGGGCGTGCTTTTTTGTAGGCTTTGGCAACCGTGATATAGGCATCCTGGCCGGGTAGTTGCAGTGTCTGGTTGCCACGAACTCTGGCAATGTAATGCCAGCCGAGCTTACGTATTTGCTTAAACCACGGCACTTTAAAACCCGCATCGGTAATAATCACCGGCTTAAAGTCTGCCGGCAGTACCTGCTTTAACCGGTATAAAAACGCCCTGTGTACGTGTGGGCACGTATACTCGTCCATCGGCACAACAACTTGATGTAACGTCAGTGGGCGACCTTCCAGCGCCAGGCTGGCACGCAGGATAAAATGGCGCTTTTCGGTGTCGGCATTGCTCCAGTCCACTAAAATCAGCGGCTGTTTGCCCTGACGTAGCAAGCGGGTCATTTCGCCATAAATAAGCGGCGCCTCTGCTTGAAGCGCTTCATTTCTTAGCAAACGGTCAGCTCGTTTGATGCCGTGTTTTTATGACGTTTCACTGTCAAAATTACGGCCGATAGCCGTTACCGTGCATTGGCCATTCTGCATCAAGCTTTGTACTGCCGCCCCCACAGCTAAAAATCGGGCTTTGTGCATACATTTGGGGGTGACAAATGAGAGGAAATCGGCGAGCATTGTTTTTACATTCATGGCAGCATTCATGGTTAGGTGTTTTTGGCGAAAGATCAGATCGGGAACTGCCATGAATGTTCCCTTCGCCTCTAACTATTTGTTTTATCTACGCCATTCGTGGGGATTCGTCAGCTATATTGCTTTAATTAAACTTACAAATACTTTTAGGTACATCTGATATTTGTGCAAGCTATAAATTCGTTGCTCACCATTGACTAGAAGTGTCCGCTTTTGGCACTCTCCAGCCACTCGACAACATAATAATTGGTAAAGTATTTTACTGTGTCTGATGGCGCTTAGCTTATCCGACCTACTCTGGCACTAACTGAAAATACTTTTACTCTAAATTAAAATTGAAGCTCTAATCAAAAATATCAATTTTTGTGCCCTGTTTTACTTCAAATTGTAGTTATTCTCAAGCTGTGGCTCAAAATCATCTGAAATGATGGTACCCACAAGCCCACACTTGATATCTAATATTTCATAATTTATACGTTGATGTTTGTCGAATCAAAATATTTTAACTAGCTTAAAGGCAGACTGGTCAAAAACTTAAATACTTATAAAACTAAAAAAGCGCCCTGATTAACTCGGAGCGCTTTGTGTTTAGGACAAATAAACAGGTTTTATACAAATTTAAATAACAAATATTTGAGCGCTATCTTCATACTACGCTTATTGCTTTGGCAATATTGCTCATAGTTAATTATGCCAATAGCCATTTTGCTACAGAATAAAGTGAGCGAAATAAACCACGCAAAATTTTGAGTTGATTGATATTGAAAAAATAGTATAGCTGAGCCAATGAATGCAATAGTCGAATAGACGACTTCTATTCGATATTGATTAATAGTTTTCAATATTTTGTGCATTAAAAACCATCATCAAACGAGTCAAATGCATCAAAACAGTCATCATTGTTTGAATCGGCTATCGAATCTTCAATCTCATAAACAGTCATTACCCTGTCTGGCTGGCCCACCACATTGCCACCAACATCTACGATATTAGTACTGGCATTTGTGATAGGTAATCCTGTTGAGGGGTTAATTGCGATATCAATAGCGTCGTTTTTCATTTTTTAAACCTTATTAATCATTAATTACAACTTCACAATTTAATGATTTCGTGATAAAAAACAAACTCGTTTGACTGCGCAGTTCAGCAACAAACAGTTTGGATTAAGTAATTAGCCCTTCCCTTACTTCACCTAATTTTATTAAGTAAAAACCCCTTATTATTTTCTAAAAAACTTTATTAATTGTTTAATTTGAAGGCGGTTTTTGTCTGAAAGATAGGTTTTAAGATCGCATTTTTCGGCACGAAAAACTGCAAAAATAGCGCCTCAGAATGAGGCCAACAAGCGCGTAATGTGGTGTAGGCGAAGCCGTAGACACATGGAGACAGCGCGAATGTACAGGCTGGTCTGTACTAACCGCGATAGTGTTTCGCATCAGCGAAATTCGATATCAATTTGGCACAAATTAATATCGAACCATCTATTTTCGTAGAAAATAAAAAGCGAAGAAAAATGCGGATAATGGGGCACCCATCGCATTGTCTGAAGCGGCAGTATGGCGGTTAGTACAGAGCGTAGCTCGGTGCATTCGCGCAGGGTCTACAACGCTAGTGCGATAGCGCGTCGAGTCAGCTCGTTGCGGAGCAACACCAGAGCTGACGGGCGTTTTAGTCCCTATGGTTAAACAACGAAGTTGAGAGACCATCCGCTGAAAGCGGCTTTTGTTGCGATAATTATCGCGACAATGATTCCGTGCATGCTGTCAGAGCATCTCGGAATGAAAAACGGCAATGTAATTATAAAATGATGATAATTTTTGTGTTGCGGTGCTAGTTAATTTTAATAATTAACTCACTAAAAGGATTTTGTGAATTGACTCAGAAACCATCAAAAGATTTAGAAACGAACAACCTACTTCTCACTCACTACCCTCGCTATTTTGATATTGATATGCGGTATTATCCAGGCGCAAACAATCATCAAAAAGGGGTTAACCGAACTAGGTTGACCGCTTTAATTGCAATTCGGTTTTCTATTGTTACACCAGGCATTGTGCGTTGGTTATATGGCATCAATCATCGGTTGGCATTAGAGCATTTAAACCGGCAAGAAAAAGATGGGCTATTGCGTGTGGTAAAAACACACCGCAGTCCAGATGGTCGTGTCTACGTGCCTACCTATACTGCAGCCAAATTTGCCGAGGAGTTAATGGGCATTGACGTGCATTTTAGGAGCAACAAAAATCCTTCTTTGCAGTTCAATCAAAATAATATAATGCATAATCTAATTAACGCATTTGTCATGCTGCGCGGTATACATAATTACCACAGTGATGAAACGTACGCACCAATGTGGAATGGGTTTATTACCGAGCCTGAATTTAAACGTATTAATAACCTATCTGATACACGAACCGTGGATGGTGCTGTGCGACTCTTAGATGGCTCTATTGCAGCAGTTGAAATTGAGCACTCATTTAAAAATAAAACGGCACGGCAGGCTATTTTACTAAAATATTTGGCCTCGTTAAAAAATAAGGATTACAGTAAGATTTTTTTATTCTCTCAGTCGGTCAAAATTTTTGATGATATAAAACGATTACATGAGCAGCTACTTACGGAGCTACCTGAACGTTACGACAAAAAAACACGAGCACCACTTCTCAGTGAAAGTGATGCTGAGCTGCTGCGTGCCTCAATAATATACCGAACTAAATTGTGTGAAGAAATTAATGAAATGTTTTACTCGTAATGCAGTAGTATAAACATTAAGGCGTTATGGTTTTTTTGCTCAATTGTTTAGAGTAAAAAACCTTAGTTTCATCGTCACCAAGGATTTTTGCATACGTTATACAGCGCCTTATATCGACTTTTGCCAACCTAAAATCAGGGTTTTGATTCTGTTTTAACAACTCATAGGTTCTTAATAGCTTGAGGTTTTCACGAGCCCAGACACCTTCTTTAGCTGACCCTTTTTTGACTTTAGGGCGGCGAAATAGATTCGGCCGTGCTATATGTTCACTTTTACTAGGGCATTGGGTGAAGTACGCAAACTCAATCGCAGTAATACAATTGCCCATTTTTTTTGGCCTAAACGTTACGCATATATCTGTATGAGCATTGATTTTTTCAATAGCGGGTATGAGTACGCGAGCCTTAAAATCCCGCCATGCTCCATATGATTCGGATAAAAATAATTTTTGTTTCATCTCTGGTAATTGAAAATTCACAACTACCGCGCCCCGTCGTTTGTAATTGTGGTAATTTCGCACCCGATTAAGGAGTGCGTATAATCGAAATGATGCCAGACTGTTTAATTTTACTGTGTTATGAAAAAATAACTCTGTGAAATCACCCTCAATATTAAAAATATAGGGCTCGATGTCTTTTGAGAACTCCAATGTGATAAACGAGCCCTGATTTTTCACCTTTTCATATCTAGCATTGCTCACCCAGGGGATTGAAAGCGACGTCCCACTATCGTCTAAAATAGTGACAGATTTATCTCTTAGTGACTCTGCAGCTGCGCTCAGCTGCTCATAGACACTGCTTTTATTGAGGCCGAAACACTTGGCATATTCCGTTGGATAAATCACAATTTTTCCTGGGTTAGGCTTTTTTGAATTTACTTTAGACAGCGCTAGATTTATTAATCGCTGCTCATTAATATCGAGCGAATAACCCGCATGTAGTAATTTATTAGCGAAAACAATTTTTGGAGAATTTTTACTGCTCATCTCTCTACCTCATTTCTAATTGATGGTGTTATGCTAACCGCGACCCAACCAATAAAAGAAATTTCGGTAAGTTTTTTGGTAAATAAAATTTTTATTTATTCACGGTAAAGGTGTCCCCCTAAACCGTATAAATTGCCTACTCATTTCGTATAAAGTGCCACAATAAACATATAAATTGCCCACCAAACACTTAAATATTTCATTTCATTCACAAGCTTATGACCCTCTAAAAGTATTAAAATAGAAAAAGATAAAATAAAGACTCATTTGGCACTTTTATAGATTTATTAATTCATTTCTGGCGGTTAAAATATAAATTAATTATTTTTTTAATTTTTTACCACGCCACTATGATTTGTAATGAGGCTACTGAGTGAACTAACTGCCTTACTGAAATACGCAAAAGGGAGGTAGACGTATCTACCTCCCTTTTGCATTTGACCTATGCGCCCTGCCAAACATGATTACAATGACTGCGCTTTTGAGCCACCGTAACGAAATCCTGTATTTGCGCAGGACCTCCTCCCAGGTTTGATACTCAGTAACTGAGTAAAATGCCCTATTAAACGCTATTGCAGTTAGGGCAACGAATCAGCAAATAATGATTCACGGCATATTTTGGGAGACATGATCAGGCTGTTACTTTTTAATTTGAAAATAACCATTATGACCTAGTTCAACTGCTAATTATTTCCAATTTCACACTAAGCAAAAACATCATCTTCAAAGTCGCACGGCAGCTCCACACGCTCTATTGGGTCGCTAATTAGAGCATGCATAATCTCGTAGGTGAGTTTTCGCATAGCATACTGGTTGAGCGCTCTATTTGCTGTAATTTCAGGGCCAATAACCTCCCACAGCTCATCTAAATTCGCATTATCACTGCGTAATTCTAATAAGTTTATCTGGTGGTCATTAGCGGTGATTACTCGGCTAAATGAGTGTAATAAATTTAAAAAATCCAATGTTGATACGTATGTATGTTTCATTTTTTCACTATCCTTGTGTGTTTTGTTATCAAAATCGATAACGTATTAGTAAATAAAATCAGACATGGGTATTTAAAACGGTTTACGAAAAAAATTTTTAAAAAAGCGAACAAATGTTCGCTTAGGGGGTTATGCATTGTCGATAATATCGACCCAATCACTTTCTGTTGCTGCAAAAAATGCAGTTGGCGTTTGCATAAATATTTGCTGGAACTCTTCAGAGAACAGCTCACAAAACTGTGTTATTTGCTCTATGTAGATAAGTAAAAAAAGCGTCATGTCGTGCCCTTCTAAATACCTATTCTCAAAACTTGGATTTTTTTCCAACATACTATTTGAAATACTAATGCCAAGTATTTTTCCAACGCTATCTCTATGTAAATAGATGTAATTATTGAAATTTAACTCTAATGTTTGTTCATTAACTACATCTGCTAACAATAAAATTGTAGAGCAGTCATCCCACGGAGATCTACTGGCTCGAACGTATTGGCGAATAAATTGAGATTTAATATTTTTCATGATTTGTCCTCGTTAATTGTCCTGAAATTAACTAGGGCCATGCGATGGGTAAAAATAGAAAATCACGTTTATGTAGGCTAAATTTGCAAAAAGAATAAAAATCATTAAGGTTAAAAAAGTTCCTAACTTTGAGGTAGAACAATATGACTGATTATATTTGGCTATTACCTGCGACCATACTAACAATAGTTTTAGTCAAGCTTATTAAAAAGTCCAGAAAGTAAACCTACACTTTAAGTGCATAAATAATTCAGTGTGAAAAATAACTTAAGCCTACCTATTGATAATAAAAATATTGAACAATTAATGAACCAACCCTAACGATCGCTTAAAAAAAACACAAATAAAATTACTTTATCCTCCATTTATCTAAAAAAAATTAAATAAAATTTTGTATATTTTTCTGAATTTTAATCAAGATGAAACGTAAATCTCCATTTGGCGGAGGTATTCAGAAGTTCATCAAAAAAATCACTAAACTTTTGAAATTTATTGAAATTAGTTATCATAGTACTATTAGTTTGATTAATTAAAACTTCAAGCTAACCAATTCTTTTTTTAATAAATTAAAGGTTTCTATGCAAATTATTTTTTCTAATAATGATGGACTTCAAATGCAAAAAGGATTTGCGCTAGCGATAATTACCAATCAAGGTAAGATTATTCAGTCAGGAATGGTTGTTGAGTCAATGGTCTTTGAAGCCATGTTGGCCCACACTATTGAAACCTTTTGTTCTAAGTTTACAAGTATTGACCCTAATTATTTTAAAGAACCTCAATAGCTAAGCCCTTTAGCTAAGTAATATTAAGTATGGCCTGTTGCAAGGTTAAACTTGCAACTGACCTCTTCGTAATTACGTCAAAAGTCATAACCACTAACTAGCTCACCAGTATGTTTATGCAGACGTAACAAACGCCTCTTATCATTATGAAATTCAAGTAAAAGCTCAAAGTAATCAGCATTTGAGGTACCTAACAGACGCTCAAATACATTATTGAGGCCACCTTTATCGCCGCTAAATGTATTTAATTGTAAACTGATGCTTTTAAAAGTGTCTTTAACTAGTTGACGAATAGCTAGACGTTCGTCGTTGGAAAGTTTTATAAGGTTTTTAGTAATTGATAACCACCGATCAGTTACTTCATCACGAAATGAGTTATCAATTCTAGCTAACTTATTTTTACTAATACTAATCTGCGACTCAACATCACGTGCCTCAGACTCAAGTTTGGATATTTTGTTAGCAATGGCCTGTGGCGGAGTTCCATTTAAAGTCAGAAGAGCCTCAGTAAATAAATCTATATCACCATTAATTTTAACTAAACGCGCCCTAAGATTAGCCTCTTGGCTGTTAATGGCCTCCCTATCTCCACCTTTTAACAAAATACGCTGTAGGTTAACCTTATCTTGGCAAAAAGTGACAACTGCTTTTTCTATCACATCAATTTGGACGGTTGAATTCATTTCACAGTTATTTTTTCGCCGTGCTTCAACACAGCCATATCGTTTATGGCTGCTTTTTACTTCATTCAAACATTTGTTTCGATAAACAACATGTGAACCTACAGACTTTCCGCAATTGCCGCATTTAAATACACCTACCCCAGATAAAATACCAACAAACTTCTGTGATTGTTTAGTAGCGCCACGCTTAGATGAATCAGCGACTAAAAAGTTAAATTCAGATTCACTCATCAGCGGAGGATAATAACCTTTAAGGCCATACTCTGCATTCCCTACTTTTACATTGAGCTCACCAATAAGTGAACGACGCTTAACCTCTTTATATACATTGGCACCAGTATGATGAATAGTGCCTGCACCAAACTCACTATTAATTAACATTGCTATTTTTATGCCGCCATATCCTTTTTTAAAAAGCTCTATTTTGCGGAGCATAATTTTTTTATGATGTGGCTCAAATTCAAATATTTTTTTATCATCATTCCACACAGTCCAACTAGGCGGCTTACCACAATTTACTCTGAATCCACGCTTGCCCGCACTCCAATCATCACACTGCTGTTTCAATACATCTCGTACACGTTGAGATTTGGTTTCACTCTCTTCATTTGCTCGCATGAAGATCATCAACATGGCAAGTAACTCAAACGGGTTTTCATCAATAAGTTGGCTGTTATATTCTTTGTTGTCTATTGCGGTTATTACTGTAATACCAGCATTGATTATCTGAGTTACAATACTTGCGCATTCTGAGACCTTCCTTCTTGACATTCTATCTAGACTTTCAATAAGCAAAACTGAGCCTGAAGGGATATTACCGTCCTCTATCGCTTTTAAAAATACTCCAAATGCACCTTTTTTAATATTATTTCCATGATATGCACTAAGGCCTAGATCTCTCATTGTAAGAGACTCATCCAATAATAATCCTCTTTCCTTAGCTACTTTATTTGCATAATCTAATTGCCTTTTAAGGGAATGTCCCTTGGCTTGCTCTTGAGTAGAAAATCTCACATAGCTGAACAACAAAGGTTTTTCTGACATAGGGCTTTTCAAATCGTTAGTTATCTATTATGAAAGGACTGTATCACAATCTAGTTTAATTATACATTGTCTGGCCGACAATCGCTGTAGACACCCATATTTTCCGTGTTTCAAACCGTACCAAGCTTGCTATGGGTAAAGACGTTGTAGCGGTTGAACAAAAACTCGAAAAAGTGATCCCCAAAGAATTTAAAGTCGATGTACATCACTGGCTCATTTTGCATGGTCGCTATACCTGTGTTGCCCGAAAACCTAAATGTGGCAGCTGTATTATTGAAGACTTGTGTGAGTTTAAAGAGAAAACAGAGTAATCAAAGCCTGCTTTGCCATGAGCGGACATTGGTGACACGCTTTGTGGGGCGTGCGACTTCAATGGTTGTTATATGTATCACAGCGACGACCAAATGAGTGAGCCTACAAAATAGGTTATTCCAAGCACGATAGATAAATATACTGCCCAGCGAATAACTTCACTTAATTTTGCAGCTATGACACCTACTAATATAGCCGAGCCGATAATTATGGAAAATCTCATTAATTTGAGGTCAATTTGTCCATCTGTAATATTTGCTACAACTAACCCAGTAAACAATGCAGCTATGATAAATATCCATATTTTCCAATTTTCTGATTGATGCTCAGAGAGCTCTTCATCTGATAAATATGAATTACCAACACGATGTCTAGCCATTAAATTCTCCCTTTCCATGCCAAACCATATAACCCTATTTTAGCGCGAAACGTCCTTATTTTGTGAACATACATTAATAGCAAAAAACATGAGTTATTACTAGCTATACATATTATGATTAGTAAGGGTTATTTCGTCAGGTAGAAAAAGGGAAAAGTATCCTCTTAGTCTTACTTAGCTGACGGCAAATCTCCTGAATGACCGTTCCTCGCTCTAGGCGGACTTCGCCAAAATGCCACTAGCAGACGATCACGCTAACAAACAAATAAATCGCTGAATCATGAAAACGGACGTCAATCTAACTCACTTTTGGACAGAAACGAGTTGTGGCTTTGCTTAATCAGCATTTGACGGATTACTCTATATAGCAAGAATCCTAATCTAGTGGACAAATTCAATTATCCTCTAAAAAACCAAAATATTTTATTAGCCGTCGTTACTACAACTCATTGGAGTTCTAACTCTTCCACTATTGGTAATAAAGGTTCATGCATAGTATTAGGCCTCAAAGAGTGAAGATAGCTTATTGCATCTTCATTATTTAATAATCCTTCAATAAATGCGCTTTTCCAATCCATGCCTCTATCATTCTCAGGTGTCTCATTTAATCTTTGTTGTAATGCAACTCTTAGATCAAATCTCCTTTTTAATAGCCTTGTTTGCCACCTACGATAGTCATCTTGGCAAAACTTTATTAATCTTTGATTGACCTTTAAATTTTTAATATGAAAAACTACTCTTTGATCTTCATCACCCTCTGTCGCTTGGAGTTTTCTTAATACAACAGAAAATGAGGGGGTATTTGTTTCTCTGTTAAAAGCTACTGTTACCTTAAACCTAAACCTTTGGAGAAGGTCTGAATAGATTGGATGAATGAACTTTGCTCTACCATTTTCTACACTGTAATAGTTTTCACCTTTAATTGGGGCACAGCTTCGACACTGCGGAACTAAGTTATTAGAAAAAATTGAAAACTCTGGCCACTGATCCTTAGGAATAAAGTGATCCAATGTATCTGGTTTCTTCGGATTGCCACAAAAAGGACACGAATACAAACCGTGCTCATTTCTTCGAACTAACAGTTCTCGATTTAAAGATGCGGGTGCTTTCTCGTAATAATCGACAAGTAGATTTCGATGATTATTAAAACCTGTAGGCTCAAGTCCAACTCTGTAGTTACGAATGAAGCCTTCATATAAAGGGTACTTTTCAGTTAACTCTTCTGAAATAGCGATCAGTTCCCTAACATTTTCCTTTCTACTTGCTGTTGCAAGATTAAGCCAACTACAAGGCAATTCTATTAAAAAGTCCTCAAGATATTGCAATTACATATCCTCTATTTCTATATCATCAACATTGTCCAATTTTGATAATGCATATGCTAAGGCATCATCTCCAATATGCTCTTTTATAGTGCTTATTGAACTGTCTTCTTTTTTTAGATATCTATCAATTTCTCTTTGAAAAGGCTTAATCATGTAGTCATCATCAAAAACTTCCGAAATAATGATATCTAAAGACTCACCATACGTTTCAACACTTGAAATATTTGTTTCCGTTTTTCCCTTATGTTTTCTTAGAATGGATATAGCCTTACTCTCAACCTCTCTAGCCAGTATTGCCGAGTGTGTAGCTATAATTGAGTAAGATTTTGTCTCTTTCAAAATGTGTTGCAGCATATTCATTAAGCCAACTTCAAGCTCTGGGTGTAAATATAACTCAGGCTCATCTAGTACTAATAAGCTCTCTTCTTCAAGCTCAGCAATAATTGCAGGAATCATGTAAGAATAAATTTTTTGACCTGAACTTAATGGCAAAACACTTCCATCTTTTTTGAAAATAATTCCTTTACTATAATTAAGTTTATTTTTTAAAGACTTCGTATCTAAAGTCGAAGTAACTTCACACTCTTGATTATCACTATTTGAAATAAATATCGAGTCAAAATCAATGCATAATGAAAGTGTATCTTTGAGTATTTTAAATCTAGACTGTTCTTCCCACCATGAGTTCTCATCATCATAATCGATAACTTTTATTAAAGAATCTATACTTTGCTTTACTGGGTGATTTAAATCATGTTCGCCACTCTCATTTTTAAAGCCAATATATGAGTACTCGTTAACATGCAACCTTTTTCTAGACTCACTTTTTCTATTATTAGTTTCTTCATTTACTGAGTAGCGAGTGGATAATTTCTTAAAGATCTCGCTTTTTGTATAAAAACTCTCAAATGGTGAAAAAGCAATCATGATCAACTTGTGGAAATATGGGGGGTTAGTTTTAGTATCAATAACACCAGTGATAATTTCACTTAACTTCTTTAACGCATGTGACTTACCGACTCCATTCCTTCCTATCAGCAAATTAATATTACTCTTTCCAATTTCTCGAGTTGTATCAAAGTTTAGGCATAAATCATCGAAGGTATCGCCAAGTTCATTGAGTGTAATATCAAAAATTTTTTCTGGGATATAACGACCTAGTGCAATTTGAAAACCTTTTTTCAAAATTGCACTCGCAGCACTCCCACGCATAAAGCTTCCAGAAAACCCTTTCCAGCTAGAAAACTCTTCATATTGCTCATGAAAATATCCAGCATCACAGATTTTAATTAATATATCTTCAGCCTCACCTTCGCTAAATAAGGAATTTATTTTCTTATATAAATCAATATCTTCACCAATTGATACTATATTCTCAATATTTAAAATATCTGTAATTTCAAAGAATTTGGGGGCTAGAGGTTTGCCATGCTCTTTAAAGAACAATGATGAGTCCTCTATATCTTTAATTAATAATTTTAGTGAACCTAGCTTTCTCTTCTTCTTTTCAGCTACATAGAACAATTTAAACGTAATAATATATCCAAAATCATCCCAAGGACTTTTATAATTTGTTTCATGATGATCTTGCAATAAATGAAAGCCATCAAGGTTTTCTATTGATAATGACTCTGAATAATAGTATTTCATTGGTTACCTATAAGTTTAAAGTGCAAGACAGAACAGCTAACGCCGTAAAATATTATGTATAAATATGTGACTAGAATTCAGTGCTAGCCAAGCTGAAGACGTCCCTCCCATGATTATCTTATTATGCCTACTTTGGTGGCGGTGGCACTAATGGCGGTGGGACAGGCATTACTTTTTGCTGGTTATCAAAGTGAACCTCTTTCAGATGTCTGCATAAACCATCAAAGTCAGGAAACATAGTCATGTCGTTTATACCCATTAGGTTTAATTCTTTCATAACATGACTACGCTCGGTTGCGGGCATATCAAATTTCCAAAGTACATCGCAACCGACAGTATTAACTTTAGAAAGTATAAAAGTTTGCAAATCACAAACATTTGTCAATGTGGTTACCCCCATCTGTCTTGACATTCTAGGGTTTTCAGTGGCAAATGGAACAAAATCACTAACAAAGTCATGGCTTCCCAATAAATTACTCTGAGCTTGAAAATTACTTCCCCAAAGATCTATATCGAATATAAATACAGAGACCATTTCATTTGGTTTAGGTGTTAACGAAGCCCCTTTGAAAGCAAAATACGCTGCTATATACGGAGATAAAGTCCAATCTAATAAGGGGGTTGGAAAACCATGATGCTGAAGCCTTGCTAATAAGTGTCCAAACTCCTGACTATCGGAAAGGTTGACGGGTTTATCAAAACTTGAAATTTGATAACTAACATCCTGCATTATGCTAGTAAGATATTGATGCATAGTTATATTTTTTTCTTCGATACTTCTATGAAAGCTCGTTTTAAGTTTCCATGAGCTGTCACTTTGACCTCTAAAGTAATACTTTTTGCCAGTATTTATATTAGTGCCAACCCAGCTCTTAAAATGATCCCAATTGTTAGACATGAAGCCTGACTCTCCTGTAGGCATAACATTTAGTATTTATGAAGCACGCTGTTTATGTTGTAAAATAGCTTATAGGGCTGAACCGCTACCTACTCGGTATGTCAGAGTTGGTATTATTTGTCAAAGGGAATTTGATTTTTAAAGGCTCTAGCTAATTTAATCAGCTTAGCTATTATTATGTAAGCTTGCCCTGCATTGCTCAGTGCACATTATGTATTCATTACATCTAAATTTAGTTAGATTAGCAATTATATTTTTTACACGTAAAAAAGTAGTCAACAATAGTAATTAATAATTATAGGCACCTGTCTTGCTGCTAGCTCGTTAGCATTGCTTTTATTACAGTCCGTAGTTCGTTCAAAGCCAACCTTAGAATATTTGCGTTAACTCATTTTGGGCTGGAAATATTTCAGCCCGAACAGGGTGAAACGAAAATGGTCACCAGTGAGATAGTTCAGGGTTATTTCACTTGTTGTCAGTCGAAATTATTTGCAATCAAACTCATCTGGAAACTAGTGTATTCGGATAAATCGCCCTTTTTCTGCTCAGGAATTTGTTAACTCATTGGTAAGCCAAGCTTGTCGAAGAATGCCTTATTTCGTTCTTTCGCCAAGTTAACTAAGCGATCAAATGAAATAACTTCGATATAGGCTTTAAAGCCTTTGTTGTAACCGAAGTAACCTAAATGGTCATGAGTCACTTGCAGGTCTAGCATCTTACATCTCTTAAGCAAAGATGGAGTGAGGTCAGCAATCACGTAGCAATAACCCGGAATGTCACTAGCATGTGGAATAGGACGACCTTGAGGTGTTTTCGTTTCTCCATCTCTCACTCGCTCTAGATAGCCAAGTGCTTGCTCAATAGGATCTTTGTCTTCTCCTGCTTTAGCATCATTACGCATAGGTCGTTTTATTTCGACCACGGTAATAGAAGCAAGCGGCATCGACTTATTATCCGACACCAGCATTGGGTTATCATAGATGTTCATGGCCAGTAAATCAGGTTCTTTAGCGCTACAAGTATCTACAATAGGCATAGTAGAGAGTGGTTTATCGGATGCTAGATAGTTGTGGAATGCCAGACGCTCATCAACTAGCCATAGGTTGCAAGAGTCTAAGAATACTTCACTCGACTCTTTTCTCATAGGCATGATTAGCTCATGGATGATTTCTTCCTTGGCATACTTACCGTTAGAAGTACGCTCGATAGACTTTTCTAGCAAATCGATAATAACTTTACGATGCGCTACGTAATTGGCTAGGTCAGATTTTTTCAAGTCTTCTACTTTTTGTAAATAGCTCTGTATTCGTTCTTCATACTCTTCCGCTTGCTCATTGCGTTTTGGAGTCATGATATGCTGACCTTCGCATAGTAACTGACGCTCTACTGCATACCATTGCTCATGAAGATGCAACTCAACATCTTTATCAGACTTATCCGGGTCAATAATCAAGTCTTTTTCTTCGATGTAGTTAGTAATTGGACGATAACGAGGAGCTTGGGTCACGATATACTCATCAATCCTACGCTTACCCGCTGAAATATTCTCTTCTAGGACATCTTCAAGGTAGGCTTGTGCTCTCTTAAGAACATCTTCACGAATTACTTTTAGTGAAAGCTCTTGGTTAGCAAAGAGACCATCAAAGCTTTCCGCTATTTCAAATGACGTTCGTTCTGCTCGAACGTTGTCATCCAAGAACTTAGACGATACGTAACAGGTATAAACAAACTCTCCAGAGTTATCAGAAATCTTCTGATAAAGGCCCGGAAGCTTACCTTGAATTCCCTCTTCTTTTACTAAGCGGTTAGCAGCACATAAAGACAGTTGGTGCTTCTTATTAACCGAAGCCCTGAACTTGATGTGTGTAAGCTCAAACATCTCACCAAGAATTTCAATCTGTTCATGTGCTGCCTGTGAGTGCATGTGATCATCAAACAACTGATATAGGCTGACGGTTTCTAAACCATCTTCAACAAAGATCTGAGGTACACCACCTTCACGAACAAAGTACCACAGACAGTGTTCTAGCAGCGCATTGGCAATTGTTTCAGTACCTGATGGGATTGCTTTTCTATACGCCTTATCAAAATCATTAAGTGATACTACAGAGCCAGTTTGATTCTGCTTTGACGGCGAAACCTTATTGCCATGAACACCGTTACTACTGTTAAAAGCGAACTCACGGTGGCTAAAACTTTCTTGATCAGAAAAGACACTAGATACACTTACTTGGTCAAATACCTTAAGCCACAATAAGCGGCCAACACCACGGCACCCTTTATCTATCTTGTGGTCAGAGTCTAAGGTCTGGAAAGAGTTAAAGTTTATGTTGTTGAAACCACAGCCATTGTCTGCGACTTTAAATCCAAGAATAGGCGCACAAGACCCAACACCAATATCCATCTCCCTTTGTGATTCACGGATAATGGTTAGAGTGATTTTACCTTGGTCTGTGTTGCCTTTTTCTTCAATAGAATGAATAGAGTTAACAACCGCCTCAAATACTGGCATCAAGCCATGACTTCTTGGCAAAGAAGTATTTCTAAGCCGACCTCTTAGGTTTGTGTGTAAGTTCATCGCCAGTCCTTTGAGTTTAATATCGTGATTCTAATTTTAGATTAGGAAAGCATGTTATTGCATAATTGCTTAAAGATTAAGTGATATTTTCAAGTTTACCGGACTTAATTACCATTTTGCTAGTTAGTTTCTCAATACTAAATTTTATCTGCTATTCCATACTGTATTAACTGTTCAACCTATTCGTTAAAGGCACTAAGGAATAAGTCAGAGGACGGATGTTCAAATACGCAATTTAAAGTTTGTAACTCGTAAAAGCCAACGAGAGCCAACGAGGATCAGAGCCAGCGAGGGTCAAATCTTGACTTCAGACATCAAAACTTTTTATTGACTGCTTCGCTCAAAGTCGTCCTATAGAGTAATTACGTTAACTCACTTTGGGGCAAATACGAGTTAGCCGATGGCCGGCTTTGCAGAATAAAACTAATTACATAAAGTTATCGTGACCGTCTCTTCATCACTCAAAGCAGTCTTGCAAAAGTAAGTATTTTCGTTCTACGTTCATTATATTTTGGCTGGCCGACAATCGCTGTAGATACGCACATATTCCGTGTATCAAACCGTACCAAGCTTGCTATGGGTAAAGATGTGGTCGCGGTTGAGCAAAAACTCGAAAAAGTGATCCCCAAAGAATTCAAAGTCGATGTACTCCACTGGCTCATTTTGCATGGCCGCTATACTTGTGTAGCCCGCAAGCCCAAATGTGGCAGCTGTATTATTGAAGATTTATGTGAGTTTAAAGATAAGACTGAATAGCTCCCACCTGTTAAGGTACGAAAGCGGACGTTAGCTTTGGCTTACCCAGTGTCAAGTTGCGACATAGCTGGCTTAAGTTGTGTCGATTTCCCCCCAAAAAAAGAACTGATAGGTAGCAAACTGATCTTTTAAATAAATTAACCACAAGATGTGCCTAGTAAACTTATAACGATTCACTCACTTCTTTTAGCAGCTAAGTGTGCTCGTTGAATGGCTCAGGGGTTATGCTGGCGTAGTAACTGTCTTCAGTAAATTAATGTTACATCTATATTCTTGCAGGGGGTTATGAAGCAACCCCACTCTTGAACGATAAAAAAGCTAAATGTGCTGCCTTACCTGAACTGTAATTATCTAGATGACTCATCTTGTAACCTGCGTACAATAAACCTTCAAAAAAATAAAAAATCCAATCAACACAGAAGTGCTTACTTAATAACCCCTCATCTTTCGCAAGTTTTATCAATTCTAGTATCTCGTTATCTTGCTGTTGCATACGAACTTGAAGCTTTTCACTTTTCTGAAACATCTTCTCGAACTTTTGCAAAAAAGCGAATTCCTCGTATAACGGCAAAGTATTTTCGAATACAAGCCTAATAGCATCCAATGAGTCTTTAGCTTTATTTTCAACGGACATATTTACTTCGTCAAAGCGGTCTAAACAATATAACGCAATCTCTTCTTGAAGCGCTTCCTTATGCTTAAATTGGCGGTACACCGTTGCTCTACCAACTTCAGCCCTTTTAGCCACGTCAACTAGCGTTGAATCCTCATTTTGAATAAACAGTTTTAACCCCGATTGAATAATTTTTTTTCTCGAATTATTTGTTCTTGCATCCATTTTATGAGACAGCCTTGTATCATCTATTAAGTTCCATTATGATACAGTAATGTCTCAAAAGTTAAAATGAATTCTGTGGAGCAAGAGAGTGAATAGACTAATCGGTATTGACTTTGCAAGAGCGTTAGCGCTCTTTGGTATGGTTATTGTCAACTTTAAGTTAGCCATGAACGCCGATATTGGCACACCACAATTAATAGAGTTTGCGGCTCTATTCGAAGGTCGGGCTTCGGCTTTGTTTGTTATATTAGCGGGTATAGGTATTGCGTTTTTAACTAAAAAATGTGTTACCAGTGGATCACTTGAACACATCAAGCAAGTAAGAACCTCTTTGATAAAAAGATCTGTTTTACTACTTTTGATTGGCTTGGCTTTTACACCTATTTGGGAAGCCGACATCTTGAAATTCTATGCATTCTATTTTTTGATAGCTGCATTATTATTTACTCTTAGCAGCAAGAAACTGCTCAGTGCATCTATCGGTTTTGTTTTTGCATTTCCATTAATGTGGCTATTCTTTGATTACGAAAAAGGATGGGATTGGCTTGAGCTTAGTTATTCTGGTTTTTGGACAACTGAAGGAGTGATTAGACACCTTTTCTTTAATGGTTATCACCCAGTTTTACCATGGTGTGGTTTCTTGCTATTTGGCATATGGTTGGGTAAACAAGATTTATCCAATACTAATGTAAGGAAGTCTTTGTTTACATGGTCTTTAAGTATTTTACTTATTGTAGAAGCAAGCTTCTATATGCTGAGAATGTGGGCAGGAGATGACCCGTCTATTGGCATGTCAAAAGATGAAATTGAGTTTTTGTTAACCACGTCAATAATACCGCCGTTGCCACAATATATGTTTTCAGCTGCAAGCTCTGCCGTTCTTGTTTTGCTGGTTTCTCTAAAACTAGCAAGTGTATTTCCTACCAACCGGTTAATTGAGTGGCTAAGCAAAACTGGGCAGTTAACGTTAACTCTGTATGTAGCACATGTCATTATTGGCATGGGAATTCTTGAGGCAACTGGCTTACTCGTTAATCAAACCATAGACTTGTCAATATTTTCCGCATTGGTTTTTTGCATAATTAGCATAATTTTCAGTGTGTTTTGGCTCAAGTATTTTAAACACGGGCCTTTAGAATGGATTTTTAAAAAATGCACTTAGTAGGCCAAAACATTGTTTTAAAAAACTAAAACTATTGAGACTGTTAGCTGACTGTTAGCTGTTTAATTAGGGTAAATAATGCTATGTCGATAGTAACAGTCAGGAAGTTAATAAAAGCATCCTATAGGTATTACCTTTTGCATCTACTTTTATTATCTTTCGGCTGGCCGACTCAAACCTTGATAAGTTTGCTATGGGTAAGAACCTTGTTGAAGTAGAAAAGAAGCTCGAAAAAGTAGTGCCTAAAGAGTTTAAAGATAAAGTAGAATAGATCCGTAAATAAAAAACGTTCATTTAGCACGATTGTTAATAATAAACCTCAATTATCAGGCTTATAAGAATAAGCTCAATGATTAATTCGTATTCCAGTGTTACTTTTTTGTTTATTCAAAGTAGGTGTCTAACTTTGGCACCTTTCATTTTTCATACCTTGTAAATCAATTCAAATAAAATCTGTTTATTCGTGATTTGCCGTAATTATTGGCACATTTTCAAAGTATTAATTTCACAAGTATCATTCCTTTAGTTATGCTACTGAGCATAAATAAAATTATAGTGCGGACCCTCTATGTTACCCTTACTTCGTATATTGTTAATTGAGCAAGACCCTAGCACCTTAAAAGAACTTTCGACGAATCTGTCAAAAGTTATCCCTAATTTTGAGCGAAACGATATTCATATCGATATTATTGAGTACCTTGAACTTGAACAAGCATTGGAGTGTGTAAAGGAAGATGGCGATATTCAAGCTGTTGTACTTAGTTGGGATGTGCAAAATAAAGTAGGTGAGAAAATGTATAGCCGCTTTATCGAGCAACTAAAGAGGATCCGCCTTGAGTTACCCGTTTATGTTATTGGTGATGATACAAAAGGGCTAGAAATCGTTAATGAGTCGGAGGAGATTGAGTCATTCTTCTTTAAAGATGAAGTAATCTCAGACCCTGAAGCAATTTTAGGTTATATGATCAACGACTTTGATGACCGCTCAGAAACGCCTTTTTGGACAGCGTACCGCCGTTATGTTGGCGAGTCGAACGATTCATGGCACACACCTGGGCACAGCGGTGGTTCAAGCTTTAGAAATTCTCCCTATATTAAAGATTTTTATCAGTTTTATGGCCGTAATGTGTTTGTGGGTGACTTGTCGGTGTCAGTCGATTCGTTAGGATCATTATCAGATAGCACCAATACCATTGGACGTGCCCAAGAGTCAGCTGCTGCTACGTTTGAGGTGAAGCACACTTACTTCGTCACTAATGGGTCATCCACTTCAAATAAAATCATCTTGCAGACACTGCTTCGCAAAGGCGATAAAGTGATTATTGACCGTAATTGCCATAAATCTGTGCACTATGGCATTTTGCAATCAGCCAGTTTACCCATTTATTTGTCGAGTATTTTAAACCCTAAATATGGGATTTTTGCGCCACCGTCATTGGCTGATATCAAACAAACAATTGAGCAGAACAGCGATGCGAAATTGCTGGTACTAACAGGGTGTACTTACGATGGCCTACTGAGTGACCTTAAACAGGTAGTCGAGTTTGCTCATCAACATGGTATTAAGGTGTTTATCGACGAAGCGTGGTTTGCTTACTCGCTGTTTCATCCAAGCTTACGTTACTATTCCGCCATTCATGCTGGCGCTGATTATGTAACTCATTCAGCGCATAAAGTGGTATCGGCGTTTTCTCAGGCATCGTATATCCATGTAAACGATCCTGATTTTGATGCTGACTTCTTTCGCGAGATTTACAGTATTTATGCCAGTACATCGCCGAAATATCAGCTTATCGCTTCTCTTGATGTGTGCCAAAAACAATTGGAGATGGAAGGCTATAAGTTACTCAATGCCTTGTTAAATCATGTAGACGAATTTAAGCAACAGATGGCATCACTAAAGCAGATTAAAGTGCTTGGTAAACAAGAGTTTATGGAAATATTTCCGCACTTTAGTGGTGATAACATGGGCCACGACCCGCTAAAAATTCTTATCGACATTAGCGAATTACCCTATTCATTAAAAGATATTCATAAGTATCTGCTGGATGAAATTGGCTTAGAAATAGAAAAATACACCCACAGTACTATTTTGGTGTTACTGACTCTTGGCGGCACGCGCTCGAAGATCATTCGCTTATACAATGCGTTGAAAAAACTCGATAGTGGCAAGGTAAAACTAGCCACATCGACACGACGTTCTCGCTTACCGGAGAATTTACCAGCTATAGACTTAGCCTGTATTCCAAGCGAAGCTTTTTATGGCGAGCGCGAATCGGTACCTATTAGCAAAAGTAACAACCGCATTTGCGCCGGTTTAGTTACGCCCTACCCGCCAGGCATTCCGCTTTTGGTTCCGGGGCAACATATTACACAAGAGCATATAGACTATCTGAAGGAGCTTGCAGGACAAGGGTTAACGATTCAGGGCAGTTTTGATGGCGAAATATATGTTCTTAAAGGTAAAGTTGAGAAGTAAAAATATCGCGTAATACAGTTTTATGATTAGGAATTGCTTATAATCGTACTTTACAGATTTCAAAGAATAAATTGAGGTAAATTTAAATGCGTTTACTACATACTATGTTACGGGTTGCTGATCTAGATAAATCAATTGCCTTTTACACTAATGTGCTAGGTATGAAAGAGTTACGTCGTGCTGATAATGAAGAGTATCGCTATACCCTTGCCTTCGTCGGCTACGGTGATGAAACTGATACAACAGTACTTGAACTGACCTATAATTGGGATACTTACAGCTACGATTTAGGTAATGCCTATGGCCATATAGCGATTGAATTTGATGATATTTATAAGGCCTGTGAGGATATCAAAGCAGCTGGCGGTAACGTTAGTCGTGAACCAGGTCCAGTAAAAGGTGGCAAAACGGAAATTGCATTTGTTAAAGACCCTGATGGATATGCAATTGAACTTATTCAGAAAAAATCATAAATAATCACGGGTAGTATTTTACCCATAAAAAAAGGTGCCTTGAGCACCTTTATCGTAATTGACTATCTTTACTGCCACGGCGATTAAACGCGTTAGCATTACTTGGTAGCCCTTCTAATTCCGCTTGGCATGAAATACAGTAGCGCACGCCTGGTAATGCTAACCTTCTTGCTTGTGGTATTCTCTCGTCACACTCATCACAAAGCTCAGCGCTCGCTCCTGAAATTAGGTTACTTCTTGCGTATTGCACTGCATCATTAACACTTGCATCTATTTGATCTTGAATTGCGCCATCTCGCGCCCATCCACTTGCCATAAATCCTCCTCATTTTTTGGAAGTTTTATGTAGATTAACAAGTAGAATATTTATAAGCCCTGAATAAAAAACACAGATACTTTTAATTAAGTCTTTTGAGGTTGAACAATACTTGAGTGAATATCGTGACTCTAGGCTTTGATAAACCTAAATGTTTAATTTAGAGAGGTATTTTATAGACGAACGTAAGAAGTGCTTGAACAGAAAATTTTTTATCTTAATAACACATACCTACTTTAGAAAAAGTAAGTGGCGTCCCCAAGGGGATTCGAACCCCTGTTACCGCCGTGAAAGGGCGGTGTCCTAGGCCTCTAGACGATGGGGACACTAAAAAGTGTCACTAGGACAACTGAATGGTTTAACTCGTTTCAGGCGAGTTGCTTAATAACACTGCACTTCCCTATTAGAAATAAGTAAGTGGCGTCCCCAAGGGGATTCGAACCCCTGTTACCGCCGTGAAAGGGCGGTGTCCTAGGCCTCTAGACGATGGGGACACTAAAAAGTGTCACTAGGACAACTGAAAGTTTAGACTCGATTCAGACGAGCTTTAATAACACTACCCTACTGTATAATAGTAAGTGGCGTCCCCAAGGGGATTCGAACCCCTGTTACCGCCGTGAAAGGGCGGTGTCCTAGGCCTCTAGACGATGGGGACACTAAAAAGTGTCACTAGGACAACTGAAAGTTTAGACTCGATTCAGACGAGCTTTAATAACACTACCCTACTGTATAATAGTAAGTGGCGTCCCCAAGGGGATTCGAACCCCTGTTACCGCCGTGAAAGGGCGGTGTCCTAGGCCTCTAGACGATGGGGACACTAAAAAGTGTCACTAGGACAACTGAAAGTTTAGACTCGATTCAGACGAGCTTTAATAACACTACCCTACTGTATAATAGTAAGTGGCGTCCCCAAGGGGATTCGAACCCCTGTTACCGCCGTGAAAGGGCGGTGTCCTAGGCCTCTAGACGATGGGGACACTAAAAAGTGTCACTAGGACAACTGAAAGTTTAGACTCGATTCAGACGAGCTTTAATAACACTACCCTACTGTATAATAGTAAGTGGCGTCCCCAAGGGGATTCGAACCCCTGTTACCGCCGTGAAAGGGCGGTGTCCTAGGCCTCTAGACGATGGGGACACTAAAAAGTGTCACTAGGACAATTGATTAGTTAAACTCACATCCTGAGCTTTAAGGTAATGGCGTAATAGTACAAATAAAGACTCGAGCTTTATGTGTTACGCTATTTTCTCGGTAAAACCGCCTTTAACTAAAAGTTAAATGGCGTCCCCAAGGGGATTCGAACCCCTGTTACCGCCGTGAAAGGGCGGTGTCCTAGGCCTCTAGACGATGGGGACACAGAAAACTGCTACCCTAGGACAAACACTAAAAATTGGTGGAGCTATGCGGGATCGAACCGCAGACCTCTTCGCTGCCAGCGAAGCGCTCTCCCAGCTGAGCTATAGCCCCAACTTATTCAATACGCTCGGTGATAACCACGTCGTGTATCGCTTAGTGCGGGGCGCATTCTATGCACCCCCCAAAATAAAGTCAACAGTTTTTTGTGCGACATTATTTAAATGGTTTAATTTTCAACAAACTGGCTATCATACATGCTAAAAAGTAGATTTTCATAGTATTTAGTAACCATGAGTTACGTTAAGTGTGCCACATTTGCGTTTGAGTTGAGAATAACGACTTTATAATACTAAAAGTACCTATTCACATCGGACTCAAAAGGTATACATTTATATGCAAATTGAGTTACCACCGCTTTTTGCCTAAAACGGGCCTACTTCCATCATAACCTAGCTGGATTTTATTAAATGCTAATTGTAAAGCTTAACTATGCTAAGCGATAAACAACTTGCTAATTTGAGTGGTTTAAACAATTGAATAATATAGGCAGGATGATCTGAACTAGAAAGTTTAACTTTGATTTCTTGGTTGCAACCCTGGCTCGGTAAATCAATTACCACTAAATTGAATTAATTTTTCATCCTTAAAAAGCAACAGAGCCCTATCAAGTGAATATGAATGTAGTTACATTAGCGCCCAGCCATGCATGCTTATTGTTCGTTTTATGTTACCTTGTTGATAAAGTGAACACTATTTGCATTGCATTGATTATAAAAGCTTCATTCAGCACATTTTTATCATTCAAGTGTTGACACATTTACAAGTCTATCTATAATAGCGCCCCACAACAACGCAGCAATGTGGTGTTGTTTAGATGCGGGTGATTAGCTCAGTTGGGAGAGCATCGCCCTTACAAGGCGAGGGTCACTGGTTCAAGTCCAGTATCACCCACCACATTCTAATGTGTCGTATCTAAGTTCTATATGGGTAATTAGCTCAGTTAGAAATAATAGAGTGTCATCGTTATTTACAAATAACGGCGAGGTTCACTGGTTAAAGTCCAGTACTATTTTTATAATAGTTTAGTTTGATTTATATGTGGGTGATTAGCTCAGTTGGGAGAGCATCGCCCTTACAAGGCGAGGGTCACTGGTTCAAGTCCAGTATCACCCACCACATATAAAAACTGTTATTATATAAGTAGCTATTTATTTTAAATTTGTAATATGGGTCGTTAGCTCAGTTACAAGAAATGAGAGCATCACCGCTATTTACAAGTAACGGCGAAGTTCACTGGTTAAAGTCCAGTACTATTTATTTTAATAGTAGCGTTTTAATTTATATGTGGGTGATTAGCTCAGTTGGGAGAGCATCGCCCTTACAAGGCGAGGGTCACTGGTTCAAGTCCAGTATCACCCACCACATATAAATTCTATTATTATGTTAATAGTCATGTGTAAATTTGTAATATGGGTCGTTAGCTCAGTTACAAGAAATGAGAGCATCACTGCTATTTACAAGTAACGGCGAAGTTCACTGGTTAAAGTCCAGTACTGTTTATTTTAATAGTAGCGTTTTAATTTATATGTGGGTGATTAGCTCAGTTGGGAGAGCATCGCCCTTACAAGGCGAGGGTCACTGGTTCAAGTCCAGTATCACCCACCACATATAAAATCTATTATTATGTTAATAGTCATGTGTAAATTTGTAATATGGGTCGTTAGCTCAGTTGGGAGAGCATCGCCCTTACAAGGCGAGGGTCACTGGTTCAAGTCCAGTACGACCCACCATTCTTTGAATGGTGCATATTACAAGATGTCTAAATGGGTGATTAGCTCAGTTAGAAAAAGAGAGCGTCACCGCTATTTACAAGTAACGGCGAAGTTCACTGGTTAAAGTCCAGTACTATTTATTTTAATAGTAGCGTTTTAATTTATATGTGGGTGATTAGCTCAGTTGGGAGAGCATCGCCCTTACAAGGCGAGGGTCACTGGTTCAAGTCCAGTATCACCCACCACATATAAACTCTATTATTATGTTAATAGTCATGTGTAAATTTGTAATATGGGTCGTTAGCTCAGTTGGGAGAGCATCGCCCTTACAAGGCGAGGGTCACTGGTTCAAGTCCAGTACGACCCACCATTCTTTGAATGGTGCATATTACAAAAATCTAAATCCTCCAGTACCACCTTCCATTTTAATATTCATTATCCTCCACTCTTTTAGTTCAAGTTCAGTATTAATTACCATTTAGAAATTCGTTACCAAGTAATTCTTCGGTTTCAAAAAATCAGTATTCCAATCACATACCAAAAATCTATCTTCCGAGCTTTATTATCTCCAAAATCATTTTGTTTAAACTTACTTTATTACGCGTGCTATTCATTTACTTTAAATGGGTTTTTAGCTCTTTTAAGATAAAAATATAAACCTTTAGAATTAATTTGCTTAATAAGCTCTCATCTTCGAGGCGAATCTTTAAATTACCTTGTAAGCGTCTAAACTGTTGATTATAGTCTGTGTTAAATTCAATTACGCTTAAGCCAATGTCTAAAAATATTTTCAATGAAGCAAAAATACTGATTGTAGAAGAGCAGCCACTTGCTCAAAGCTACATGAAACAGTCGCTCGAAAAAATTGGCTTTGGACATATGCGTTTTGCAGATCATGCTCTAGCGGCAAAAGAGCAATGCTTACATGAAGAATTTGACTTGGTAATTTGCTCTTTTAATCTAAGCAAACGCCAAGATGGCTACCAGCTTTATGAAGAATTACGCGCTAAAGCATTAATAAAACACTCTACTGGGTTTATTTTTACATCTGCGGAAACTAGCGGAGAGTTAGTCCACAGTGTATTAGAACTTCAACCCGATGACTTTTTAGTAAAACCCTTCTCTGTACAAGAGTTAAGAGTGCGCATAGAGCGTATTCTCAAACGTAAAAGCGACTTAAAAGCTATATACACTTTAATTGATGACGATAACCAGTCTAAAGCATTGAAACAAATTAATGCCCAACTCGATAAAAGTAATAAATACAGCCCTATTCTACTTAGATTAAAAGGCAATATTTTACTGGCGCTAAAACAAAACCAAGAAGCGAAAGATTTTTTTAAGTCAGTTTTGAATATGCAAAAGTTTGCATGGGCAAAAGTAGGATTGGTAGAAGCCTTAATTGCTAACAATGAGCATATTTTGGCTCAGCGTATGCTTAAAACAATGCTTGAACGTAATGAGACTCGACTTATAGCCTTAGACTTATTGGGGCGTTTAGAAATAAAACTAAACCAATTTGATTTAGCCCAAGACTTTTTAAGCCAAGCGGCACACATTGCTCCACGTAATATAGACCGTCAAAAATCACTGAACAGCGTATCGCTCATTAATAGAGATTATGAAACCAGCTACTTAACTCAAAAAGATATTGCCACTTATGCTAAGTACTCCATGCATGATAGCCCTGACATTTATTTAAATGCTGCTCGTGCTGGGATTGATTTTGCATTGACCACAGATCAAACCGACCAAATAAACAGGATCTCTCGTCAAACAAATAAATATATTAATGAGCTAAAAACACAATTCCCAACCAGTAATGCGCAAACTCAAATCGATGTGCTCAATGCACGCCTTTATTATTTAAAAGATGAACATAAAAAAGCGAAACAGCTCATTGAGCAACTTGATGACAGCGATACTCAAATACGTTCAGTAGATGGTGCCCTAGACAAAGCAAAAGCACTGCATGAATTAGGTTTTCACCAAAAGGCGCAAGCGCTATTTAGTCAAATAATTGATCATTGCGAACGTCACCCAAGTAGAAGCGATGCTACTTACTTGCGTTATATACAGCAACAGCAAAGTGAAAGACGTGATATTAAAATGGGGCCGAAAGAGCTCAATAATCATGCTGTTAAGCAGTTTGAGCGCGGCCAATTAAATGTTGCCTTAGAGGCATTCAGCCAAGCATTTAGAGTCATGCCACACAATCCAAGTATTGCGCTTAATTTATTGCAATGTTTAGTGGATAAGTCAAAAAAACATGGTGACTCTTTCAATAGTCTGTTGGCTAAAAAATGCTTTAAACTATTAACAAAATCGCCCCTAGCAGAAGAGCAATCGGAGCGGTTCGATAAACTACTTCAGATTGCTAAAGAAATGAAGCTAGAGATTAGTTAGAGCCTGTTTGGCATTAATGCTGCGTTATCGCCTATTTATGGTGAGTAAGCGCTGCCTTGCCTAAATCCCAAACAGACCGCTGCAAATTTAACCTTGAAAGGTCAACAGGCCCTAGAGCTTTTTCATTGCCAGTGCGTTTACACAGTAGCGTAAACCAGTAGGAAGTGGCCCATCAGGGAAAATATGCCCTAAATGCGCATCACACACATTACAAACAACTTCAACTCGCTCCATGCCATGACTATTATCCATGACATAACCAATCGCTTCCTCAGTTGCCGGTTGCGTAAATGAAGGCCAGCCGGTGCCACTATCAAACTTTTCATCTGCATCAAATAGTAAGTTGTCACAACAAACACACACATACTTACCTGGCTCTAACAAAGTACAACTACTCGAACTATTTGGTCGTTCAGTTCCCTTTTTACGGGTCACATAATATTGCTCTTCGTTTAACAGTTCGCGCCATTGCAGATCTGTTTTAACCACTTTTCGAACCGGTGTTGGATTGCCATGGTTGGCAAAATTAACAATATCGTTCCACTTCAACATAACAACCTCATTACGTTATTAATTTAACTAGCAATCATTTCCTTGTAGTCTGGTACGCCTGTGGCTAATACCAAGATCAACGTTATCTAAAGGCTATAGTATGCTTTTCTGATGCAGTAAGTATACGGTTTATATAAGCGTGTAATTGTGCTCGGCTGCCTGGAATGCTCACGCTTAATTGCCGGTCATTATTACTGTGCACTATTAGTTCATCGTTTCTTATTTCTATCGACTCAATATTACTGATGACTAACCAATGCGGGCCATTTTTTTTATCAAACAGCCCTGTTAAACTAAAAACAAATAAGTGCTGCGCATCGCGTTGAATAAAATTACGCAGCGGATTGCGCATTTTAAACAACGGCGTTAATCGGTAACAACACGAACAAAACACCACAACCCACATAACTAAGGCAGCTTTAAACCAAAGGTGTTCCCCTAAAGAAAAAAAGTAGCCACACGCTATAATTACGAGCCCTATTAAAGCAATTACTTGTGCTATTTTTTTATTGATACTGTGCATAAGCCCTCTTACTTTTTATCAGTTGCTTTTTCTGTCGGCTCGGGCCAATCACTAAAGAAAACGCTTAAGTAACGACTTTTTGCCAAATACCACAACACCCATAATACAATCACCATTTGCACAGCTAAAAACAATGAGAAGCGATAATGGCTATGGGCTGCCTGAATACTTAACCACGACAAATCAATTAATGCACACGCAATCAGCGGCCAACGCATATACCGCCAAATACGCGCCAAGCGCTGTGTTGCTTGATGCGAGTCTCTTGGCCTTCGTAAACAAAATAAAATAGTGGGTACAATGGCTACAGCACCGATCGCTATAGCAATAAAAAAATCATCTTTTGACTTAAAAAACAATGACATTAAATCAAGCTCAGGTCGACGACTCAACGCGGCTATTACCCAAATAAAATAGGCGCGCAATAGTACTAAAATACTCAAGTGAAACGCTAATGGCGTACGATAGCTACCATATTTATCCCAGTATTCAGGCCCATATCGACTCACAACTGATTTTTCCTATCGGCAATAGTGCCCAAAATAAAAAATGCCACTAATAAGGTAAGCGCTAACCACTTAGTGCCAAAAAACAGTAAAGCTTTAGTTAGCAGTGGGCTTAACCACACCACTAACAAGCCAAAGCCAAACGCAGTTATCAACACAAAACACGCCACCCTAACAATAAAGTGGCGCCTAGCTACCACGCCTTTGGTGAGCTTTAAAATGTCATCCGCATACAGCGACACTAAGCACACCATTAAAAGCAGTGATAAATGCGGCAAATAGCTCTGTAACCATTGGCCTAGGTCAATTAACAAGGTATTAAGTATATTTGTAAAACTAGCCATTATGAGTCTCTAACAAAGTAATTAAATCATCCTCTGTCAGTATTTCTATACCAAGCTCTTGCGCTTTGGTGAGCTTAGAGCCGGCTTTTTCGCCCGCCACTAAGGCATCTGTTTTTGCTGAAACACTGCCAGAAACCTTGGCGCCTAATTGTTGTAGGCGCGCTTTTGCATCATTACGATTAAGCGTATTAAGCGTCCCAGTTAGCACATAAGTTAAACCCGCTAGCGGCTGTTCTTGCTCTGATGGCGCTGTTAACTGTGGCCAGTTTACTCCTTGCGCTGTTAATTCGTTTACCACTGTCAGGTTATGCTCTTCAGTAAAAAAGCCGCGAACATGCTTCGCCACTATTTCACCTACATCGCTTACTTCTATTAGTTGTTCAATGCTGGCATCAATCACGTTTTCAAGCGTTAAAAAGTGATTAGCCAAATTCTGAGCTGTGGCCTCACCGACTTCACGAATACCCAGTGAATATAAAAACTTTGCTAAGGTAGTGGTTTTAGCATCATCAAGCGCCGCAACTAAGTTTTTTGCTGATTTTGGTCCCATTCGTTCAAGTGATTCAAAATGTCCCTGCTTTAAAATAAATAAATCAGCAGGGGTTTTGATCAGCTCTCGGTCAACTAATTGATCAACAATTTTGTCGCCTAAGCCGTCAATATCTAAAGCCTTACGTGAGGCAAAATGTTTAATCGCTTGTTTGCGCTGTGCTTGACATACCAAGCCGCCTGTACAACGTGCAACAGCTTCACCTTCAACCCGCTCAACGTGCGAGTCACAAATTGGGCACATAGTTGGAAACACAATCTCTTTTGCATCGCTTGGGCGTTGTTCAAGCACTACTTGGGTAATTTGTGGGATCACATCCCCAGCGCGACGAATAATCACAGTGTCGCCCACTTTTACGCCTAAACGGGCAATTTCATCAGCATTATGCAGCGTTGCATTCGATACCGTAACACCACCAACAAATACCGGCTCTAGTCGCGCAACAGGGGTAATAGCCCCAGTACGCCCTACTTGAAACTCTACATCTAGTAAGTGTGTTATTTCTTCTTGTGCCGGAAACTTATAAGCAATAGCCCAGCGCGGCGCACGCGCAACAAAGCCTAGGCGCTCTTGTAGGGCTTTTTTATTTACTTTTATTACCACGCCATCTATTTCATATTTTAGCTCGCCACGGCGCGTTAAAATGTCATTATAATAGGCAAGCGCGGCCTTTGGGCCTTCAACTAGTTTTGTTTCTGGACACAGTGGTAATCCCCAGTCGGTAAGCTTGGCAAGTTGCTGGTAATGATCTTCAGGTAATGTGCCATCGGCGACCAATCCGGTGCTGTAGGCATAAAACATCAGTGGCCGTTTTGCGGTAATTTTTGAGTCTAGCTGGCGTAAACTGCCCGCTGCCGCATTACGTGGGTTTACAAAAACTTTGTCACCGCGCTTTTCTGCTTCGGCATTTAATTTTTCAAAGCCCGCGCTATCCATAAACACTTCACCGCGCACTTCAAGCTCACGCGGGTAATCATCACCGCGTAACTTTAATGGCACATTGCGAATTGTTTTTACATTTTGGGTAATATTTTCGCCAGTAAAACCATCGCCACGAGTCGCTGCTTGCACTAATACCCCATCGCGATAAATAATCGATACCGCTAAGCCATCCAGTTTAGGCTCACAGCAAAATGTAAGCTCGTCGGTGCTCATTAAACGCTCTTTAATACGACGATTAAAACCACTGAATTCGTCTTCACCAAAAGCGTTATCTAGCGACAACATAGGCACTTGGTGTGCTACTTGCTCAAACTTGGCAAGCGCCGCTCCACCTACTTTTTGAGTAGGTGAATCGGCGGTTAAAAACTCAGGGTGCTGGGTTTCTAATTCGCTCAAAGTACGTAATAAGCGATCATATTCGGCATCGGGTATGCTGGGTGTATCAAGCACATAATAACTATAATTGTGTTGCTCAAGCGTGGTACGAAGATGATTAATTTGCTCACTAATGCTGCTTACCATGTAGACCTCAAAAACATAAAAAAAGCCACTTTGACGAGTGAACGCCCAGTGGCTTACAAAATTTAACTTATGCGTATATTACGCAGAAAATGCGCGAACCTGCTCAACATATTGACGAATACGCTCTACCGTCATTTCGTTTCGCTCAGCATCCAAGATTTCAGCTCCAAATTCATCTGCTAGCTTCTTAGCGGCGCTGTGCAGCATATTAAACGCAGCAAGGCCATCGCCATCACATGGTAGAGTCATAAATAAGCTCACGCCTGCGGTACTAAACTGTTCCATATTATCAATATCGAACGTGCCAGGGTTATACATATTTACCAGTCTAAATAACACCGGCCCTTGGCCTGCAGGGTCTAGATGGCGATTAAAAAAGCCTTCTTCTGAATATTTAAAACCTAGCGTGTTAACTGCTGGCAGTAATTTACTGCCTTGCATGGTCAGTCCTTCTGGCATTTGAATATGCACAATCACAAAGTCTGAAACATCTTTAGGGGCGTCTTGTTGCGTATCAACAGCCTCTTCGGTTACGACTTCAAGGTCATCTTCAATAGCTGTATCAGCAGGGCTAACATCTATTTGTGGCTCATCAGCGCTGAAGTTTAACTCACTCATTTGTGGCTCTTCTCGTTGCGCTAACGTTGACTCTTGTGGCTCAGTATGCACAGATGAAGGCTGCTGTTCTTGAACAGGTTCAACTCGCTCGCTTGCAGGGAGTTCAGCATTCTCTTTTTTTCTTACTGACCACAAACCGTGTATTAATAAGCCACCAATGACAAACACACTGATCACAATTAAAACCCATCTTAATTCTTCGGCCATCCCCTCACCTTTTATTATTAATATGCCTAACTGCCATCATTTTACCCAAAACAACTAGCAAATGACTATAAAATTATGCATGTGCAAGTTGCACCGCTTGTTCAATATCTACAGCAACCATGCGCGACACGCCTGGCTCTGCCATGGTTACACCCGTTAATCTACCCGCCATTTCCATTGCAATTTTATTATGACTTATATAAATAAACTGCACAGATTGTGACATTTCTTCAACCAATCGGCAAAAACGAACCACGTTGGCATCATCCAATGGGGCATCTACCTCGTCCAGCATACAGAATGGAGCTGGATTGAGCCTGAATATAGAAAACACCAATGATAATGCGCTCAGCGCTTTTTCTCCACCACTTAACAAATGAATTGTCGAATTTTTTTTACCCGGAGGTCTTGCCATTATACTAACACCACTTTCGAGTAAATCGTCACTGGTTAATTCTAAGTAAGCACTGCCGCCGCCAAACACTTTGGGGAAAAGCTGGCCAAAATCGTGATTCACTTGATCAAAGGTAGACTTAAAGCGCGTTTTAGTTTCACGATCTATTTTATGAATAGCGCCTTCTAAAGCTGTCAATGCCTGGGTTAAATCATCCAGCTGATTATTTAAATAATCACTTCTTTGCTTAGCTTGTTCAAATTCATCAATGGCTGCAAGGTTAACGGCTCCTAATTGCTCTAGCTGATTACTGACTCCAGCAAGTTGATTTTGCGCTGCGTTTAATGACAACTCTGCAGGAAGCTCTGCTAAAACCTGTTTTAAATTTTGATTAAGCTCGCTAAGTGGCTCAAGTACCGCTTGCGCCTTTATTAGTAAGCTTTGCTCTTCAATGCTCAGTTTCTGATGTTGCTCTTGTAATGCCACCAGCTCAGTTTGTGACGTTTTTAAACTCGCTTGTTTGTTTTGTAATTCTTGTTTTGCTTGAGCTAACTGCTGTTGAATATCCACAAGGGTTTGTTCGCCTTGTTGGTGCTGTACTAATAATTGTTCAATACTTAGTGCAAGCTCTTGCTCAGGAATAAGTAACGCCTCAATTTGCTCTATTAGCTCTTGCGTTCCTTCTACAGCCATTGTTAATGCTTGTTCGGCATGGTTCAACTTGGTTTGACTGAGCTGCCACTCACTACGCACTTTTTGCTCATTAAGGTTTGCCTGGTGTGCTTGCGTTTTATACTGTTCAGCATTATTTAAAGCTTGTTTGTAACCTTCATCACTATTTATTCGTGTGCTATCGGCTTGGTTAAGCTCTTCAGCTAAGGCCTCTAATTGCTCTGCAAGCTGTTCATTTTTATCAAGCTCTTCGCCCAACAATTCGCTTAACTGCTGCTGTTGTTCTAGAAGTGGCTGACGTTGTTGTTGTAATTTCGTCACCTGCTGCAGATGTTGATCAGCTTGCGCTTTGAGCATATCACCACGCGTTGTTGCTACAGCAAGTTGTTGTGCTAATTGATGAATAGTGTCTTTGCGCTCGTTTTGCTGCTCGGTTATTAATACAGCTTGCGCTTGATGTTCTTCAAGTGTGGAGTGTGCGTCCGTCAATGCCTGTTGTTGTTGCTCAAGTAAGGTTTCTTGCTGCTTGAGCTTTTTGTGCATTAATAATAAGGAATTTTCTGCATTTTTTTCGCCACTGAGATGCCAATTTCGACCATGTAACGCTCCTTGCTTGTCCATCACTGCAATATAACTGGCATCGTTAAGGTGGTGAGCTTCACCCTCGGCATCATAAGCAATATGGTTTAATAACTCGGGGTAGATACCAGCGCTAATAAAGGCAGCAATACTATTGCTTGCCACAGACTGTGAGGGTATTTGCCACGTGCTATTTTCTGCTTTACCTGGTGAAATATGAATGTGCTCAAGTGATGACAGCGCCTGCTCTACTAAAAACTCATAACCAGGCTGAACAGTTAACTGCTTGAATAAAGTTAAAGTTTTATCGCTGTTTTTTTCAAGTCCAAGGGTAGTTTTTAGCCCTGCTATACCGGCTTTTAGTTCATTAACTTGCTGAGATAAATGCTGCCATTGCTGCTGAGCTTCATCAAGCTGTTGCTGCTGTATTGCCTGAGCACTTTGACCTCTACTATGAGCAGTTTGCGCGTTAGCCAGCTGCTCTGTTAGCGTTTGTCTGTGCTGCTGTTGCTGAATTAATTGCTGCTCTATCTCACTGCGTTTTAACTCATCTATTTGCTCATCAAGCTGCGTTAGTTGTTGCTTAACATAACTGATTTTCTGCTCTGTATGTTTTACTGCATTTGCATGCGCTAACTGCTGATTATTTAATTGCTGATAGTCTTCTGTTAACGATTGCCACTGTGATGTGTCGGTATTTTTAATCTCCAGCAGCCGATTAACCTCATCGGTAAGCTCTATAACCTGCTCGCTGCACATTAAGTTATACTCTACAGCCTGTTGCAAGCTGTCATCTAACTCTTGGCAGAGACTTTGTTGCTGCGTTTTAGCTTCTTCACTTTGGTTTTTTTGTTGCTCTAACTTGGCTAAATTTTGTTTCAGTGACAGCGTTTGTTGCTTAATGCTAATCTGCTGCTGTTCGCTGCGAGTCAATTCAGTATGCGTATGATGCTGCTGTTGCTGTGCATCATCGAGTTTATCTTGTTGAGCTTGCACTTGAGCATCAAGGCTTGCCAGAACATCATCATGGCCTGAATGCGCCGTTTTAAAGAAGCTGATTTGGTCATCCAGCTTTTTTATTTGCGCACTTTTATCGAGCTGTTGTTGATGCAGTTTTTGCCATTTTAATACCGCTATTTGCCCCTTTAAGGTGCGCTCTTGGGATTTAAGTTCGCGATATTTTTTAGCCTCAACCGATTGTACCGCCAGTTTATCAAGCTGGTTTTGTAACTCTTGACGAACATCAAGCAGTCGCTCTAGGTTTTCTCGGGTGCTTTTTATGCGTGTTTGCGTTTCGCGGCGACGCTCTTTGTATTTAGAGACCCCTGCGGCTTCTTCTAAGAAAACACGTAGCTCTTGCGGTTTGCTCTCTATTAAACGTGAGATCATCCCTTGTTCAATAATAGCGTAGCTTCGCGGCCCAAGGCCCGTGCCTAAAAATATGTCGGTAATATCACGTTTTCGGCATTTACTGCCATTTAGAAAGTACAATGACTGACCATCGCGAGTCACCAAACGCTTAATAGCCACTTGGTTACGATCAGCAAAAGTATTGGGTAACTTACCCTGGGTATTATCAAATATTAATTCAACGGAGGCTTGCGAAATGGGCTTGCGGTTAGTAGAGCCATTAAAAATGACATCGGTCATGGCATCGCCACGTAAATTTTTAGCTGAGCTTTCACCAAGCACCCATCGCACCGCATCAATGACGTTTGATTTGCCACAGCCATTAGGGCCGACAACACACGTCATTTGGTCAGGAAATGGAATTTTAGTGGGCTCTACAAACGATTTAAAGCCCGCTAATTTAATAGTGCTTAAGCGCATTTTATTGTTATTACCGATTTATTATTGTTTTTTACTATAAGTAACTTAACGCATAAATAGCTAAAAAGTTAAGCTTGGCGTTTAAAATTATCTAAAATAATACCCGTGGCCATTGCTACATTAAGCGACTCTGCACCGCCAAAAGCCGGTATGGTTATTTTGTTGCTCACTAATTTTGCACACTGCTCGCGTATTCCATGTGACTCGCTGCCCATAAGCAATACACCTTGGCCACTAAATTTAGTGCTATGCACACTTTGGCCATCTAAAAATGCACCATAAATAGGCATGTTTAATGTAGATAAGTATTCAGGCAATTCAACTTGGCTTACCGATACGCGAACGAACGACCCCATTGTGGCGCTAATTGTTTTTGGGTTATACGGATCGGCACTGTCAGTGCTAGCAACAATATGTTTTATACCGTACCAATCAGCCACGCGAATGATGGTACCTAAATTCCCAGGATCAGATACGCCATCCAAGGCTAATATTAAACTGTTTTCATCTGGTAATACGGTGCTTGGCATATCAATAATTGCAATAGCCGCATTATTACTTACCAAAGTACTGGCCTTTGTTAGCTGCTCTTCATCCGCTGTAATAAAATGCGTTTGAGGATATGAGCTTTGGTTATTATCAATAAAGCTTTGCGTTGCAAATACATCGTTTACTTTTAATGGACTATTTAATAACTCCAGTACATTTTTTTCGCCTTGTACTAAGTATTGGTTAAATTGCTTGCGATACTTTTTTTGGCCAAGCTGGCGAATAAGTTTAAGTTGGTTTTTTGAAATCATGACAGCCCCATTAAATTATCTGCACAGTATACCAGAGGTGACTTAAAGTGCAGCCCCATAAACAGTAAAAGCAATAAAAATAGCCTACTTACAATCAGCTAGCTAATTATAAAGATTGTTTTTTTTATCTAAAAAAGGTAAATTTACAAAAAACAACATGGATATATTTTTAAAATGGAACCAGTACACCCAACTTCATCTGAGTCAAATCAAACACCCCCTGCTATTTTTAGCGGTAAAGTACAATTTAGCGGCAAAGCCGGCGAATTTTTTGGTATATGGATTGTTAATATACTGCTGAGTATTATTACTCTCGGAATTTATTCGGCATGGGCAAAAGTTCGCACCTATCGTTATTTTTACGGTCATACGCGTATCGACGGCCATAGCTTTGACTATCTAGCGACCCCAATACAAATTTTAAAAGGACGCATTTTAGCGGTCATCGCATTTTTAATTTACACCTTACTTAGCAGCCTCGCACCAGCGATAGGCCTTTTATTTGCTATTGGCTTTTTATTTTTATTGCCGTGGATCATCAACCAAGGTCTGCGTTTTAATATGCGTATGACTCGCCATCGTAATGTACGCTTTGCCTTTTCAGGTAATTACGGCGATGCATTTATTAACTTTGTTTTATTGCCTATTGCAAGTGTATTCACATTACACCTATTACTGCCTTATGTATTAAAGCGAATTGATCAATATATGCATGAAAACATCAGCTATGGAAATAAACCACTTACAGTAAATCTTCAAGGCGAACGCTATTACATCGCAGCACTTATTACCCTAGGAGTTGCAATAGGTGGCTTAGTTATTTTTGGCTTCTTTGCTGGTGCAAGTGCCTTAACTATCGATAACTTAAACACACAAAACTTTAGCCTTTCGACAATTGTAGTGCCGCTATTAATTGCTACGTTGTATGTTGCGTTTTTAACACTGGTAGGCGCTGTTTATCATTCGCTTATTAGAAATCATATTTTTAATAACAGTGAATTTACAGAAGTCGCTACCTTTGATTCGAACTTAAAAGCCATTGACTATGCCATCTTACTATTTACTAATGTATTGGCAATTATATTTACCTTAGGACTGGCCTACCCTTGGGCTAAAGTACGCAGAGCAAAGCTGTTAGCATCGGTTACTGAAGTCACTATTTATAGCGGCGCACTTTCGTTGATTGATGTTGCACAAAATGAGCAGTCATCATTTGCTGAAGAAGCGGCCAATGTGTTTGATATTGATATTTCACTCACCTAATGAGTAATTATCCTATTTTTGGCTGTTATTATTACCCCAATAGCAGCCAACATATTAAAAGCTATGCACACCTTTCCCATGAGCAAATAACACTTGTTGACTCTGAGAATACGACGTTACTTGCATCAAAAATAGACAATTGCCAACTTGATAGCCCGTTACCTGGCATGGCGTCAGAGTTAAATTTTGCTGATGGTGGGCGATTTATTCCTCAAGATGTAGAATTTAGGTGGCCATTCGCGCTTAAAGAGCATGGACTCAGTGAACGCTTAGAAAAAAATAAGATTCTTATTGTTGCATCCGTGCTGCTAATTCCCCTATTACTTTGGTTAATTTTATACCGCTTAATACCATCAGTAGCCGTTTATAGCGTTAACTTAGCACCTGCCTCGACAATTGAAACGATGGGAGAGCAAACGCTCAGTGTAATAGAAAAAGTCGCATTGGAACCTTCTCAACTTTCCACTAATAAGCAATCAGAAATACAGCAACAATGGCGTTTAATGCTTAACTCGCTCAATTTAGACAGTGCAAAGTTTAGGCTATCTTTTTATCAGTCTGATTATTTTTCAGCTAATGCGTTTGCTCTTCCAAATGGTCGGGTTGTAGTAACTGACGAACTTGTTGATCTATTAAAAAATGATCCTGATGCCCTGCGTGCTATTTTACTTCATGAAATTGGTCATGTTCAGCACCATCACAGCATTCGCCTTGCAGCACAAGCTGCAGCGAGCACCGTTGTATTTGCAGTTATTTTTGGTGACTTAGAAGGTATATTAGAAGTCGTGCTTGGCTCTGGCTCATCTTTTTTACAACAAGCGTTTTCGCGAGATATGGAACAAGAAGCCGATGTATATGCGATTAAAAACCTTTTAAAATTAGGCTATTCTAACCACGACTTTGCTGATGCAATTGAAGCACTGGAAAATAATTTACAAGCGCAAGAAGGGAGCTATGATGATACTTGGTTAAAGTATTTATCAACGCACCCAAGTTCCCAAGAGCGAATAGAATATGCGAGGCAATATAAACCACAATGACCCCTGAACTAAATTTGCTCTTATTGGTTATCATTATGATAACCCTAGGCTACGGGTTTATTTATCCGCGCTTTGCAGGCAGTAGCTTTAAAAAAGTATCGCTGCAAGATTTATTTGCAACGGGCATTACACTATTAATTGCATCTAGCCTTTATTACAACTCGGGCGTGCAATTTAGCTGGTTAGTATTTGAAGTTAATTGGTTTTGGTTTACTTTTTTAACTTACGTCATAATCGAAATCCCGGTGTTTTTTATTTATGCTAAAAAGCACAATATGCAGTTTTAATAGTACTTTTATTTTTATACAAAAAAAGCGCCAAATTGGCGCTTTTTAATCTACATTAACACATATTAATATTTATGCTTAAGTGCCCACAAATGCAGTAATTCACTGGCAATCGTTGCAGCGGCAATGGCGGTAAGCTCACTTTGGTCGTACGACGGGGATACTTCAACCACATCCATTCCCACCATATTAACCCCTTTAAGTGCGCGTAAAATTTTAAGCACTTTATCAGAAGTTAAGCCACCACACACTGGTGTGCCCGTACCTGGTGCAAAGGCAGGGTCTAAACAATCTATATCAAAGGTTAAATAAACCGGCAAATCGCCCACTCGCTCAATAATTTGTGCTGCAATATCATTTGCATGCAGATCATTAGCTTGCATGGCATCAATCACTGCAAACTCATGCTTGCTTTGATCAAAGTCGGTACGAATGCCTAGCTGAATACTGTGATTAACATCAATTAACCCTTCCATTGGCGCATGATAAAACATGGTTCCGTGATCAAAACGCGAACCGTTACTGTAAGTATCAGTATGCGCATCGAAATGCACTAACGCCATTTTGCCATGAATTTTTGCATGTGCGCGCAATAGCGGTAAGGTTACGAAATGATCGCCGCCCAAGCCTAATAATGTTTTACCTTGGCGAAGTATTTGCTCTGCCGCCATTTCTAATTGCGCGGTAAAATATTCAGGATCCCCCACCGGATAAGTAAAGTCGCCAGCATCCGCCACGGTTAAGCGCTCAAACAATGGAAATGTCCATGGGTATTTTGTATCTTCCCATGCTAGATGTACCGATGCTCTGCGAATAGCATCAGGTCCTAAGCGGGCACCAGGGCGCCCTGAAGTGGCCAAATCAAACGGTAAACCCAGTATCACTACATCGGCTTCAATCGCGTTAATGTTTTGTACCATAGGACGACGTAAAAACGTCATCCCATTTGAGTACAATGAGTGGTCAACACAACCAAACAAGCTAGACATTGCTTATAACTCTTCTAAATAAGTGTAGCCATCAAGGCCGCTTTGCAACTCGTCTAAAACGCTTTGCTGTTCATCTGGTGCAATTTTTGCGCTCACTAACTGCGCATATGACTGCTGAAAACCTTCAACATCTAAATGTACATAACGCATCATATCAGCCACAGTATCACCATGATTAATCTCTGTAATGCTAGCAATACCTTGCTCATCCATATTGACAATAGCACTGTGCGTATCACCAAATAAGTTATGCATATCGCCTAAAATCTCTTGATAGGCACCTACTAAGAAAAAACCCATTAAATAAGGTTTATCTGCTGTAAACTCTGGTACTGGTAACGTACTTTCAATACCTTGACCATCTACATAATGCTCTAATGCGCCATCTGAATCACAGGTGATATCTAGTAACACAGCCCGTTTTTGTGGAGCTTGCGTTAAACCACTTAATGGCAATACCGGAAACACTTGGTCAATACCCCACGCGTCAGGCAATGACTGAAACAATGAGAAATTGACAAAAAACTTGTCCGCTAAACGCGCATTCAGATCATCTATAATCGGTCGATGAAAACGGTTTTTGTTATCCATTAATTTATTAAGTTCATAACACACGCGTAAGTTTATTTGCTCTGCCCATGCACGCTGAGTTAAATCTAATAATCCCATCGCAAACTGACTATGCGCTTCAGCTAAATCACCTTGGCTGTCGTGAAAAATCTCAATTAATGCACGGTCATCAGTAAGCACATGTAATTGTTGCCATGAAATCCACATATTTTTAAGTAACTGCGGCGCATCATCTGCTGGCGCTTCTATTTCTTCTGGTGCATATGTTTCGGTGCCAATTACATTGGAAATAAGCACTGCATGGTGCGCCGTTAATGCTCTTCCCGACTCTGAAATAATGGTAGGAAAAGGCTGTTCATACTGCTTACAAATATCACCTATGGTGTACACAATATTATTTGCGTATTCAGCCAAGCTATAATTCATTGAGTTGTGTGATTGACTGCGTGTACCGTCGTAATCAACCGCTAAACCGCCCCCTACATCAAGGCACTCTATTTGTGCACCCAACTTACGTAATTCACAATAAAAACGCGCAGCTTCACTTACACCTAAGCGTACATCACGAATATTGGCCATTTGCGACCCTAAGTGAAAATGCACAAGCTGTACTAGATCAAGCTGATCTGTTTCTTTTAAACGGTTTACTACATACAGCACTTGCGAAGCAGATAACCCAAACTTAGATTTATCACCGCCACTGGCCTGCCATTTACCTTTGCCTTGCGAGGCTAAACGCACACGAATACCAATACGCGGTTTTACGTTAAGTTCTTTGGCTTGGCTAAGCACCATGTCCAGCTCAGACAGTTTCTCAAGTACGATATACACTTTATGGCCCAGCTTTTCGCCAATCAGCGCTAAGCGCACATATTCTTTATCTTTGTAGCCATTACACACAATGACCGCACTGGTTTTTTCAGCCAGCGCTAATACAGTTAATAACTCTGGCTTGCTACCAGCCTCTAAACCTAGCTGTTTTTTTTCTACTTGCGCTTGGCTGGCAACAATTTCTTCAACGACTTCGCGCTGTTGATTTACTTTAATCGGATAAACTAATAAATAGTCTTTTGGATACCCATAGCTTTCTATTGCGGTATTAAATGCGCCACATAAGCTATGCACACGATGGTGTAATATTTGTGGAAAACGAACGAGTGCTGGCAAACTTAAGCCTTTTTCTTCAAGCTGCTTAGCAATGTCTGTTAGTGCAATGGTTTGCTGTGGGGCATCAGCCTTTGGCGCAACATACACATCACCTTGATCATTAATACCAAAAAAACCTTGGCTCCAATGACGAACGTTGTAGCTCGTACGAGCTTGTTCTAGTGATGTTGTCTCTTTCATTTATCTTTCTCTTTTATTTATGAATGCCAAACCGGCTAGTTGCCGCGCATTAAAAGAAAAATAGTGATTCATGTCCAACAAGTATTTCTACTCGTAACGAGTTAGAATTGAAATTGATAAATAAAAGCTTCAAACAAAGCAATATTAGCTGAGCGCAAGCTCCATAAATAAGCTATTCGGGTTTTCTGTGTATTCACCAAAAGGGGCACATTGCACAAACCCTAAATTCTCATAAAGATGGATTGATTGTATTTGCTTTGGTCCTGTTTCTAGTTTTATGATTGGGATTTCTTCTTCGCCAGCATAGTGCAATAAAATTTGCATAATACGCCGCGATAAGCCTTTTCCGCGATAGCTAGGTTTTACGTAAAGCCGTCTAATTTCGCCATACCAGCTACCATCAAATTGCTTTACTATTGCGCCACAGGCAACTATTCCGTCTTGATTTTTTAACCCTACAGCGTAAACGCCCGGTAAACCAAGCTCATTAACTGTAAGCGCTTGTGAAGTTGCTACAGGATATAATGAGCTAATAAGTCGATCTATGTCAGCAAATACGTTGATCACATCCTGATCACAAGGGTCTAAGTCGACTAACTGCATGGTTTATCTCAAGGTTATGCTTAAATATATTTAAACTATACCGTATCGATAGGAATGAACAACCTACTTAGGCTAAGTTATTTTTAGTGGGTTAGTTTATTGCTAGGATAATAAATAGCTCAATAACAAGGTGAGAATATGATGTACCCAGATAAAGAGCGCTTATTAGCGCTCTTTATCAATTATTAAAGCCCTTGTTCGTCTGCCATTTTCTTAACTATTTGTGGTGCTGTCCACAACGAAGGTAGTAACACAAACGAAACTGGCACCGCAGTGACCACAATAAACGACTGCAAGGCTGAAATCCCCCCCTCGCCTATAGAAATAAGCAACGCCGCCATCACCCCCATCATAATCCCCCAAAACACTCGAATAGAGGTTTGTGGGTGATCGGTACCCGTCATTACCATAGATACCGAGTACGTCATTGAATCACCTGTTGTTGCCACAAAAATAGTGGTCAGTACTAAAAATAACACCGACACAACAAATCCCATAGGTAACTGCTCAGTGATGGCTAACAATGCCGCTGGCAAATTAAGCCCAGCAAAAGGCTCTGATATAACGCCAGGATTATTTAATTCAAAAAAGATGCCTGAGCCGCCAACAATAGTAAACCAAAAACACGTGATCACAGGGGCAACCACAGAAATAAGTAAAATCATTTCACGAATAGTACGTCCACGGGATATACGTGCAACGAACATAGCCATTAATGGGCCATAACCTAAAAACCAGCCCCAAAAGAATACAGTCCACCAGTCTAGCCACGGTTTATCGGCACGAAATGTAGCCATAGGAATAAAGTTATCTAAATACAAACCAAAGGAATGAATGTAACTGTCGATAATAAACGCAGTTGGCCCCATTAGTAATATAAACAACATCAGCAACACTGCCAGTACAACATTAAAACGGCTTAGTAGCTGAATACCTTTGGTAACCCCACTTACCGCTGAAAGTGTGTAAATGCCAATTAAGCTAAATAAAATAACCACCTGCGTGGTGTAGGTATCAGGAATGGCAAACAATTTTTCTAGACCAAAACTCACTTGTAAACCTAAAAAACCAATAGGACCAACAGTGCCAGCAACCACAGCGAGTACACAACATGCATCAACAATAGTACCAAGCGCACCTTTCATTGCGCGATCGCCAAATACCGGGTAAAGCAAAGTGCGCGGTTTAAGCGGTAATCCTTTTTCGTAATGGAGATGCATATAAACAATGCCGGTCAAACTACCTAAAATAGCCCAGGCTAAAAAGCCCCAATGCATAAAGCTTTGTGCAAGAGCGTTGTAGGCGGCATCCTTTGTGCCAGTTTCACCACCAAATAACGGGGGCGGAGAAATAAAGTGTGCCATTGGCTCTGCTGCGGCCCAAAATACACCGCCACCTGCAAGCAAAGTACACATAATTATACTTATCCATTTGAAGGTAGATATTTCAGGGGTTTTTAAACCGCCGAGCACCACTGAACCGGTGCGGCCTACGGCTAAAAATATGCCAATCACAAAGGTTAATAACAGCAGAACTTGCCAAAAGGCGCCAAATATTTTGGTGGAGAAGGCAAAGGCAGAGTTTATCCAATCCGACATCAGTTTTATGTCGTACAGTGCCAGCGCGGCAAATAAAACTAATATACCGCCACTGATTAAAAAAACGGGTATATCAACCCCTTCCAGAAACTTTACTCGGGGAGAGTGCATTTCACCCGACTTTAAAGCTGCTTTCGTGGTATTCATTTATCGCTCCTAATGGTTTTTTACAGTTACCGACATAGCGACATACCATGACATAACCCTAAACCATAGTTACAACGAACAAAAAAGCAACTCAAAAGCAAGTTTTAAGTACCTGTTGTGTTTACGCTTAGATAATGTCACAACAAGTAGACTTATTGCCAATTCATGGCTAGTTTAACGCGTTAAAAACACTAAACCAATGCCACAGCAATGATTTGTGCAACTGTTACAAAATAGTAAAAAATTCATTACACTTAGCTAGCAAACAAACAAAAAGTATACATTTCTGTTTGAGCTAAAACGCAGTAAGTTAGCAAACGTTACTGCCCAATTAGAGGTTAAACAAAGCGACTTATCGATTGGGGTAACTAAACTTGTCGCCTCAGTTAATGATAAACACCAGGTTACTGGTGCTCTTTATGCCATTTTAAATAATTGCTGTGTGTTAATGGTTTTGCAAATAAATAACCTTGCACAGCATTTACACCCATCGACTTTAATACATGTAGTTGCTCAGCACTTTCGACCCCTTCGGCTACAATATTAATATCTAAACTATGACCTAAACCAATAATAGACTGAACTATGCTTTGCCCCGATGCGTTATCCAACACTTTATCAATAAAGCTTTTATCTATTTTTAGTTCGTCTATCGGTAAAACACTCAAGTGCTTTAAACACGAGTAGCCGGTACCAAAGTCATCAATTGAAAATACAAATCCCTGCGACTTTAGCTCTTTCATTTGCTTTACCGTACTCATTAAATCACCCGCTAACATGGACTCAGTGATCTCTAATTTAATTTGTGAGGGTAATACATCATACGTCTCAATCGCTTTAAACAATTCTCCTTTTAAAGTAGAAGAATTAAACTGACACTGGCTGATGTTAATAGACACATTAAACTGGTTTTTCAGTACGTTATGATCTCGAAGTGTTTCCAGTAAAATACAAATATCGCGCAATACAATGTTTTGTAGCTTTTGAATTAAGCCAAATTGCTCGGCAATCGGAATAAACGAATTAGGAGAGATTAGCCCTTTGGTTGGGTGATTCCATCGTATGAGTGCTTCTGCACCAATAATACTGCCATCAATTGATAATTGAGGCTGAAAGTAAGCACAAAATTCATCACATGCAATCGCTCTGACTATATCTGTTTCAAGCTCAGTTTGATTTTCCAGTAAGGTTTGCAGTGCAGGATCGTAAAAGCTACTACTATTACCGCCTTTCATTTTAGAGCGATACATGGCGGTATCTGCAAATTTTAAAATATTTTCGCTAATAGCATTGGCGTTATTAATTAAACATATACCTATACTGCAGCTAACTTGAAACGCCAAATCCCCTATCTCAAACTTGTCATAAAAAACGCTTTGTACCACTTTAGCCATTAATTCTGATTCAAGACTCGCTTGCTTATGGCTATCTCCTACATTCTCAATGAGTATAATAAATTCATCACCGCCAACACGGGCAAGGGTATCTGTTGGGTTTAAAACACGCGTTAGTCGCTGTGATAGCTCAACCAGTATTTCATCACCGGCATTGTGCCCTAATGAGTCGTTTATACGTTTAAAATTATCTAAATCTAAAAATAAGAGTGCGCCCGTGTGATCAGACTGCTTAATTTGTTCAACATACATACTGAGTCTATCATTGAGCATTCTGCGATTCGGGAGGTTTGTAAGCGGGTCAAAAAATGCTAACCGTTGCACCTCTTCTTCTGCCGCTTTACGAGTAGAGATATCTCTGGCCATCCATACTACATGTCGCTGAGAGGGATTATTAGGTTGGTAACTTTCAAGCGGGGCTGTTCGTCCTTCAAATGTAAGTTGCTTACCTTTTATATTTAGCTGATACTCAAACACTTGAACTTCATTAGTTTGAAGCGTTTTGGCAATTACCGCCATAATAGGATTAGCATCCTCGGGAGGCATAATATCTCTGACATTTCGATTAATCACATACTCTTGGCTTAAATATAAACTTTCATTAGCAGTGCCGTAAACGTTGGTATACTCCCCTTCTTCACTCAAAATGAGGGTTAGATCGGGAAGTACTTTTGCGAAGGCTTTAAACTTTTCATTACTTTGCTGTAATTCTGCAAGTAACACTTTTGATTTTAGTGACTCTGTGTGCTTTTCTAAAGCAATACTGGTGAAATCAACAAAAAAGTCTATTAATTCTAAGTCTTGTGGTGTTGGTGACTTGGCACTGTCATGATAAATTGCAAAGGTGCCTAATATATCTGATTGTGTTGAAATAATAGGGGTTGACCAGCACGACCTTAAATCAAAATTCAATGCCAACGCTTTATAATTTTCCCATAAGGGTGATGTTGCAATATCTGAGGCAATAATTCGCTTTTTTTCATACGCTGCAGTACCGCATGAGCCAACGCTGGGACCTATATGCACGCCATTAATTGCCTCACAGTAACCCTTTGCAATATTAGGCGCCGCACTATGAAATAACTGCTCACCTTTGAGTGTTAATATAGAGCACTTTGCAGAGGAGTCTTCAATAAGCTCCTCAATAGATAAACAAATATTTTCAAGTACTTCATCAAGTGGCGCACCCAAGGCTATTTTAGATAATATACTTTGTTGCTGAGAAAGCAGCTTTCTGACTCTCATTATTTCAATCAAATTATATTCCTCAACAGTCACTTACGCTAAATGCGCCGCTATATTCTATATAATAATTTATTATAGTCTTTTGACTATACATAATATTGAAATTAGCATCTATCGGAATTTTGTCTATTGCGCGAGCATTTTATTTCATTAAGCACTTTCGAAGAATTCAAAGCAATTGCCCAAGCTAGCAATTTATTATCATTCTATTTGAAATGCCCTTTATTAAATACTTTGTTACTTAAAAGTACTGTTTAAAATCATCAAGCTATTTATAATAGCCAAAAGATAAATAATCGATGAGGTTAGTGTGCAAATAACGCAAGGTATGGAATATTTTTTTTCCGGGTTTAAGTTAATTAGTCAAAAAGGACTAAAACGCTTTGTACTAATCCCCCTACTTATTAATATTTTATTATTTGGTAGCTCCTTATTCTTTTTATTTGGCTGGCTGAGTGATGGCTTTAATGCTGTAAATACCATGCTCCCAGAATGGTTAAGTTGGCTCGAATGGTTAATGTGGCCAATTGCTGTACTGGTGGTGCTGTTTAGTTACAGTATGTTATTTACCGTTATTACTAACTTTATCGCCGCACCTTTTAATGGCTTGCTAAGTGAAAAAGTTGAGCTGTATTTAACTGGTCAAAAAATTAACGACGATGGATTAGCTGATTTAGTCAAAGATGTGCCGCGAATGCTAGGCCGAGAATGGACTAAGCTTTGCTACTACCTCCCGCGCGCTATTGGCTTTTTTATTCTATTGTGGGTGTTACCGGTAATAGGCCAAGTGCTCTGGGTGCTTTTTACCTGCTGGATGTATGCGGTGCAATATAAAGATTATGCTTTTGATAACCACAAAGTTAGCTTCACTCAAATGAAAAATGACTTAAAAAGCAAACAAGGCTTATCTTACGGGTTTGGCTTTGCAGTGATGCTGCTAACCGCTATCCCATTTATAAATTTAATTGTGATGCCTGTGGCAGTGTGCGGCGCTACACGGTTATGGGTTGAGCATTACCGACCACAATATCGTAGTTAAAAAAAATGGGCCTGTTGGCCCATTTTTTATACTCGCTAATCAATTAACTATATAAGCTTTGTGGTACTTTAATTACGTTTAAGTGCACCGTTATCTCTTCACGATCATGGTACAAATGCTTAGCTTGTAATTCGTAGCTGATACCGAACTTCGCCATTTCCTCTCTAATCATTTTTAGACATTCATACACACTATCAAAGCGTTTTTTCATCGGTAGTTTTAGATTAAAAATAAGCTCTTTTGCATAGGCGTTTACTGCCCAGTCAATCATCAAGTTAGTTACTTTCGTTGGTTTTTCTACCATATCGCAAACTAACCAGGTTATGTTTCTTTTTTCTGGGCGGTATTTAAAACCATCTTCTCTAAAATGTTTTACTTGCCCTGTTTCCATTAAACTTTCATTCATTGGGCCATTATCTATCGCGCTAACAAACATACCACGACGAACCAACTGATAAGTCCAACCACCTGGGCAAGCACCTAAATCAACGCTGCGCATCCCAGCTTGTACTCTTGACTCACGCTGCTGCTCAGGAATAAATACATTAAATGCCTCATCTAACTTAAGGGTTGAGCGGCTTGGGCCATCGTTTGGCATACGTAAACGCAGAATTCCCATAAAGAAAGGTGAGTTATTATAGCTATAAGAGTGACCCACATACGCAGTATTATTAGCTAAAAACAGCACATGCATTACTGGACGATTGGCTTTTGGTTCACGCAATACGGTATTTTGTTTCTCGAGCGCTTTTTTAAGCGGAGTTGATATCTTTTTACAAAAAGTCAGTAACTCCTTGCCCTCGTTGGTATCGGGTGTTTCTACTCGTAGTTCAGAGCATAAAGTAAAGTCTTTTGCGGCATCTACAATAGCGCCCACTCTATCCTCTAATGGCATATTTTCTATCAGGTTACCGGCAAACCATTGGCGTGCAAATACCATATTTTTAAAATCAACCTTTTTGATTATTTCGTCGCTGTGCTGCGCTTCAAAACATTCATAAATAACATAACCGGTATTTGGTTTTGCTTTTACATACCCAGCAAACCCTTGCTCGGCGGCGTGAAACGTTATTTCAGCAGCGGCATCGCTTTCAAAACCACTACGACAGTAAATCACAACACTAGACATATTAACCCTTAAACTCTTTAAAACTTAAATCGTGCAACTTGCACTAAAATAACTATCCAACCAATAATAAAACACAGTCCACCTAGAGGTGTAATTGGGCCCAGCCACTTTAAGCCGGTTAAAGCCAGTAAATATAAGCTGCCACTAAATAACAGTGTACCCGCTATAAAAAAACCACCTGCCATGCTTAAGTTAATTCCCCACTTTATTAAGGTTGCCACTGCAATCAGTGCCAGCCCATGTACCATTTGATACTCGGCGGCGGTTTTAAAAATACCAATAGCGTAATCTGATAAGCGACTTTTTAAACCATGGGCAGCAAATGCGCCCAGTATCACTGAAAGCATACAAAAAAAGCTGCCTGCGAGTAAAAATAGTTTAATCATGTTTTTCCTCTTTTACATTCTCAATGGTGCTTTTGATAAAGTTAGCCGCCTGCATTGCTGCAACATTCAGGTTTTGTTGCTCAGTCACGCCACTTTTTTTACGTGGTTTTAGTGAATGGTCACCATCAGTTAACCATATATACTGCGGCTGTTTTGGCATTGCCATTGTGGCAAGCTCTTCGCGGGTGCCAAAGGTGTCTCGTTCACCTTGTAGTACTAAAAAAGGACATGGTATGTCTGCAAAGTGATCTGTTCGGAGCTTTTCTGGCTTGCCCGGTGGGTGAAACGGATAACCAAACGCAAGTACACCTAGAACAGCATGCGAGGTTGAGCAAGCAAGCATAGACGCCATGCGCCCGCCCATTGATTTACCCCCTATAAATAGCGGTAAATTTGCATCAGCTTGAGTAAGTATATGCTCAAAATATGTAAGTAATTTTGGTGCTCGCTCTGGTGGGCGACGTTTATTAGTTTGTTTAGCAATGTGCATGTATTCAAAATCAAACAACCCAACGTCAATACCATACTCACTGAGCTGTTTGGCCATGGTTTGCATAAACTCAGAATCACTGCCAGCCCCTGCACCATGCGCAAATATAAACTGTGCAATGGCCGGTTGCTGACTGCTTTTAACCCATTCAATGCTCATTAATATTCTTGCTCCTGCTCAACTAGGCTTAACATCCAATCTTTAAATGACACAATTTTACCTAATTCATTTTGCGACTCACGGATCACCAAATAATAGGCGTTTTTACTTTCTAAACTGTGATTAAACGGGATCACTAATCGACCTGCATCAATATCTGGTTTTGCTAAAACACTATTACCTATTGCAACACCTTGGCCATGTACCGCAGCTTGCAGCACCATAGATGAATGACTAAAAATAGGCCCTTGGTTAACTTGTACGTTGCGAACACCCGCGGTTTTCATCCACGTTTTCCAGTTTTTACGAGTGGTGTCATGCAACAAGGTATGGTTTGCTAAATCACTTGGTTGATTAAGCGCTCTAGGGCCACTTAACAATAATGGGCTACACAGCGGCACTAAGTATTCAGTGTGCAATTTATAAGCTTGTACGCCACTCCAATGACCGCGACCATAATAAATTGAAATATCAACATCGTCTGTTAACGAGTTTTCGTCCTGATCTTGGGCTTTAATTCGCACATCAATTTCAGGGTGTAACTCGTTAAATAAGCTCAATCGAGGAATAAGCCATTGAATCGCAAAGCTCGGGGTTAAACTCACTGTTAGCGAGCCTTTTGCACCACGGGCTAGTAGCTTTTCGGTTGCGTCAATTAGCTGAGTAAAAATCTCTTTAATATCTAAAAAGTAGCCTTGACCTTCTTCGGTTAGAAGTAACGAGCGATTTTTACGCAAAAACAACTTTAACCCTAAGTGCTCTTCGAGGGTTTTAATTTGATGACTTACCGCAGCCTGCGTCACATACAACTCTTCTGCGGCTTTAGTAAAGCTTAAATGACGGGCTGCAGCTTCAAAAGCTTTTAGCGCGTTTAATGGAGGAACTCGTCTTGACATGGCAACCAAGCTTAGAATTAGTTTTTCTTATGCGGTGAATTATATACCTATGCTGGGAAAGAGTATATTCAAGCCACAAAAAAAGCGACCGAAGTCGCTTTTTTATGAGTTAATCACTCTTTTATAAATCGCTAGCACTGGTATCAAGCGGAGCAAAGCTTTTGATTAAATCATCAACCGCTTTCATTTGCGATAAGTACCCTTCTAATTTACTCAGTGCTAATGCACAAGGGCCATCACATTTTGCTTCATTTGGATTTGGGTGTGCTTCAATAAATAAGCCTGCAATACCCAGTGCCATGCCACTACGAGCCAGTTCTGCTGCTTGAGCACGACGACCATCGGCTGAATCAGCTCGACCGCCAGGACGTTGTAGCGCATGAGTAGCGTCAAATATAACGGGCGCCATGGTTTTCATGTCATCCATGCCCAGCATATCAACCACTAGGTTGTTATAACCAAAGCTTGAACCACGTTCACACAAGGCCACATTATTATTGCCTGCTTCATTAAATTTAGTAATGATATGACGCATTTCATGTGGGGCTAAAAACTGTGGCTTTTTCACATTAATAATTGCGCCTGTTTTTGCCATTGCAACCACTAAGTCTGTTTGACGAGCCAAAAATGCCGGTAGCTGAATAACATCAACAACCTCAGCAACCGGTGCTGCTTGATGAGGTTCATGCACATCGGTGATCAGCGGAATATTAAAGGTATTTTTAATCTCTTCAAATATCTTTAAGCCTTCTTCCATGCCCGGACCACGGTAAGAATTGATTGACGAGCGATTGGCTTTATCAAATGACGCCTTAAATACATAAGAAATATTTAATTTAGTAGTCACTTCAACATAATGCTCGGCAATACGCATCGCTAAATCACGAGATTCCAGCACATTCATGCCACCAAATAAAACGAAAGGTTTATCATTTGCCAGTTCTATTTGATTAATATTTATAACTTGGTTGTTCATTTTAATTCCTTATGGTGCAACTGCTTGCATCATTAATCCACAAATATACGCCATATATGTACCTACACCATAGCCTAGTACTGCTAATAAAACGCCTACCGGTGCCAGTGATGGATGAAACGCAGCGGCGACAACAGGGGCCGAGGCCGCGCCACCTACATTGGCCTGAGAGCCAACAGCCATGTAAAATAACGGCGCTTTAATTAGTTTAGCAACAATCAGCATTAAGCTGGCGTGAGTTAGCATCCAAATTGCACCAAGCACAAAATACATTGGTGAATCAAAAATCGCCATCACATTCATATGCAGGCCAATTGATGCTACTAAGATATATAAAAATGCTGATGCCACTTTAGACGAGCCAAAGGCTTCGATATGACGCACTCTAGTGAACGATAAACTAATGCCTATAGTGGTCGATATAACAATAAGCCAAAAGAACTTACTATTTAAACTGTATTCTTTTGCCCAAGCATAGTTATTGGCAAAGAACGGTCCTAAAATATCAGCACAAAAATGTGCTAAACCAGTAATACCAAAGGCAATAGCAATAATCATCATGTAATCATTCAGCGTTGGCATACGGGCATGCTCTGCATGGTATTTTTCAACACGCTGTTTTAAATCTTCAATCGCAGTGGTATCGGCCCCCGCTTTGGCATCAATCGCTTTATGGTTAGCCGCCATTAATAATAATACCGCCATCCATAGATTAGCCACAATCACATCAACAGTAACCATAGCAGAGAAGATATCACCGCCAACTTCAAACATTTCTTTCATAGACGCTTGGTTTGCGCCGCCGCCAATCCAGCTGCCAGCAATAGTTGTCATACCGCGCCAAACCGCATCTGGGCCATGTCCGCCCACTGCTTCAGGGTAGACGGCACTCATGATTAAAATAGCTAATGGGCCACCAATCACAATACCAGCGGTTCCTGTTAAGAACATAATTAATGCTTTAGGACCTAGGTTAATAATCGCTCTTAAATCAATGCTAATGGTTAATAAAATTAAACACGCAGGTAATAAATACCGCGAGGCAACGTAATACACACTCGATTGCGAGCCATCAACAATACCAAAGGTATTTAGCAACGATGGTAAAAAATAACACAGCAATAATGCAGGCACATATTTGTAAAATGCGACCAGCCCTGGGCGCTGACTTGACGAGGTTTTAAAAATAAAGCCTAAAATAATCGCTAGTAAGCCAAGTACAACAGCATCATTGGTGATTAAGGCAGTTTGGGGATCAGCCATAACGTTTCCTATTTTTATTTTTAATGGTGGGTCTTATGATTATCTTCAAGTTCTTCGATTTGATGTTGGATGACTTCAATAGCAGGGTCGTCGGGACACTCATCAACAAAAAATTGTAAATCATCTCGTGCCATTTTAGGGCATCCTAGCTGATTTAGTAAATAGCCTCTGTCGCGTCGCTCATAGGGATCATCCCCTAGCATTTCCATTAACAAATCAACGCAAGTTAACGCATGACCAAATTTGTTCTCACTAATAAAAGACCATTTTTGTTGCGCTAAAAATAATTTATATACTTCGTCTTCAAAAATAAGCTCAAGAGGCTCTTGCTCTTGTGCATTATCTTCGTTGGTATTTTCAGGAATGATATACCAGCTTTGTTGACCACTACTTGGCTCAACAATGTACCCTTCATCATCGCTCATTGCGACGTGAATGCCCACTTCGCCTTGAGTTATGCTTACACTAGCATCAAGTTTTGCGTGCTGTAAAAAATGGCATAATAAAATAGCTAAGGTAGTGGGTGTACCACTGCGCATAGACAAGGTGTAGCTAATACTGTTTAGCTTGTACTCAGGTACTTTAAGGCTTGACGCACTAAATAACCACTGACTGTAAAAACAATCAAGTAATTGTTCTAAACGCTCGTGCATGTCGCGTGTTTGCGAACAAATAGTCTTTATTTGTTGCTCAAACGCGGTCAATATTTCAAGACTTGGTGTTAAGTCTATTTGAGGGTCCCATTTAGCTTCTGCTTTAATACAACGATATATTGCCGGTGGCAAAAAGTCATCGTAGGCATCTTCTATATAAGATTCATCGTGTTCATCAAACCCGAGGGTGGTCATTCATACTACAACATTCTAGAAAACGAACACGTAGTTTACCTAATTTTAAGGTTAGATACCAATAATCAGAAATGAAATAAAGAGGCAAGCTTTACACCATAGGTGTAAAGCTTAAGCAAATATTGTTAATTACAACAATAGCGGGGCTTTAGCAGTTGCTAAAAAGCCAATAGCTAAGATAACCGCAGTGTTAAACACTAAAAACATAACTTTAGGTAATGTTGTGGTTTGCTTAGCACTAATAATCCCAACGGCGATATAAATAACCACCAGCACAATTTTTTCTAATAGCCAAAGTTGCTCTAGTGGGTTTATTTTAGCCATGGCCATTAAAGTAATAGCCGAGATAATTAGTAAGGTATCTATACTGTGGCTACCAATGAAAACCACTTTATTTTTAGCAAGGCTGCCACTGCCCATGCGAGAAAAAGAACGTACGTAAAATAAAATAATACTCACTAGCGCAATCGCCATGTGCGTATGTTTTAATGCTAAATAATCCATGTTTATTTTTACTTCTGTTTAGTTATGTGCTTTATCAGGAAAGCGTAAAATTACCGCTTCAAGTTCTTCAAGTTTATCATTGAATACATCAACAAGTTTAGGATCAAAATGCGTACCTTTGTTTGCATTGATCTCAGCAACGGCTTCTTCAAGTGTCCACGCACCTTTATAACACCGTTTATGACGCAGTGCATCATACACATCGGCCAATGCCACTATGCGAGCATAAATATCGATACTCTCGCCTTTTAAGCCGCAAGGGTAACCAGACCCATCCCATTTTTCGTGATGTTGCTGTGCAATTAAGGCCCCTGCACTGACTATTTTACGCGGTGAATCTTTTAAAATGGCGTAGCCTTTGCCTGCATGGGTTTTCATAACTTCCCACTCATCACTGTTTAATTTACCGGGTTTATTTAAAATAGCATCCGGAATACCTATTTTACCCACATCATGTAAAGGCGATGCAAAACGAATTAAATTCGCTTGCTCTTCAGATAATCCATATCCTATTGCTAACTCATAACAAATATAAGCAACCCGCTTTACGTGATTACCCGTCTCGCATGAGCGTTGTTCAACCGCTTCACTTAAACGATAAACAAGTTCTTGTTGGGTAGCTTCAACTTCAGTATGTAATTGTACATTTTCAAATGCCAACTGCACATTTTGAGAAAAAATTTCGATTAGATTTCGTTGCGTATCTGTCAGTTTCGATGGCACCCCGGATACAAATAACATCGAATTATGATTAAACTTACTACTACAATAGGCAAACAAATAGTCATCTTTGTACACAATTGCTTTGTTGGCTAAGGCTTCTTGACACGCTAAGAGTTGATCTGCTGCTAATACTGATTCAAGCTCTTCCCCTTCGCGCTTAGCAAAATCACCGGTGCCAGAGCAAACAATCAGTTTCTTGTTTAATTCCTCTGACGGATTTTGCGCAACTAAGGTAGTGGCGTACATGGCTTCGTCGGCCACGTTAAGTAAAGACGTTAGCTGCTGCATCACTCCTTCAATAAAATTATCCATTGAATGAGTTGCAAAAATATTGCGAGAAGCAGTGATTATTTTTTCTAGGCCTTCACGTGACTGCTCAATAGAAATAATATCGCGATACGAACGAAGGCTAGCCATCATAACGGTGAATAGTTTTTGTGCGGTGAGTTCTGTTTTAGATTTGTAGTCATTTATGTCGTAATTGACAATGACTTGACGCTCCGGCGCTTGACCTGGTTGCCCTGTACGTAAAATGATACGAATGTAATTATTTTTAACGGTATCGCGTATGTACTTCGCGACTTGCAAACCAGCGTCGTCTGTTTCCATTACAACATCGAGTAGGATGATGGCTGCATCTGGGTGCTCATCAATTAACTTTTTTGCCTCTGCGCCTGAATATGCGCTTATAAATTCCAACCGTTTATCTTGGAACTTAAAGTCACTTAAAGCTAAACGTGTAACAGCATGAACCTCAGGCTCATCATCAACTATTAAAACTTTCCATGTCCCTTGCTCTTCACATGCTACTTCAGGTGGTTGTTCATTTGAAAATAAAAAATCTTCCATCACATAGAATTCCTTAAACCATATGCAAACAAACAACGGAGCTATTAAAAATAATTTAAGGCCATTGTCCGAACGTTACGCGGTCATTATTACCAAGATCTTTCACTGTGCTTACATTTATAAACGCCATTTGATTGAAAATATGACGTACAGCTGCACTTTGCTCAAATCCGTGTTCAATTAAAAGATAGCCATTAGAATGTAAATAGTCACGTGATTGTGTAATTATTTGTTTAATATCAGCTAATCCTGCATCATCCGCAACTAATGCAGACAAAGGTTCAAAGCGAACATCGCCTTGATGCAAGTGTACATCGTCATGTTCTATATAGGGTGGATTGGTTACAATTAGATCAAATTTCTTGCTTTTTAACGCACTAAACCAGTTACTCTGCTCAACAGTCACATTATTAATAGCTAATCGCTGTTGGTTGCGCTTTGCCAACGCTACCGCATCATCAATACGATCAACAGCAATAATATCCCATGAGGGCATTTCGCTTCCAAGCGCCAATGCTATTGCCCCTGTGCCAGTGCCTAAATCAAGTACTTTCGCGTTTTTAGGCACTTCGCACTCAAGCGCAAGTTCAACTAAGGTTTCTGTATCAGGTCGAGGGATAAGTGTTGTTGGGTTCACTTCAAGCTGCAAACTCCAAAATTCACGACAGCCGGTAATATGCGAAACAGGTTCGCCTTGTAAGCGACGTTCACAGGCACGTTGAAATGCCTGATACTGCTCATCTGTGAGCTGTTTTTCAGGCCAAGTAAATAAATAACTTCGTGGCTTTTGTAAAATATTGAGCAGTAAAACTTGTGCATCTAACTTTGCGCTATCACTACTTGATGCTAATAAATTAGCACCTGTAGCAATAGCGTTTTCAACAGAAGGGGTCACGATTAATCGTCGCCCATTGCAGCAAGTAAATCGGCTTGATGCTCTTGCATTAGTGGCTCAACAACGGCGCCTAAATCACCTGCTACCACTTCATTAAGACGATAAAGCGTTAAGTTAATACGGTGATCGGTAATACGACCTTGTGGATAGTTGTATGTACGAATACGCTCAGAACGATCGCCGCTACCAACTAAGTTACGACGTTCTGATGCTTCAGCAGCATGACGCTTTTCATCTTCAGCTTGCTGAAGGCGCGCAGCCAATACCGACATCGCTTTAGCACGGTTTTTATGCTGAGAGCGCTCATCTTGACACTCAACCACCACACCCGTAGGTAAATGGGTAATACGAATGGCAGAGTCGGTTTTATTTACGTGCTGACCACCCGCTCCCGACGCTCTAAAAGTATCAACTTTAATATCGGCAGTATTGATTTCGATGGCTTCTGCTTCTGGTACTTCAGCCATAACAGCTACAGTACATGCTGAGGTATGTACACGGCCTTGAGACTCAGTTTCAGGGACACGTTGTACACGGTGAACGCCTGATTCAAATTTTAATTGTCCGTAAACACCTTCACCGCTGATGTTAGCAATTACTTCCTTATAACCACCGTGCTCACCTTCGTTGGTGGTAACAACTTCTACTTTCCATTTTTTTGTTTCTGCGTAACGGCTGTACATTCTGAATAAGTCGCCAGCAAAAATAGCCGCTTCATCGCCCCCTGTTCCTGCACGAACCTCTAAAAACACGTTATTATTGTCTTTTGGATCTTTAGGTAACATTAAAACTTGAATGTCGTCTTCTAAAGTCGAAATCTGTGCTTTTGCTTCTTTATATTCTTCTTGTGCCATTTCGCGCATTTCAGGGTCTGAATCTTTAAGCATTTCTTCAGAGCTGCTCAAGTCTTCTTGTGCTTGCTGGTAAGCTAAAAATGTTTTTACCACCTCTTCAAGCTCAGAGTATTCTTTTGAAAGAGCACGAAAGCGGTTTTGATCACTAATGACCGATGGGTCACTTAGTAACGCTTGTACTTCTTCATAGCGCTCAACTAAGGTTTCTAATTTACGATAAACGGACTCTTTCATTTAACTGTTATTCCTGATCTATACCTAACATTTTTTTTAATTGATTTAGCTGAGCCACTTCACCTTTTTTCGCTGCATCTTGGATGGCACGGGTAGGCGCGTGCATTAAGCGATTGGTTAACTTATTGGCTAGCTCTAAAATTACTTTTTCTGCATTTTTACCTGTATTTAGCTGGCTAAGGGCCCTATCTACAAGTTCTGCTTTTGTAGTTTGTACATCATTACGGTAGTGGCGAATTAAATCCACTGAATCAAGTGAACGCAGCCACATAAAAAACTCTTTGGTGCGCTCACTAATAATAATTTGTGCTTGTTCTGCCGCTTGCTCACGTGCAGCCATGTTTTCGCTAACAATGGCTTGTAAGTCATCAACAGAATATAAATAAGCGTCGTCAAGCTCTCCGACTTGGCTTTCAATATCGCGTGGTACAGCAATATCTATAAATAGCATAGGCTTATAACGACGTTGTTTCAGTGCTTGTTCCACCACCCCTTTACCAATAATAGGTAAAGTACTGGCAGTGGAGCTAATAACAATATCGGCTTGGTGTAATCGTTCTGGTAATTGTGCCAAGGCAATAACATCTGCTGACACTTCATCCGCTAAGCCGCGAGCGCGTTCTATTGTTCTATTAGCTACCGTTATTTTTTGTGGCTCATTTTGGTATAAATGTTTTGCTACCAGCTCAATGGTTTCACCAGCACCAATTAATAGCACCTTGGTTTTGTCTAATTTGCCATAAATATGCTTTGCAAGATTAACCGCAGCAAACGCAACCGAGACTGCACTCGCACCAATGTTAGTTTCGGTGCGTACTTCTTTTGCCACTGAAAAGGTTTTTTGAAACAAACGATCAAAAGTTACACCCACCGCATCGTGGGTTTTAGCACTGTTATACGCTTGCTTTATTTGCCCTAAAATCTGTGGTTCACCTAATACCAGCGAATCAAGCCCGCAGGCTACACGCATTAAATGGTTTATTGCTGCGCTGTCTTCATAACAGTAGATGTTTTTACTCAGTTCATGTTCATCTAAACCATGGAAACTGGCTAACCATTGCAACAATGTTTGGGAATTTTGTTGCGCAAGGCTACAATACACTTCAGTGCGATTACAGGTAGATACAATAACCGCTTCATTAAAGTCGGCATGACCACTTAATTGCTGTAGCGCCTCTGAAATTTGCTCAGGCGAAAAGGCCACTTTTTCTCGTAAATCTACGGATGCGGTTTTGTGATTAATACCAAGTGCTATTATGGTCATATCTGCCAAATATTGCTGAGCCCTACTTCATAGGCGGCAATTTTATCAAAAATCTCAGGAATATGGAAAGTAAGGAACAACATTTGACTCGACAATATTTTATTTTAACCCTGTTAATTATTTTTTTAACGGGCTGTGCCAATAAAAACAACTACAATACAAAAACTTACGAAGACTGGAAGTTACGTCTTAGTACACAAAAAACTTGGCAGGTGGAAGGTAAATTAGCGTTTATTAGCCCTGATGAGCGCCAATCTGCTAACTTAAATTGGCAACAAACACAAAATAGTAATCATTTAGTGTTAACCACATTTATTGGCACCCGAATTTTATCGCTCAAACAAACCGCAGTGGGGGCTGAATTAATATTTGATGATCAACAGTTTTTTGATACTAATGCGAGTAAACTTTTACAACGCTTAACGGGGTTTACTTTACCGGTAAATAACGCCGGTCAGTGGTTAAAAGCCACTATTGACGATCAAACCTTAGAAGTCGATCAATTAGGCCGTGCTAAAAGCGTGTTATGGTTTGATGACGCTGGCAAAAAATGGCAAATAAACTACACCAGTTACATACAAAAACACGGTTTTTGGTTACCTAACGCGCTAACCTTAACCCATCAAAAGATTAAAATTAAAATCAAACTCTACGATTGGCAGTTTAACTAATTATGAATACTCCCTTTGAACTTTCGCTGATTGCGCCGGCGAAGCTAAATTTATTTTTACATATTAATGGTCGCCGTGATGATGGCTATCATGAATTAGAAACCCTGTTTACATTTTTAAACTATGGCGACGAGCTCCATTTTACGCTTACTAATGATAAAAATATTAGTATTAGCGGTGACACTCATGGCATTGCACTAACTGACAACTTAATTTATAAAGCAGCTTTATTATTGCAAACTCAGTGTAAAGTGAATTTAGGTGCAAAAATAAATTTAACTAAACGTTTGCCTATGGGCGGAGGTGTTGGTGGTGGTTCATCCGATGCCGCAACAACACTTTTAGCGCTGAATACACTGTGGAATACCGCTCTTACACTAGATGAACTTGCAGATTTAGGCTTGAAGCTCGGTGCAGACGTACCTGTATTCATTAAAGGTAAAAGCGCCATAGCACATGGCATTGGCGAGCAATTAGAGTATGTTAAATTGCCACAAAAATGGTACTGCGTTGTTTTTCCAAACCAGCATGTCAGTACTGCACAAATATTTACTCACCCCGATTTAAAACGTGACACGCCTAAACTTTCAGGTGACTGGCAACAACAGGTTTTAACTAACGATTGTGAGCCTTTAGTGAAAAAGCTGTGTCCCGAGGTTGAAAAAACCCTGCAGTGGTTGCTAAAATACGCCCCATCAAAGATGACCGGAACAGGTTCATGTTGTTTTGTTGAATTTGCTAGTCAAGTTCAAGCACAAGATGTACTTGCTAACCTCCCCCATACTTGGCAGGGGTTTATCGCATCAAGCGTTAATACTTCTCCTGCTCACACGGAGTTAGCCGCCATCATTGATAAATGAAGTAACGTACAAGTAATCATAAGTTAACCTACTTTGTTCATTCAATGTAAGTTAGTCCAAAAATTCAGTGCCTGAGGAACCCTACCGTGCCTGACATGAAGCTCTTCGCTGGTAACGCAACACCTGACCTAGCTCAAAAAGTTGCAAAACGTTTATATATTGAATTAGGCGATGCTGTTGTTGGCCGTTTTAGTGACGGTGAGATCAGTGTTCAAATTAATGAAAATGTTCGTGGCTCGGATGTTTTTATCTTACAATCAACCTGTGCCCCTACTAACGATAACCTGATGGAACTTATCGTTATGGTTGATGCGCTACGCCGTGCATCTGCCGGTCGTATCACTGCTGTTATTCCTTATTTTGGTTATGCTCGTCAAGATCGTCGTGTACGTTCTGCGCGTGTGCCAATTACAGCTAAAGTGGTTGCGGATTTCTTATCAAGTGTAGGTGTTGACCGCGTTCTTACGGTTGATTTACATGCTGAGCAAATCCAAGGCTTCTTCGATGTACCAGTAGATAACGTATTTGGCAGCCCGGTATTATTAGAAGATATGAAAAACCGCGACTTTGATGACGTGGTTGTTGTATCTCCTGATATCGGTGGTGTTGTACGTGCCCGTGCAATTGCAAAACTATTGAACGATACCGACCTAGCTATTATTGATAAACGTCGCCCTCAAGCTAACGTTTCTCAAGTAATGCATATTATTGGTGACGTTGAAGGTCGTGATTGTATTATTGTTGATGACATGATTGATACCGGTGGTACATTGTGTAAAGCAGCTGAAGCTCTTAAAGAGCATGGTGCTAAACGTGTATTTGCTTACGCTACTCACCCTATTCTTTCTGGTACAGCTGCAGAAAACTTACGTAACTCTGTGATTGATGAAGTGATTGTAACTGACTCAATTCCACTGTCTGACGAACTAAAAGCGCTTGATATTGTTAAAGTATTAACACTTGCAGATATGTTAGCAGAGACTATTCGTCGCATTAGCAACGAAGAATCTATCTCGGCAATGTTTGAACATTAAAGTTAAACATTAATGAGTATAAAAGCGCCTTTTGGCGCTTTTTTTGTAGGTGATGTTTATTTTATAAACCCGCAGTGGTATGATAGCGCGCCTTTTGGCTAGGGACCTTGGTCGCAAAGGCCCTAACACTTTTAATTATTGGAGACATCATGTCTAACACAACTTATACTTATGACGCTGAACTTCGCGTAGAAACTGGTACTGGTGCGAGCCGCCGCCTACGTCGCGAAGACAAAGTGCCGGCAATCCTTTATGGAGCTGATAAAGAAGCTTTATCGCTTACTTTTGAACATAAAGATATGATCAAAGCACAAGAAGACGAAGGCTTTTACACTCACATCCTTACATTAAATGTAGGTGGCGAGAAAGTTGAAGCTATCTTAAAAGATATCCAACGTCACCCTTTCAAGCCTAAGCTTACTCACCTTGATTTCCAACGTGTAGACGCAACTCACAAACTAGTAACTAAAGTTCCTTTACACTTCATCGGTGAAGATAAAGTAACTAAGTTAGGTGCAACTGTTGTTCACCAGTTAACTGAAGTTGAGATTTCTTGTCTTCCTAAGTCACTTCCAGAATTCATCGAAGTAGACGTATCTGATCTTGTAGCTGGTGATTCAATCCACCTTACAGATCTTGCGTTCCCTAAAGGTGTTCAATCTGTTGAGCTTGGTAAAGGCGAAGGCCACGATCAGTCTATCGTTACTATCAAAGCTAACAAAGCAGCTCCAACTGAAGACGACGCTTCAGACGCTGCAGAATAATATTTAAGGTCTCGCACCTTGAATTCTATTCAAATGCTTGTGGGCCTGGCTAATCCAGGCCCCGAATACGCAAATACACGCCACAACGCAGGTGCTTGGTTCATTCAAGAACTCGCTGCACGCTACAACTGCACGCTAAAACACGACCCTAAATATCACGGCCTTACTGGCAAAGTGATTATTCAAGGCAAAGAATTCAAATTACTGATCCCCACCACTTACATGAACTTAAGTGGCAAAGCGGTGAGTAGTTTAGCCAATTTTTTTAAAATCCCAGTGGAAGACATACTTGTCGCCCATGATGAATTGGATTTAGACCCAGGCGTTGCCAAATTAAAAAAAGGCGGCGGACATGGCGGTCATAATGGCTTAAAAGACATTATTGCAAAAATGGCAAATCAAAAAGACTTTATGCGCTTACGCATAGGTGTTGGTCATCCAGGACATCGTGAAATGGTCACCGGTTGGGTGCTTGGAAAAGCAGCCAAGGAAGATCAGGAAAAAATGGATGCCGCAGTTGATGAAGCAGTTCGTTGTATGGAAATACTTGCTAAAGACGGTGTGTTAAAAGCACAAAACAGACTACATTCGTTTAAACCCTAATTTTTAGGGGTATACGTACACACGTTTTAAACGAATCTAAACAAGGTATCTTACTATGGGTTTTAAATGTGGCATCGTTGGCTTGCCTAATGTTGGTAAATCAACACTTTTCAATGCATTGACTAAAGCGGGTATTGAAGCCGCTAACTTTCCTTTTTGTACCATTGAACCTAATACAGGTGTGGTACCGGTGCCAGATCCTCGCCTAGACGAACTTGCTAAAATTGTTAACCCACAACGTATTCTTACAACAAGTATGGAATTTGTGGATATTGCAGGTTTAGTTAAAGGTGCATCGAAAGGTGAAGGCCTAGGCAATCAGTTTTTAGCAAATATTCGTGAAACAGATGCGATTGGCCATGTAGTTCGCTGTTTTGAAGATGAAAACGTTATTCACGTAGCCGGTACTATTGACCCTGCGGATGACATTGACGTGATCAACACTGAGCTTGTGCTTGCTGATATGGACAGTGCTGATAAAGCAATTTTCCGTAATGCAAAAAAAGCAAAAGGCGGTGATAAAGACGCAAAAGAGCAAAATGCAGTACTTGAAAAAGTAAAAGTGCATCTTGATGAAGGCTTAACTTTACGTTCTTTAGCACTAACAAAAGAAGAAAAAGCAGCAATTGCGCCTATTAACTTCTTAACCATCAAACCAACTATGTATATTGCCAATGTAGCAGAAGATGGATTTGAAAATAACCCACTACTTGATCGTGTACGTGAAATAGCTGCCGCTGAAGATGCGGTTGTTGTGCCTGTGTGTGCTGCTATTGAGTCTGAGCTTTCTGAGCTTGAAGATGAAGACAAGTTAGAGTTTATGGCTGACCTTGGTCTTGAAGAGCCAGGACTTAACCTTGTTATTCGTGGCGGTTATGAATTACTGCACTTACAAACCTACTTTACTGCGGGTGTAAAAGAAGTTCGTGCATGGACTATCCCTGTGGGTGCAACAGCGCCACAAGCTGCAGGTAAAATCCATACCGACTTTGAACGTGGCTTTATCCGTGCACAAACAATTGCTTTTGATGACTTTATTGCATGTAAAGGCGAAAGCGGTGCAAAAGAAGCAGGTAAAATGCGTCAAGAAGGTAAAGAATACATTGTTAAAGATGGCGATGTAATGAACTTCTTGTTCAACGTATAATTAAACACTGCACCACCTTGAGTGGCTAATTGTTTTGAAAGGCTCGTTTTTACGGGCCTTTTTTATTTTCAGCCGAATAAAAACAATAATTAGTCTACTCTTCCCGTAAGCTCAGAATTGTAAAACAAAGCTATAATTACAATGCCCCGCTCATAAAGAGTGTTAAAAAAGCAACGTTTTAATTAAAAAGTAGCCGGTTAGCCTATTTTTCCTGCAAACAAACCAACTTAAGTGTTTTTTTGCAAAAAAGGTGTTGACGAATTTGGGGCATATCAGCATAATACGCCCCGCACTCAGCGATGAAGTGCTAACAAAAAAGATGGCTAAGTAGCTCAGCTGGTTAGAGCACATCACTCATAATGATGGGGTCACAGGTTCAAATCCCGTCTTAGCCACCATTTGTTTTTTGTTGCTCAATGAAGAGTTTAAAATAACTACCATTTCTTTGATTAATTCAAAGTGATAATGCGGGAGTGGCGGAATTGGTAGACGCGCTGGATTTAGGTTCCAGTATCTTAGGATGTGAGAGTTCAAGTCTCTCCTTCCGCACCATATTCTTGATAAGAATTAAAACTATCAATTGTTTATTGTTGGGATATCGCCAAGCGGTAAGGCACCAGGTTTTGATCCTGGCATTCCCAGGTTCAAATCCTGGTATCCCAGCCAACAATGGCTAAGTAGCTCAGCTGGTTAGAGCACATCACTCATAATGATGGGGTCACAGGTTCAAATCCCGTCTTAGCCACCATTTCTTTTCTAGAAGTGGCTCTGCAAGAGTTAAATTGCAACTCAATGAAGAGTTTAAAATAACTACCATTTCTTTGATTAATTCAAAGTGATAATGCGGGAGTGGCGGAATTGGTAGACGCGCTGGATTTAGGTTCCAGTATCTTAGGATGTGAGAGTTCAAGTCTCTCCTTCCGCACCATATTCTTTGATAAGAATTAAAATTATCAGCAATTTCTTAGTTGGGATATCGCCAAGCGGTAAGGCACCAGGTTTTGATCCTGGCATTCCCAGGTTCAAATCCTGGTATCCCAGCCAACTTCTTCTACCAAAGAACGTTGAATTAAGAAAGCTCTGTTAAGAGTATAAATATAAGCCTGTATGCGGGAGTGGCGGAATTGGTAGACGCGCTGGATTTAGGTTCCAGTATCTTAGGATGTGAGAGTTCAAGTCTCTCCTTCCGCACCACATTCTTGATAAGAATTAAAATTATCGGCAATTTCTTAGTTGGGATATCGCCAAGCGGTAAGGCACCAGGTTTTGATCCTGGCATTCCCAGGTTCAAATCCTGGTATCCCAGCCAACTTCTTCTACCAAAGAGCGTTGTATAAGAAAACTCTGTTAAGAGTATAAATATAAGCCTGTATGCGGGAGTGGCGGAATTGGTAGACGCGCTGGATTTAGGTTCCAGTATCTTAGGATGTGAGAGTTCAAGTCTCTCCTTCCGCACCATGTTCTTAACTAGAACTAAAACTCATCCAAATTTAGAGTTGGGATATCGCCAAGCGGTAAGGCACCAGGTTTTGATCCTGGCATTCCCAGGTTCAAATCCTGGTATCCCAGCCAATTTGCACACTTCTTTGATTACACTTCACGATTTATCCTAAACTCCAATTATATAATTTATATCTTTAATTTTTTCTACCTTTATAATCTACACCACTTTTTCTTGGGCATAAAAAAAGACCCAAATTTGAGCCTTTTATACCAATTAACTGTTATTAACTAAGCTCTCCGCTTATTGCGTATTTTAATACCCAGTTTTTTACCGGCCCTGTATTATTAGCTAACTTTAAAAATGTGCTGCGCGCCCATTTTAATGGGGCTATTTGATTTGAGAAACCAAAGTAGCAAGCATCCATCATACTCATCATTAACAAATTAGCGTTACGACGACTACGCTCGTATTCTTTAAGCATTAGCGGGCACCCTACATCATCAGCTGTACGTAACACTTCAGCTAAAGCAGCTACATCTTGAAAGCCTAAATTAACACCCTGTCCTGCCAGAGGATTAATGGTGTGCGCCGCATCACCCACTAAAACGAGTCTGCCTTGTGAATAATTATTGGCATGCTGCCTTGCCAAAGGAAATATAGCATGGCTTTGTACTTCAAAATCACCTGCAAGCTTTGGAAACTTTTCAATAATATGAGCCTTTAATTCGTTAGGTTGTAGGGCTTTAAATGCTTTGAGGGTTTTTGCATCGTCATACCAAATTAAATTTGCATAAGGTGCTTGCATAGGTAAAAACGCAACTGGCCCCGTAGGTGTAAACTGCTGCCATGTTTTAACTTGTTGTGGTGCATCGAGCTTTATTAGCACGCCCATACAATGCTGCTGATATTGCCATCCGGTTATACCAATGTTGGCTTTGCTGCGTAATTGTGATTGCCCACCATCCGCTGCAATGACTAAATCAGCAGTATAGCTTTGTTCGTTATAGTGCAAGCTAATGCTATCAGGGTTTTGCTCTATTGCCGTTAAAGCCGATGAAGGGTTAATCATCTCAATATTATGTTGCTCAAATTGCTGCCATAAACTGGCTTGAATTAGCTTATTCTCAATCAAATGACCTAAATGGGTGGTATTAATAGCATGACAATCAAATAATAAATGATCGTTACCCCGTTCAAAGGTCTCTAATTGTTCATAGGGAGCCAATCTATTTGCTCGTAGTAATGGCATTGCACCGAGCTGATCAAGCAATTTCTCAGAAAAGCGATTAATAGCCGAAACACGTATATCAACGTCATCACTGTTAAGTACCTGTGATTCATCTATTGGGTGTTTTTCAATAACACGTACGACTTTGCCTTGTTGCGCTAATTTAATAGCCATAGCGGCACCAACCATGCCGCCCCCTACTACAATTACATTATTTTTAGCCATGTTTTTCATCATTTTAATTCTGACTTAACTCTGCTTAGATTGTATCGTAATTAGTTTGCTCAGTGTGAGCGCTTCGCTTAATTCTATTATTAAACCCATACTATATTGATTTCAGATCACAAACATGAAATCTATACTTGGTTTTGAGCGTGTATCCAGCTAAAATACGCGTCCTTTAAGTCGAGCGAAATTTTAATAATTCTGCCACTTATACCTGTTTCTAGCACATATTTGTGCCACTATCGAATTGAACACGAGGCTATATTTCAATGAGCAAAAAGCTGCATATTAAAACCTGGGGTTGTCAGATGAACGAATACGACTCTCAGAAAATGGCTGATCTTCTAGATGCTACCAACGGCTATCAGCTAACTGAAGAAGCTGCTGATGCTGATGTTATCTTACTTAACACCTGTTCAATTCGTGAAAAAGCGCAAGAAAAAGTATTTCACCAACTAGGTCGTTGGAAGTTATTAAAAGATGACAAACCAGACCTTATTATTGGTGTAGGCGGCTGTGTTGCATCACAAGAAGGTGATTCAATTCGCCAACGTGCGCCGTTTGTAGATGTTATTTTTGGTCCACAAACTTTGCACCGTTTACCTGAGATGATTAAACAAGTACAAGGCGATAAAGGTTCATCTGTAGTTGATATTTCATTCCCTGAGATTGAAAAATTTGACCGCTTACCTGAACCTAAAGCGGAAGGTCCTTCTGCGTTTGTATCAATTATGGAAGGTTGTTCTAAATACTGTACTTTCTGTGTTGTGCCTTACACCCGTGGTGAAGAAGTAAGCCGCCCTGTTGATGATGTATTATTAGAAGTTGCACAGTTAGCCGAGCAAGGCGTACGTGAAGTTAACCTATTAGGTCAAAACGTAAATGCATACCGTGGAGATACACACGATGGTGAAATTTGCTATTTCTCAGATCTAATTCGTTTAGTGGCTGCAATTGACGGGATTGACCGTATTCGTTACACCACCTCACACCCTGTAGAGTTTACACCAGACATTATTGATGCGTACGCTGATGTGCCTGAGCTGGTTGATCACTTACACCTTCCAGTACAAAGTGGTTCAGACCGTGTTTTAAATTTAATGAAACGCGGCCATACTGCTCTTGAGTACAAATCAACAATTCGTAAGCTACGTAAAATTCGCCCTAACCTAAGCATGTCGTCAGATTTCATCATAGGTTTCCCAGGTGAAAGCAAGGCCGATTTTGAAGCCACCATGAACCTTATCAACGATATTGGTTTTGATATGAGCTTTAGCTTTATTTACAGCGCACGCCCAGGTACACCAGCAGCCGATTTGCCAGATGACGTAACCGAGCAAGAGAAAAAAGAGCGCCTGTACTTATTGCAAAACCGTATTACGCAAATGGCGCAGCAAATTAGCCGCCAAATGTTTGATACTGAGCAACGCATTTTAGTTGAAGGTCCTTCTAAGAAGAACCCGATGGAACTACGTGGCCGAACTGAAAATAACCGTGTAGTTAACTTTGTTGGCCCACACACAGTGATCGGTCAGTTTGTTGATGTACGTATTACCGAAGCGTTGCCAAACTCTTTACGTGGCGATTTAATTCGTACAGAATCAGAAATGAACTTACGCCGCGAAATTGCACCTTCTGCTATTTTAACCAAAGCAGCGAGTGAGCAAAAAACCGAGACAGCTAACGAAATTGGCGTTGCTACTTTCGTACCTTAGTTGCAAAATTCATTGCGCCAGTTAACGCTGGCGCACTGTAATAGGAAGTAATTTTGAGTAATCAGTTAAAAACATTAGAGATTTATTTAGAACCTGCCGACAACAAACGCCTTTCTTCATTATGTGGCCCGTTTGACGAAAACATCAAACAAATTGAACGCCGTCTAGGTGTTGAAATTATTCATCGTGATAACTTTTTTAAAGTAACCGGTAAACTACACAGTAGCGCCGGCGCGGTAGAGATCTTAAAAAACCTTTATATTGATACTCAACCTGTACGTGGGGAAATTGGCGAAATTGAGCCTGACAACGTACATTTAGCCATCACTGAGTCTAAAGCGCTTGAGCAAGACACCTCAAGTAGTGCCTACGGCAAAGAAATGATGATTAAAACCCGTCGTGGCGTTATTAAACCGCGTAACGATAACCAAGGCTTGTATGTTGCTAATATTTTGCACCACGACATTACCTTTGGTATTGGCCCTGCGGGTACAGGTAAAACCTATCTTGCTGTTGCAGCGGCAGTTGATGCACTAGAGCGCCAAGAAATACGCCGTATACTGCTCACTCGTCCTGCGGTTGAAGCGGGTGAAAAACTCGGTTTTTTACCGGGTGACTTAAGCCAAAAAATAGACCCTTACTTACGCCCACTTTACGATGCCTTATTTGAAATGCTTGGCTTTGAGCGTGTTGAAAAACTGATTGAAAAAAACATCATTGAAATTGCGCCATTGGCTTACATGCGTGGGCGCACACTTAATGATGCGTTTATTATTTTAGATGAAAGCCAAAATACCACTACAGAGCAAATGAAAATGTTCTTAACCCGTATTGGTTTTAATTCTAAAGCAGTGATCACCGGCGATATAACCCAAGTTGATTTACCTCGGGGTGCGCGCTCAGGTCTTCGCCATGCTATTGAAGTATTAGATGGCGTTGATGAAATTAGCTTTAACTTTTTCAAATCGCACGATGTAGTACGCCACCCTGTAGTAGCCCGCATTGTGGAAGCGTATGAGCGCAACGATGAGCGTGAACGCCTTAAGCGATTAGAGAAACAACAAGCCAAAGAAGCGCTTGCCGCTCAAGAGCAACCTGCTACTAAAGAGTAATACCGTGAAAACAGAACTTGATTTACAAATAGCGTGTGAGTTTGACAACTTACCCAGCCTTGAGCAGTTTGCCATGTGGGCCGATAAAGTACTTAGCCAATATCGTGATGAGTCTGAGCTGACCATTGTTATCAGCGATGAAGAACAGTCGCAACAGCTCAATAATGACTACCGTGGTAAAAATAAGCCTACCAACGTATTATCATTTGAATTTGAAGCGCCACCGGGTATTGATATCCCACTTGTGGGTGACTTAATTATTTGTCCTGCCATTGTTTTGGCTGAGGCACAAGAGCAAGAAAAGTCATTTCATGACCACTTTGCTCATATGGTTATTCATGGATGCTTGCATTTACTTGGATTTGACCATATAAAGAGTGAAGACGCGTTAGAGATGGAAAGTATAGAAAAGCAATTACTTGCTGAACTAAACATAGCAGACCCATATCGGGACGATATTTAAATAAACGGAGCAATTAGACGTAATGAGCGACGATAACTCGCAATCTAGCCAGGGTTCTTCTGGCAAAACTTGGCTGGGTCGTATAACCCAGATGTTGCAAGGGGAACCCCAGAATAGAGAAGAGCTGGTTGAGGTAATTGCCGATGCCCAAGAGCGGGATGTAATCGATCCTGAAACCAAAGAAATGATTGAAGGTGTGCTTGGCGTGTCTGAGCTAAAAGTGCGAGATATTATGATCCCGCGCTCACAAATGGTCACTTTGGAAATTGATAGCCCGCTTGAAGAGCACATACCTATGATGGTTGACTCAACCCACTCTCGTTTTCCGGTGGTGTGTGAAGATAAAGACCATGTAGAAGGGATTTTACTCGCAAAAGACTTATTACCCCTCATTTTAAATAAAGATGAGCATTTACCATCGCTACGTGACTATTTGCGCCCTGCTATGGTAGTGCCTGAAAGTAAACGGGTTGATACTCTGCTTAATGAGTTTCGTCAGCAACGTTACCATATGGCGATTGTAATTGATGAATACGGCGGTGTATCGGGTTTAGTAACCATTGAAGATATTCTTGAGATCATTGTAGGCGAAATCGAAGATGAGCACGATGAAGAAGAAGAACAACAAGATATTCGACAACTGGCTAAGCACGTTTACGTTGTGCAGGCACTGACCCCTGTAGATGACTTTAACGAGCATTTTAAATCAGGTTATAGCTCGCAAGACGCAGATACTATTGGTGGTACCGTGTTACACGCCTTTGGCCATATGCCGAGCCGTGGCGAAACCATTGATATAGAAGGATTTCAGTTTAAAGTAACCAATTCTGATAATCGTCGTATATTGCAACTGCAAGTCACCATTCCTAAGGCTGATGATAACGACAGTGAAGAAACTGCTAACTAGTCTCACCCTACTAGCAAAAGATAAAAAAGCATGGCTCGCACTGGTTGCGGGCCTTGTTTTAACTTTTAGCTACGCGCCTTTTGGTATTTGGCCGATTGTATTTTTTAGCATAGGCTCGCTATTTTTTTGTATTCCTGCAAACCTCAATGGAAAAGTACATGCTAAAACAGCCGCTAAATATGGCTTTATATTTGGTCTAGGCTGGTTTGGTGCCGGTATAAGTTGGGTACATGTTTCTATCGCCACCTTTGGCGGTATGCCACTTGTCGCCTCAATTGCATTAATGGCACTGCTTTGTAGCTACCTTGCGTTATTTCCTGCGCTGGCGCTGTGGGCAACCACTCGCTTTTCAAACGGCTCTATAAGTTTTGCAGCGCTATTACTCCCTTGTTTTGCTATTAGTGAATATTTGCGTGCCAACCTGTTAACCGGTTTTCCTTGGTTAAGCTTTGGTTATACACAAACCGATAGCCCTCTGAATGCCCTTGCTCCTTTAATTGGTGAATTTGGGCTCACGCTATTGTGTATTGCCATTGGCTTTGCATTGTACAGCTTAACGCAAAAACAATTTAAAATGCCTGTTGTTACCGCTGCTGTGGTTGTTTTAGCCTTCACAGGCGCACACTTTACAAAGGTAACCCATTATTCAGATAAAGACCTCTCTGTGCTGCTTGTACAAGGTAATATAAAACAACACTTGCGCTTTGACCCCAGTGAGTTTTGGACCACCATGAGTAAGTATCAGGATATGACGCGCCGTCACTGGGATGCCGATTTAATTGTGTGGCCCGAAGCTGCAGTGCCTGAAATTGAAGCCCTTGCTGATTCATACTTAGTAGGCTTAGACAGTGCCGCCTCATTCAATAAAACTGCATTAGTGACCGGTATTGTCGATTACCAACGCGACACTAAAACCATTTTCAATACGCTAATTGTGGTCGGTAACAAAGAGCAAAGTGATGAACACGGCCACTATCGTTACTTAGATAGTAACCGCTATCAAAAGCATCAATTACTGCCGATTGGAGAGTTTGTTCCCTTTGAAGACATACTCCGCCCCATCGCTCCGTTATTTGATTTGCCTATGTCATCGTTCTCGCGCGGTGATAAAGTGCAAAATAACTTACGTGCGAATGGCTTTAATTTACTGCCCGCTATTTGCTACGAAATAGTATTTGCCGATTTAGTGCGTGGCAATTATAAAAGCGACTCAGACATATTATTCACGGTGAGTAATGATGCTTGGTTTGGTGATTCAATAGGCCCCCATCAGCATATGCAAATTGCCCGCATGCGCGCCCTTGAACTTCAGCGTCCACTAGTGCGTGTTACCAACAACGGTATAAGCGGTGTATACGACCCCATAAGCCAAACACGCCAAACTATGCCACAGTTTGAAGCTACTACACTCAAAGCCAATATAAAGCTCATACAAGGGGATAGCGTGTATAGCCAATACGGCAATGGGTTTGTATGGGGAGTAATGGTGTTGTTGGGTATAATTGGATTTGGGGTTAGGTCTAAGAAGTAAATTAGAGCTTTTAGCTATCAGCAACAGAAGATGATTTTTGTTGGGTTTAGCTTTGCAAAGCCCAACCTACAAAAATTGAATACATGCCTAGAACCACTTAATTTTAAGCTTTGTCGAGTGAACTTTACTTGCTTGTGATCTAAATAAATTGCATTTAATGTCAACATAGCTAACTTCGCTAGGTTCTAAAAAGCTTTCTGTGCTTTTGCCTACACAATTACCAATAAACTTGCCACTTTCATCAAATGTAGAAGCAATAACGGTTCCCGTATAAATGCTCTCGTTAGTAATATTTTTTAATTCAGCTGCGATTCTTACTTGACCATTTTCTTTGTATATTTCAGAAAGAGTTAGTTTATAATCATTATTAATTTCATCACTTGTTTCTAATGCTTTATTAGAAACCATTGTTTTAAATCCACTGTCAACATCAGCGGCGATTGTCAGGGCGAATGCACTAATACCGCCGAGTATAGCTATTACAAACCCGATGCCCCAAAAAAAACCTTTTATGCTCTCATTAAAATTATTGCTTTTCATTTAATTCTCTTTGGTTTTTACCATTGTATTTCGTTAACAAGATTGCCAAAGTAACTTTTTTCACCGACTAAATTTATATTTTTGTTTTTAAGTGTTTGTAGCTCGTCCGTATCTAAGTACCATCTAAACGAATGCTCTTCACCAGTGGATAAATCAGCAATGTTTAATGTTATACATTGCTGCTGATCATTTATAATACATGTAGTTACATCAGTTAAAAAATATTCTTCAGACCACAGTTCGCCTAAATTATTTTCAGCATAATACATAATGGGAACTACGCTAAATTTCCACAACGCCATATAGATCAAACAAGGGTACATTACTATCAAAAATCCTTTTACTAGCCTGCTACCTTTAAAAAAGTGACGAGTTATTAAATAATTAAAGTTGTGATCACACCTATACTTTTTAAATAATGTATATATTACTGCCATGGTTAATATAGGTAGCACTGCTAGCTCTATAAAATGTAATCGCTCATTAGCAATAAAAGCAGGATCGTTAAACTCGTACCATCCAATGAGCAACACTAAATAGCTCATTAGTGCGAATATAATTAATAGATATAAAAAGCTTTTATGAAACTCTTTGTGCTTTATATTTAGCAATTAAACTCCAATTCAACTTCAATGATAAAATTATTTTTTAAGTATACTTTTTAACCCATAATACCAACTAAGTGCAGCGACTGTGCCATGAGTTCCACATTCAAAGTTACGTTGATTTATAATTAAATTATTGCTCTTGTGTGCTTTTATTTTCAAAAAATGCTGAAGCTGCGTTGCTCATCTAAAACAACAGACTTAAGCTGATGCGCTTTTGCTAACACAATATTTTCTGAAGCATACGCAACCGTAATAAAATACAGATTAATAAATACAATCAATAAAACTTTCATAACCATCCTTGTAAGTTATGAAACAGAGTTAACTTTTTACAGTCTCTTCTACTGTTTGCACATTTACAACTTGGTTCACATTCCCTTGAATAACTACCGTGGCTGATATTTTATCTTGAATGGCTTGCCTGTTTGGATCCCAGTAAACTTGTAAAAAACCTAACAAGCCAGTGGCAAAACCTGCACCGTAACCACCGTAGCGGCCAAAACAATCAAGTAAACCCAGTGATTCACCACTTAATGCAACCACTCTGGTGTTACAGAGCTTTTTACCAGGGGTTTGACCGCGCCATAATAAAGAAAACAGTGTGAAGTACACAGCCGCCCAGCCAAAACCCAAACCTAAATCTTGAATGATCCCTTTACCCCACTGCAAAATACTGTGTGTGGTTGTTTGTGCGGGTTTATCTTCTGTTAACTGCGCAAGCTTTAATCCGTTATTTTCACCAAGCACTAATAATTGTAAAAATGCTTTTGCAAGTTGTGGGTTTTGTAGGTCGTCCATTTCGGCTAATTTGGGTACTTGCCCTATCAAGTTATCAAGTGCATTTTGTTGACAAGATTGCTCACAGCTTTCGTCTGCTGTTTGCACTAAGTAAGCATTTACCTGCTTTTTTTCTGTGGAGGTAAGCTGAATGTCATCCTGTATTTTTAAGCCTTGAACAGTTAAGCCTTGATCAGAGTCATCGCCTTCTAAATAATCTATACCAATTGAAAGCACAGCAAGAGCGCTTACAAATAAAATACTTGCTGCTACTATTTTTAATATTCTTCGCCACACACTCGACATTTTAGGAAGGTATTGCTGCGCCGTTCCTTTGTAAAACGCCATCGCAGCAACGAATGCAATAATAGTTGCACTGAGCTTTGCAGCTAAAAATATTAATGCAACATCTATAATCATAGCTAATACGCGCCGAGTCGGCGAAGCCAAAGGCAAGCCAAGTAAAGCATTATCAACCTTAAAGGCATACGGCGTGATCACTTCTCTGGTTTCGGCTTTAGATAACGCTAATTGTTCTAATTCTTGTGCTTTCATTATTATACTTGTTATTAAAATAGGTGACGCGGTTAAATTACGCGCTTTTTAATTTTTGCTCAAGCGAACTCATCTCTATTTAAAATAAAAACACCTCAAAACCAAAAATTATTAAATACAAAAGTTACAACCATTTACAAATATAAAGTTAACATTATTTACAATGCAACTACAAAACATATATTATCGATGGAACTACTTTTTCTTTAAAAATTAAATATATGGAGTATATTTTGAAGTTATTAACTAACATGTTTTTCTTGTTTTCGGTACTTGTTTTAAGTGGCTGTGCCCACCAGATAAGTTTAAATCCAGACACTGAGAAACTTCAGCTTTCAGAAAGTAAATCAATATCCGTTGTAGGTTATTATATTTCTGAAGATGATATTAAAAAACAAGTAAAAACACCTGGCGGTGGTGGCGATAATGTTAGTTACAAACCTTATAAAGACACAGAAGCTGCATTATATACTGTACTTTCTAATAAATTTGAAAACGTTTATAAGCTTGAATCATTAACTGATAATACATTTTTACAAGACAATAAAATTGAATATGTGTTTATACCTACAATAACAACTGAATCTAGTTCAGATAGTTTATTTACATGGCCACCTACAGAGTTTACTTTCACGTTAAACTGTAAAACTTTAAATAACAATGGCGATATAGCATGGAATACTGAAGTTAAAGGTTTTGGCAAAGCTGAATTTGATGAGTTTAAAAACGACTTTTCTTTATCAGCAAAGCGTGCAACAGAAGAAGCATTTAACAAACTAATTGTAGAGTTAGAGCAGTCAAAACTATGAGTAAGGAAAGAATTAAAATGAAGTATAGAAGTTCAATAGGATTAATCGGGGTTTTATTCTTAAGTGCATGTACAATTCAAGTGCCTCCTTATAGTGCAGACATTGGTAACGTTTCAAAATTAAAGCAAGAAACAGTTTCCCCTCTATCTGTTGGCACAATTAAATCTGAAAAGAAACTAAATAAAATTTCACTTAGAGGCTCACCTCTTATTTCATCTGTAGGTAACAGTTATGGTAAATATATTGAAAATGCTTTATTGCAAGAGCTTAAGTTAGCCAAGCTTTGGTCTGGTGTTGCTAAAAAGCAAGTAACTGGCAAAGTAATTGACCAAGATATTGATGTTTCGGGTTTCTCAGAGGGAAGTTCATTTATAAAAGTAAACTTTATCGTCTCAGAAGAGAACATTATCTTATTCGAAAAAGAAATAATGGCCGAACACACTTTTGACTCTTCATTTATGGGAGCGATCGCCATCCCTAATGGTCAAAAAAGCTACGTAGAGTTAGTTCAAAAATTACTAACAAACCTATATGCAGATGAAGAGTTTATTGCCTCAATAAAATAACTCTATTACATCTATTTCAAATAAAAAAGAGTCATACTTCGTATGGCTCTTTTTATTTAAACTTACCCTAAAACCACTTAATTTTAAGCTTTGTCGAGTGAACTTTACTTGCTTGTGATCTAAATAAATTGCATTTAATGTCAACATAGCTAACTTCGCTAGGTTCTAGAAAGCTGTCTGTGCTTTTGCCTACACAGTTACCAATAAACTTACCACTTTCGTCAAATGTAGAAGCAATAACGGTTCCCGTATAAATGCTCTCGTTAGTAATATTTTTTAATTCAGCCGCGATTCTTACTTGACCATTTTCTTTATATATTGCAGAAAGGGTTAGTTTATAATCATTATTAATTTCATCACTTGTTTCTAATGCTTTATTAGAAACCATTGTTTTAAATCCACTGTCAACATCAGCGGCGATTGTAAGGGCGAACGCACTAATGCCGCCAAGTATAGCTATTACAAACCCGACGCCCCAAAAAAAGCCTTTTATACTCTCGTTAAAATTATTAGTGTCCATTTAATTCCCTTTGGTTTTTACCATTGTATTTCGTTAACAAGATAGCCAAAGTAACTTTTTTCGCCGACTAAGTTCACTTTTGTATTTTTAAGTTTTAAAACCTTGTGCTTATCTAAATACCACCTGATGGTATGCTGTTTGTTTGTAGATATATCTGCAAAGAGTAAACGAACGCAATTCGGCTCATAATCGCTATAACAAGCTTCAGACTCAACTAAGATATATTCTTCAGACCAATAATCGCCTAAATGATAATGCGCCCATAGTTGAATCGGCGCACAAATGACAGCCCAAAGATATGCATACAGCAAAATAGGTATCATAATGATACTTAAATATTTAAGGATAACCCCTTCTTGATCAAAGTGAGTATTAAACTCTTCTTTTGCATTTGGCGTTTTTATTAAATGAAATAGAAAGGCACACACTAAAGAAATAGTAATAAAGCCTAAAACCCAAGAACTTAAAAAGTCATAAAAACGGTTAGGGATAAAGGAGGGATCGATTGAAGTGTACCACTCATAAATACCAACAGGGCCGAGCATCATAACAATAAATGCTATGATAATGAGAATCACAGGCTTTTTTGTCATATAAATTAATATCCTTATATTTTATAACGTCTTTAATTTGGTCAGTATTTTAATCAAGGATTACCTTATCCCAGTATTAAAATAATCAAGTGAACAATTATTACATCAAAACGTATTACTGTTAATAATGGTTTTAAGGAATTACTCATGACCGCCAAACAACTCTCATCACTTTTTGTTTTTAACTTACTGTTTGCCACCACCGAGGCAAATGCCAATGCTCGCTGGTATGTGGTTAATGATTCGGTGATGGGTGGCATTTCTAATAGTCAGGTTTTACAAAATGACGGCAATTTAGTGTTTACAGGCAACGTATCGCTTGCAAACAATGGAGGGTTTGCTTCTATCCGAACGCTATTAGATGTAAAAAACCAAAACATTACTAAAATAGTGCTGCGTGTTAAGGGCGATGGTCAAACCTACCAATTACGTTTAAGAACTAATGAGTACATGGATGGGGCGGCTTATACCCGCTCGTTTAGTACCACAAAGAGCGAGTGGCTTAATATTGAGTTTTTACCTGAGGATTTTCAGCTTACTTATCGCGGCCGCTTACTTGAACAACAACCTACAATTAACTTTAAAGATGTAAGGCAGCTTGGGTTTATGATTGCAGGTAAACAGGCGGGAGAATTTAGGCTTGAGGTTGAAAAAATTGAGTTTAAAAACTAACTTTTCTGCGTACATTACAAGGTTAAATAACCTGAACTAATACAGTTAGACTTTGGTTAAATAGTAAAGTCGTCGCCTCGCCTTTTCATTTCGTTGATTACTAGCTCAATAATTTGTTGTTTTATTGCTGCCTGCTGAGACTTTACCTCACTAAGTTGCAGCTCCAATCTATTTATCTCTTCTTGTTGTTGCTCGGTTTTATACTTTTTAGCTCCCATATGCTCAGCATCCATAGTTAAGCGACTATCGTCTTCAGCTGGCCCATATTGGCTATTATCAATGGTTAAACTGCGTTGTACCGTACTCTGCTTAAGCTTATTTACTTGCTCTTGCAATGCAACCACTTGCTGGGTGAAATATTTATATGCCTTTTCTAAATTTTGATATTGCTCAGCAAATGTTGCGTTATCTTCGCTGTATTTTTGAACCTTAGCATCTAAAAACTCTGATAAAACATAGTCAGGCTCTTCCTCTGATTTATCATCAATGTGTTGCTGTTCTGATTCTATTAAAGGCTGATTGTTATAATTAGATGCTTGATATTGAATTGAGGCGGTTGAAATCTTCATTATTTTATCCCTAAAATGAATTTGTCACTATTTTAGGTATCGACTGATATTTTAAATTCTTGAGTAGGATTGACTGATAAGAGCAAATAAAAAAGCCCTACTTGATTAAAGCAGGGCTTAAAGTATTTTTTACCTTAAAATTACGACTCTATAGCCAGTAATTCCACCTCAAAAATAAGCAATGATGCAGGAGGAATACTCCCTACTCGCTTTTCACCATAGGCGAGCTGATGCGGTATATAAAACTGAAATTTATCCCCCGGGCTCATCAGTTGTAGGCCTTCTGTCCAACCTTTTATAACTTGGTGCAAACCAAAGCTAATCGGAGTTTTGCGCTCCACTGAGCTGTCAAATACAGTGCCGTCGATTAAAGTGCCATGATAATGCACTTTAACCATACTCGTTGGGCTAGGTGTATTTTCGCTCTGTCCTTTATGGATTATTTTATATTGCAAGCCAGAAGCCGTTTCATGTACGCCTTCAGTTTTTACATTGGCAATTAAATAATCACTTTCAATCTGTGCGTTTGCGATTGCTTGCTGCTTGGCTTTTTTACTATTTTTAAAAATTAAAACGCAAAAAATAGCGATAACAATCAGTAAAATTATATTGATCATAACTCCCCTTTTTCATCTTCCGAGTCGTGATCTTTCTCGTCGCTGTTATCGCCATTAACAATATCAGCAATGTCTTTTAATCGCGCTAATGCGATGCCATTAACCGAATCTTCTGGGTAGTGTTCATCAACCATATCACCCGCTTCAATATCCATTAATAAGTTTAATGCTTGGTCAACGGTTTCCACAGCATAAATATTAAACTTACCCAGTTCAACGGCATTGAGTATTTCGTCATCAAGCACCAAATTAACTTGATTCGATTTAGGAATAATAACCCCTTGCTCACCCGTTAAGCCGCGCATTTTACATAGCTTAAAGAAACCTTCTATTTTCTCGTTTACACCACCAATGGCCTGTACATCACCATGTTGGTTAATCGAACCGGTTAGAGCAATAGATTGACTGATAGGTAAGCTCGTAATGGCCGAAATTAGCGCACAAAGTTCAGCAAGAGAGGCGCTATCACCATCTATGTAGCCATAACTTTGTTCAATAGCGATATTCGCACTGAGTGTTAAGCTAAAGTGTTGCGCGTATTTGTTACCTAAATAACCGGTAAGCAGCATCACCCCTTTTGAGTGAATTGCTTTACCCAGCTCAGCTTCGCGTTCCACATCAATAACGCCGTCAGCGCCAGCATAAACGGTTGCAGTAATGCGTGCAGGTGTGCCAAATGAGGTGTCACCAATGTGCAGTACCGTTAAACCATTAACTTTACCTACGGCTTGCCCGTCGGTTGCTATTAAAGTGTGCCCTTCTTTTATATCGCTGAGCATGTTTTCGCTAATTTGCCCTGTACGGTACTGCTTGCCTTGTATGGCTTCGTCAATATGGCGAGCATCAATCACCGTCAACTTATCTTGCTTAGCGTAAAAACTGGCCTCAGCCACAAGCTCTAGTACATCGGCAAAACGGGCAGAAAGTTTATTATGGTGCTCAGCTTGGCGATAACTAAATTTAAGTAATCGCACCATTGCGGATTCGTTTAACGTGCACTTTAATGTTTGTTCGCAGTAATCGCTCACCTTAGTAATAAACTGATACTGCAGCTTATCGCTACTTGGTAAGTAATAATCAAAATCGGCAAGTACTCTAAATAACTCGGCAAACTCTTCATCGTATTCACCTATGGTGTAATAAAGTTCACGTGAGCCAAGTAGAATAATTTTTACATCAAGCGGTATTAACTGCGGGCGAAGCGTAAAGCTGCTGCCAACAACACTGTCTTGGTATGGTAAATCATTTTTAATTTGATGGGTTTTTAGCGATAGTTTTAACCCATCCCACACTTGGGGTTGAGCCATTACTTTTTCAGCGTCCATAATTAAATAGCCGCCATTGGCGCGGTGCAGCGCACCTGGCTGAATTGAGCGATAGCTGGTAATTAACGACCCTTGCGATGTGGCATATTCAATTTTACCAAAAATATTACCAAAGGTTGGATTAGGTTCATACACAACTGGTGCTGCATCGCCTTCTTTGTATTCAACCAAAATATTTGGCGCAAAAAAGTCGGTAAGCATGCCTTTACGGTCAAAGTCTTCTTTGTTTTCTTCGCTTTCACCTTCATCATCAAGCCATTCGAGCACGGCATCAATAATTTCTACACGTATGTCTTTTAAATAACGCAGCACACCAATATAGCTGGCGTATTTATGTTCTAAATCTTTTAATAACGGTTTAGTGGCTTGCTCAGCAGTAGATTTTTTAAGGTTGCGAAGCTTTTCTTTGGATTCACGTTTCCAGCGCGGTAACTCAATAAGCGCTTCAATGAGGGCATCTTCTAATTTTTCTATACGCTCAAAAAACATCTCGCGTAAATCATCTTCCAAATCAGAAAATTCATTATCGGTAAGTTGCTTACCATCAATTAGCGGTGCAAAGCCGACTACGCCTTTTTCTTCAATTAGTGCCACACTTTGCTCAAGCGCAGCTATTTCTACCGCGGTAATTGCGCCATCGTAAGCATCGTTAAACTCACGGTCTATCGATTTTTTCTTGCGCTGATAAGCTGGGTTATCAAATGCAGCAGGAAAGGTGTCGAGTACTTCATCAATAAATGAGTCAATATCATCGGCTAATTGTTTGCTTTGCCCTGCATGCATAAATAACGCAATAGGCTCACGGTGATCGTCGTAGTTATTAACATAAAGCCATTCATGCGGTGTTGTGCGCTCTTTAGCATGTTGTTTTAATTTGTCTTTTACTAAGGTAAAACGCCCGTGTGCCGCCTCTCCCATTACGTAAACATTATAACCAGGTAGGTCCATTCCTAAAGAGAAGTCCAACGCACTTTGCGCACGTTGTTGGCCTATAAAGGTAAGTTGCTCAGGGTATGGGTTGCTCATGCAAGTGCTTACATGGCTCGAAGAAATACTCGGTGCAAGATTTGATACGGGTAGTGGCAGCAGTTTTTTCGTCATTCTAACTTCTTTTTTTACCAGCTTAATTGCTAGATTTGGGCATATTGAGTGGCCTACAGCCACTCAATATTTATATTTAGGGTTGTAAAGCCTGGCGGCTGAAATAGATGCCATCACACTGTGTACAAGGAATAATTTGCGTTGCATGGTAAACATCATAACTATGGTTGCAATTCTTACATACTAATGTGCCCATGGCTATCCATTCACCTGCGTGATAAACACCATTATGCTTAAAATCTTCACTTAATGACCGCCATTCAAGCTGTGTTTTGTCTTCAATGTGAGAAAGTTCAAACCACAACGACTCTTTAAGCTCCTGCCATGCAAGCGAATTATAGTAGCTGTTATTTTCTTGTAGATGAGAGATATCACGCATTAAGTAATTACGATAAAGCTGATATTTTTCTTCACCTAAATCTTTAAGTGCCTGCTCAGATTCAATAAATCGCTTTACTGCAGCTTTAACCTCATGCTCTTTGACATCTTTTAACCAATCGGTTAAATCACTAAGCCATGCTCTGTAATCTGCCATTTTATACTCCTTCAAAACGTCTACTAATTCACTCTATATCATAGATAAGTATAGGTTAACCTGTACTGAAAACTAATTTACTCGCAAATTTACAAAAAGCGCCGCTTTGACGCTGTGAATAGCGCTTTATTTGGGGTATCCTATCGACAATTTTTTATTAGTATGCAAGAAGTTTGGAAACGTAAATGCAAGAGCAATATAACCCACAAGACATAGAGTCAAAAGTCCAACGCTACTGGGAAGAAAACCAAGTATTTAAAGCCACAGAAGATGAGAGCAAAGAAAAATACTATTGCCTCTCAATGTTTCCTTACCCAAGTGGTCGACTGCATATGGGTCATGTGCGTAACTACACCATTGGTGACGTGGTTTCTCGCTTCCAGCGCTTGCAAGGCAAAAACGTAATGCAACCTATGGGTTGGGATGCGTTTGGTTTACCTGCAGAAAACGCGGCTATTAAAAATAAAACAGCCCCTGCCAAGTGGACTTACGAAAATATTGATTACATGCGTAACCAGCTTAAACAATTAGGTTTTGGCTACGATTGGGATCGCGAAATTGCAACCTGCCACCCAGAATATTACAAATGGGAACAATGGTTTTTCACTAAGCTTTACGAAAAAGGCCTAGTGTACAAAAAAATGTCAACGGTTAACTGGGATCCGGTCGATCAAACTGTACTAGCTAACGAGCAAGTAATTGACGGCCGCGGTTGGCGTTCAGGTGCGGTAGTAGAACAAAAAGAAATTCCTCAGTGGTTTATCAAAATTACCGACTACGCACAAGAGCTATTAGACGATTTAGACAAGCTAGAAGACTGGCCTGAGCAAGTTAAAACCATGCAGCGCAACTGGATTGGTCGTTCTGAAGGCTTAGACATAGAATTTACCCGTACCGATAACAACGAAAAATTTAGCGTATACACTACGCGCCCAGATACATTTATGGGTGTAACATACCTAGCCGTTGCCGGTGGCCACCCTATTGCACAAGAAGCGGCGAAAAATAGCGACGCGATTGCAATGTTTGTTGAAGAATGCAAAAACACCAAAGTTGCCGAAGCAGACATGGCAACCATGGAGAAAAAAGGCATCGCAACGGGCTTCTACGCTACTCATCCATTAACGGGCGAGCAAGTACCAATTTGGGTTGCTAACTTTGTATTAATGCATTACGGCTCAGGTGCGGTAATGGCAGTACCTGCGCACGACCAACGTGACTTTGAATTTGCAACAGCCTACGGCCTCGATATTAAACAAGTTATTGCCCCTGCTGAAGGCTCTGAGCTTGAAGTAAACCTAGCCCAAGAAGCATTCACCGAAAAAGGGGTATTAGTAAACTCGGGTGAATTTGATGGCCTTGATTTTGAAAACGCCTTTAATGCTGTTGCCGACAAACTAGAAGCATTAGGTGTGGGTGAGCGTAAAGTAAACTTCCGTCTACGCGATTGGGGCGTAAGCCGTCAGCGTTATTGGGGTTCGCCAATTCCAATGCTGAGTGATGAAAACGGTAATGAGCTTGCTGCCATTGAAGATATGCTACCAGTGCGTTTACCAGAAGATGTGGTAATGAATGGCGTTACCTCACCAATTAAAGCCGACCCAGAATGGGCTAAAACGACTGTAAATGGTGTACCTGCCACTCATGAAACTGATACTTTTGACACCTTTATGGAATCATCATGGTATTACGCTCGCTACTGTAGCCCGCGCCATGACGAAGGCATGTTAGATCCAGCAGCAGCTAACTACTGGTTACCAGTAAACCAATACATTGGTGGTATTGAGCATGCAATTTTACATTTATTATACTCGCGCTTTTTCCATAAATTATTACGTGACTTTGGTTTAGTTAATTCAGACGAGCCATTCGACCGTTTACTTTGCCAAGGCATGGTACTTGCCGAAACATTTTATCGTAAAGATGAAAAAGGCGGCGATGTATGGATTTCGCCAAGTGATGTAAATACCGAAACCGACGATAAAGGCCGTGTAACCAAGGCATGGCACGTCGATGATGGTGAACCTGTATTCTCATCAGGCATGAGCAAAATGTCTAAGTCTAAAAACAACGGCATAGACCCACAAGAAGTAATTGCCCAATACGGTGCAGATACCGTGCGTTTATTCATGATGTTTACAGCACCACCAGAGCAAACACTTGAATGGTCAGATTCAGGGGTTGAAGGCGCGCACCGTTTCTTAAAGCGTGTATGGAAATACGCGGTAGATGTTAAAACGGTTGGCTTCCAAGCACTTGATAAATCAGCGCTTACAAATCCGCAAAAAGTACTTCGCCGTGAGCTACATAAAGCGATTGCAAAAGTGAGTGATGATGTTGAACGTCGTCAAACATTCAATACGGCAATTGCCGCAATTATGGAGCTATCTAATAAGTTATTAAAAGCGCCATTAAACGATACTCAAGATGTTGCCATTGCTAACGAGGCATTAGAAGCATTGCTTATTATGCTAGCACCAATAACACCGCATTTATCGCATCAGTTATGGCAAGATCTAGGTAAAGAAGGTGATATTTTAGATGCAGCATGGCCAAAAGTTGACGAATCTGCCCTAGTTGAAGATGAAAAATTAATCATCGTACAAGTAAACGGTAAATTACGTGCAAAACTAACGGTTGCAGCTGATGCAACGCAAGAGCAAGTAGAAGCACTTGCGTTTGCAGAATCTAACGTCACTAAATTTACTGATGGTGCAACAATACGCAAAGTTATTTATGTACCAGGTAAATTACTTAACGTGGTAGCTAACTAATATGGCTGCTTTAAATGCCATTAAAAACGGACTAGCCTTAGTGCTAGTCTGTTTTTTGTTATCGAGCTGTGGCTTTCACCTTAAAAAAGCATCAAGCCTACCCGATGATTTAAAACAGCTAACTCTGGTCGGTGATGATCAAAAATCAGCATTGTTTAGCTATTTGCAGACAGAGCTGACCATGAGCGATGTTACTTTAGTCCCTGCGAGTAAACAGTCAGCGCAACTTTATTTATTTAAAGAGCAGCTAGAGCGCCAAACCTTGTCGTTGTTTCAAAACGGACAAGTAGCTGAATATGAACTGGCATACAGTGTAAGTTATGTTGTAAAACGCCCAAAACAAGAAGCCATTGAAAAACGCTTTGAGCTTTACCGTAACTACCAAGATGACCCTGACAACGCACTAGCTAAAGCAAAAGAGCTTGAACTGCTGATCAGCGAAATTCGCCAGCAAGCAAGTCGTCGAATTGTTAGAGAGTTGTCGCAACTATAATGCGTTGTTATGCAAATCAGCTACCTAGCGAATTAAAAAAGGGGTTAAAACCTTTTTATTTGGTTTTTGGTGAAGAGCCTTTTCAAGAAGCGCAATGTATACAGTTCATACGCGACAGCGCAAAAGCGCAAGGCTTTGATGAAGTAATTAAATTCACTTTAGCCCAAGGCTTTGATTGGCAAGAAATCATAGCGCAATACCAAAGTATGTCGTTATTTAGTGCGCGTACGATTATTGAGCTTGATTTAAACCAGCAAAAACCCGGTACACCCGGCGCAAACACCTTTAAAAAAATCGTTGAGCTTGAAAACCCTGACACCATTTTAATAGTTAAAGGCGTCAAAGCCAGCCAAGATGTGCAGCGCGGTGCATGGTTTAAAGCACTCGATAAGCAAGGGCTATTTGTACCCTGCTATCCGCTTAGTGGTAATCACTTAAAACGTTGGCTTGATGAACAGTGCCAACGCTTGTCACTTAATTTACAAAACGAGGCTAAGCTCAGTTTAATTAATGCCACTGAAGGCAATTTACTGGCTTGTTTCCAAGAGCTTGAAAAGCTGTCGCTAATACATGGTGACGCTCTCATTACCCAACAACTGGTAATGCAAGGGCTACTAAACCAATCTAAATTCGATATTTTTGATTTAAGTGATGCCCTGCTAAACGGCCATACTACACAAGCAATAAAAGTATTAAATAAGCTTGCCAGTGATAACACTGAAGTAGTGAGTATTTTATGGGCCATCAATAAAGATTTAAATACCTTAATAGGTGTACAACAAGGGTTATTGCAAGGTGAGTCATTAGCGACGCTGTTTAAACAAAAAGCGATTTGGAAAAATCAGCAAACGCCGGTACAAACAGCGATAAACAGACTAAATATTCACACCCTTGAAAGTATTAGCAGTGAACTGGCATTATTTGATGCAAGCTACAAACAAGGTGTATTAATTGCCCCCTATCAAGCATTAGCACATATTTGTATTAAATTTTGCCAGCCGCTCGATATTCCATTGCCGTGCCATACTAACCGTCAGTAAAGGAAAAATACCATGATTGCAATTTTTGGTGGCACTTTTGACCCAGTTCATTTGGGGCACCTTAATATGGCGCAGCAATGTGTGGCTACTTTTGAATTACACTCACTTTATTTTATGCCCTGTGCAATACCCACGCACAAAGCGGCACCGGGTATCAGCACCGAGCATCGTATTGCAATGCTTAAAACCGCAATTAAACCATATTCGCAGTTTAAGCTTGATTTACGAGAACTAAAACGCAGCGGCCCGTCGTATTCTTTATTAAGCTTGCAAGAGCTAAGAGCTGAAAATCCCGATACCCCTATTTTATTTTTAATTGGCATGGACTCATTCAACAACCTTGATAAATGGTATAAGTGGCAAACGATAACGAGTCTATGCCATGTAGTGGTGTATCAACGCCCAGGTCAAAACTGTGATGTACAAGGTGAACTTAAAAACTACAAACAACAGGCTGTGACCAAAAACATTTCCCTACTGAACGAAAAAAATGGCGGACACCTTTACTTTTTAGAAGGTAAGCAACTGGATGCCGCATCCAGTACTATCCGTCAAACGCTTAAAAAAAGTATTAAAAAGAGTGAACTATTACCCGACACCGTGAGTCACTATATTGAGCAGCACCAGCTTTATCAAGAGTGATTGGTATAAACCCCTCGGCGTGTTAAAATAACCGCTATTAAATTTTAAATTGAGACAAAACCTTGGATTCGAAACAACTACTCGCTTTTGCACTAGACAAAATTGACGATATGAAAGCACGTGATGTGATTCAACTTGACGTAACTGGCACTTCAGACGTAACCGATTACATGATTGTATGTTCAGGCACATCAAGACGTCATGTATTGTCAATTGCTGATAACTTAGCAAAAGAAGCTCGTCACGCTGGTGAAGAGCCATTAGGCTACGAAGGCCAAAGCGATGGCGAATGGGCATTAGTTGATTTAGGTGATGTGATTGTTCACGTTATGCAAGATCAAGCACGTAGCTATTACGATCTAGAAAAGCTTTGGGGCTAATAGCTCCCTATTTTAGACAACGCTTGGAAGTAACGTCGTGAAAATACAAATGATTGCTGTTGGTACAAAAATGCCAGCATGGGTAGAAACAGGTTTTGCAGAATATCAGCGCCGCTTTCCCAAAGATATGGCACTGGAACTAATCGAAATACCTGCAGGTAAACGTGGCAAAAACGCAGATATAAAGCGTATTTTGCACATTGAAGGTGAAAAAACCTTAGCCGCTATACCTAAAGGCAATCGTATTGTCACACTAGAAGTAACTGGTAAACCACTGGATACTCACCAGCTAGCGAAAAACATGGAAAAGTGGCAACTTGATGGTCGCGATGTCAGTTTACTGATTGGCGGACCAGAAGGCTTAGCTCCCGAGTGTATTGCGGCCTCTGAACAAAAATGGTCGTTATCAAATTTAACGCTCCCACACCCTTTGGTACGCATTATTGTTGCTGAAAGTCTTTACAGAGGCTGGAGCTTAAATAACAACCACCCTTATCATCGCGAGTAGTTTCTTGCCATGCTAAAACGAAGACCCACTATTCGCGACCACTCAGCAGAAGCTAATTTATTTGCTCGGCGTGCATTTGTGGGTTTTATTCTTATATTAGCCTTAGTAGCCATATTATTGTCTAACTTGTACACCATTCAAGTTGACGACCACCAAGATTACCAAACTCGCTCTAACGATAACCGCATAAAAGTAATCCCTATTGCACCTAATCGCGGACTTATTTACGACCGTAACGGTGTTTTACTAGCTGAAAACAAGCCCGTTTATAACCTTGAAGTGATCCCCGAAGAAGTTGATGATTTAACCGCCTCTTTGAAGTCTATCAGCAAAATTATTGAAATCACCGAGCAACAACAAGCTGATTTTCTTGATGATATAAAGCATACTCGACGTTTTAAAAGCCAAGTCCTCAAAGCTCGCTTGAACGAAAACGAAGTAGCGATGTTTTCAGTAAACCAACATAAATTCCCAGGGTTTAGTATTGAAGCGCGTCTAGCGAGATACTACCCTTTTGGCGACACCTTAACTCATGCCTTAGGCTATGTTGCTAAGCTCAATAGAAAAGAACTAAACAAACTTGAACAACAAGGTGAAGCCACCAATTACAGAGCGACTCATGATATTGGCAAGCTAGGTATCGAAAAGTATTACGAGCCGTTACTACATGGTCAGGTCGGCTCACAGCGAGTTGAAGTAAACAACCGTGGCCGTATTATTCGCACCTTAAACATGGATCCACCGCAGCCGGGTGACGACTTAGTACTTACTCTCGACATTGGTTTACAACAAATAGCCCAACATGCACTTAAAGATATGCGCGGCGCTATTGTGGTAATGGATGCAAAAGATGGCGGTGTTCTAGCGCTTTATTCAAACCCAAGTTATGACCCCAATTTATTTGTGCACGGTATTAGTAGTAAAGACTACAAAGCCCTACTTAATCCAGATCGCCCACTTATAAACCGTACCACTCAAGGACGCTATGCACCCGCATCGACTATTAAGCCGCACATGGCTATTTTGGCATTAGAAGAAAACATAGTGCAAGAAACCACTACCATGTGGGATCCAGGTTTTTTTCAAATACCAAACGTAGAGCATAGATGGCGAGATTGGAGACGTTGGGGCCATGGCCATGTAGATGTTTACAAAGCAATAGAAGAGTCATGCGATACCTACTTTTACGATGCAGCGTATCGCATGGGGATCACCAAAATAAGTAATTTTATGGCCCGTTTTGGTTTTGGTGAGTTATCCGGTATTGATATTCATGAAGAAACAACTGCTATTTTACCCTCAAAAGAGTGGAAAGAAGCTCGTTTTAAAGAGTCTTGGTGGCGTGGCGATACTATTTCTGTAGGAATTGGCCAAGGTTATTGGACTGCCACCCCCATTCAAATAGCGAATGCCACTAATATTTTAGTTAACAGAGGGATAAATCACCCTCCTCATTTAGTGCAAGTTGCTAAAAAAGAAGATCAAATTACTCAGCTCAATAATGAAGAAAAGCCACCTGTTGTACTCAATAATGAAGATAACTGGCGCATCGCGATTGATGCCATGCATAACACCGTTAAAAAAACCACCGGAACTGCCCATCGTGCGTTTAAAGGCGCTACCTACGATCCAGCAGGTAAAACCGGTACAGCCCAAGTAGTCAGTATTGCTCAAGGCGAGCGTTACGACGCCGATGCACTTAAAGAGCGCCAACGTGATAACGCCATTTACGTCGGTTTTGCCCCCTACAACAACCCACAAATAGTGGTCTCTATTGTGGTAGAAAATACCGGTGGGGGAAGCTCAGTAGGTGCGCCTATTGCCCGTCAATTAATGGATTATTATTTTGCAGCTAACCCAATTCAATCCTCAGGGAGTAAAGTACCATGACGGCTTTACATAATAAGCGTTCTATTTGGCTACGCCTGCATATCGACTTGCCACTTTTAATTGCTTTATTACTGATGATGGCTGGCAGCATCACTATCGTTTATAGTGCCTCTGGCCAAGACTCGGCTATGATGATCCGCCATGTAACCCGCATGGCAGGTGCAATTATTGGAATGTTTGTTTTAGCGCAAATCCCCCCCGCTACGTTAAAACGCTTAGTCATTCCCATGTATTGCCTAGGGTTACTCATGCTAGTTGGAGTACTACTATTTGGTGTAAGCTCTAAAGGCGCTCAACGCTGGTTAGATTTAGGTATTACCCGCTTTCAACCCTCAGAGCTGATGAAATTAGCGGTTCCTATGATGGTGGCTTGGTATATTGGCCGTAATCATTTACCCCCTCGAGCGCTGCATTTAGTGATTGGTTTTGCCATTGTTATGCTACCTACCCTACTTATTAAAGAACAGCCTGATTTGGGCACCTCAATTTTGATTGCTAGTTCAGGTGTATTTGTGTTGTTTTTATCTGGCTTGAGTTGGCGTTTAATTGGCTTCTTAAGCTCTGTTGTTGCCTTAGCGGCATGGCCGTTTTGGCACTATGGTATGCATGATTATCAAAAGCAAAGAGTACTGACCTTTTTAGATCCAGAGAGCGATCCGCTTGGTTCTGGCTATCATATAATTCAATCAAAAATTGCTATTGGCTCAGGCGGTATAGAAGGCAAAGGCTGGTTGCAAGGCACACAATCACAACTAGAATTTTTACCTGAAAGACATACTGATTTTATTTTTTCAGTACTGAGTGAGGAGTTTGGCCTGTTCGGTGTGTGTGTTTTACTGAGCCTATACCTATTCATTATTGGTCGCGGACTTTATATTGCCGTTAATGCCCAAGATGCCTTTGGCAAGTTACTCGCGGGCTCACTCATTCTGACATTTTTCGTTTATATTTTTGTAAACATTGGCATGGTTTCGGGCTTGTTACCCGTTGTAGGTGTGCCATTACCATTGATTAGCTATGGTGGCACCTCAATGGTTACCTTAATGGCTGCATTTGGCATTATTATGTCGATTGCCACAGATAAAAGGATGCTCTTAAAATAATGCGCCTTTATAAACAACTTATAATTATTACACTCGTTAGCCTCTTTTTGAGTGCGTGCAGCAGTTCAAGTAGTCGTTATAGTATGCGTCATGATGCCGCACCACTGCGAGCACCAACTGAATTAGAAATGCAAGATGCTATTGTCACTAAAGTTATAAAAAGCGCGAGCACCACACGCCCTTACGAAGTGTTGGGCAAACGTTATACCCCTATGCTCGATGAAACCGGTTATTCAGAAACGGGCATTGCTTCATGGTATGGCCGAAAGTTTCATGGTTATCATACCTCTAACGGCGAAGTTTACGATATGTTTGCTATGACGGCAGCCCATAAAACCTTACCATTACCGAGTTTTGTACGCGTAACAAATACAGCCAATGGCCAATCTGTTATAGTACGGGTTAATGATCGTGGGCCCTTTCATGATGATAGAATCATTGATCTTTCCTATGCTGCTGCCTATAAACTTGGCTACCATAAATACGGTACAGCAAAGGTTAAGCTTGAAGCGATTACCCTCGCAGATACCCGTGCACGAAAAACCTATGTTCAAGTAGCAGCCGGCAGTACCTTAGCCAACATAGAAGCATTGGCACACACACTACGAGAGCAGTATAAATTACCAACAAATATCGTCGAAAAAGACGCTATTTATAGATTGCACTTAGGGCCGATAAAAGATGCCCAACACGCGCAACAAGTATTAGAAACATTAAAACAAAATCAATTTCAGAACGCGTTCTTGCTTTACACTCAGTAAGCCCTTTAGAATAGGGAGAATGCATATTTTTAACTTTAACCATTAATGAGTATGATGAAATCTATTAAACATAAAATTCTTACTGGTGTTTGCGGCTTAGTCTGTTCTGCCGCCGTCTTTTCAGCCACCGCACAAATTATTCCAGCCCCCCCTCAAGTTAATGCTAAAGGTTACTTTTTGGTGGATTTCACCACAGGTAAAGTTATTGCAGAAGGTGAAGCTGATACAAAACTTGCTCCTGCTAGCTTAACTAAAATGATGACTAGTTACGTAATTGGTACAGAGATTAATGCAGGTAATATCGCACCTACCGATATGGTGACTATTAGCGAAAAAGCATGGGCAAAAAACTTTCCTGAATCATCTAAAATGTTTATTGAAGTGGGTAAGCAAGTTAGCGTAGATGATCTTAATCACGGTATTATTGTACAATCGGGTAATGATGCCTGTGTTGCTATGGCTGAGCATATTGCAGGCAGCGAAAGTGCCTTTGCAGATTTAATGAATGCCCATGCTGAAAAGATAGGCATGACAAATACTCACTTTATTAATAGTCACGGTCTTGATACAGACGAGCACTACACAACGCCACGCGATATGGCCACACTTGGTGCAGCCTTAATCAAAGATGTGCCGGATGAATACGCCCTATATAAAGAAAAATCTTTTACTTTTAATGGTATAAAGCAATATAACCGTAACTCGTTGTTATGGGATGAAAGCTTAGATGTTGATGGTATTAAAACAGGCCATACATCTGATGCGGGTTACAGCTTAGTCACCTCGGCAACAAAAAATGACATGCGTTTAATTGCGGTAGTTATGGGTACTTCAAGTGAGCGTGCGCGTAAAGTTGAAAGTAAAAAACTGCTTAACTACGGTTTCCGCTTTTTTGAAACAATTACGCCTTACAAAGCGGGCGATAGTTTTGCAGAGCAACGCATCTGGATGGGTAACAAAGAGAATGTCTCTTTAGGTATTTTAGAAGACACCCCTATTACAATCCCTCGTGGCCAACATAAAAACCTGAAAGCAAACTTTGAGCTTGACGATACGCTCGAAGCACCTTTAGCTAAAGGCACTAAAGTAGGCACGCTGTTTTTACAACTTGAAGGCGAAGATATTGCACAATATCCGCTAGTTACACTTGAAGAAATACAAGAAGGTAGCTTCTTCAGTAAAATATATGACTACTTACGCTTACAAATAATGTAAGCACGAGTAAAGTAATATGAACGCCTCTTCTGTGAGGCGTTTTTTTTTGCTTGAAAAGTGCTAGAATGCGCCCCATATATACCAATCGTATTGAATGACTATCGTTGGCTTAGGTCAAAAGTAACATCATTTCAAGATTGTCATTAGCCTTTCAGTTCTAAGCTTAACGTATAAGTTGAGCCAACACTTTTGTTTGAGGAGTTCCCGTCGTGGTTGAACCTGTTAAAAACACTAAATTTGATGAGTACCTAGAGTACCCTTGCCCGTTTACATTTAAAATTATGGGTTTAGCAAACGTAAACTTAACTGATCAAATTTTAGAAAAGTTACAACCTATCGCCCCGGGTGATTATGCGCCAAAAGTAAAACCGAGCAGTAAAGGTAACTATGAGTCAGTCACTTTAGTAGCCACAGTAACAAGCGGCAAACACATTGAAGAAATTTACAACGTGATCAGCAATATCGATGACGTGCGCCATATGCTTTAAGCTATAGTTGAGATTTGTTGTGAGCGAAAACACCCTAATCGTACGCCAACTGGGTCGTCAGCGTTACATGCCGATTTGGCAAAAAATGCAAGACTTTACCGACACCCGTGATGAAAATACGCCAGATGAAATTTGGTTGGTAGAGCATGAAAGTGTATTTACCCAAGGCCAAGCCGGTAAAGATGAGCACTTACTCGCCCCAGGTGACATAGAAGTGATTAAAGTTGACCGCGGTGGACAGGTGACTTACCACGGCCCTGGTCAGCAAATGATGTATGTATTATTTAATTTACGTCGTTTAAAAATTGGGGTGCGAGAGCTAGTTACTTGGCTTGAAGAGTGCATCATTGAATCCCTTGCAGAGTTCGCCATAGATGCATACGCGAAAGCGGATGCTCCTGGTGTTTACGTTAACGACAGTAAAATTGCTTCTTTAGGTTTACGAGTTCGTCGTGGCTGCTCATTTCATGGCTTGGCATTAAATGTTAATATGGATCTAAGTCCATTTTTACGCATCAACCCATGTGGTTATGCGGGCATGAATATGGTGCAAACTAAAGAACTAAATGGCCCTCAAAACCTTGAAGCTGCAGGTGAAGGGCTGGTAAAACACATGATCAAGAAGCTTAATGCAACACAGGTTAAGCATACTGAAGGGTTTGAAAACGAATGAATAAACCAGTCAAAATGGAACCAGGTGTAAAACTACGCGACGCAGAAAAAATGGCGTTGATCCCCGTTAAAGTTTTACCAACAGAAAAAACCGAAATGCTCCGTAAGCCAGAGTGGCTTAAAATTCGCTTACCTAAGTCAACCGAGCGAATTGACGGCATAAAACAAGCAATGCGTAAGCATGGCCTTCACTCTGTATGTGAAGAAGCTTCGTGTCCTAACTTATCAGAGTGTTTTAACCACGGTACAGCGACCTTTATGATTTTAGGGGCTATTTGTACACGTCGTTGTCCATTTTGTGACGTTGCACATGGTCGCCCATTAAAACCTGATGCCGCTGAGCCTGAAAAGCTGGCACTGACCATTAAAGACATGAAGTTAAGCTATGTAGTTATTACTTCTGTAGACCGTGATGATTTACGTGACGGTGGTGCTCAGCACTTTGCTGATTGTATCCGCGAAATTCGTAAGCATAATCCAGAAATTACCATTGAGATTTTAGTGCCCGATTTTCGTGGCCGTATGGACAGAGCGTTAGAAATTTTAATTGAAACGCCGCCAGATGTATTTAATCACAACTTAGAAACGGCGCCACGTTTATACAAACTTGCGCGCCCGGGTGCTGACTATAAATGGTCTCTTGAATTATTACGTCGCTTTAAAGAAGCCCACCCTGAGGTTAAAACAAAATCAGGCTTAATGGTTGGCCTTGGTGAAGAAATTAGCGAAATCGAGGAAGTACTTCGCGATTTACGTGCTCATGACGTTGATATGCTTACTGTAGGGCAATACCTACAACCGTCTAAGCACCACTTACCCGTTAAGCGTTACGTGCCACCAGCTGAATTTGACGCATTAAAAGAATATGCTGATGAAATTGGCTTTACACACGCCGCTTCAGGCCCGTTTGTACGTTCAAGCTATCATGCAGATCAACAAGCGGCAGGTAAAGAAGTAAAGTAATCTCTCGCAATGTATAAAAAACCGCCATTAGGCGGTTTTTTGTTTTTTAGCAGTTATTTTTACTGTTTATAAAATAACGTTAGGTTAAAGCAAGGTTACTTGAGATAATTATGCTTGAACCCATTATTTAGGTTATATATGAAATTATTAGTTCGTAACTTATCACGTGCCACTACTGAGCATGAACTTCGTACGTTATTTACGGCTCACGGTAAAGTGACCACCTGTAACTTGGTACTCGATAAAGAAACAGGCCAATCTAAAGGCTTTGCCTTTGTAGAAATGCCTAATGACATTGAAGTTAAAGGCGCAATTAAAGCGCTTAATCAAACCACAGTAGACAAAAGCAAAATCCGTGTAAAACTAGCGGATGCTTAATAAGTAAAAATTGAGGTGTTGCAAGTTAACACATACTTTCAATATTTAACCTCAATTTATATTGCTCAAAGTTTTAGTTATGACGCTTTGAGCAATATAATTAATTGGGTTTATACCTGAGTCAAAATCCCTTTTAAGACCTGCTGCTTACTTACTATATCCTTGTATAAGGCAAATTGGTTTTTTGCGCGATCTAAGTTGTGTCTCTTATGTTTAACGCTAAAGTAATTATCACCATCTATATAATCAGTTAAAAATCGTAAGCCAATCATAAAGGGCATCACTTTAGCACCTAACCAAAAGCTTTGTTTCTCGGCGGGCGTCAATACCGCCTTTAAGGGCTCAACATAGCCTTTAACAATCGCTGCAAAAATATCTTCACGAACACCTACCTTTTCAAGCGCCGTTGAATCTTCTTGCTCTGCAGAGCAAAATGTTCTGACCATATCACCAAAATCGTTAAGCCAATAACCAGGCATACAGGTATCTAAATCTATCACCGCTTTTGCATTATTAGAGTCTAAGCAAAATAGCATGTTGTTTATTTTAGTATCGTTATGGCACACACGAATAGGCACTTTTCCCTCAAGGGCATTAAGCTCATCGATAAGTGAAAGCTGCGACAGGCAAAAATCAACCTCTTCCTGACAATGAGCCAAACGTTTATGAGGATCGGTGCTAACAACTTGCTTGAATACTTCTGCACGCATGGCCAAGTTATGAAAATTAGGAATAACCGCATGTAAATTGTTCGCGTCAAAGTCTTGTAGCGCTTGCGCAAATTGGCCAAATGCATTGGCCGCTGTTTGTGCCTGGCTAGCAGTATTAACCACATCTTCACTATAACTGCCACCAATAAACTCAAGTGCTCGCCAAGTATCATCATCATTATTAACTAAATAGTCATTCTGAGTCGTCGCTACATGGCGTACTATTGCTAGATTGAATTCACCTGCTTGTTGTTTTTTACTTAAGTGTTGCTCTATTAATCGCGCATTATCAACAAGTAACTGTGGTTTTGGAAACACCACCGTATTGAGCTTTTGTACAACCAGTGACCGCTTCGAAGTACTTAATAACATAGTAGTATTTATATGCCCACTGCCTATGGGTTTTATGCTCGCATGCTTCTCGTCAAGGCCAAAACTCTCAGATAAATAAACTTCTATAGGAACTGTATTCATTTTCTACTTCACTCTTTTCGCCCAAGGCGACAATAATTTAATAGCTACGCTTGACGTAATGCGCACAAAGTAGCCGCAATGGTTGTCAGTTCTGATTTATAGGTAACACCAAACCAAGGCTCTTTTGCAGTGTATACAAATACAGGCTGTGCTTTTACATTAATAGCTTTCTGGATTTGATCAGGTAAGAAGTACTCTTGCTGAGTATTCACGTTATATTGCTGTAAAAACGTTTCAAAGCCTTGTTGCAAATAGTCAAAAAAGCAGGGGGTGATCCCCCAAAAACTCATCGAGCCTAGGGAGTTTGGGCTAATTTTATCACGTAAACCCTGTGGGTTATCGCCAAAAATATGCTCAGACTGTTGTTGAATATTCAAATACTCGGTTACGGCAACAAGCTTTCCATCCGCAATTTTACATACCCCACGATTAACACCACCGTGCTCAGAAAGAGTATCAATAATCGGATACCCTACCATTGCCCATTCAGCGCTTCTTTTAAAGTGCTCACTCAGTAATACAAACGAAGATTTGCCATAATAGTCATCGGCAGTGATCACAATAGCGGGGTTATTAATGTGGGCTTTGGCACACAACAGAGCATGACCTGTGCCCCAAGGCTTTACTCGCTGGCAAAGTGTTGCTTTAAATTGTTCGGGCACCTTTTCAATGTGTTGCTCCACCAGCACCACATCAATATCACTAGGTAATCGGGGCAAAATAGTACGCTCTATTTCACTGCGTACCGCTTGGTTTATGATCAGCACCACCTGCGTCACGCCTGCAGCATGCGCATCAATAATACTCAGCTCCATAATAGTGCAATTTAGCCCTGGAATTTCTGCAATTTGTTTATTGCCACCAAAGCGACTACCTAAGCCACCTGCAAGCACAATTAAACTCAGTTTATATTTTTTCATTTAGAGTCTGCGCATTTAAGAGGGTAATTTATCAAGCCAAGTTTGTAACCACGGCTCGGTGACAGGCCAAGGCTCAAAGTCTTCACAGGCATCAATTTCTAGTCGGTTACCCACAGGTTTAGCTTGTAAGTCACGTAATAGTTCATCAAAGCTACGTCCTGCTGCGCAAAACGTATCACCGTAGCTTCTGTCACCCATGGCTACAATGCCAAATGGTTTATTGGTTAACATTGGAAACGTACTGTTAAGCTGATTATAAAGCTCTGCCAAGTTAGCGGGTATATCGCCTTGTCCTGTTGTTGAAGTAACTATTAAAATATGCGTCGCATTTTTTAGATCTTCTAAACTTGGCTCTGCAAATACGCTTACCTGATGGCCAGTTTGCTCTATAGTATCGCTTATTTGCTCACTTAAACGTTCAGCACCACCATACACGCTGCCTACAAAAATACTAATATGTGCCATTAATAATCCTTTTCTTCACTTGGCCACCCTAACTGTTTGCAAATACTCAACATTGCATCACCTAGTAGCGCTTTAATTATTATCGATTCATTACTGTAAGGATGTACAAAACGCAGTTCTGTAGCAAATAACATTAATCGTCTAAGGGAGAAATGCTCTCTAAAAAACTGATTATGCTGGTTATCACCATGGTTAACGTCGCCAATTATCGGTAACGACAAATGTTTTAAATGGCGACGAATTTGATGTTTACGCCCTGTTTTAGGAAAACACTCTACCAAAGAATACCTAACCGTTGGGTATTTTCCTATGGGAATAGGCAACGCAGCTTGGTGCAAACAGTTAAACTGAGTTTGTGCTTCTTGAGCATCTTTATTCTGATCGGCAAATTTATCAGCGATTTTGTCTAGTTCTTCTTTTAACGGTTTATCTAAAAAAACAGATTCAGGCGCAAATCCGCGTACCAAAGCTAAATAACGCTTTGAGATCGTGCCCTCAATAAACAACTGATTCATATCACGCGCGGCTTCTGAGCTTAGAGCAAACAGCAACACACCCGATGTCGGCCTATCAAGACGGTGCACAGGAAACACATGCTGACCGAGTTGATCGCGTAGCATTTGCATTGCAAATTGAGTTTCATGCTTATCTAAAAAGGAGCGATGAACAAGTAAGCCTGATGGTTTATCAATCGCTACATAGTTCTCATCTTGATAGAGAATGTTCAGTTCGCCGTATTCAACTGGCGCTGGACGTTCAGTCATCTGGCTCTCCAAGCAATGAATCTAATTGCGTCAGCAAAGAAATAATCTCTTCGCTTCCGGACTTATCAATGAGTGTCATTTGCGCCATAGGAGCAATCGCAAAATTACGCGGTAACGGTTGTTTCATTGTAATAATCTGTTGAATTTTTTCTATAAATACAAACTGTAACCACTGTTCAAATGCAAGCGTATCATGGCAAAAAGGGACGCTTGAATGCAACAATGCAGAGTCAATCGGCTCATTCTGCCAAAGCTGATACTTTTTAAGTAGCGCAGTTAATTGTGTTAAATAGAGTTGGGTTTGCTCAGTCATAATCACCCTTTACTTTGTATATTGCACAATTATACCCTGTTCCCTCAACAGTCGCTATGGCGTATAATTAGCGTAATTTTGTAGTAAAAACAGTTGGAAATTCATGAGTGAACATATAGCCACATTAGGCCAGCTTTTAGACGGTGCAGGAACTCAATGGCGTGCTTTTGATATTGGCAGGCATATTACCAAGCTTGATAAACAACAATTTTTAGCTGTTGAACAAGCACAAGTTCCTTACCCTTACCCATTAGCAGGCCATGCATGGCTAGCGATTCAATTTTGGGACAGTAAAGCTAGCAAAGAACCCTATGTGTGGTTTTTAAAATTCCCACTTGATGAACAAAGTAAACTCGTTAGTGCCAGCCGCGACCACTTTGCAGACATGGTAATTCAAGCACTAGGAACAGAAATTACCGGCGAACAAGCCGATGGCAAACTCGATAATAACCCTTACGTATTTACTCCTAATGCTAATAAATTAGCGGCGTTTAATGCACAAGTTAAAGTGTTATTAAAACAACCAGCCTCACAGTATTATGAGCATGCCCAGCTTTATTTTAGTGGCCAGATTGGTTTTGATAATTGGCAAAGTGTGGCGCTACAAGGCATTGCTGATTTTGCTTATCGCCTCAACAGTGCTGATAACTTAAAACACTTACACGCTGCGTGGCCTAATTTACCTGTTGAAGTATTACAACCATTAAGCGCAATGCTTGAACACATCGAAATACCACCCACGTTAAGTGAGTTATTGTTAAGTTATGGACAAACCGCCCTTAAGAATAATGATGTGGTTACGGCTTCTGCCGCGCTTCGCGCCATATCATCAGGGCAAGCAACAGGGCTTAGCGCACAACTGGTTGACTGCGCTTTAGAATCTACGCTTGGGCAAGACTCAGACATTTTATTAACTATTGCAGGTCGCTGCTTTAAACAATTAGAAGAGCCACAGCGTTTGCATGTATTTATGGATAACTGTGCGCACCATGAGAAAATAGCTGAGTTATTTCCCAGCATTTTTGCAGATTTAGTTGCAATTCCAACTATTCGCCCACATTTATTAGCATTACTACGTAAAGAAAACAGAAGCGAGACGTTAGCTCGCGCAATTGGAAGGTTATTCTCTTAAATGGCTAGTTTATGGACGTTCATACTTATTGGGGCTGTAATTTATTTTTTTTGGCTAAATCGTAAAATAGCCGAAGCAGCGAACGTTCATGCCAAACGCCAAAGTGAGCAATTGCAGGTACAACTAATGAGTGTGGCTTGTAGCAAGCGTCGGTTTGGCATTTTAAAAAGTGGTAAACCGGGCATGAAAAGCGAATTTATTTTTGAATTTTCAAGCGATGGTGAAAATGCTTATCAGGGAGTGTTAATCATGGAAGATGAAAAGCTAAAAAGTGTGGTTGTGCCACCACATAAGATATAATTTTTGTAAACAAAAAACCAAGGCGTAACCTCAGTTACGCCCTAATTGCCAACATCCTGTAAGGTATCCTTTACCTGATCCTTGTTTATCATCCACTGAACGAGCAAACTACCGTGTTAGCCCTCCATTGCATCCTGCAATATCCTCTTGCCGCCTTGGCCGTCCTGCGTAAACTAACGCTCCTGCAATATCCTATCGCATCATCCTTGGTATCCTTTAAATAGCTCCTAGCTATTTTAGTACTTCATGTACTTCCTGTTTCATCCTTGCATCCGTGTTAACTTGTCCTTTACGCTTCCTGCTAGTCACTACTATGCTGCCTGATTCCATATCCATGGCATTAGCTCAGTCATTGAGCTATGTCGTCTTGACAAAGTAAAGTTTAAACCAAACGGCTGGGTATAATAGTGAGGAAAACTAAAAAATTTAATGTCACAAAATTGAAAAAACTAAAATAGCTATAAATAACAGAAGCTTGATGCTTATAAACGGATAAATAATGGATTTAAACTGACAAAGAGCACACTAATGTAGGATATATCTCACACTGGTGTGCCCGATTTGGAACATAGGCTTACAGATACGCCATTATGAACAACTACCTTTATTGAGCATTAGCAACTTTAAATAGTAATTCACCCTTAACTTGGTTAAATGAAAGTTGTTTAAAGTGCTCAAAGCCTTGCGATTTAAAAAATTTCGTATGCTCGTCACGAGTCACAAATACCGCTATACCAGAAGACTCAGGATTATCGTGTATTAAGCCATCTAAACCTTTAAGTAAAGTGCGACCAAACCCTTGCCCGTGAAAGTGTGGATCAACCGCAATAAACGCTAAAAAGTAATAATTCCCTTGCGGCTTTAAGGCGTCACGAATGGTTTTTTCTTTTTCAATTAATTGATTCGTTTGTAAATAACCTGCACTTAGCATCAGTTTTAATCGCCAATGCCAATAACGCTCAGCTTGTAATTGGCTATTTGACTCAAACACACAGGCAACCGCTTTTAATTTATCATTGCGGTAAAGGCCGATTAAAGGCTGCTTCTCTTGCCAAAAGCTACTGAGCTCTTCACGGATAAGTGCACGTAATTTTTTTTCATAATCGAGCGGGTTGTCTTCGTTATACCCTAGCAGTGTTTGTAAAATAGGATCGTTTTGATATGCCTGATATATCAGGCTGGCTGCTGTGCTTATATCCTCTGGTGCAATATGCTGAACACTAAAGGCGTCTGTCGATTCTGCTGTGGCTGTCATTTTATTTCCTTTGTTATTTTACACCCCCATCGTTACGCCAAGTAACGCATAAGGGATTAATTTTGAACTACAACGATGACCAAATGCTTATATAACTATATACCTAAGTGAGACAAATAAGCGAATTTACATTTTAGTTAGTACGCTCATCCACTGCATTGAGTCAGATCATGCTTTAGCGACTTACTATTGAGTAAATAAAGCATAGATTCAGTAAGGGTTAAACTGGCTAGATATACCATTCCCCCCTAGAGTTAATACATATTAATTCATTTAGGAGCATTATTATGGATACAACAAAACATACTATTAATACCTTGTTCGCCCAACTAGGACTGCCGGATTCGGATGCGCAAATAGATGCATTTATTGCCTCGCACTCCATTGCCGATACAACCTTGTTGCAAGATGCTCCCTTTTGGGATGAAGCCCAACAACATTTTATTGCCGAATCGCTAGCGGTTGATGGCGATTGGAGTGAAGTAATTGATGAACTAGACGTACGTCTTCGTCAAAAATAATTAATTTTATGGCGCACTTTAATGTGCCTTAGCCACTTTATTGATACCATACCCGCTCGCAGCGTCAATGTTGCGAGCTTACTTTATAAAAGAGTTATAATTGAATGAATGCTGCTGTATTTGAAGCTATTAAAGTCCTTCTTGATGAAGGCAAAGTTCCCACTGTTGCACTAACTAAAAGTCGTTTAACAACACCGACCCCAATGCCGGTTATTATTGCTGCGGTGAGTCAATATAAGAATAATCCTGATTCAATTTATAATTTAATGAAAACCCCAAAGCAAAGTGCCAGTAATGAAGGTCAAAACAGCTCTCAATTAGATAGAATTGAGCAAAAGTTAGATCAATTACTTACACTGCTCGCGCCAAAATAATTTGAGACTATAAATGTTTGTTGTTGATTTAACATTTGATTGCTACCAAGACACCACCTTAGAGCAAGCCGAGCAAGCAATAAACCGCTTGGTAAATGCATTACGTTTTAATGGCCAAATCATTGGAGAAGAATTTCCAACGGTGTTAAAAGATGGCTATTTTATAACACGCGTTATGTGTCCGACCGAAGACGCTATGCATCCACTTAACAACAGTGAATTTGTAAAACACAGTGTTGAAAAGCTTCATGATGCAGGCTTGTTAGCACCTAAAGTGAAAATAATAGGTCAAGACATTCATTCAAACGGCGCCGATGGTTGTAAAGAGCCCTCAAGCTATATTTTATATACTACCTATGTGCACACCTGCAGCCCACTGTATTGTGGCGATGACTTTTTACCCGTTCCGCTATTTAATATTCCGGCAATTGCCAATGGCGATTATAAAACCCTGATTAAATGGCAAGAAGATTGGCAAGCATGCGATCAAATTCAAATTAATGGCGCAACTCGCTGTGAATTTCCTGCACTAGAGGAAATAGCCAGCACACAAAGTGATTTGTATCGCCGAGGTAAAGATATTAGCAAACGCATCAGCTTTTTAACTAAAAAGCCAGTTTACTATTACTTATACCGTGTAGGTGGGGTTGATAAAACCTCGGAGCTTAAGCGTAAATGCCCAAGTTGCCAAGGTGAATGGAAATTACCTGAGCCGTGGTTTGGTTTATTTGATTTTAGGTGTGAGCCGTGTGGTTTAGTGTCTAATATTTCATGGGATTTTCAATAAATCCCATACTTAAGGTGCTATGTCTAAAACATCACACCTTAAAATTACCTTATAATTATACTGCCAACGACGCTATAAATTCACTGAGGTTTTTGGCGAGTACATAATGTGGCTTTTTACCTACATACTCTAGGCACACCTCACCTGTTTCCACTAATACCGTAACAAGTAAATCATCTTGATCAGTTAAACCAATAAAAACACTTGGCGCTTGCTTTAGCTTTCGCTTCATTAAAACATGACCCGTGATATTTTGTTGCAGTAAGTCAAAGTCATCCTCATTCCACGCTTGTAATAATTCTACTTGATGGCCATCAACGCTGGCTAAAATACTGCCAGCAAACATATGGCCATAAAACTGGCTAAGTTCATCAGGAAATTCAAGCTCTAATGCGTTAGCGAGATCAGCCAAAGAACCTGTAGGCTCTCTCACTATCGCTTGCCATTGAATCATACCGTGCTCATCGGCTGTGCCTATTTCACAAGGACTTGGCCATTGCTCATCGTGGGCGATGAGTGGCTGCTTTTGTGTATTTTTGATAGTTTTTTCACTAAAGCGTTGGTGAAGTTGGGCTAATTGCATTGCAACAGACATACTGTGAAACTCATTTAATTTAGATATAATGTCCCCATTGTAACTATTTAAGAGCAAACATGACAGATTACAGCAATTCTCCCGATCTTAAAGGCAGCGTACTTGGTCAATCTACTGAGTATGTAGATCAATACACGCCCAGCTTGCTTTTTCCTATTGCTCGCAAGCTTAATCGCGACGCGTTGAGCATTGATGAAGCCGCATTACCATTCAAAGGCCAAGATATTTGGACCGGTTACGAACTATCTTGGTTAAATACCAAAGGCAAACCACAAGTTGCGGTGGCGATATTTACTTTCGAATGTCAAAGTAGTCACATTATAGAGTCAAAGTCGTTTAAGCTTTATCTGAACAGCTTTAACCAAAGTCGCTTTGGAAGTATTGACATTGTTAAGCAACATTTAATTGACGACTTATCAAATGCGGTAAACAGTCCGGTAAAGGTAACCTTATACAGCGCTGATGATTATAATTGTATTCCTTGCACACCACTTCCTGGTGAGTGTATTGATGAGTTAGATATTGAAATAGATAACTACCATATTGACGCACATTCTTTAAAGTCACAAAGCGATAAAGTGGTTAGCGAAACCTTGCATAGCCACTTACTTAAATCAAACTGTTTAATTACTTCGCAACCGGATTGGGCCAGCATTATTATTCGTTATACTGGTGAGCAAGTGTGTCGTGAGTCATTATTACGCTATTTAATTTCGTTCAGGACCCATAATGAGTTCCATGAGCAATGTGTAGAGCGTATTTACAGCGACCTAACCACTCAATTGAATATTAAAGAGCTTGAAGTTTACGCGCGCTATACGCGTCGTGGCGGCCTTGATATTAATCCATATCGCTCAACGCATCATAACGATACCCCTTTTGCGGTAAAAATAAACCGTCAATAAGCTAAACAAAAAAGGAGCCTGAGGCTCCTTTTTTTAATCGTTAAGTTGCTTAGTTGGTACAGGCATTCCACACACATCAATGTAATTATGGCTATACGCAAACCATTCCTCACTACGACTACCTCGTGCTGAAATTAACTGTTTAAATGCATCTGAGTCTGTTTTCATTACTTTAAATCGGCTGTGATCGCTGCTAACGTCGGCTAATACTTGTAAATCTGTAATAGGATTAAACTCGCTACCACCTTTAGGTGTGCGCGCTAGCTGATGAAAATGTGCAATACCTGTAAGTACTCGCCCAAATACGGTGATATTTTTGTCTAAATAACGTGGACCTTGCCCTATGGTGACAAAAAATTCCGTGCTGGCACTATTAATATCGTTGCCGCGCGCCATTGCAAATACACCATGGCAATGAATTTGCCATGTTTGATCACGTGTTTCATTTTGCGCCACCGCAAAACCATTTAAAAATCCGGTTATTGGTGCATAACCATCCCTACCCATTTCAGTTATCATAAGCGGCTTATTCGTGGTTAAATAAAACTCGGCAGGTAATGTGCTATTTTTGGTTTTAGTTAACTTTTTACCCGTGCTATCACCACCTTGAGCAACAAACCCTTCCACAAAACGATAAATATGAGTGCCCTGATAAAAGCCCTGTCGTGCCAATTCTTTAATATTAGCACTGTGTTTTGGCGCAAGCGCTGGATTGAGCTCAATATACGCAGCACCGGTAGGTAGGGTTAGTTTTAAAATATTCTCAGGATCAACCCATCGCCATTGCTCATCTGTTGTAGCAGCAATAATCTCACTACTGGTTAGGCTTTTAACTGGCGTTGATGGCAAAGTGCTTTGCTGGACACATCCGCCGAGCAAAGCCGACGCTATAATAGTGATTACGAATTTTTTCATACCTTTTCCTTTTTATTATTGGTATTGGTAGATAAAGGTTAATCCCAATTGAATTTATACAGTATGTCGACATTTTGATACAGGCCACTGGTTATTTCTATATATAACTTCGACATTAGCTGATAACGCACTGCCACTTCACTGAGCGACTCAAATACCCCCACGCTATATTTAACCTGCAAACTCGGTGCTAAATAACCTGATATTTCTACCTTTGTTTGCTCGCCACTCCCTTTAGAGCTTAAGCTCACATCTGACAAGCCAAACGATTCACCGACTTTAGACACTAAGCTTTCGCTTCGGCTCACTCCTTGAGAAAGTAGTAATTGAGTTAACATTGCATCCGTTGAACTGTCGCCCTCCCCCAATGGTTGACCATTCAGCAAATACGCTAGGGCTTGTGCTTGGTCCATGCCCGGCTCTGAAAATACTTTTAAATTTGGCTGCTCAACACTGCCAGTTAAAGTAACACCTGCAATAACACCATCGGCGGTATTATTTGGATTGCGAATGGCTTTAATATTTAAATGAGGCTTATCTATTGCGCCACTGAAACCAATTTGCCCGGTTCTAATTATTAAGTCTTGACCAAATGCCAAGTAAGTTCCTTCAATTAGATTAAGCTCACCAATGGCAATAATGGGTGAGTCTTGGCTCATTTTTATATCCATATCACCCACTACTTTAGACTCAAGTCCAAATGAGGCTACTCTGACATCATTTTTAACCGTTACTTTTAAATCAATATCGTAGTTAAATGGGGCTTTTTTAGTATTTTGCGTAGTTTGATCCAAAATTATTTCATCATCACTAACCTGTACAGCCCCCTCTGGCAGCTCTTCAATTTCTATTCGACCATAAGGCACTACAACATTACCTGCCAGCTTAAGTGCATTGTCAGCTAAACTTATTTTTAACTCTGGTGATACTTTAAACACCACGCCTTGTTGCGCTCTTACAAAAAACTCACTGCCGACTACATTCATATTTACAGCTGGTTGTTCACCTTGCCAATCAACATTCCCCGTTAATTTTACCTGTCCGCCTTGAGGGTCATTTAAATCTCCCTCAATGGTGGCGGTGGACTTATTAAACGCCACATTAATACTGGAGTTTTTAAGGGCAACAGGCAGTTGTTCACCTTCTAGGTTGATATTCTCTATGTTTAAATTTCCCTCTAACAAAGGGTCTTTTAGTGTGCCTGCTAATGCAACTTGCCCATGAATGGCGCCATTAAGCTGCTCGAAGGTGTATAAAAAAGGCTGTATATCAGACAATAAAATTTTATCAATTTGAATATTACCGTTAAGCGTTTGCTTATTTCGAATATCATCAATATCAACTTTAGTCGTTACTTTACCCAAAACACTCGATTCTATGTTAGCTTCTATTTGGCCAACCTTAGCATCAGAAAAAGCGCTTATGTTTAGCGTTTCTATAGGTAGCGTAAATCGGTCTTCTTCGTTAATAAGTACCGCGTTAAGCCCTGATGAATTTAAATTAGCGCGTAGAGTTTTAAGTGTGCCAGCTTGCCAATTAGCAGCAAAGTCTCCCGCTATATCACCACGTGTTATTATATTATCTGGTAACCAATGTTTTAGCTCTCGCAATTCAAGATTGGCCAGTTTTACGTTAAGCTGGCCTAATTCGCGGGTTTGATTTAATCTATCAATACATAACTTACTATTACTCGATTGCCAACAATGCGCACTCACATTAAAGTCGCCCGTTTTCGAATCTATAGTTACAGCTATATCTTTAGCATTTTCAAAGCTAAGCGTTTTATCACTTATGCTAATATTACTGAGTTCACCTTGCCAAATCGCGTTAGCAAGTTTGCCATTTAGCTCAAACGTAGCAGCCCCAGCATCAGCATCAATAGATGCACTTAGTTGGTGATCGGTTTTATCACCACTACCAACTATTTCCACTTTATTAATTAAGTGATGCATGACACGCGCTGAATCAAGAGTAACGCTAATATCTGTTTGCCAATCGGTAGCGGTGTCTAACTGTGCTTTTAACGCCAACTTATTAATATTAATATCGTCATAAATAAACTGCTCTAGCTTTAACGCTAAATCAACTGCAGGCGTCAACCGCTCGCCTCTTATACTTAAATCTGCTTTACCATTAGCAATAAACGGAAGCTTTGCCTCATCATTACTTTGCAGCGCAATAGCCCCATTAATCTGCCATTGCTGATCGACTTCACCTGTTAAGGTTAACCTATTTGTGCCACTGCTAAGGTTAAATTTTTTTACAGTGGCTTTAAGTTCATCATTTAAGTTAAATTGAGCAGCAAAATTAAGCGGTACATCATTTAGTAACCCGCTTAATTGGGTGTCATCCATACTTAATTGCCAGCTATTTAAACTGGTAACAAATGCCCCTTTAAACTGCCCTGAAATATCACTGGTAAGTGTGTCAGTGAGGTATTGCGCTTTTAAACTCGATAGCGCGCCGCTAAAGTTAGCACTAACCCCATTTTGCCAGTCGATATTCGCTTGGATAGTAGCTTGGCTCTCATTCGCTTTAAGGGCTAACTTTTTTAAGTTTGCTTCGCTCAGTGAGCCATTAATTTGACTGTTAATATTCACAGTTGGATAAGCACCTAACTGACTATTACCAAATAACGATAACTGATAATCGTTAGCATTGCCTTGTGCGGTTAATTTTACGTCGGTTATCTTTAACTCTTTACTTGCTGTTTCGATAATCCACTGCTCTACATCGCCATTAACACTAAATGGATAATTTGGTTGTTTAAGATTAGCCGTAGCAGCTAGTTCAAAAGGAAATGATTCACTGCTTTTTATATCTACATTGAGCTTTTCTAAGTCTCCGCCTATTTGTATATTGGCATCATAACCATGCCCTTTTAGACTGATATCGCCATTAATTGGTAAGCGGCCTTTAAGCTTTGCGTTAAGTGCAGTATTAAGCTGCCACTGCTGATAATTTGCAGACAATGAAGCAACGTTAATCTCAGAACCTATTAGCTTCATTTGTAGCGCAATATTAATTACCACATTTTGCTGTGCATTCTGCTCCACTGTGAACTGCGCAATATTAAACTGTTCTAGGTAAATATTGAGTGGCGACATAAATGCGATATTAGGTAATGCTGGTAACTCAGTAATTGGGGTAGAACTGGCTGTATTTTCTCCAGGCTGCTCTTTTAACGCGATTAAAACACTCGGAATATTCACGTTTTTAATTTGAATATCAGCACCTTGTGCCTTTGCAGCAATCTCCATATTATTAACAACTACGTTTGCACTTGTGTGATTTAACACAAACTCACTGACCGCTAAACGCTTAAGTGCAATATTAAATGGCAAACTGATTTGTTCCAACGGTTCGTTAGATGTATCAGGAGAATTAGATGACGATGCTGGTAAGTTTAGTTTTATAGACCGGGCACTTAAGTTATCAATACACATACCATCACAGTGCCACCAAAATAAATCTAGTTTAAGCTGCTGAGCATCAAGTAATAAACCGTCACGCTCAAAGCGAAAATTAAACGCATCATTATATAAAAAACGCCCGCTTTTTATTTCAATTTTTAAGCCGTCAACTAACTTATTGGCGCTATAAGCAATTAGCTGGTTACCTGGAGCTGTAAAAACAACGCAAAACAATGTCACTAATACAGCAACAACTAAGGTGCTAAGTGCTGCAGTGACTTTTTTAAATACAGACATTAAATTTCCGGCCCTATGGTAATACTTAAACGAGTGCTTTTGCTTTCTTTAGTGAGTCCCCACGCATGATCTATTCTTATTGGTCCTATAGGCGTTAAATAACGAAAACCAAACCCTGCACCTATTTCAAATTGCTCAGAAAAATCATTGGTCGCCGTCCCTCCATCAACAAATAAAGCTGCTCGCCAGTTTTTGGCAAATTGGTAATTATATTCAGCAGTCGTCGCGATTAAATATTTACCGCCGATGCGATCCCCATTGTCATTTTCTGGTGAGATTGATTGATAAGCAAAGCCGCGCACACTTTGATCGCCACCAGCATAAAACCTTAATGAATATGGAACATTGTTAATATCGTCAACTAACATGGCCCCTAAGTTTGCTTTTAAAAACACAAGGTGCTTATTAAGATAAGTGCGCAACCATGCATGCTGTAATTGCACCCTAACAATATTGGTACTAGAGAGTACACTATCGAGACCAAACTCTGCCGATATAGACCACTGCTCTCCCGAATAAGGGGTGGTTCCTCCCTTCGATTGCTTTCGGGCATAACTGACACCTGGTAATAACATTTCTGTGGTGCGTTCTAGCCCGTCGCCAATCCGATAGGTTTCTTGCTCGCGCCTGATAAATGCAGTTCTTATCCATTTTTGCTCGGTGAGCCATTGCCTTTGCAACTGCGCTGTTAAAATTTCACTGTAAATATTGTCGGCTAATTCATCTTCGAGCTTATAGCCTGCTGATAAACGCCATAAATCATCATTCGGATTATTAACAGGGATGGTATACGCCATAGAAATATCTTGTTGTTTTTTTGCAATATTAAGATTGCTTTCTAGGTAGTGTCCTTGCTCCGTGATCCATGGTTTACTCCACTTAAACCGTACCTTTGGACCCAATTCGGTATTGAACCCGCCACCAATTTCGTAGCTATTCGCGGGCTTATGTAATACGTCCACTTTAATAGGCACTTGGCTGTTTTTTCTAGCTGAAATATCAGCGTAAACACGCACGCTTGTAAAATAAGGAGTGCTCGATAAATCTAGGTTGTAGTCAGCAATCTTAGATGCTTTATAGTGCTCACCCATTTCAAACGGGGCTAAAGAGCGAATATATTTTTCTGCTGGGCTTTGATTGGTAATTAACACATCACCAAAGCGATAACGCACACCACTTTCAATGGTAAAGGTAATAATGGCGCTGTGTTTTTTTAATGACACTTCAAATTTTCGGGCAGGCCATTTTGCGTCAAAGTAACCATGCTCCAACAAAACGGATTCAATTTTTTTATAGGCTGCGCTATACATTCCATGATTTAAAATGTCGCCTTGCTTTAACTCTAAACTTTCAATAACTTGCTGAATTAATGGGTCATGTTTAGCTTCCCCGTTAACGCTAATATTAAGCGTCTCAATACGAGTTGCGGAGCCGCGTTCAATAGTCGCAACAAGCTCACGCTCATCTTTATTAAAATCAATAGTTACATTTGGACTGTAATAACCTAATGCCTTTAAGCTATCTTCAACTTGCGTTTTAGCGTAACGACGCAGTGAGCGCGTTGGTTTTTCACCCACTAAAGGTTTTAAATAAAGAGCAACGTTGTTTTCTAACTCTCCACTAATTCCTTTTATTTCATAATCTTCAATTTTATTGTCAGCTGCAATAGCGAAAAAGCTCAAAAATAAGCAAAAACAAATAACGGATTTTAAAAACTGATTGAACAAGTAATCATCCTTACTATGTACCCATAAAAAACAACAAATTAACGACACAATAATAGCATAGCGATAATGAGCCTAACATTAACTTAATCATTATCAGCGTCTAAAATATTAGCTGGCTCTATGCGAATCTTTTAAACCGCTTTAAGCTTAACTAAAAATTTTTGCGCTTTAATGATTTATTTTGGTTACAATAGTGCTAATGAATAAACACTAATTTATGAGTTTTAAATGCAATTTCCTGATGATGATAATGGCCAGCTTCTTGCTGAAATTTCTGCCGCCGGTGTAGATTTAAGTAAAATGCAACAAATTGATTTTTACATTTTATTTGAACAACAGGCTGATGCCGAAAAATTTGCAACTGAGATTGTAAACGATGCATTAGTGCAAACTGCTGATGTTGAGAAATGTAAAGATACCGGTGTTTGGGAGGTAATAGCCCATGTAAAAATGGTTCCAGAGCATGCACTTTTAGGCCAAGCAGAACAATATATTGAAAGTATCGCTAATAGCTTAAATGGTTATGGCGATGGTTGGGGATTAGACGCAGAAGAAGTATAACCCTAATTTCATGATGAATGAGATATCCAGCTTAGCCTATCGGCTTAGCTGGTTTGCTTTTCTAAAGCTGCCTTTATAATCAAAAAGTTTATCTGCTACTTTCCAGCCATACTTTTTACTTTTTCGAGCAATCACAAAATCCGGTGGTATTAAATCAAACTGGGCTTTTATAACTTGCTCTGCACTGATAAATTCAATTGGTGACTGTCCCTGCCCTACACGCTTACCAAATTGCTTATTAAAGTAATACTGTGATCCTTTGTTTGCTAAATCAAAAACTTCATCACAACTGGCTCCGTCTTCATCAAAATAAGTAACTTTTAACAATTGCTCTTTAAGTTTAGTCACACTCAAGCCACTACAACGAAGTACTAATGCATCTTTAAGATTTAACGCATTACGAAGCTTATCATCAGGATCGGCCATCACAGCACCACAGTCATGGCATTTTCGAGCAGCAATATCATTTTGTGCGCCGCACTGCTCACACTCTTTAAAACGAAAACGATAATCGCATTGCTCGCTTACCCCATTATCGTCCTCTAATAAGCCTTGGCAACGCCTACCAAAGTGCTCGATTACTTTGCCATCAGCCTCTGTTTTACCCCAAAATATATTGGCAAAGCCACACCCAGGACACAGCACTTGCACGGGTTCATTATCGCTATCGCCTTTTTTATCACCAACCTCAGGGTAGAACAAGTCAAAGCCATTACCCGCATAGTCAATCACTAAACAATCATCTTTACCCTCAGCCAACCTTAAACCTCTACCGACAATTTGCTGGTATAAACTTACTGACTCTGTGGGCCGTAAAATAGCAATAAAATCTACATGGGGTGCATCAAAGCCGGTAGTAAGAACCGATATATTCACTAAATACTTTACTTTTTTAGCTTTGAATTGTTTAATTATTTTATCGCGTTCGCTATTGGGAGTATCTCCGGTGATCAGCGCACTTTCATCCTCGGGTAAATAAGTCATTATCTCTTGTGCATGCATAACCGTAGCAGCAAATATCATCACGCCATGGCGCTTCTCACTATATTGAATAACCTGCTGCAGAATTGTTTGAGTTGCACGGGTCGATTTTTTTAACAGCGCATTCATATCCTCATTGCTATACTGCCCAAATGCATTGCTAGTTAAAGATGAAAAGTCATAATGGCTAATTGCAGCATCAACCTCTTTAGGGGGAGTTAAGTAGTTATGCTTGATCATATAACGCAAAGGTAATTCAAAAATACAGCGTTTGAATGGGCTTTCCTTATTACCACGCACAAAGCCATGGTAATGATGCTGATAAATCCAGCCTAGCCCTAATCGGTAAGGCGTCGCGGTTAAACCTAATACTTTTAATTCAGGGTTGTGAGATTTAAGTGCATTAATAACTTTTCCGTATTGGCTTTTCTTTTCGCCATTTACTCTGTGACACTCATCAATAATAAGTAATGAGTAGTGCTCATTAAGTTTATTTAGATTACGCGATAACGACTGCACACTGGCAAAAGTAACTTGGTGGATTAACGACTTCTCTTTGAGTCCTGCGGAAAATATACTCGCCTCAAGACCAAAGCTTTTATATTTTTGAGCATTTTGCTCCACTAATTCTTTTACGTGCGCCAACACCAATATTTTTTGTTTAGCAATACGCGCAAGTTCAGCTATCACCAAACTTTTACCCGCACCTGTAGGTAAAACAATAACAGCAGGTTCGTTAGTTTTTCTAAAGTGTAAAACGGTGCGTTCAACCGCTTCGCTCTGATAGGGTCTAAGGGTGTAGGTCATTTAGATATTAACTTAGTTTATGTAGTTAAATTTTAACAAACAAACCACTTTTTAATAGCCATTTATAAATATTTAAAAAGTTTTAATTATATTTCCTTTAAAAATAAAAAACGGCCCCAGTATCTGGGGCCGTTTAACTTTTAACTTAGAACTAATTATTAGTTTAATAAGTCCTGAAAAGTAACATTAGAACTTTTGAGAAATACCAGCAAAGAACTGACGACCATAAAGTCTGTAGTTACTTTCATCAGTGCTACCATTAGATGCAGTTTCGATGAAAGGAGGTAACTCATTAGTTAAGTTACGAACACCAAACTGTACTGTAGTATCAGTGCTGAATGTGTATTGACCTGACAAGTCATGGTAAACCTGTGAGTCTATAGTAGCTTTCATTCCCTCAAGCTCACCTGCAGCATTGAAGAAAGAAAGGTCAGCATATTCTAGGCTTGAAAGGTAGTTAGCTGCGTAAACAACTCTTAAGTCATCTAACATGTAAGTTGCATTAAATAATACTTTGTCTTCAAAGTAAGACGTATCATTTTCAAAACGACCAGCTAAATCTTCAAGATTAAACGTTGCTGTTTCTGCGTTGAAGTTTTCTTCACCTCTTTCTAAGAAATGAGTCCAAGCAAGGTTAAGGCGTAACATACCTTTAGGTAGCTCATAGCTGTAGTTTACATCTACGTCTATACCTTTAGCTGTCATACCAGCAAGGTTAGTTGTACGGCTATCAACTTTGTCGATAGTACCATCTGCCGCACGAGTGATTTTAGCACACTGCTCTTCTAGAAGACCTGTGTAACAACCATTCATGATGTCTGTAGTATCTAAAGAATCGATTTTACCATCGATGTTGATATCCCAGTAATCAACTGTGATACCAAGGTTATCGATAAAGTTTGGAGCCCATACGAAACCAACTGTGATTGTTTCACCTGTTTCAGCTTGTAGCTCTGTGTTACCACCTACGCGAGTACGAATTTGAGAGTCAGTGCTTGAGTGACCACCTGTTGGTACACCTTGAGTGCCACATAATGCTTGACCTGCAGCTGATAAATCACCGTATCGAGCAGCGCCACATGGATCAGATGCTGTTTCAAAAGAATCCGCAGCAGGAGAATATAGATCATCTAGTGTAGGTTCACGGTATACTTCTGAGTAGTTAGCACGGAATTTCAAACCATCAAAAACGCGCGACTCTAACTTGGCATTCCAAGTAAAGCTAGTACCAGTCGTACTGAAATCATCGTAACGACCGCCTACTGTAAGATCAAGAGTTTCAACACCCATGTCTGCAATTAACGGGATTAAGAATTCAGCTGTTGCTGCAGTGTAATGTCTGCCAAGACCTGTAAGTGGTTGACCAGTATTACCTGTCACTTCGTCAAAGAATTTACCTGAGTCAGTTACATCTTCAAATTCTGTCTCGTAATACTCAAGTCCGAACGCGCTGCCTACATAACCTGCAGGTAGTTCAAATAACTCACCTGACACGTCTATGCGAACTTGGTGGAATGAATCGTTGTAAGAATCACCAAGAGGAGCCGTAACATAATCAAGCATTTCTTGAGTTACAGTACCTGGACCACCAAATACATTTAGCGATACACAACCGGCAATTGGGTTAGCTTCTGTACCACATACGATGTTACCGTCAGCGTCTTTAAATGAAGGACCCATTGCATTTGATAAGTTAGGACCATATAACTGACCAAAATCAGTATCATTTAGGCTATTAGCGCCATAGTTGTAGTAAGCGTCATAGGTCCAAGAATCATTAATATCACCAGTAAGACCGATCACGTTTTGGAAGCGAACATAATCTTGCTCAAATGAACGACCGCCTTCAAGCATACGACGACGTGAACGAATTACATCTTCGCCAAATGGGTTGTAGTAGTTATCTGCAGAAACACCATTTACCATGTTACCAGCAGAGTCAGGTACTAAGTATCCTGGATCAAAACGAGTATCGTAAGGAACAGCGGCAAGCTCTTGACGAGATTCACGTTTGTTGATACGAGTTTCTGTGTATAGCGTTACGCCGTCAAAAACTTCAAATGACGTGTCAACAAAGAAGTTTACTACTTCATAAGGTGTTTGCATTAGGTTAACTGGAGCGTAGTTATATGTATCGTTATTCGCACCACCACCAACGAAAGGTCTCATGTCACCTGCTGCAGGTTTACCATCAGCACCTGTTGGACAATTACCATTTGTGAAGCTACCTGGTTGATTTCTAAGGTAGAAGTTACCACATGGAACAGAGCCTGAACCTAAAATAATTACGTTTGCATTATCTGGATCATCTTGTGGAGTGATTAGGCCATTTTCATAAAAGCTTTTAGCTTGATCTGTAGAACCTACGTACCAAGGGTATTGGAAGAAATCTACACCCTTTACATCGCCTTGATAGATTGGGTCTTGTTGAGAGTAATCAAAACCAACAGTAATATGACCTGAGTCAAATTCTTTACCAGCTACAATTTCAAAGTTTTCTTGCTTGCCTGCGCTGAAATCGTCGTACCAAGAAGTATTAGCTTTTAGTTCAATACCTGTAAATTGCTTTTTAGTGATAACGTTAACAACACCTGCCATAGCAGCTGAACCGTAAGTTACAGACGCGCCATCTTTAAGAATTTCGATTCTTTCGATCATTGCAGATGGGATGTTTTGGAAATCACTTGAAACAGGTTTGCGACCATTAATTAGTACAAGTGTTCTTGACGAACCTAGACCACGAAGCTCTACGAATACACCACCGTTACCGCCGTTGTTTGTGCTTGTAGTAGCTGGTGAGCCCGACATTACAGGGTTTGACTGAATGAATTCACCAACATTACTGATACCCATATCACCCATAGACTCGCCAGAAATGGTAGTGATTGGAGCAACACCTTCAAGATCAGTTCTTGTTAAACGTGAACCGGTTACTTGAATTCTTTCAACTTGTTCTGCACCCTCTTCTGCAGCAATTGAGCTTGCTGAGAAAGCAGCAGTAGAAGCTGCACCAAAAGCGATCGCTAAACGAACTGCTTTTGAAACTTTGTTATTTAACATTTGATTCTCCCTAGAATACTATTTGTTTTTTTATTTTTGACCACTTTTGTTAATTAAAATGTGATCATGCCCTAGATGATAATACTTTGATCACAACACGGTCAACATTAAATTAACCTTAAAAACACTTTAAGTGACTTCTCGTTATCATTTTTAAGTTTATTTGGTTCGCTTTTTAAGCTTTTTTTTGGATTTGATTTAGAAACAACCCAAAAACAAAAAGATAAACATTTGATTTGAAGGGTAATTATCAATTTATGTTAGATTTTTATTTTGTAGTGATTTAAAACAATTTTGTAATCATGATCACAAATGTTAACTTTAAAATTTACAATTTTTATGCGAAATAGGAACTTATAATCGAAAAAAAACCTACAAAGCACCTATTTTCCTCATAGCTAAGTTAAAATAATGTAGCTTGAGTAGATTCAGTTGATGTGTTTAAAGCGCTTAATATCATTTGCGCTACGGGTTCAAGCTGTCTTTGAATGTATAGGAGGTAATTAAGGGTGTTTTTACCGGTATAAAGCTCAGCGCCGGATACTGCGTAAACATATTCGATTACTTGCCCGCGTTTTATTTCAAACTCAGGATGGCTTGCTTTGTGTTTTTTAACTGCTTGAACGTGAGGTGGGATATTTTTAATATAATCGCTCAGGTGCTGCCCTAAACGCTTTCTATAAACGAGCTTGTGGTCAAAGTCACCGCTGTATAATTTTTGCGTGAAGCTGTTTATTATATTGTGCAGTTGCTGTATTTCGAAGTGACTAGAGAAAAGAGTTTCAAACAACTGTATTTGAAACTCCTGTGCAAACTCAGTCCAATCACTGCGAACGGTTTCCATACCTTTAAAGACCAACTTTTTTTCATTTTTTTTGGTTACTTGACCAACATAACGTTTTTTAGAACCTGTTTTTTTACCTCGTATAGTTGGCATAAAAAACGGACTGTAATGGGTTTCAAATTCAATTTCTAAATAGCTTTGTAAGTCATAACGCTGCCTTAAGTCGACCTGCCACTTTTCGTTTATATGTCGAACAAGTTGGCTGCCAATCTCGTTGCATTGCTCAGGACTTGTATCTTCACTGAGTTTTACAAACGTAGAGTCGGTATCACCATATATCACCTCAAAGCCTTGCGCTTCTATCCATTTACGAGTTGTTTGCATTATTTCATGGCCACGTAAAGTGATAGAACTCGACAAGCGCGGGTCGTAAAACCGACAGCCTTTAGAGCCCAGTACACCATATAAGCTATTCATAATAATTTTAATCGCTTGCGATAGCATGGGTTGATTAGTGTCTTTTGCCTTTTGGCGAGTTTGTGTCAGGTGCTCAATTAATTTAGGCAGGTGGTGTTGCGTTCTTGAAAATAATGCCTGATTAAATCCTTCAACCGCTTGTTCTGGCTCATTTAGCCCTGCGATTAAACCTAGCGGGTCAATACAAAACGTACGCATAATTGACGGATATAAGCTTTTAAAATCAAGTACCAATACGTTTTTAAAAAGCCCTGGAGTCGACTCCATCACATAGCCACCAGGGCTTTCAAAAGATAAACCATGATCGCCTAAGTTGGGAGCAACATAACCACTGCGATGTAACAGCGGTAAATATAAGTTTGTAAATGCGGCAACCGAGCCACCCATGCGCTCAAGTTCTAGCCCGGTGATTTGAGTTCTGACTATGGCAAATTCAAATAACTTTAGTTTTTCGAAAATCTGATTAACCAAAATGCAGTCTTGACGATTATAAGCCGCTAGAGCGAGCTTATCTTCATTAAATTGACGAACAATTTCTGTTAATCGGTTATCGGTTTTTATTAATTTAGATTCGTTAAGCACTCGCTCTGCAACATTGGCTAACGAAAAGCTGTCAAATCGATAAGTGGCATTCTTCAAGGTATCAATGCCATCAATGACGCACCGCCCCGGAAGCGTTAATCGAGTGTAATGGCCTTTATTAATATATAAAGGTTGATTATCTCGGCCAAAGTTTAGAGTAAGCCCTAACGCCTCAGCGCGTTCTTGCAATAAACTAAAATCAAAATCAATAACATTCCAACCAACAATAACATCGGGGTCATTATTTATAATGTACTGCTGCAGCTTGGTGAGCAGGTTAATTTCGTCGAAGCACCAGTCTATTTCAAATGTCGAGTCGCTCTGCAGCTGTTGCTCACCTATCATCAATACACAATCTAAACCATTTCCCACCAGTGCAACACTAAATAACACCCCGTCGCCATTGCATTCTATATCCAAAGAAACAGACTTAAGCGTTGGCGTATACTCGGTGTTTGCTTTTAGCTTTGCATCACTAATTTCAATAAAGCCGTTTTGAGCTTTGGCGTTACCGGTTACCCATACACCTCCTTTAATAAAGCGCTCCATTAAAAAGCGATCACTGTGGCGCACATCGGCTTCGTAAATTGGCATTACTTGCTCTAAAAGAGCTCTTGCAGTGTATAGGCTTTTTATATCGTTAAAGTAACAGGCAACACACTCGCTACCACTAAAGTGACAAAGCTCAACATTATTAAACTGGACGTTAACACTCGCCTTAGTCAACAAGGTATTCGCTGCCTGCTGCTGTGCTAATGGGATGAAGAATACCGCTTGCTGGTTTTCAATCGTCACTTTTATCGGGCCCTGATCAGAGCTTAGCCAGTAACACAAAGTAATACCTTGTGCATTTTTAGCCCCGTATTGTTGCCTTGATAAAATAAAGCCCTGATAGATTGCTTGTGTCAATGTTCGATCCCACTTAATATATACACTGTAATTATATACATATTTTAGGTTAATCATCACATGCTATCGAGCTCACTTAAAAAAACAATTAGACAAGTACACCAGCATGTTGCAAATAACCTAACCGATTACCGCCCTCGCAGTAGTCAAAACTATTTAGTTGCTGAAATCGCCAAAACATTAGCCGGTGAATACCATAAAAAACAACGTATTTGCGTTATTGAAGCAGGCACAGGTACCGGCAAGTCATTAGCATACTGCCTAGGCGCTCTACCGCTGGCATTAGCACAAAAAAAGAAACTGGTTATTTCTACAGCTACGGTCGCTTTGCAAGAGCAGTTAATCGCTAAAGAGCTGCCGTTTTTTAAAAAGCACTCCGGGCTCGATTTTAAATTTGATTTAGTAAAAGGCCGCCAACGTTATATTTGTGCACACAAACTTCATAATGCGCTGAACAGCGATAGCCAAACTCAAATGGAGTTTATGCCTACCCTTACATCGCCACTTAGTGATATGGAAACTAAATGCTTAAAGCAACTTTACGATGCCTATGTAAACAAAAAATGGCAAGGCGATAGAGACAGCTGGGCTGATACCATTCCTGATAGGGTATGGGGACTAATCGCCTGCGATAAGCATGCTTGCCAACGCCAGATGAAAGCACACCAAACATGTCCTTTTCAACTCGCCCGCCAGCAGTTAATGCAAATGGATGTATTAGTTATAAACCATTCGTTACTATTAGCCGATTTAGATTTAGGGGGCGGAAAAATTTTACCCGAACCCGACAATACCATTTATATAATCGACGAAGCGCATCACCTTGCGCATATTACACGCGACTTTTCATCTGCTGCAGCTACCATAAAAGGCACGATAGATTGGCTCGACAAACTCACTAAATTTAGTGGCAAAATGGCCAAAGTGTTAGTGGGGCAAAAAGGTATTGGGCAAAACTTTAAGTTATGCGATAGCGTTAACGATGCTAACAAAGATTTAAAAGTAGTCCGCGATATTCTCGACAACGCCGATTTTGAATATTCAAAAGACGATACCTATCGCTTTGAACATGGTGAAATTCCTAAATCGCTACATGCGAAGGCAAAAGACATTAGCGAAGCCACGCTTGATGCATTACGGTGTTTGAATAAAATGCACGATACCCTCACACAAGATGTAAGCGACGGTGATATTAAACCTTATGTTGCCGACCCCATTCTGGCTGAAAGTGGGCAATACATAAACCGGTTAGAACAACTTAATAAATTATGGTTTAGTTACGCTACTAAAGGCGAAGGCACGCCGCATGCGCGTTGGATAAAACGACTTGAATATAAAAGCCATCATGATCACTTGCTTAGCGACTGCCCCATTGAGGTCGGTTACTATTTAAAAGATAAGCTGTGGAGCGAATGTGCTGGAGCCGTGCTATGTTCTGCTACCTTGAGCGCACTAGGCTCATTTGATCATTTTGCCTATGAAAGTGGCCTTGCTAAAGAAGAAGGGGTAAAGTTTATTAAAGTCCCCTCCCCGTTTGACTACCCAAAACAAGCCACTCTGCGAATTCCGACGTCAAGCATAGAGCCAACAGATAAAGAATTTAGCGATCATATTGCTAAAACACTACCCGAGTATCTAAACACTAAAAAAGCCAACTTAGTATTATTTGCCTCTTACTGGCAAATGGACCATGTAAGTAAGTTCCTTAGAACAAAAGGATTTAACTTATTAGTACAAGGTGAAATGTCACGAGAAGCTTTACTCAAATTACATACTAAAAATATTGATGAAGGCAAAGGCAGTATTTTATTTGGCACCCAAAGCCTTTCTGAAGGACTTGATTTACCTGGTAAATATTTAGAAAACCTAATTATTACAAAAATTCCATTTGCGGTGCCCACATCGCCAATAGAAGAAGCACAAGCGGAGTTTGTGCAAAGTAAAGGCGGTAATCCGTTTTTATCTATAACCGTGCCAGACGCAGCAAAGAAATTGGTACAAAGCTGTGGTAGACTGCTGCGCAAAGAAAGTGATATTGGCACAATAACTATTTTAGATAGACGCTTAATCACCAAACGATATGGCAAAGCCATGCTCGACACCTTACCACCTTTTAAAAGACAAATAGATTACTGATGTTTGAACTTGCACTCGACCCAACAACTTGGGCTATTTTATGTGGCGTTGCACTTTTAGCAGGCTTTATTGATGCTATTGCTGGCGGTGGTGGTTTACTCACTGTACCGGCACTGTTAACGGCGGGATTACCTCCTCATTTAACGCTCGGCACTAATAAATTGGCCGCCAGTTTTGGCTCGTTAACTGCCAGTATTACCTATTATAAAAAACAATTATTTAACCCACGATTTTGGTTTGCTTCTATAATCGCCACCGCCATAGGTGCTTTGTTAGGCACACTTATTGTTGATCATTTAAGCATTGAGTTTTTAAATAAGCTCTTACCCATTATTATTATTTTAGTGGCTTGCTACAGCTTATTTGGTAATTTAAGTACCACACAAAGCGACGACCTACCTGAATTAACCCGCGCAATAAAAATTAAACAGTGGCTACAAGGGTTAAGCCTAGGCTTTTTTGATGGTTTGGCGGGGCCTGGAACGGGAACTTTTTGGACTGCCTCAAACGGTATGCTTTATAAAATGAGTTTGCTACTTAATTGTGGTTTGGCGCGTTCAATGAATTTTGTTTCTAACTTTATCTCGCTGATCACCTTTGTTGCACTTGGCCATGTTAACTTTTTACTGGGAATTACAATGGGCTTCTTTATCATGCTTGGTGCATGGTTTGGCGCACATTCAGCGATTCGTTTTGGCAGTAAATTTATTCGTCCAGTATTTAATACGATGGTTATACTTTTAGCATTAAAACTAATTTACGAGGCATACTTTTAATATGCAATCTGCTGCTTTAGACAAACTACGCCAACAAGTTGCTACGCTTAAGCAACAAGCAGAGCAATTTGACAAAGCAAAGCTCTTTTCTAAAAACCGGTATATGCAGGCACAGCCGAGCCTATTTGACAGAGCCGTGTTTAGCACCAAAAGTATGAACTTAGCCGACTACGTAGTAGAAATAGAAGATGAAATAGCTAGCCTACCACCTAGCGAACACCGCCATGCTTACACCTATGCACTTGAGCGTATTGCCAGTCAGGTACAAGCGGTATTTAATGTTATTAAATCGACCCCTATTTGGGTGAAAGAAAATAAAAGTCATTATAAGCCTCGTGCTAAACAGCCTGTTTATAAACAAGCGGTGCAAAAAATCATGCAATCATCCCACGAGTTATATGACGAACTTAAACAAAACCATGAATTTGAACGTCGCCTAGTACTGATGATTGAAGAGCGTAAATTGCAAATGGAAAAAGCATCGCCTGCGCAAGCACAAAAGCTTAACCAAGAAATTTTAACTACTCATGCACGACTCGGCCGTTGTAGAAAAGCGATTTCTGCCACCGAAGACAAAATTCAACAAGTAGAAAAACAACAGCTACGCTAATGCAGCTTTTTTATCACCCTCTCTACTCTGCTTTAACGCTCCATGAGCGCCATCGATTTCCAATTAAAAAGTATCAGCAGCTTAAGCATGAAATAGAGCGCTTAGGCTACACCCAATTTATATCGCCTTCGCCTGCAACTACAGCGCAGTTAAGCTTATGCCATAGCTCAGATTATATTGCTGACTTTTTAAACGGGTCGTTAACTGACAAAGCGGTGAAGAAAATGGGATTTCCTCACTCTCCTGAACTTGTTGAGCGAACACTTTACTCTGTTGGTGCCAGCATTCAAGCCGCAGAAAGTGCAATTAAAAGTGGTTTAGCGGCTAATTTAAGTGGCGGTTATCATCATGCTTACAGCAATTACGGCAGTGGCTTTTGTATTTTTAATGATTTAGCCATTGCGGCAGCGCACCTTATTGCAACGAAGCAAGCCGACACCGTATTAATATTTGATTGCGACGTACACCAAGGTGATGGTACCGCGCAAATAACCCAACAGCACGAGCAGATAATTAGTTGTTCAATTCACTGTGAACAAAACTTTCCTCGGCAAAAACAGCACTCAAACTACGACTTCGGCTTACCTGCAAACACCACAGATGCAGAGTATTTAACAACACTAGAGCAAGCTCTTGAGTTATGTGTTCGTCTGCACCAGCCCGATATTATTTTATATAATGCGGGCGCCGATATTTATACCAAAGACGAACTTGGCTTATTTGATGTTTCTTTAGCTGGCGTATACGCGCGTGACTTTACCGTTCTTAACTTTTGTAAGCAGCGAAACATCCCGCTTATGTGCGCTTTAGGTGGCGGTTATCAACGTAACATCAACAATTTAATTAGTGTCCATAAGCAACTATTTAAAGCGGCTCTCGATTTATAACAATCCTTGGTATAGACTCATTACAGACAATAAAAAAGAGTGACAGGAATATGCGATTAGATGACGACATACACAATTTTTACGAAAAACTCGTTTTAGAAGAAATAGAAAAACGTAAACTTAATGAACGTTACAACGACGATGTAATGGCTGACTTTTGCTGCACCGTTCTCAATCAATTACCACCCCGCTATATTCGTTACGATGTAGATATGGCGTTTTATTTAACTCAAACAGATCGTTTAGATATGCAGCAACGCGTAGAAGTTGCCATTAATTTTGCGATTGATCAAATAGCTAAAAAGAAAGCGCTCCATGAGTAACCCACTAGAAGAAGCTCCTACACACGTGAAACTGGCTGTTGATTTAATTATGATTTTAGAGCAACACGATGTAGAGCCAGAAGAAGTATTAAAAGCGCTCGATATCGTAAAAAGTGACTTTGAAAATAAAGTAACAAAGCGCACTTAGCGCTTTTTACTTCCTAAACGCAAACCCTATTTGTAGATTGTTGTACCAGTAACAATAACTGCGCGGCCGCTTTAGCATCATCTAATGCACGGTGATGGTTAGTTAAATCTAAATTAAAGTGTGCAGATAAATTCCCCAGTGAGTACGACTTTAATCCCTTAAATGCTTTACGTGATTCAACAACGGTACATAGTTTTGGCATTTTAAAGTTGATTCCCAGCCCCTCAAGCTCTTTTTTAATAAAGCCATAATCAAAATTAACATTGTGAGCGACAAAAATACTACCCGAAAGCTTATCTAATAAAGTCGAAGCAATGTCGCTAAATATAGGCGCATCACTTACCATGGCGTCGTTGATACCGGTTAGTTTAGTAATAAAACGAGGGATAGGCCGATCTGGGTTTATCAGCGTAGTCCATGTATCAATAATGTTGCCTTGCTGTATTTTAACAACACCAATTTCGGTAATTCGGTTCCCCCCTTTTAGGCCCCCTGTTGTTTCAATATCTACCACACTATAAATCCGCTTAGGATCTACATACCAGTTTACCGCTGCAATATTTACGATAAAGCCACAGTTTTTTAAATTATCGATACTCACTAGTTGGTTTCTTTTGAGCTTATCGCCAGGCGCTTTAACCTCTTCAAAATGAACGGCGTTATTATCAACAATCATTAAATCGGGATAACCGTCTTTTAGCTGTCGGTAGTTCTTTGCCATATTTTTTAAATGCTGAAGTAAAGCCGTTATTGGGCTATTTAATATAAGCATCTCTACTGGCTTTAACACATCTGGGTGCCACCTAAATAAGCCATTTGGTTGCTCATAATACTTCGCGGCATGGTTACACACTAAACGCAGCAATTTGGGGGTACTATTACACGCAGCCAGCCGCGCTTCTATTTGTGAGGATTGATTTAAGTAAAAGGAGTCTGTTTTTAACGCTTGTGGGAAAATATCAAATTCATTACAAAGCGGCGTCGGGGTTTCAATAAATAGCTCTTGCCAAAAAACCAGCGCAAATAGGCTTTGCCACAAAGTATTTTCAGTATAAAAAACCTGTTTGCCTTGACGAGTGTAGTGATCGCTTACACCTAACTCAACATCGCCGCGGTAGAGTTCATCAACTTCTATAATGCAGCGTGTACTGGCTAACATTTCACTGAGCCGCGAACGGGTTTGCTTGTTAAATTTACGCATTAAAAAGTCATCTGCAAAATACAGTAACTCATCAGTAAGCGGGTTTTCTATAATTTGCTCAAGCTGCGTTTTTACCCATTGCTTATTGCCTTGTCGATATTGCTCCCTTATTTGAATCTCGAGGGCTTGTGCATCGTCTTCGCAAGCATTAAGTACATCAAACGCAAGTGTTGGGTTAGTTGTTTTTAGTTGCTTATAAAGTGTAACCAGTAACTTGTTTTTTAACTCTTTTGCAATATCCCCTAACGCTACTTCATTTATTAGCTTCTTTGCTAGTTCCTCTCTTTCATTGTCATCTTTTGTATTTTTAAGCGTTAGTCGCAAACGGTTTAATGCATAGTTAGACTGAGCTTCCTCTATTGAATCAAAGCGCGACAAGCTTTCACTATGCTCTTGTCTAACAGGTGTTACGCCTAAATCTCGCAGTACAAATCGATTTTGATGATTAATATCGCCTGCACTGAGCCTGCCAATATATAAAAATTCAAAATACTCGTAGTACTCTTCTCTATTATTTATCACGTACTGATTATATAAGTGTGCAAGACACTCTGGCTTAGATTCAAAGAATGAACTAGCTATTTCAACTAAGTTACTTTTAGCAGCGCTTTTTTTAAATAATGGCGGTTGTTCTTGCTTTTCTAGCAGCTCTATTAAGGCCGGTTTTGTTAGGTGACTTAGTAGTTGCCTATGATCTTTATCAGAGGGTTCTACAATTAACTTTGCCGCTTTTAATTTAAAAAGTGCTTGGTATGGCAAGCTAATTTCTTCGTAGTTTAATGATTGGGTTTGAACTAAATAAGGCTTACGAGAATAAATGCGCGCCAACATACACTGGCTCTGTTCGTCGAGCGTGTTTATTTTACTAATAAATGAAATATGCTTTTGCTCGAGTAAATGCATGCATTTCTCGCTCACAAACGTTAATAGCTCTCTAAAATGTGCCAAATAATATTTCGCTGGTAACTCTTTTTTCATAAAACCGCCCATACTGTATATAAAAACAGTATCTAGTATCTCGTTATTTTTATCAACCCAATAAAATTTTTATGCATACGTATTACTATTGAAATATCTTTTTTAGCGTGATCACTCTGTGCTAAGGTTGCCAGCAAATTTAGTGCTACTTTAACTACATTACACATAATAAAAATTAGGATTGAACAACATGACGACACAGCATGCAACTAAAGGTGAGCATAGCGCACAGACTAAGTGCTCGCTTTTATATGTTATTTTTATATCGGCCGTTGCCGCTATTGGTGGCTTTTTATTTGGTTTCGATTCAGGCGTTATAAATGGCACCGTATCGGCATTGGGTAATACATTTAATTCAAGCAGTGTTGCAACTGGTTTTAATGTTGCATCTGTATTATTAGGCTGTGCATTAGGGGCATTCGCCGCTGGCCCATTAGCTGACAAGTTTGGCCGTCGCGCTATTATGATTGTCACTGCCATTATATTTGCAGTCAGCGCTTTTGGCTCTGGCATTGCAGATAGTTCTGCTGAGTTTATTTTTTACCGCTTGTTTGGCGGATTAGGCATAGGTGCAGCCTCTGTTTTAGCACCTGCTTATATTGCAGAAGTAGCACCAGCAAGTCTACGTGGTCGCTTAGCTACACTGCAACAACTCGCTATAGTTCTTGGTTTATTTGCAGCTTTTTTAAGTAACTACCTAATTGCTAACGCTGCTGGCGGTGCCGAGGGTATTTTAATGTTAGATTTAGCCGCGTGGCGCTGGATGTTTTGGGCTGAACTTGTTCCTGCAGGCTTATTTTTAATTGGTGTACTGTTTATCCCTGAATCACCGCGTTACCTAGTTGCACAAGGTAAACTTAAACACGCTAAAACTGTATTTAACAAAATCTCAAATGATAATGCAGATACACAAATCAGTGACGTGAAGCAGTCTCTGCAAAGTGATAAAAAGCCAAGTATTCGCGACTTATTTATTGATGGCAGTAAAAAAGTACACCCTATTGTTTGGGTGGGTGTAGCTTTATCTGTTTTCCAACAATTTGTTGGTATTAACGTGGTATTTTATTACGGCTCAGAGCTATGGCAAGCCGCCGGTTTTGATGAATCACAATCACTGTTTATTAATGTACTTGCCGGCACCACCAATATTTTATCTACCTTTATTGCTATTGCCTTAGTCGATAAAGTAGGCCGCAAGCCACTATTATTGGTAGGTAGCTTAGGTATGTTTATTAGTTTAAGTGCACTTACTTACACCTTTGGTAGCGCTGGACTTGATGAAGCAGGCAAGTTAGCACTTAGCGAAAATATGGGTACCTTTGCATTAATAATGGCTAATTTGTTTGTGGTATTTTTTGGCTTAAGTTGGGGCCCTATAGTGTGGGTGCTACTTGGCGAAATGTTTAATAACCGTATTCGCGGTGCGGCCCTTGCTGTTGCAGCTAGCGCGCAATGGATAGCTAACTTTGCTATTACTATGACCTTCCCGATTATGCTCGGCAGTATTGGTTTAGCTGGCGCTTATGGCTTTTATGCCTTATCGGCATTTATTAGTGTATTTTTTGTGGTCAAATACATCAAAGAAACACGCGGTATGAAATTAGAGTCAATGTAATTACTTAGCCTGAGTAGCATCGACTTGCCATTAGTTTACTCAGGCTAATCCTCCGTCCTATTATCTTTCTGCTCATAAAACTAATTAGATACATTTAACCATTTGGCAAGCGAATACTCTCTGGCACGGTGTAAGCTTTTGCCTGTTAAACCATTATCAACTGAGTATATTACCAATCACAGTGTATAAATCATCACTATTAATTGGTTTGGCAATAAAGTCATCCATACCGGCTATTAAGCATCGCTGTTTATCTTCTTCATAGGCATTAGCCGTAATCGCTACTATAGGCACTCGCCAACCTGTTTTAAGTTCCATAACTCTAATCGTACGTGTGCATTCATAACCATCCATGTTAGGCATTTGGCAATCCATTAAAATCAAATCAAACGATTGCTCTTTTAATACATCAAGAGCCTTAATACCATCCTCGGCCATAACAACCACAGCTTTAGTCGGCTCCAACATTTTTGAAATAACCTGCCGATTTATCGCATTATCTTCTACCAACAGTATGTGCTTACCCAGTAGATTTGGTTGCAAAGCTGCTTTTTTAGGTAAGGTTGAGGGAGCGTCTGCTGACTCTGGTGCGCTAATACTAAACGCAAACGTACTACCTTTACCTTCTTCGCTATGTAACTGAATTTCACCGCCCATCATTTTTATCAGCTTTTGAGAAATAGCTAACCCGAGCCCTGTTCCCCCATATTTACGAGCAACGCCCACATCAGCTTGAGTAAATTCGCTAAATAACAGTGATTGCTGTGCCTTCGCAATACCAATGCCACTATCTTCAACGCTAACTTGAAGCATATTATCGTGATAATCAAACGACAAATTCACAAAGCCTTGCTGCGTAAATTTATACGCATTAGAGAGTAAATTAATGATCACCTGATTTAAGCGTAATTCATCAACACTAATGCACAGTGGCAAATTCTTAGATTGAATAACCGTAAACTCTACCTCTTTGGCAGCAACAATCGAGGAAAATAAAGAACGTATATTTTCGATAAATGGAGTTAGCTGCGTAGGCTTAATATTTAGCTCCATGGCATTTGCTTCAATTTTAGAAAAATCTAAAATATCGTTAAGAATATTAAGCAAGTTTTTTGCACTTTTTTGTTGTGTGATTAACAACTCCTTTTGTTCGGTACTTAAGGACTGATCTCGAAGCAAAACCTCTCCCATACCTAATATGCCATTCATAGGTGTTCGAAGTTCGTGACTCATGTTTGCTAAAAATTGTGACTTAGCAATATTTGCTTCATTGGCGAGTTTAACTGCTTGTGTTAATTCAGTTGTTTGCTCTGCGACTTTCTCTTCTAATTGCTGATTAAAATGACTAAGCTGTTTATTGAGATCTTCATTTTTTACATTAGAAGCTTGCAAACTTTTAATTGAGTGTTGTAGTGCATTGCCCAACATTTCAAATTGTTGCTGTAGTTGCAGCACTTCATACCAACTAGAATCTGTATTAAATACGTGTTTTTTAGTTTTACTAAAGCTATTAATTAAATGAGTGAGCTCTATGATGGGTTTAACCAACAAATGGGTAAATTTATGAATAAATAAAACCACTAGTGCAATAGAGCATAATCCTAATAACATAGTAGGCAACCATGCAGCCACTACCACCATAGTTAAATGTTTACGATTATATAACGATATAACCTGCCAACCTGTGTTGTCGTCAACATACTGATTTGTATGGTACATCTCGTTATCATTTGAGCGAAAAAGTTGATTGCCACTGAGGCTTTGAAGACTAAGTTCCTGCTGCTTAAAATCACTGAGCGCAGCAAACTGGCTTAACGAACTAAATACCACTTTTTTATCTGCATCTAGAACAAGTAAATCCCCATTATATTCAAATAAATTTGGTATAAACCGCTCTAATTGATCTAGCTTAAGTGATCCCTCAACGACCCCATAAAACTCATCATTTTTATAAATCGGGGCGGAAAGCGCTACAATGGGTTGATCGCCTAATCCTCTGCCTTGAAAAACACCACTGATATAGCCCAACGGGAACTGCTGAGCTTGAGCAAAATAAGGACGATCATTAATATAACGCTGACTCTGACTCAAACCACTGAGCAATTCACTCGGTATACTTTTCTCGACATAACCTTCAGAGCTGGCATATAGACTAGTTACAAAGCCAGGATATAATTCCATTAGCCGCTCTAACTGCTGTTGTATTGATACCCCAGCACTTATTGCATCACTGGTTATTACCATGGCACTTTTATGAAACAATAAATAATCACTCAGCTGGGCACTGATCGAACGAGATTTTTCTTTAAGTTGAGTGTTTACTTCGTATTCTAAGCGCGAATAATGCTGATTAACCAAAAAGACACTGGTGATCAAAACCACTAAAGCAATAATTATACTTACAACATAGCTTAATATTCGGGCCAGAGGCTGCCCTTGATAAGCTCGGCTTGCATGGGGGACAAATATACTCACCAAGTCGACCAAAGCCAACGCTATCATAGCATTGATTAAGTATTTTGAGGCAGCCACAACAAGTGTAAGCCAAGGAAGACCTATAACAAAGTGACCCAACACCCAGACCAGTGGTAAGCCAACTAAAAACCAAAACACTGCACCTAAGGGAAGTATTGGCTTAGAACGCTTTAAACAAAAGGCATAAAGCCAAAACAACTCAAGCACATAAACAACACTGTTCCAGCTATGTCCCCAGCGATAAAATAAAAAACCAGTTACAATCGCTAAGCTAAGGAGAGAATAACGAAGCCCTGCAAACACTAGGCTAAGTATTACAAACGTCTGACCAAATAAAAATTCAGAGCTATCAAAAAAATACAGAGGTAAAAGATTAACGCAACCTCCAATAAGCCCGAGTAATATTGCCAGCGCCCATTTATTTCTCTGAGATGTCATATTGACCCTTAATAGCTTTATTGAACACCTGCGGCGTAAAGTATAATCACGAGTTTTAATTATTACTTACCCATTAGCTATTGTCTATAAAGACAAAGAATTAGCTAAGTGCGTAAAAGCTAGAATTAGCGCACGAATAACAAAATAAAATATTAGAAAATAGATAAATGGAATTTTAATACACCCAATGTTGTTTGAAGTGTAAGTTGGCATAAGATTGAAGCTTATAATGGCATAAAGTTACTAAATACAGGCTTTATGTAGCTAACCACTTAATAATACAGCCCAGTTTAGCTGACTACTCTGTGCCTTGAGCAGACCTTGAAAATCTTTAATGTCCAAAATCAAGATTTGATAATCATATAGAAAGCTTCTCGAGTTTTTCGATACAGTTGTGTTGACCAAAACATAAACTGTATTTCGAGGAGCTTGGTATGAAACTATATGGTGGAATTGACTTGTATTCAAAAAATTTTGTTGTTGCTATCATTAATGAACAAGGTGAAACACTTACCGTTAAGCGTTTAAATAATGACATGTCTGTCATTTTATCTTTTCTAAGTCCTTATAAAGACAACTTAAAAGAGCTTGTTGTCGAATCAACATTTAATTGGTACTGGTTAGTCGACGCTTTAATGGATACAGAATTTAAAGTCCACTAAAAACTTATTATCAGTACAAAGTTGCTACATGCGACATCTTGGATATAAGCTCAGTAGCAACAAAATAAAACAAATGGCCGCTATCAGAAAAGGCGTTGATACTGAGCAGGTACATGCAGACTTTGCTCAATGAGTACAGCACTGCCAGTCATTTCTAACCTCTCATTAATACGCTGTAGCAAATTAATGTGATAGAAGGCACTATTTTAAAACAAACATCACTCTCCCCTGAGTTTATGAACCTAACCAGTATTGATGGAATTGGGAATACCTTAGCACTGACCATTATGTTAGAGACAAGCACTATTGAACGTTTTGATAGGCCAAGTAATTTCTCATCGTATTGTCGCTGTGTTAAAGGAGCAAGGTACCGTTATGGAAAGAAAAAAGGCGCTACGAATCAGAAGAATGGTAATCGTTATTTAGCGTGGGCGTTTACTGAGGCCGCTAATTTTGCCATTCGGTACAACCCGACAATCAAAAAATATTATCAACGAAAACTGGCTAAAACGAACCAAGTTATCGCAATTAAAACGGTTGCGCATAAGCTCGCAAGAGCCTGTTATCACAGGCTTAAAGATAATGTCCCATTTGATGAACACAAGGCGTTTACTTAGCGACTATAAAAAAATTAGGTTAACGTGTTGATCTAGTAATGGGGTTGATAAAGCCACTAGATTTGATTGAGCCTGCACGTTACCGCTCATATTTTAAATACTGGATATGTCCAATATTTGAGCCACAAAGGGTTGGTTATGTGTAGTATAAACCACAGAATTGTTACAGCGCAGTGTGTAAACACAGCCAGAAACTGGACTGACATTGGTACTAAACGATGACTGAGGCGAAAGCCAAGGGCATTAATTAATCATCAATAATGCTTAATTAAACTGCCTAAATTCATATCGCGTTTTTTACCTAAGCCATAGTGCATATTCACACCAATCGACGTCATTACTAGGTGCGTAGTCATATTTAAATTGAGTTTAAACAATAAAAACACTTGGTTTTTGAATAAAAGATCAAGGAAACACAGCTGCCTGCTTGACCGGAACTTTCTAATGGGTGACCCCATTCACTTCAAAAATATTAAAGGATGGTTGGTGGCAACTAAATTGTGACCTTGAACTAAATTCTTCTCCTGAATTTAAGATAGAAAAAAATCAGTATCTTTAAAAAAGTTTTATCAACTCATCTAAAAAACGTGGGTGCTCCAACAATTGTTTTTAGCTATTCCTTTCTTTTTTATTGGTGGTATACCTTGGTTAGTTTGGGGTGTTTCCGTGCGAATTTGATGCTGTTCGCGTGTTAAATTAGGTTTTGATTAATGGCTTTTATAACGGCCTGAGTGCGGTCTTCTACCTCTAACTTAGCAAGGATTTGTGACACATGATTACGAATAGTCCCCTCAGAGTTATCTAATTTTTTGGCAATCACTTTGTTCGACATGCCTAAAGACAAACACTGCAATACGGTTTGTTCTTTGCCTGTTAAGCAGAGCTGAGGGCTTAACTGCTTTTTGAGTAAAAAATCAGTCACCGCACTTTGCAATACTCGCTCACCTGCAACGACCTGCTTGATAGCGCTAATAAGTTCTTCAAGCTCAATGTTTTTAAGCACATACCCACGAGCACCTAGATTAAGGGCTTTGACTAATACATCACAATCTTCAAATGTGGTAATGATCAGCACAGGGGTTTTATCACCCTTTTCACGCATTTTTTGCAGCACGCCGAGCCCATCTAAATTCGGCATTCTCATATCGAGTAAAGCAATGTCAAAACTATGCTCAGCTAATAGTGCAAGCGCTTGTAAGCCATCTTCAGCTTGGGCTTCGATATTAATGGCGCTATCGAGGTTGAGTAAATTAGCGAGGCCTAAACGAACTAAGGTCTGATCTTCAACTAGTAGGCACTTTATCATGGCTTTTTTCTTCTAAATTTAGTGGTAGTGTCATGGTATTGATCAGTGTTTCTTGCTCAAGGTGTTGTGAAAATTCACCGCCAAATTGTGCCATTCGCTCATTTAATCCTGCTAATCCGTTCCCTTGTTTTGGTAAATGGGTCTCTGGTTGATTGTGATACGCTTTTGCAATTAACAGCGGCTGTTGGCCAACGTGGGTGACATTTACATGCAAAGTAAAATGGTTTGCTTGGGTATGTTTAAGGGTGTTGCTGATCATCTCTTGGGTAAACCGCAACACACACAATGCAAAGTCTTGCGGGAGCTGCTCTGTCTCCTTACTTAGTTGGAGATCACAGTGTAAATTAGGTGTCAGTTCGCAAATGGCCTCAAGAGCTTGCTTAAGTATCGTTTTGTCATTGCGCTGAGTGGAAACGATTTCGCGCACCTCAGCCAATACTTCTTGGCTAAGTTGGTGGCAAAGAGAGAGGGTTTCAACGGTGGCTTCATTTGCAGCTCTTTTAGCAAAATCTAAATTAATGCTGAGCGCGGTAAGCTTATGGCCGAGCGAATCATGGAGCTCGCGTGATATGTTTTGTCGCTCTTGCGCTGCATGCATCGCCCCCATCATGTGTTGGGTGGCTTTTAACTCTTTGTAGTTTTGGCGGGATTGGTAATGTGTATTTAAACTTTCGACAATACGCCGGCTAACAAACCAATTCATCAAGCAAAAGAAAAACCAAATTGTAAACGTGATCCAAGGAATGCCATTTTCCCAGCGCGCATAATGCGTTAAACCATACACCAGCATGGCGGCCACATCGCAAGCCAGTATTTTAGGAAGCGAAAAATGAGGACTAAAAACCGCGGTAAACATCACTAGGTGGATAAAAACTAAGGATGTTGAACTCAGTTGTATCATTGCCAAAATAAGCAGGAAATAGCCAAGCGCTACGCCGTGAACAAATTTGTTGGGCTGTTTTAACACATACAGCAAAATAGCTAAAATGGAACCACTTACTATGATTTGCAAATATAGTGCTAATTCTGAGTTGGCATAATAGGCACACGCCGATGTCACCCCAAGCCACGATGCCAATGTTGAGAAATGCCAATCGGTTGTATGTCGTATAGTTGATTCCATTACTGTGGCCATATTTTTTTAGCAATTATTGCAGAACTCGCGTTGTAAAAACAGTGACATCTGTCATAGCTCGGTCTATGAGCTTTGTGACTAGTGCCATGAAACCTCATTCATTTATGCTTGATTAATAAAAGTTAGTTGGGCACATTAATGAATAAAGACAGTCGATTACACTACATTGATAATTTACGCAGCCTCGCGCTATTGCTCGGCATCGTATTTCATGCCGCTTTAGCCTACAGTCCGTTCTTTCGCAATATTTGGTTTACGGCAGACCCAAGCACACATGGTCTATTTGATTATATTACGCATACGCTGCACTTATTTCGGATGCCGTTATTTTTTATTATTGCAGGGTTTTGCAGTGCACTTTTAATAGATAAATCGAGCAACGCGCGCTTTTTACATCATCGCAGTAAACATATTCTACTGCCTTTTATTGTATTTTTACCGTTAAGCTTTGCTGTTTACTACCATGCCTTGAGTTTTGGAGCCGGTATAGCTAATCCAATACCGCCGATTTTTGCTGTGTTTAAAGTTATTAAAGAGCCTGTTGTTAGCACTATGCACTTATGGTTTTTGTGGAACTTATTCCAGTTTTGCTTAATTCACTGGTTGTTGAAAACAACTAACTTATTAGGCAATAAATTCGATGCGCTTAGCGCTCACCCTTTATTTATGTGGGTTGTACTTCCCATCGTGTTAACGTTTTCATTAATGGGGCAATCTATTCCATTTCCTGCTCCTGATAAACTCACGCCACAGTTATGGTCGTATGGTTTTTACGGCAGTTTTTATTGGTTAGGAGTGGGGCTTTATAAAAAACAGCAGCTCATTTGGTCATATCATAAGTACTTATGGCCTCTTATTTTGGGTATTGCAATATCGCTGACTGGTTATTTTTCTTTATTACCAGCCGCGCCAAGCTTAGATGAAGTGATTGCCGCCGCAACTTCGGGGTATTTTGCCGCAGCGGGAGAGCTACATGTATTACATGTTTTATCACAAGGACTGAGTGTTATTTTGTTAACCGCCATAACGTTTTTACTTGGGCATCGTTTTTTAAATCACCAAAGTAAGCTCAGTCGCAGCATCTCAAATGCATCATATTGGATTTATTTAATACATGTGCCAGTGCTGATTTATATTCAGATGCCATTGATTAATACTAATTGGCCAGTTTTAGTAAAGTTTATAGTAAGCGTTGTGGTTACATTATTTATAGGTCAAGTAAGTTATTTATTATTAGTTAAAAATACGTGGTTGGGCGCACTACTTAACGGTAGGCAAACCAAGAGAAAGGTAATACAGTCAGCTTAAATGTCGTCACTTGCTAATGACTTAAAAGTAGCACTACATAAAGGAATACTATTATGCATGCAATAACAATCAAATCGACCATCGCCACGATTCAACAGGGGGCAATCAAAGCCGACGGCAAATTTTGGCTTACCAACACCGATATTCATTTTGCGCCGTTGAATGCACAATTTGGGTTAGGGCCTTATATGTTTGCACGGTGTGAAATTGTAAAAGTGAGTAAGTGCTCTGGTAAAGTTTCGGGTATTTTGCCTTATACACATGATGCAATTGAAATCGTATTAAAAGATGGTAATAAATATCAATTCATTGTCTCGAATCCAATTGAATGGATTAAATTAATTAACCAATAGTTTAAAGCACAAACGCTGGTAGCCCACAAAAATAACTATTGTTTTAATGTACCTAATAATGCACGATAAAATATATCACTATTTTATTGTGTATATAGTAAACACATGGATTTAATAAAAACGCTTTTGATTGACTGCTTCTCGCTCACTAGGGACTGTTAGATAAAATCAAAATCCTCTTTTCAAACTGAGATATGGGCTACTACAAATATGTTATTAAATTTTTATGTAAGAGAAATTGGTAAAAAACAACCACCAGAAAAGTTGTTAAAGTTTATTGGCATATAGCACCCAGTTTTTTTCAGGCATTAAAAGACCCACATCCATGTGGGTATTGAAATTACTAAAATATAATAGTTGGTTTTTAAAGGTAGTTTTGATTTTCGTTTTATATAACGCGGCCTAAATAATGTTTTCTTTATCTAAATTAACTTAATTAGAAAAAATATTATCGAGATCTTCGTCAATATAAACACCCGTTAATCCATTATCTTCTACAGCAGATTTAAACTTATCTGTACAATACAAACGAGAACCACCTGTAAATTTACTCTTAAAAACAGGCTTATTTTTTACATCATCATTTATGAAAGCAATCTTGATATAATCTAAAGGATAACCATCTAAATATTCGCGTTCACATTTTGCTTCATCTTCTAGTCCAAATGTACGCAAGTTAAAAATTACAATAGGTTCACCATCAGCTTTTGTTTCAATAAACTCACCTAAAGGCGCTAATAAATCTTTTAAAGCTTCATAAGCATTCATCCGAAGAGCGATAAACCCATCTATGATACTTATATCGTAGTTATCTTTTAGATAACTAGGTAAAAAAGGCAACTCATAACCTTCAGGCCATTACGCTAATAAAGAGTCGTTATTCATATGGATATCAAGTAGAAACATGCAAGCATCTTGATTAGATGACAACATTGGTTGTATTTTTTCCGCGAATGAAAGCATGTCCCACTCAACCATGTCGTAAGAATTAGTAACGGGCTTTAACGAGAACAACTTCATGATTTACCATCCTAATTAGCATTTTCTAGCAGCATAACACTGGCTGGCATCTTATGATTTTTTATTTCACGCCACGTATTGTATTTATGAAATCGAGCTTATAGATTTTGTTTCTTTAATTAGTAAGCGCCATTCTATTAAGCAATTTTTAAAAGGTATTTAATGAGGAAACCGTGCCTTGAAATGTTTGATTTGTAGCAAAAAACATAATTATTAACATTAATTTCTATGAAATTTATACTTTCAGTATTTGTATAAGAAATAAAACGCTGTCGGTTGGATTTGCTTTGTAAAAACATTAAGTGAAAAGAGTTATTCTGATACAAGATTTAAGTAAAATCACTTAAATTACATGAATTAATATTTGAAGGATTATAAGCACCCAATGTTGTTTGAAGTGTAAGTTGGCATAATATTGAAGCTTATAATGGCATAAAGTTACCATATACGAGCTCTTTAAAACCAACACCACAAGAATACTGACTAGTTTCATTGGCTGCAATGTGCAGTCAGTATTTGAACCCTATGCTGTGGCTTCTTTCTAAGTCAATTCCACTTAAAAACTACTTTTAAAAGCGTTCGATTGGCGAAGATTGTATAGGAAATGATTCCTTTTCATTTTCTGTATTCCTTATTTGCTCTTCTCTATGCATAGCGAGAGACAAATATACTAGAGCCTCTCTTGCCATTGACATGATTTTTAAAGTTTTCAACTTAAACTCATCAATGCTTATATATGAATGAATGTCAGTATTCTCAACGGGAGCTTCATAATCTTGCAAGGTCAAATACCTATGTTCGATACGATTCCTTAAGCCCGCTAACTCTTTAGCTTCTGGTAAGGCTACTTCATCAAAATCATCATCAAAAAGGTCTTTAGATAAATAATAAAGCCCTCGTAGGGGCAAATTTTTACTTCCTTTAAAGCAAAAGTTAAGTTCGAACTTTTTATTTTTCGTTTGTCCCCAGATTTTTCTAAAACTCACAGCACTTATTTTTAATTCAAGGCTGTAGTAATCGTTTATGAAAAGTGCGACTTTATCAAATATCGAATATGACAAACGAAAAGCTACTTTTAACTGTTCAACTCTATAGCTAAACTGGGCTCCATCAAAACCGTTCATCAAAAGGACATCTTTGTCTGAGGTGTGTTGGCTATAATACTCAAGCGACTCAAAGAGCATAAAGCGTGCAGTAACATACTCCTGCTTCATTATATTAAAGTAATTTGGAAATCGAGCTTCCTCATCAGTTTTGTATGTGTGACTTGGAAGATGAAGAACATCTTGAGCAGAAACAGAAAGTTTTGTCACATCATTTAGCGGTGATAGAAAAAGATTATTATCTAAACACCATGTGCGATATTCTATTTCTGTTTTGCTATCACCAACTGGCCATTGGTTTAGATCAAAACCAAATCTATATTCGATTATTTCTAAATGTTTTTCAGCATGAAGATAATTTTCTTGAAAATACTCTCCGACTTCGTGGTGTAATCCACTGTCCCATAGCGCATTTTTTGAAATTGCCCCCTTAAGCTCATCAACAGCATGAGCAACCATTACGCCTGCATGTCCATAGTCATAAAGAGCACGAGCGTAATGGGTAAGACCGACGCCTTTATTTCCTAAAGCCATAGCAAAATTAGGCATTAAATTTAGTGCGGAATCCCAAGCCTTAATTGCTTCTATAAATCTTCCAAATTGATTAAGACTATTTCCAAGGTTTGTATAGATTTTACATTGAAATAAAGGGTTCAAACTAGAAAATTCAGAATCAGAAATCGCTCTTCGTAAATTCAATATTTCTAGGGTTTTTTCACTCTGTTGCCAGCTCCAAGCATACTCAGAATCATGAAATTTTAAAGCAGCTAGTGAACTATAAATATTTGCTTTGTAGAAAAAAGTTATAGGTCTTGGGTGTGAATCAGCAGACTCTATCATAGAGTCACATTTCTCTAGTAATATAGTCAGCTCATCTATATCCTTTTTTCCGTAGCCGCATCGATCTCTATACCAAGAAGATCTAAATCACTATTCATCTGAGTTACTCATACACAATATTAGTTTTTCGGATGAAAAATGCGCTCATCGCATATATTTCTGCCGATTTAACGCTAATTTATCTACTACTTTATATAGTTTTAACAAATTACCTAAACTATTACTATCACTAAGTTTTCTAAAACTTTTAGTAAAGTTAAATAGAACAATATGCGCGCGTCGCTCACTTTCATGAATATATGCGCAAAGAGCAGTTTAACTAATCTATTAACGACGATATTTATCCAATCTCAATGACGGGTTTTAGCTCTTTGCCGAAGTTCGGCTCAATGTATTTAGGAGATAATTGTAAGAACTGAGCAAAACCAACCAATCCGGTTCTAAGATTAGTAATTTTTTTGATGTATAATATAGCTGGTATAAACTAAAGATATAACTTAGATTCCCCCAGTTTTTGTACCCGAATAGCAAGACCAAGTATCTGGACCATGGTGCAGAGCTGGTACAAACTTGCAATATGCGCCAACCGTTTTTTGCTGTGAATTCTTATATATTAATTTCGTCGCTGTTTCGCCATCAAACTCAACTATAAGTTTTTCATCTAGAGATATAAATAGCGGTAATGGGATACCAAGCCCAATAAAAAACCCATTGATCTTTTCGTCTGTGGCTTCGTAATACCAAACTTCTTTCTTTTGATCAGATTTTACTTTTAAAGGTTCACCAAATTGTTTTTTTACTTCAGATTTTGTTAAAGAAACACTTTCCTCTTCATCATGAGAGTACACAATACCTGCACCGATGCATCCTGAGATAGATATAACAAAAATAACAGTGAAAAAAATTCGTAAAAGAGCCATTCATCAATCCTTTATTGGCTAAAATTTCCATTATTAAATGGTCGTTATTCAATAATGACATATATTCAACTGAGTTGTACCTTTTAATATCAAAGGTCAGCAATAATTTATATTTGTCATTGGTATCAATTGTCCCTACACAAAAAGAATATAACTTTTAGCAAATGCGAGAGCCTCAGAACGGCTATTGGATAAAATCAAAATCCTCTTTTCAAACTGAGATGTGGACTACTACAAATTTATTATTTAATTTTTATGTAAGGAGGATTTTTAAAAACTAACCACTAAAAGAGCTGTTAAAATTTATTCGCACATAACACCCGATATATTTCAGGCTTTAACGAAAACAACTTCATGATTTACTATCCCAATTAGCATTTTCTAGCAGCATAACACTGGCTGGCATCTTATGATTTTTTATTTTCACGCCACGTAATGTATTTATAAAATTGAGCTTATAGATTTTGTTTCTTGAATTAGTAAGCGCCATTCTATTAAGCAATTTTTAAAAGGTATTCAAAGAAGGAACCGTGCCTTGAAATGTTTGATTTGTAGCAAAAAACATAATTATTAACATTAATTTCTATGAAATTTATACTTTCAGTATTTGTATAAGAAATAAAACGCTGTCGGTTGACTTTACTTTATAAAAACATTAAGTGAAAAGAGTTATTCTGATACAAGATTTAAGTAAAACTCACTTAAAATACATGGATTAATATTTGAAGAATTATAAGCACCCAAATGAGGAATTTGGGTGGCAGTCTTACCAGCCACATCTCGGCACACACGTCACAAACTGTGGCTGCTCCCTTCCGGGCCTGACCAGGTTCGCCTGCTAGTGTTGCGAGAGGACCAATAAGACTACCATTGAGGGCCTTGGTTGGCGCGATTGAGATTATCTCTACTTTTGCTCTGTTATTCAAGGGATAATCAAAAAAGAAAGTGCGATTGCATACTTCATATACAATCGCAGTCTATTTGGGTGTTAAAGCGATTATTAATTGCTCTCTAACTCAGCTTTTATGTTACGTAGTGCCGCTTTTACTTTTTTCATGTTCTCTGGGCCCATGCGTAAAAGTTGCTTTTGCGCAGCGGGTAATTGCTCCCATTCTGAAAACGCATACTGATAGGTCACTGAATCACGCAATAATGGTAAGCTACCTTTTGGCTCAGGAGTATCAAGTAAAAGATCAATGGCATCTTCAAGTGTTTGAGTAAACTCATCATCACCATAACCAATCTCAGTGTATGCGCTGTTGATCAGCGGTTTATACTCTTCGTATAAACGCACAGTTTGAGCTGCACTCATACTTGTGAGTATTTTTACATACGGGGTATAGCGTTCATAGCTATTAGGGTCAATTGTTAAAATATCCCCTTCGTTTACGCTAAAACCCTCTTCTAATTTTGCAACTGGGGTATGCTTGGTAGCCACTTTGCCTTTTGCTAAATTATCAATAAATACCACGCCACGACGAATAACATCATCATTTAACACTAAGCTCATCGCTACATCCCCCAAATATTCATCTAATTTTGCGATGACTACAGGGTCGCTGTCGTTTAACGCTGGTAAAGGCACAACTTCAGCTTCAGGCTCAACTTCTGGGCGCTGAGCTGGAACGGCTAATTCGGCAGGTTTTTCAGGCTTAACAGAGGGCGCACCTACCACAGGGTCGTTCTCAGGTTTTAGCTCCATAATAGGTTGTTCTTTTACTGGTTCTTCAACCTGCATAACTGTTTTTGGAGCTTCACTTAGTTTTAATAAAGCAAACGCAGCGGCAATAATGATGATTAATAAAATAACCCCAGCAAAGATAAGGTTGTTATTCGGCGGACGTTTTTGAACGTCTGATCCTGATGGTTTATCTGACATACGAACTCCATAAATATAAAAATGCGATACTGTTTAGAGTACTCTAAACAGGTTTAATTCATAACTTACACTAATATTTATTAATGTAGCTAATGTATCCTTTGATTCTTCTAGCTTAAAGACTTACAGTGAATAAATAAAGTAAAGACAGTGAACAGTTTAAATACGTAATATGAAAATTAAGCAAGTCGATCCTAGTAAACCAAAAGTGGCTTTATTACTTACCGGTGGTGGTGCCCGAGCGGCTTACCAAGTGGGCGTGTTAAAAGCATTAGCGCAAAGTATGCCCAGAACTGCCCCACTGCCCTTTAGAGTGATAAATGGAACCTCTGCTGGCGCAATTAATTCTGCGGCGTTAGCGTGTTACGCTTCATGTATGCATTTAGCCGTTAGAAAGCTAGAAACAGTATGGAAAAACTTTTCCACCTCTATGGTATACAAAAGTGACTTTCTGAGTGTGTTTGGCCATATTACTCGTAATATTTTAACTAGTTTTCAGTCTGAGCATATAAACCATCCACCAGCGAGTTTGTTAAATAATCGGCCACTTAGAAAACTATTAAACGATATTCTTGATTTACATCGAATTGAACGTAACTTACATCGTGACTATTTAGAGGCGCTGTCGATTACAGCATCTAGTTATACTACTGGTGATTCTGTTGCTTTTTTTCAGTCAAATACACAGCATTCTTGGCAACGAGCAAAGCGCGAGGGTCGCGCTACGCGTATCAATGTTGAGCATTTAATGGCCTCTAGTGCTATTCCTATGGTGTTCCCTAGTGTAAATATTTATAACCACTATTTTGGTGATGGTTCAATACATCAACTTTCACCTTTAAGCCCGTCTATTCACTTAGGGGCAAACAAAATATTTATTATTGGTGTTGAGCAACCCAAGGAACCTCATCCTCCAGGTTACTCTGCGCATTTTCCAGGGCTTTCTGCGGTAGCCGGTCACTTACTCGACAGTGTATTTACCGACACCATGCAGTCTGATTTAGAACGCTTAGATAGAGTAAACCGTACACTGGGGTTATTACCAAATAAGCAAAAGCATCAAGAGTTAAAACAAATAGACAGCTTTATCATTAACCCCTCGCAAAACTTTAATGCAATTGCAGCGCAATACTATGATGATATGCCTTGGGCAATTAAAGTGTTACTGCGTATGATAGGGGTAAAAAAACGCTCTCAGTCGAGTTTAACCAGTTATTTATTATTTGAAAAACGCTACACCCAGCACTTAATTCAAATTGGATACGAAGATGGTATGAAGCAACTGCCCGAGATGAGAAAGTTTTTAGAGCTAGACTAAGAAGCCACTCTTACTCAATGCCATCAAGTAAGTAATGCTCAACATACTCTACTCGCCTAGGTTTACCTTGCAATACTAAAATATCATTTGCGTATAATATGGTATGCTCCTGTGGCATCTCTATCTCCTCGCCTTCACGTCGAAGCGCCTTAATTAGCACCTTTCTTTTAGCTAAATTAAGCTCACTAATAGCCTTGTTTACCGCAAATGCTTTATCCGGCAAGGCAATGACATGTAAGTACTCTAAGCGTTCGGGCAAATTGGTATCGCTTTCGATGTTTTCGCCTGCAAAAAAGCTTTGCAATAGCTTATAGCGGTTACGCCTCTCACTACTAACGCGACGGACTATTCGGCTCATTGGTACACCCGACATAGACAACACATGTGAGACCAGCATTAAGCTTGCCTCTAATGCCTCAGGAACAACCTCAGTGACGCCTAAATCTTTTAAACGCTCTAGTTGACTGTCATCACGGGTTCTTATGAGTATTTTTACCCTAGGAGCAACCTGCTTTATGGCATCAATCACTATTTGAGTTTGTTGAAATTCCGTAAAGGTAATAATCACTAAGCGTGCTCGCTCTACCCCTGCACACTTTAAAATATCTTTTTGCTCAACGTGACCAAACAATAACGGTTCACCCGCCGCTTTTCCTTCTTGTACTAATATGGGATCGCTTTCAATGGCCACATAATCAATAGCCTCTGGCGATAAAAAGCGAGCAATAGTTTGCCCTACCCGAGAAAATCCACATATAACTACATGATTATTATAAAGCGTACTGCTTTGCGGCTCGTCTTCATAGGCAAACTTAGCGCGTTCTAACATACCCAGTCGCTTTAAAATAAAGGGGGTTTTATCGATTAAATACGGGGTGAGTGCCATAGAAATTACGCCCATGGCAATTAAAAATGATACTTGCTCCACACTCAGTAAGTCATGCTGTGCTGCGAGTGCGATTAACACAAAACCAAACTCTCCCATTTGCCATAACATAATAGCGCAGGCTAATGCGTCCTGTTTTCGCTCTCCCATAAATAAAGACGACACGGTTACTACGGCGATTTTTAAGATTAGAATTCCTAGTAAGGCAACAACAATAATCCCTGCATGATTAACAACAAAGCTGATATCTAGCTGCATACCTACGGTGACAAAAAATAAACCCATTAAAATATCACGAAACGGGCGAATATCCGCTTCTAGCTGATGGCGGTAATGGCTTTCACCAAGCATCATACCCGCTAAAAATGCCCCTAATGCCATTGATAAGCCAAATGAATAAGTAAGTAAACCCGCAAACAAAGCAACTAATAGAGTCGTTAACACGAATAGTTCATCACTTTTTGCTAATGCCACTTCATTAAAAACTTTAGGTAAAACCCATTTTCCAATAGCCCATAACAAAAGGCATACAAACGTCCCTTTAGAAAGTGCAAACAATAATGCCCAGCCAATATCATTAGAATCACTGCTGGCAAATAATGGTAAAATAATCAGTAATGGTACAACGGCAATGTCTTGAAATAGTAAAACGCCGATTGCTAATTGCCCTCGGCGTTTATTTAAATCGCCGCTCTCTTTTAATAATTTAGCAACTACCGCAGTAGAGGAAAGCATAATAATAATGCCCATGGTAAAACTGGTTAATAAATTAAAATTTAATAAGTACAGAATCACAATCAGCAAAATACTACTAACAAATACTTGCAACGACCCTAAACCAAATACAATGTTACGCATTGCCATTAGGCGCGATACTGAAAACTCCAAACCTAGGCTAAATAGCAAAAATACAATACCTAGCTCTGCAATAAAGTCTATTTCATGGCTTTGTGTCATCCAGCCGACACCATGACCACCCGCGAATAAACCCACAGCCAAGTATGCCAATACAGGGGGAAGCCCTATGCGCTTAAATATCCATACAAATAAAACCGCAGCGACTAAAAGTCCAAAAATCTGAGCATTAATACTTTGCAACGCAAACCTTAAAACAATCTATGGAGTGTGACTTAACTATAGCAACCGCATAACTTTCAGCCAGAATAAAAATATGGCACGCAATCTGCTTATTTATAAAAAGTAATACTATAGGGGGAATAAATAGTGGAAAACGTTCATATTTTGACACAACGTATCTCTGGACGCGGTGAATTTTTGCCGTTCTCAGCGGAGCAATACAATAGCAATACACCAACAGCACTACATGAGCTGGCGGCCAAACTGCAAACTAGCCTAGTGCTGGAAGATATTTTAGGTACATTTGCAAGCTTTGCAAAACAACTGCTTAATTTTTCTGGGGTGCACTTTCAATCAGCTCATATTGATGTAAAAACACCTAATAGTGATGTTGAAAACCCAGCCTACTCATTTGATCTAAAAGTGGAAAATGAGCATTTAGGCACACTCACTTATTACACCAAATATCCGCTTAGTGCGGCTATTGAAAAAAAGCTGCAGCACTTTCACAGCGTATTAATATATCCACTGCGAAATGCAATAATGTACAGCCGTGTATTAAAGCTAGCAACTAAAGACTCTTTAACGGGGTTAAACAACCGTAGTCAATTTAATGACATGTTACAACAAAAGCTTGAAAATCATAGACGTAACGGCCATCCATTTAGTTTAATGCTGCTTGATTTAGATAATTTTAAACAAGTAAATGATAACTATGGTCATAAAATTGGCGATGACGTTTTAATAGAATTTGCCACAGTTTTATCTAGTAGTATTAGAGGCACAGATTCGGTATTTCGTTTTGGCGGCGATGAGTTTTCAATACTAATTGAGGACCCCGCTTTTACCACCAATAAAGTGATTGCTGAACGTATTATGCGTTTAGTAAGAAACTCACCGATTATGTCTAAGTACAATGTAACAACCAGTATTGGTTTTACCCTAACTAACAGTGATGATTGCCAAAATGAGATATTTTCTCGTGCGGATAAGGGCTTATATAAAGCAAAGGCATCTGGGCGAAACTGCGCAAAAGCTTACTAAGCAATAAAAGAGCAAAATATTAGAAAAGCTCAGCCTCCCCCGCTGGGCTTTTTTACGCTACTTTTTTAATATAAAGTATTTGTAAATTAGTAGCATGACGCAAAAGCCAAAAAAGAAGCCACTGAGTAAATTAAGTAGTGCGGCAATTGTTGCAAGCGGTGTAAAAAGCACCAACAGTAAAGGCGTACTCACTCCTAAAATGAAAAACACGCCCCCTTTACCCAACCAGTAGGCAAGTAAAATGGCGGCACATACCATGCCACCCAATACAGCGTAGCCGAGGGTAGTAATACTAAGGGTTAAAAATACATTCGCTAAAACTGCAATCAATAGCGTAATTAATATGCCAATGGGTGCCTTATTGATAAGCGACAGCCCAACATGAGCTTGTTGACTCATAATTTATACTCCCAAATTACACCATGTTCATCTTTATGGTTATCACTAACAAAATAACCAACCACTTGCACTAGCTCATCGTTGTAAAAAATTAATGGAATATCAGCACGTAGCCAAGGCGCTACTTTTGCATCTTTAAACCAATGTTTAAGCGTATTACTACCTGGTTTTTTGAGTGGTTTAATACGCGCACTATTGCAGTTAAAGCGCACACTAACTTGTTCATCCGTTTTAGGGGCTCGTATACCCACTCCTTGCTGACATGATAATTTTTTTCCGTCACTCAAAACCAGCTCATTACTTATTACCTGCTCAATATTAACGGCTAATGGCTTTGGTTGCACAAAATAAAGTAAACCTTGATGGCGACGTATTTGCCCATCACTTAGCTCAATTTTTATTTGTGCATCAGCTTGTGCATGAATGGCTTGGCTCATTATTTGTGTTAATTGCTTTTGTGAGGGCATAGTGTGGCTAAATAATGCCAGCCACGCGCGTAATACATTAGCAATGCGAATAGCGCTGTAATGAGCCATATTTTGTATATTAAGCGCCTGATGTTGATTAATGCACTGAGCGAGATCTTGCTGGGTATACTCATCCAGTAGTGCTTGCTGCTGCTGTAATAATTCAATACTTCGTGCTGTACACTGCTCAAAACCAGTAAAACGCTCTGCCAACTTAGGCACTATTTGTTGGCGCAAAAAATTACGGTCAAAGTGCTCATTAGCGTTGGATTCATCGGTAATATGGCTAATATTAAATTGCTGGGCAAACGCTTCTATCTCGCTGCGTTTTACCGCCAATAATGGCCTATAGCACTCACGGCCACTTTTAAGTATGCGAGTTTTCTGCATAGCGCCGAGCCCTTTTAAGCCTGAGCCGCGCTTTAAACGAAGTAAAAATGTCTCTACTTGGTCGTTTAAATGCTGGCCTAACAAAATGACACTATCACTTGGGCTGTATTCGTCAAGCGCTTGATAACGAGCTTCGCGAGCCTGCGCTTCAATACTGGTGCGCGATTGCTGCTTAATTATGACGTGTGCCGCTTTAAAATAAATTGAAAGTTGCTCACAACGTGCTTGGCAAAATTGCTGCCAGTGATGGGCGTTATCACTTAAGCCATGATTTACATAAATTGCACTTAAATTTAATTGTGGCCACTGCTCTTTTAACCCATGCATTATCTGCAACAACACCACCGAATCTACGCCACCAGATAAGGCCACAGTAAATGTGAATTGCCCGTTTTCTATATAATGATTAAGGGCTTTTTGTACCTGCAGATAAATTTGTGATGTGTGCATTATTATAACCAATGAGTGAATTGCTAATAACCCGAATAAAAAAGGCTCTACGTTACGGTATATTAAAACAAAAAAAGCCGCATAGGCGGCTTTTTTCTATATTTAGCTACATTTAGCTATGTTTAGCTATGTTTAGCAATAACCAAACGACATTAAACGCTTGTAACGTTGATCAAGCATCTCTTCAAGCGATAACGCTTGTAAGTCTGCTAAATCGCGCTTAAGGCGAACTTTTAAATTACGTGCCATGGCATCATAATTACGGTGTGCGCCGCCTAGCGGCTCATCAACTAGGTTGTTGATTAAATCTAGCTCTTTAACACGCTCGGCTGTTACACCCATTGCTTCTGCTGCAAGTGGCGCTTTATCAGCACTTTTCCATAAAATAGAGGCACAACCTTCTGGTGAAATAACTGAGTAAGTGCTGTATTGCAGCATGTTTACTCTGTCGCCTACACCAATCGCTAATGCACCACCTGAACCACCTTCACCAATAACAGTACAAATTGTAGGTACTTTTAGTGCGGCCATTACTTTTAGGTTACGTGCAATTGCTTCTGACTGACCACGTTCTTCTGCGCCAACACCTGGGTATGCACCTGGGGTGTCGATAAAGGTCATGATTGGCATTTTAAAACGCTCAGCCATTTCCATTAAGCGCAATGCTTTACGGTAACCTTCTGGTTTTGGCATGCCAAAATTACGTTTAATTTTTTCAGCAGTACCACGGCCTTTTTGCTGACCGATCACCATAACAGGTTCACCATCTAAACGAGCAACGCCGCCTAAAATTGCAGGGTCGTTAGCAAAAGTACGATCACCCGCAAACTCGTCAAATTCCGTAAAAATACGCTCGATATAATCTCGAGTATAAGGACGCAGCGGATGACGTGCTAGCTGTGATACTTGCCAAGCACCAAGTTCAGAGAAAATTTTCTCCTTCATTTGTGCGCTCTTTTCTTTAAGTTTGCTGACTTCCTCTTCTAATCCAAGGTCTAATTCGCCAGCGCGGCTTACATTTTGTAATTCTTCAATTTTTGCTTCTAATTCTGCGATTGGAAGCTCAAAATCAAGATAATTGAGGCTCATGCTCTAAACTACCTAATTAGTTAAATTCTAGTTCTACATTTTGCGCTGCCATCAGCGATAACTTATGGATTAAGTCGTCACTTGGCGTAACACACCATTCGATCCCTAGGGTTAATTGCACCAACGCATCGGGGCGTTGATAATATACCTTGATCGGACACGTTCCCATTTTGTATGGTTCGAGTACTTTTTGTAATTTATCGAAGAAACCAGCCTCGATCTGCACCATATTCAGCGTCATCTTAATCGCTTTTATACGCTTTTCACGCGCCTGAGCAATGGTGTTTATTTCTCTGGCGGTCATTGTAATACCACCAGAGAAGTTATCAAAGCTGACCTGTCCGGATATCACCAAAATATTATTGATTTGCAACATATCTTGGTACATTTCAAACTGTTCTGGAAACAAGCGTACATCAATTCGGGCGCTTTTGTCATCTAAAGTTATCAAGCCCCAGCGGTTTCCTTTTTTATTAATTAAGGTTCTCGCGGCAATCACCAAGCCCGCCCCAGTTGAGACTACATCACGGTTAGTGGGCTGCAAATCAATGAGTCGGCCACTAGTATAATGGCCAAGCTCTCGTCGATACTGGTTTATAGGATGGCCAGTTAAATAAAGGCCTAAGGTATCTTTTTCGCCATCAAGCCACTGATTATCTGTAAGTGGTGTGGCTTTAATAAACGCTTGCTCTACTTCGTCAGGCTCTGTGGCCAGTAACCCAAACAAATCACTTTGCCCTAACAGCTCAGCTTTGTTGTGTTGATCGGCTGCGCGCATTGCATCTTTTAAACTTGCCAACAGCGTTGCTCGCCCTGGTTGGTTTTTTTCTGGTCCTAGCTGATCCAATGCACCTGCATAAATTAATTTTTCGGTGACACGTTTATTTAAGCGTTTTAAATCAACACGCGCACAAAAATCAAATAAATCCTTAAATGGGCCACCTTTCGCTCGCGCTTCCAATATGGCATCAACGGGGGCTTCACCCACGCCTTTAATTGCTCCTATACCGTAAACAACTTCACCTTGAAGATTAACAGTAAACTTGTATTCACCAGCGTTTACATCGGGCGGTAACAAAGTGAGTTTCATGTTTTCACACTCATCCACCAGCGTTACTATTTTGTCGGTGTTATCCATATCGGCCGACATTACCGCAGCCATAAACTCGGCCGGATAATGGGTTTTCATCCACAGCGTTTGATACGATACCAATGCATAAGCTGCTGAGTGAGATTTGTTAAAACCATAACCCGCGAACTTTTCAACCAAGTCGAATATTTTTATCGCAAGCTCGCCATCAATGCCATTATTACGCGCGCCCTCTTCAAAGGTTGAGCGCTGTTTTGCCATTTCTTCGGGCTTTTTCTTACCCATGGCACGACGTAACATATCGGCGCCGCCTAGTGTATAACCGGCCAGCACCTGCGCTATTTGCATAACTTGTTCTTGATATAAAATAATGCCGTAAGTCGGCTCAAGAATCGGCTTTAAACTTTCGTGTTGATACTGCGCATCGGGGTATGAAATTTCTTCTCTGCCGAGCTTTCGGTCGATGAAGTTATCTACCATGCCTGATTGCAGTGGACCTGGACGGAACAAAGCAACAAGGGCTATCATATCTTCGAAGCAATCGGGCTTTAATCGGCGAACTAGGTCTTTCATGCCGCGTGATTCTAGCTGGAATACGGCGGTGGTTTCAGCGCGCAGCAGTAGTTCTATACTTTTTTTATCATCCAGTGGAATGGTGTTGATATCAACCGGCTGTTTGCCTTCACGCTTTAAGCGTTCATTGGTCATATCCACTGCCCACTGCAAGATGGTCAGTGTACGTAAGCCTAAAAAGTCAAACTTAACCAAACCGGCGGTTTCTACATCGTTTTTATCAAACTGAGTAACCGGAAACTTGCCTTCATCATCACAATAGAGCGCAGCAAAATCGGTAATCGTGGTCGGCGATATTACAACCCCCCCTGCGTGTTTACCGGCATTACGGGTACACCCCTCAAGAATACGACACATGTCGATTAAGTCTTTAACTTCTTCATCGCCGTCGTAGGCTTCTTGCAAACGAGGTTCAACTTCAAACGCTTTGGCCAAGGTCATTCCCGGATCGCCCGGAATAAGCTTAGAAATACGATCAACAAATCCATACGGATGACCAAGTACCCGGCCTACATCGCGTATAACCGCTTTGGCCGCCATAGTACCAAAAGTAATAATTTGCGATACCGCATCACGGCCATACAAGGCCGATACGTGATCAATTACTTCATCACGTCTATCCATACAAAAATCGACGTCAAAGTCGGGCATAGAAACACGTTCTGGATTCAAGAAGCGCTCGAAGAGTAAATCGAACTCTAGTGGATCAAGGTCGGTAATTTTAAGCGCATAAGCTACTAAGGAGCCCGCACCTGAACCACGCCCTGGACCTACAGGAATATTGTTATCTTTACTCCACTGAATAAATTCCATTACGATCAAGAAGTAACCAGGAAATCCCATTTGGTTAATTACATCGAGCTCTATCTTTAAACGCTCATCGTATTCGCCGCGTTTTTCTTGGCGTTCTTGTTCATCAGGAAATAAAAATTGCAGTCGTTCTTCAAGTCCATCTTGTGAGACTTTAACCAAAAACTCATCAATTTTTAGTGAGCCTGTGGGGTAATCTGGTAGGAAATACTCGCCTAATTGAACGGTTACATTACAGCGCTTTGCGATTTCTACGGTATTTTGTAACGCCTCTGGAATATCACTAAATAGCTCTGCCATTTGCTCTGGCGTTTTTAGGTATTGCTCTTGTGAAAAACGCTTTGGTCGGCGTTTATCATCTAGGGTATAACCATCAAAAATAGCCACCCGAATTTCATGGGCTTCAAAGTTTTCTGGCTTTAAAAATACCACTTCATTGGTAGCCACTACAGGCAGTTGCTCTGTGGTTGCAAGCTCCACTGCCATATGCAAATAATTTTCTTCTTGAGCACGGTTGGTACGAATAAGCTCAATATAATAATGATCGCTAAAGTGCTGCTTATAAAAGCTTACCACCGACTCAACAATAGCGGGGTTGCCTTTTATTAATGCTTTTCCTAAATCGCCATCTTTAGCACCCGAGAGTATGATGAGCCCCTCTTTTAAATCAACTAACCATTCACGGTCAATCACTGGGCGATGAAACACATGACCACGTTGGTAGGCTTTAGAAATCAATAAAGTAATATTTTTATAGCCAGTGTTATCTTTAGCTAATAACGTTATCCGACTTGGCTCATCAGGAAACTCAGGACTACGTACCCAAAAATCAGCACCAACAAGTGGCTTGATACCTGCGTTATGCGCTGCGCCATAAAAACGCACTAAACCACAAAAGTTCATTTGATCGGTAATTGCCAGCGCTGGCATTTCAAGCTCTTGTGCTTTAGCGACTATTGGTTTGGTTTTTGCCAAACCATCAACCATCGAAAAGTCTGAGTGCACTCGTAAGTGAACAAAATCAGGAGCTGGCATAATTACTCCTTACCCGAAAGCGCAAGCACACGCTGCACCGGTTTAAAGCTCTTACGATGCTCATCTATAGCGCCGTATTGCTCAAGCGCTGCAAAGTGTGCTTTGGTCGGATACCCCTTATGCCCTGCAAACCCATATTGTGGATAGCGCGCATCAAGTTCAATCATTTCATCATCACGAGCCACTTTTGCTAAAATAGATGCGGCTGATATTTCAGCGACTAAGCTATCACCTTTAACCACCGCTTGGGCGGGCATAGCTAATTTAGGCAGGCGGTTACCATCTACAAACACAAATTCAGGCACGGTGCTAAGTGCTTCCACTGCGCGGCTCATAGCAAGCATAGTGGCTTGTAATATATTTATCTCATCTATTTCACTGGGGCTACAACGGCCAATGGCGTAACACAGTGCTTTTTCTTTTATTTCAGTGGCTAATAATTGACGTTTTTTATCCGTTAATTTTTTAGAATCGGCCAAGCCTGCGATTGGCTTAGCGGGGTTTAAAATAACAGCGGCAGTAACCACGTCGCCCACCAGCGGTCCACGACCCACTTCATCTACACCGGCAATTAGGGTTACATTAGGTCGTTCAATTTGCATTTATTAACTCCGCCACTGCATTTGCAGCTTGTTTACTTGCATCTAATCTAATTTTTTCATGTATGGCTAAAAAGCGGGCTTTTAATTCTTTATTGTCACTATTTAGCATAGGGGTAAGTGCTGCTGTTAAATTAGCGACATTACATTCGCTTTGCAAAAACTCTGGCACTAACTCTTCGTCTGCCAATAAATTAGGTAACGAAAAATATTTAATATTAAAGGTAAATAAGGTTTTAAAAATCCAATAACTCATGGGTTTAATTTTATAACCAACCACCATTGGTTTTTTATATAACATGCCCTCAAGCGTTGCCGTACCTGATGCCAGTAATATGGCATCGGCGGCTTGCATGGCTAAATTTGATTGCCCATCCAGTAAGTTAACATTAAGTGAGGGCGCTGTGGCATTTAAAATAGCAATAAACTGCGCTTTGCGCTTTTCGTTCACCAGTGGCACAACGACTTTAAGCGCTGGGTTCTGTGCTTGCAACTGAGCCGCTGTTTTTATGTAAGTTTCACTTAACAAGCCCACTTCTGAGCCCCGGCTCCCGGGTAATAACGCTAACACCTTGTCATCAGCACTTAAGCCTAATTGGCTGCGGGCTTGGCTATCATCGTGTTCAAGTGCAATGTCGTCGGCTAATGTGTGGCCTACAAAAGTACACGGTACTTGGTGCTTGTCGTAAAATTCTTTTTCAAAAGGCAATAAAGCCAATACTAAGTTAGTGACTGCACTTATAGTGTGAATGCGTTTTTCACGCCACGCCCACACTGAAGGGCTAACGTATTGCACAGTTTTAATACCCGCATCTTTTAACGGTTTTTCTACACGTAAATTAAAATCGGGCGCGTCAATGCCTATAAACACATCAGGAGGATTATCAATAAAGTGCTGTACTAACTGCTTGCGAATTTTTAGCAAGCGCGGTAAACGGCCAAGGACTTCAACCAACCCCATAACCGACAGTTCATCCATATCAAACAGCGTTTTGCAGCCTTGAGCTTGCATTTTAGGACCTGCAATACCTTCAAAGATTGCATCAGGAAAATGCGCTTTAAGTGCTTTTATGAGCCCTTCACCTAAAATATCGCCCGACAGTTCACCTGCCACAATACCAATTCGTAGTTGTTTTTTATCTTTTTTCATTTGCTATTTTTTCACAAGTAAACCCGGCGTTCATACCGATTAGTTTACCGTGTTTTAAGGCTAGGTTAAACGCTTAAAACGCACCACCTTTTTCTAGCTTACTCTTAATTGATGATTGCGTATTTTATAGACTGATGTAATGTCATAGTATATTAAAGTTTTCTAATATACATATTGACAAAAATCGTACAAACGCCAATAATGATGCAAACTTTCAGAAATTACTGAAAGTTTATTAAAAACATTAACAATTGCTTTGTGCTGTCACTGCATCACAACCAAAGGAGCCAAAAATGATAGATGAAACCTTTGTGGATCTATCGCGATTACAGTTTGCTGTCACCGCTCTATTTCATTTTTTATTTGTGCCGTTAACAATCGGTATGACCTGGATTTTAGTTATTATGGAATCGGTTTATGTTATGACCGGTCGCGAGATTTATCGTGATATGACTAAGTTTTGGGGCAAGTTATTTGGTATTAACTTTGCTATTGGTGTGGCTACCGGCCTCACCATGGAATTTGAGTTTGGTACTAACTGGTCGTATTACTCTCATTATGTGGGTGATGTATTTGGTGCACCACTAGCTATTGAAGGCTTAATGGCCTTCTTTTTAGAATCAACCTTTGTGGGTATGTTCTTTTTAGGTTGGGACAGGCTCTCTAAACGCCAGCATTTAGGGGTAACATTTTTAATGGCGCTGGGCACAAATATGTCTGCGCTATGGATTTTAGTTGCTAATGCGTGGATGCAAAACCCAGTCGGGGCAGAGTTTAACTATCAAACCATGCGTATGGAAATGACTAGTTTTGCAGAGCTAGTATTTAACCCTGTAGCGCAAGTTAAGTTTATTCATACTGTGTCTGCAGGTTATGTTGCGGCGTCTATGTTTGTGCTTGGGATTAGTAGCTGGTACATATTAAAAGGACGTGATTTGGCATTTGCTAAACGTTCGTTCTCGGTGGCATCAGGCTTTGGTTTAGCCTCTATTTTATGTGTTATTTTACTCGGTGATGAATCTGGCTACGAAGTCGGTGAAGTACAAAAAGTAAAACTCGCGACCATTGAAGCTGAATGGCATACCGAAGAAGCCCCCGCAGCTTTTACCATGCTTGGTATTCCTGACTCTGAAGAGCAAGTAACTCATGCTGCGGTTAAAATTCCTTACGCATTAGGTATTATTGCAACGCGCTCACTTGATGAACAAGTGATTGGTATTTCAGATCTTGAGAAAAAACACGAGAAGCGTATTCGCAATGGCATGATTGCTTATGAATACCTAGAAAAACTTCGCGCAGGTGACGATACCCCTGCAAATATCGAAAAGTTTGATAACGTGAAAGATGATTTAGGCTATGGCCTATTACTGAAACGTTATACCCCTAACGTGGTAGATGCCAGTGAGGCACAAATACAACAAGCCGTTAAAGACTCCTTCCCTAAAGTGGGTCCTATGTTTTGGTCATTTAGGATTATGGTTGGCTGTGGTGTAATTATGCTTGGCGTATTCATCCTTTCTTTTTATTACAACGCCCATCGTATTATTGAACAAAAACGTTGGTTGTTGTGGGCGGCGGTATTGAGCATTCCTCTGCCTTGGATTGCCATTGAATTTGGTTGGATTGTGGCTGAATATGGCCGCCAGCCATGGGCTATTTCTGAAGTGTTACCGACCTTTTTAGCAACGTCATCGCTGACGGTAAATGATATTTTAATTAGCTTAACTGGTTTTATTGTTTTCTATACTGGATTGGCGATTGTTGAAGCATGGTTAATGATTAAATTTATTAAGCAAGGTCCAAGCTCTTTGCATACCGGTAAGTACCATTTTGAATTACCTGATCACAGCACGACTGCTAAAGGAGAACTATCATGATTTTTGATTATGAAACATTAAAAATGCTCTGGTGGTTAATTATTGGTGTGCTGCTAATTGGTTTTGCCATTACCGATGGTATGGATATGGGCGTTGCTATGTTGCTACGCTTAGTCGGCAAAACAGATTCAGAACGCCGCACCGTTATTAACACTATTGGCGCCCATTGGGATGGTAACCAAGTATGGTTTATAACCGCAGGTGGCGCTTTATTTGCAGCATGGCCTATGGTGTATGCAGCAGCATTTTCTGGTTTTTACTTTGCCATGATGCTGGTGTTATTTGCATTATTTTTTAGACCTTTAGGCTTTGATTATCGCTCTAAGGTTGACTCTAAACGCTGGCGTAATAACTGGGACTGGGGCTTATTCGCCGGCAGTGCCATACCTGCCCTAGTATTTGGTGTCGCGTTTGGTAACTTGTTTTTAGGCGTGCCGTTTCATATCGATAATTTATTAAGAGTCAGTTATCAAGGGTCGTTTTTTGCTTTACTTAATCCGTTTGCGCTCATTGCCGGCTTGGTTAGTATTACTATGTTAGTGGCACATGCGGGCATGTGGTTACAACTGCGAACCGCTGATCAAGTTGCTGAGCGCTCAGGACAATATGGTCGCTACTCATTACTTGCCTTTATAGTGTTATTTGCGGCAGCTGGTGTGTGGGTTGCCAACCTAACGGGCTATCAAATTGCCTCTATGGGTGACACCCAAGGCCATGCAGATCCACTGGCTAAAGTAGTTACCACTGCTCAAGGCGCATGGCTTAATAACTACAGTGAGCGTCCATGGACAATGACCTTCCCTATTTTGGCATTTGCGATGGCACTGTGTGCACTCCTGTTTTCTAAATTGAATAAGCCCGCTTTGGGATTATTAGCAACCAGTGTGATGTTAATTGGGGTGATTATGACTGCGGGCGTATCGTTATTTCCGTTTATTATGCCTTCAAGCAATAACCCTGATATTAGCTTAACAATTTGGGATGCGGTATCGAGCCACAGAACACTCAATGTTATGTTCATTGCTGTGGTTATATTTGTGCCACTCATTTTAGCCTACACCACCTGGTGTTATGTGAAAATGTGGCGCAGAGTGACCGTTGATGAAATTGAAAATAACCCTCACGGCAGTTATTAAGGAGACTAAATTATGTGGTATTTCGCGTGGATTTTAGGTGTACTGCTTGCTTGTACCTTAGGCGTTATAAACGTGATGTGGTATGAATTTCATCAAAATAAAAACAGCATTGCTGATGATGAACAAGCCACCCATGATTTATTAAACGAGCATAATACAAATCACAATGACGACTAATCCCCGACCAAATCGCGCGCAGCAACAACCCCTGCGCGCTTTTTTAAAACAGCAGAGTAAACCGGCTGCAATGTGGTTAAAGCTAAGCATTGCACTTGGCACAGTTAATGCGATTTTAATGATTGCAGGTGCTTATTTACTCGCGAAAACCATTCATGAGGTGATGTTTGAAGGGCATAGTTTAGCCCAAGTAACCCACTATTTATGGCCTTTAGCGGGTATTATTTTACTGCGCGCCATTTTCTTAGCGTTAAGTGAGCGCTTGAGCGCATTTGCTACCCTTAAAATTAAATCGGCTATTCGCCAAACCTTACTCGATAAACTCACACAACTCGGCCCAAGTTATATAGAGCAACATGGCCAAGGCGCTACGCTCAACACGCTGCACAATGGCGTAGAAGCACTCCATGACTACTATGCAAAGTACTTACCTGGGGTTGCCTACAGTGCGCTTATTCCTATTGCAATATTAGTGGTTATATTTCCGACCGATTACAAAGCAGGATTAATATTTTTATTAACCGCGCCACTTATTCCCTTTTTTATGATTTTAGTTGGCCACAAAGCCGAGGCACTTAATCAAAAACGTTGGCAACAACTGGCAGTACTAGGAAACTATTTTTTTGATCGCGTACAAGGGCTTACTCAACTAAAACTATTTAATGCCACACGCAAAGAGCTTAAACAAATCGCGCGTATTTCCGATGATTTTAGGCACGCAACGCTGAACGTGTTAAAAATTGCTTTTTTATCCTCTTTTGCTCTGGAGTTTTTAGCCACAATTAGTGTGGCACTGGTAGCGGTAATTATTGGCTTTAGATTATTTTTTGGCACCCTAGATTTTGCTACTGGCTTTGTAGTGCTGTTACTAGCACCTGAATTTTATTTACCCCTTCGCCAATTAGGCAGCCATTACCATGCACGCCTGCAGGGAATTAGTGCTGCTGCAGATATGTTGATTATTTTAAATGCACCACTGCCCGAAAATGATGATAGCCACACAGCAAAGATCAATGTTAATGCTAGTAGAGCTATAAGCATCCATGAGCTCAACTTTAGTTACCCTAATAGCATTGAGGGAATAAATAATATTAATTTAACCCTGCCAAGCACAGGACTAGTAGCCTTTGTCGGAGCTAGCGGCTCAGGTAAGAGCACCCTACTTGATTGCATGCTTGGTTTTCACCCAGAAGTAATACAACACATATCCATTGGACAACAACCATTGACGACAGCGGATATAAGCCAATTACAACAAAACATTGCATGGATCCCACAAAAGCCAACCTTATTTTACGACACCCTAGCCGCCAACATAAAATTAGGTAACCCAGACGCTTCATATGAAGCACTTGTAAATGCTGCAGAGCAAGCAGGTGCGCTGGAATTTATTAACGAGCTACCCGATGGCTTTAACACCTTAATAGGTGAGCAAGGTGAAGGACTATCTGGCGGGCAAAAACAGCGTATAGCATTAGCTCGTGCATTTTTAAAACACGCCCCTATTCTAATGCTCGATGAGCCAACCGCTCATTTAGATAGTCAAACCGAGCAACTCATTCAAAACGCAATTGCTGAGTATGCAAAAAACCACTTGGTGATCACCATCGCACATCGCTTAAATACAGTAAAAAATGCTAAGCAACTTATCGTTATGGAAAACGGCTGCATCGTTCAACACGGCGATTTTAAAGCGCTCAGCCAGCAACCTGGCGAATTTGCAAAGCTGCTAAAAACAGCACAACAAGGGGTAACTAATGGCTAATTTTATTCGTTTGCTCAAATTGTGCCGCCCTCATTATAAAGCGATGCTTTTAGGGACGTTTCTAGCGTCACTCACGGTGCTAGCTAATGTAGGCTTACTCGCTATTTCAGGCTGGTTTTTAGCTTCTATGGCAGCCGCAGGAATTGCCGGCGTCCATATGAACTACTTTACCCCAGCTGGCACCATCCGCTTTTTAGCGATTGTGCGCACCGCCTCACGTTACGCTGAACGCTTAGTTACTCACAACGCCACATTTTTATTGTTAAGTGAAATACGAGTAAACATGTTCGCCACTCTCAGCAAGCTCAATAACCTTGATTTAGCTATGAGCCGCAGTGCCGATTTAGTTAATCGCTTGCAAAACGATGTAGACGCATTAGATAAGTTTTATTTAAATGTGTTGCTGCCGATGTTAGTAGCTTTACTGACTGTGCCTATTATTATGCTGTTTATGTCAGCCTACAATGTAAATGTCGCCCTTATTTGTTTTGTTGGCATTATTATTATTGGGGTGATTATACCGGCAATATTAAGTAAGCAATTAGATAAAAATAGTCACCAAGAAACCTTACTTAGTGCACAACTTAGAGCAGAGCTGTCAGACACTCTTACGGGCCTTAGAGAACTAAATATTTATCAAGCTCGAAACCAACAACTCACTAAGTGTGATCAGTTAAGTGAACAATATAATCAGCAATTATTTATTCGTCATAAGGCTCTTGGAAACGCTGATGGCTTAAGCTTACTCATAGTGCAATTAGCTATGCTTTCCAGCATTGTTACTATTGTGCCGCTAGTGTTTAGCGGTGCTATGGTCAATGTAGAGCTGGCGATGTTGAGCCTGTTTGTGCTTGCCAGTTTTGAAAGCGTATTGTTACTGCCTAACGCCTTTATTGAGCTTCCTAATGTACTAAAAGCAGCTGAGCGACTCTTTATTCTTGAAGACAAAACGCTTAGCACAAACAATGTATCAACCACAGATATTGAGCTATTAAATAAGCACTGGGCATTATCATTAAATAATGTCAGCTATCACTATGGCCAAAAGCAGGCATTAAATAATGTGAGTTTTGAGCTCCCCGCGAAGCATAAAGTGGCCATTGTTGGTAGAAGCGGCAGTGGTAAAACGACCTTAGTGAATTTGCTCAGTAGTTTATGGCCACTGCAGCAAGGAACAATAAACTTACAAAGCGACAAAGAAATCATAAGCCTGCATGATTTAAATAATGAGAGTCGTGCAAAGACATTAAATATTTTAGCTCAGCAGCATCATATTTTTGATGGCACATTAAGCGAAAACCTTGCTTATGCAGCTCCCGATGCAACCTCGCAACAAATGATAGCAGCATTAACACAGGCAGAACTTGGTGGTTGGTTCTCTGAGCTCAAACAAGGGCTGAAAACCCGTTTAGGTACCGGCGGGCGAAATGTGTCTCAAGGTCAATCAAGACGTATAGCCTTAGCACAGGCCCTGCTGCAAAAACCCGCCATTTTAGTACTCGATGAACCGACTGAAGGGCTCGATAATATCTCTAAACAAGCTGTTATGAACAGTGTTTTACAGCTGAAAGAGCATGCCAGTGTTTTAACAATTACTCATGATCCAGCGTTGTTATCGCAAATGGATAGTGTCATCTGGTTAGATAGCGGACAAATCATCGCTCAAGATTCACATCAACAATTGCTCAATGAACACCCTGACTATGTGGCGTTAACGACCCGCTTTTAGTCCTTAGCAGTATTACTTATTATCAATAACGGTGACCGATACATCAATAACGCCGACTTTAGGGTCGGCTATTTTTTCAAACATAGCTTTTGATAAATCTATAATTCGCCCCCGAATATAAGGACCCCTGTCATTAATTCTCACCACCACTGGCTTATTATTAGCAATATTGGTAACTTTTACTCGTGTACCAAACGGGAGCCTTAAGTGAGCAGCTGTTGCCGCTTGTTGACTAAATCGCTCGCCACTGGCAGTAAGTCGGCCGTGGTACTTATCAGCATAAAATGATGCTTTACCTTGCTCTGCAACATCACGTTGTTGATTATTTATATTACCTGGCGCAGTACTACAGGCGGCCAAAATCACCGACAGTACTGAAAGCAATACTAACTTTATTAGTTTCATTCTTTATACTTTATTGAAAAATGTAGAGGGAGTGTAATAGGACGATACTGAGTAGAGACTGAATTATTAATCAGCTAATAAAAAACCACCTTGATTACTCAAAGGTGGTTTTTTAATTTGTTAAAAATGCTATTTTTTAACGCACAATACCGCGTTCAGAACTTTTAACGAAATCAATCATCAATTGCACTGCTGGAAACTTTGCAGCATCTTCAGCAAGTAATTCAATCGCTTCATCAACACCTAAGCTCTTGCGGTAAAACGCTTTATAAGCGCGGCGTACTGCCATGATTTCATCACTTTCAAAACCACGGCGTTTCATGCCTTCAGTATTGATTGCTGCAGGGCCTGCTGGCATACCAATGGTGGTAACAAATGGAGGTACGTCTTTGTTTACCCCCGAATACATACCAACAAATGCATGCGCACCAATTTTACAAAATTGATGCACACCGGAGTTACCCGCTAAAATCACCCAATCACCAACATGAACGTGACCCGCTACACTGGCATTATTTGCAAAAATAACGTTATCGCCAACAACAGCATCATGCGCAACATGAGTGTAAGCCATAAATAGATTATTGCTGCCTATTTTAGTGACGCCCTCATCTTGGATTGTGCCGCGGTGAATAGTCGCACACTCGCGAATAACATTATTGTCGCCAATAATTAAGCTGGTTGGCTCGTTGTTATATTTTTTGTCTTGGCAGGCTTCGCCTACAGAAGCAAACTGAAAAATATGGTTACCAGAGCCAATCGTAGCAGGCCCTTTAACAACAACATGAGACTCAATTATACAGTCATCACCAATAACAACATCATTACCGATGTAACTGTATGGTCCAACTGACACATTGTTACCAAGTTTTGCACCCGGTTCGATTATTGCCGTAGCATGGATCACAATTAAAACTCTCTTCTAGCACACATGATTTCGGCGCTACACACTGTTTTGCCGTCAACTTTAGCTTCAGCCGCAAATTTCCATATGTTACGACGCTCTTTTAAAAACTTAACATGAAGATGCATGGTATCACCTGGCACAACCGGCTGCTTAAAACGAGCATTGTCTACGGCTGCAAATAGGTAAAGTTCGTTCTCGCTACGATTTTCAACCGTTTTAAACCCTAATAAACCCGTTGCTTGCGCCATTGACTCTAATATTAGCACACCAGGAAAAATCGGCTGATTTGGGAAATGGCCAGTGAAAATAGGTTCATTAATCGATACATTTTTTATTGCATGCAACGATTCACCAGGGGTAAAATCGATTACACGATCAATTAGTAGCATCGGGTAACGGTGCGGTAATAAACTTAAAATTTCTTGAATATCAAGGCTATTTAATTCGTTTGCCAAAATAGCATCCTTTTTAGTGTTCAACGATCATGACTTATTCAATGCTTCAAGCGCTTTTAGACGTGACTTCATGTCTGAAAGGTTGCGCAAATGAGCAATTGATTTTCGCCACTCTTTGTTAGTCGTATGAGGCATACCAGATGAGTAAATACCTGGTTCGGTGATTGATTTGGTCACCATACTCATGCCGGTAATTATAACACCATCACACACAGACATGTGACCGTTAATCGCGCTCATGCCGCCAATCTGGCAATTTTTACCTATGGTGACACTGCCTGCAAGTACAGTACAACCGGCGATAGCGGTGCCTGAGTTAACTTCGACGTTGTGTGCTATTTGGCACTGGTTATCAATAATAACGTTATTGTGGATAATAGTATCATCGAGCGCACCACGATCTATGGTGGTACTTGCGCCAATTTCTACCTTATCGCCAATGATCACAGAGCCTAATTGTGGAATTTTAAGCCACTGACCGCGTTCATTTGCATAACCAAAGCCATCACTACCAATAACTGTGTTTGCTTGCAATAGACAGTCTGCGCCAATCTCAACATCATGATAAATGCTCACACTTGGCCAAAGTTTGGTGCCTGAACCTATTTTAGCACGTTCACCAATAAAACTGTTCGGACCAATTTGTACGTTATCACCAATTACAGCATCAGCTTCAATTACAACATTAGCACCAATAGCTGCACTTTTGCTCACTTGTGCATTGGCATGTATAACCGCACTTGGATGCACATCGTGAGATGCGCTACGCGGGGTAGTATCCATTAATTGAGCTAGTTTGGCATAGGTAACATAGGGATTGGCAACAATGATTTTATTGCCTGAAAAGTAAGGCGCATCGTCAGGGCTAAGTATTACTGCACTGGCCTTTGTTGTCTCAAGCTGAGAGCGATATTTCTTGTTCGCTAAAAATGCAATATGCCCAGAATGGGCATTTGCAAGTGTCGCTATTTTTTTAATTTCTAAAGCGCCATCACCTTGAAGCTCGGCGCTTAGAAGTTCCGCAATTTGCGAAAGCGTATAATTTTGCATAGATTAATTATTTCTTACTTACAGCTGTAACTACTTTTTCAGAAAGATCAGTTACTTCTTTAGGGTTGAAGTAAATAGTTGTGTCTTTTACTTTAACTTCATCGAAGTCGCCTTTTTTAGCAATCTCTTGGATAGTTTCAATGATTAAAGTCTGAACTTTAGCCAACTCCTGATTTTGACGTGCTTTAATTTCTTGCTCTAATGGGCGACCCTTTTCAGCAAGGTTTTTTTGCATACCCTGAATTTTATCACGTAATGCGTCTTTTTGTTCTTGACTCATTGTGGTGCTTTCACGCTTAAACTTTTCTGCTTCAAAGCGAATATCACCTTGTAACTTTTCAAGCTCTTGACGACGCTCAGCAAATTCCGTTTGTAGAGACTGTTCGATTTTAGCCATTTGTGGAAGCTGCTTGTAGATTTCTTGCATATCTACAATACCTACTTTATGAGCAAAAGCATTAACTGATGTACCCATCATAAGTGTAGCTAAAACGGCAACGGCTGTTGATTTGAATAATTTTTTCACAAAAAACTCCTTTAGAAAGTGTTACTAATATTAAAACTGATGGTCTTGGTATCGTCATCTTCTTCTTTTTGCAACGGATACGCAAAGCTGATCAGCATAGGACCCATAGGTGAGATCCATTGTAAAGATAAACCGGTTGCAACCCTAAAGCGCATTGGGTCTGAATAGTCATCTAATTTTGCACGCTCATCAATACCCAAATTTTGATAACGATCAACGTTAAACTCGGTATCCCAAACGTTGGCAGCATCAACAAAGAAACTGGTACGTACTGAACTGGTATTTTCTTCGTCTAAGAACGGTGTAGGAACAATAAGCTCCATACCTGCAACGGCCTTCGCATTACCACCTATACGACCTTGTGGGAAAAGCACGTCAAATTCTGGAGCGCCACCAATATTGCCTGTGGTTGTGCCATCACCTGATGGCGTACCAGGTATAGGTAGTGGCTCTCTTGATACCGCACGCGGTAAAATAGTATTTCTGTCAAAGCCACGTAGTTCCATTTCTGTAATACGGAAGTATTCTTGGAACGGTAACGTCTGATCATACCCGTTGGTAGAACCATAACCATTACCATAACCTAATGCCGCACGGGTCGAAAATACCCAGCGATGATCGTTTGAGATAGGCCAGTAAAAACGTGAATCATAATTTAACTTAAAGTATTTTAAATCTGAGTTCGGCGTTGTGGCTGTCAGGTTTAATGTTTGTCTTGAGCCTGCTGTTGGGAATAAACCACGGTTAACCGTTACACGCGACCAACCCACACTTAACTCATACTTGGTAAACTCAAAGCCCGCATCTGGGTTCTCTGGGTCTAGGAAAGTTTCACGTAGTACACGTGTTTGCTCATATTCTGCAATATCAGATAGCTCTTCTTCTATCCAACGAGCTCCAAAGTTAATACGGTTTATAGCATCAATTGGAAAACCAATGTTGGTTCCAAGGCCATAACTTTTTGACTTATAGTCAATCAAGCTAAACTGGCTAGCATCGTAGTTACTATAAAAAATACTACTACCTTGCGATACACCATCTGGCGTAAAGTAAGGGTCTGTGTATGACACACTCACGCGTTCAGAGCCACGTGAGGTATTAATGTTAAAACCAATTTGATTACCCGTACCTAAAAAGTTAGATTCAGTTACACCAATATTAAATTGCAGACCTAAGTATGAACCATAAGCAAGACCGGCGTTAAAACTACCCGCAGATTGCTCTTTAACAGTAAAGTCAACGTCAACTTGATCATCAACACCCGGAACAGGCACTACATTAAAGTCAACCGATTCCATATAAGGTAAGCGTTGAATTTGCAATTTAGAACGCTCTAAGTTTTGGTTAGATAACCATGCCCCTTCAAGCTGTGTCATTTCACGACGCAGTACTTCATCAGCTGTATTTTGGTTACCACCTACAATGATTCGACGTACATAAACACGTTTACCAGGGTCAACCGATAAAGTCAGTTGTACCTCTTGGTTTTCGTCATCAATTTCTGGAATGGTGCGTACTTCAGCGTTAGCATATCCAAAACGAGCTAAGTAACTTTTTATAAACTCTTCTGAAGAAGTTACCACTGAGCCGTTATAAAGCTCTCCGGTGCGAAGCGGGATAACACTTTTGATTAGTTCTTCTCGGCCGAGTAAATCACCGATAAAATCAAAGCCTTTTACCTTGTACTTTACGCCTTCGGTAATATTTGCCGTTACATAAACCGATTCACGCTCAGGACTGACTGACACTTGAGTCGAATCAATATTGAAGCGTAAATAGCCACGGTCTAAATAAAAGCTACGAATTTTTTCTAAATCGCCTTCGATGGTTTGTTTTTGATAGCGATCGCTACCCATAAACTGCCACCAAGGTAAATCTTGTTGCGACTCAGCAAGCTGTAATAACTCTTCGTTTGAAAAAAGTTCATTACCAACTAAGTTAATTTGACGAATAGAGGCAGCATCGCCCTCATCAAACTCGAGTCTCAGTTTAACCCGATTACGTGGCAGCTTAGTGATGCTAATGTCCACTTTTGCATTGTATTTACCAATACTGTGGAAAAACTCAACTAAACCTTTTTCAATATTATCGATAACCGTTTTGTCCAGCGGCTCGCCTTGACGAATATCTTGTTGATCAAGGGACTGGTTTAACTGCTCATCTTTAATGTCTTTATTGCCTTCAAATTCAATAAAGCTAATTGTTGGACGTTCAGTTACTTTAAAAATTACGTTATTGCCATCACGCAACGCTTTTATATTGTCAAAGTGACCAGAGCGATAAAGTGACTTAATTGTTTTTGAAATTGTGTATTCATCAACATTGTCGCCCACGTTAATAGGAATATGCGTTAATGCGGCACCAAGTGCAACACGTTGCAATCCTTCAACTTTTAAATCTTCAACAATAAAGGAGTTTTGGCCTAGGGCTGCAAAACTTGCACCCAATAAACTTGAAACTACCAAATGTTTTTTTATAGCCATTTTATTATCTTTATCCTTTACAACTGTATTACCGCTTAGCATCGAAAACTAAATAGTTACGAGCTTTACAATCGTGTTCTAATTTGTCGTTACCACGCTTAAACAACTACAAGCGCGATACATCATTGAACAAAGCGAAACATGTTAGAAAAATGAGTAGCAAGGCTCCCACTTTAAAACCAAACTCTTGTGTCTTTTCAGAGACCGGCTTTTTACGAAAAAGTTCAATTATGTAATACATTAAGTGCCCACCATCAAGCACCGGCAGAGGAAGTAAATTAAATACTCCCAAATTAACGCTGATCAAAGCTAAAAAGCTTAAAAATGCGACTAATCCGTAACTAACACTTGTGCCTGCGCCGACTGCAATGCCGACAGGCCCACTTAAATTTTTCACTGACACTTGACCAGTAATTAAGTTACCTATCATGTCAAAACTCAGCGTAATTAAACGCCATGTCTCTTTTGTGCCCAGCACAATACTATCTAGTGGCCCATAATGTCTAGTCTCAACAAAATCATCAGGCCACTGCTCTACAACTGGAGCAACACCTAAAAAGCCTTGTTCAACACCATTACTAACAACTCGGCTCTTTGGGGTAACTAATATGGTTTTTATACTATCTTGTCTTTTTACACTAAATTGTAAGGATTTGTTAGCCGATTGAGTAATAAGATTAACTAATTGCTGCCAACTGCTCATTGTTTCACCGTTTACAGCCAAAATAACGTCATTAACCTGTAAATTTGCCTGTTCAGCAGCAGAGTCTTTGGTAATTGCAGCGATGGTGAGTGTTGCTTGAGGGCGAAACGGCACAATCCCCAACGAACTTAATGGCGGTACGTCTTGCTGATCAAGCTTCCAGCCATCGAGGTTAAGAGTCTGCGTTGTTTGTTGATAATTTTCGTTACGTAAAGTAACAGCAACGCTTTTATCACCCAAGTGCGACATCAAAGAGAAAGTCGCATCTTGCCAATTGCTAATATCGTCATCACCAATTTTAATTATTTGCTGAGTAGGCAAAATGCCCGCTTGTTCTGCTCTGCTGCCTTCAACAACATTGCCTACAACCGGTTTTATGGTTTGCACACCCACCATATACATGACCGCTAAAGAAAAAATAGCGAATAAAAAGTTCGCCATGGGCCCTGCTGCTACAATAGCTATTCGCGCTTGAACAGATTTAGCATTAAACGATAAATGACGTTGATTGGCAGGTACTTCATCAACACGCTCGTCTAACATTTTTACGTAACCACCTAGTGGTATTGCCGCAATCACATACTCAGTATTGTATTTATCGTGCCATTTTAATAGGGGTTTACCAAAACCAATTGAAAAGCGCAGTACCTTAACGCCAGCCTTGCGTGCTACCCAAAAATGACCATATTCGTGAACGGTCACTAAAATACCGAGCGCAAGTATAAACGAGCCTAAATTCCAAAAAAAATCGAACATTTTAATGTACCACTTTTGTTATAAACTGCGTTGCGCTTATGCGTGCTAAACGATCACACTCTAAAATTTCATCTAGAGTTTGCACATTAGTAAACTTTGCAGTCTCTAACGTTTGCGCATTCACTTTATAAATATCAGTAAAACTAATTTGACCTTGTAAAAATGCATTTACAGCCATTTCATTGGCAGCATTCACCGTAGTTGTTGCGCCCTGTCCCGCATCACACGCAGCAATTGCCAATTTTAAATTAGGGTAGCGCGAGAAATCAGGTTTGGTGAACGAAAAATCACAAATATCAGAAAAGTTTAGCGGTTTAACTCCCGCATCAATTCGCTGTGGAAAAGCAAGCGCATGCGCTATTGGGGTGCGCATATCGGGGTTTCCCATTTGCGCTAAAATAGAGCCATCTTGGTATTGCACCATAGAGTGAATAATACTTTGTGGGTGGATCACCACATCAATGTCGCTGGCATCACAGTTAAATAACCATTTAGCCTCAATAAACTCTAAACCTTTGTTCATCATCGTGGCTGAATCTACCGATATCTTTTGCCCCATTGACCAATTAGGGTGAGCAACCGCTTCACTGACGCTAACACTAGCAAGCGTATTAATGTCACGGTTTAAAAACGGCCCTCCAGAGCCTGTTAATAAAATTTTGCTAACACCATGCTGCTCAAGCCGTGCTTGTCCTTGGGTGTTTTGTAACGCACTAGGTAAACACTGAAAAATAGCATTATGTTCGCTGTCGATGGGTAATAAAGTTGCTTGGTGTTGTTTCACTTTATCAATAAACAACTGACCCGACATCACCAATGACTCTTTGTTTGCCAGCAACACTTTTTTACCCGCTTCGACTGCGCTCAAAGTGGGTAGTAATCCAGCCGCACCAACGATTGCTGACATCACAGTATCAACATCAACATGCGCACAAAGCTCACTCATAGCTTTCTCGCCATGCATTACTTGTGTTTTACTTATGCCTTTTAAAAGTTCACAAAGCTGCTTAGCGGCTTGCTCTGAAGCCATAACAGCATAACGAGGTTGATGAGCAAGACACAACTCAGCCATTTTTTTTGCATTTTGCCCAGCGGCTAATGCGAACACCTTGAACTGCTGTTGATTTCTTGCAACAACATCTAACGTGCTAAGACCTATCGACCCCGTCGCACCCAAAATAACCAGTTGTTGCACTGCACTCATAAACTAAGTGTCCAGGCAAAGCAAATAACAAACATCGGCGCTGCTGCAGTTAAGCTATCAATGCGGTCTAAAATACCGCCGTGTCCAGGTAGGCAACTGCCGCTATCTTTGAGACCCGCTTCGCGCTTAAACATACTCTCTAGTAAATCACCTACCGCAGAGAACAAAGCAATAAATGCTGTCATTACTGCATAAATAGGCCATACAGAAGTATCAACATTGGTGTAAAAACAAAAAGCCAATACAAATAACACCGCAGCAACCACGCCACCAGCGAGGCCTTCTATGGTTTTATTTGGACTAACTTTAGGCATTAGCTTATGTTTACCGAAACTTTTACCGGTAAAGTAAGCGCCAATATCGGCACTCCATACAATACCCAGTACCACTAAAATCAGCATAGAACCATAGTGTGTTGATTCTGTATATTGCGCACTGCGAAGCGTATTAAGCGCAAGCCACAGTGGTACCAATGTCAGTAAACCGGCAATACCGCGCATTACAAGTCCTTCGTTCCAGCCTTTAGCCATAGCGGGGTAACGCCACACTAAATAACTTGCAACCAGCCACCACGAAAACGATAAGGTAAATAAGTAATTGGCATCACCTACAAGCTTGCCGTTCTGCCATAGGGTTTCTATCGGCCAATGTAAATTAAGTAAGCCTAGTAAAACTGCAACTAACAATACAAACGCACCGCGCTTTAGTTTATCGCATAGCCCCATAAAAGCAGACCATTCCCATGCGCCCATTAATACAATAGCACCCGCAAAATAACTAAATAACGTTAGTGGGGTGTAAAAAACCAAAGCCAGTGCTAATGGCGCTAGCACTAGTGAGGTTAAAATACGTTGTTTTAACAAAATGATGACCCTTAATCTATTTTAGGTTTGAGCGAGTAATTGTTTTATTTGTTCGCCCGTGCAACCAAAACGTCGCTCTCTGGCAACGTAACATGCAATGGCCTCTGCAAAAGCAGCTTCGTTAAAGTCAGGCCAAAGTGTATTGGTAAAATAAAGTTCAGCGTAGGCTGCCTGCCAAAGTAAAAAATTACTAATTCTGACATCGCCACCAGTACGGATCAGTAAATCAGGCTGTGCCTGATCTGCCATACTCATATGCTGTGCAATATGTTCTTCTGTAATGTCTGCGGGATCAATTTCCCCATTTGCTACTTGTAAAGCAACCAGCTTAGCAGCATGGGTCATATCCCAGCGACCACCGTAATTTGCCGCTACATTTAAGTGCAGGCCGGTATTATTCGCTGTTAGTTCTTGTGCAGTATGTACTTTCGCGCGCAAGCTTTCAGAGAATCGAGATAAATCTCCAATGATGGTTAGTTTTACGTTATTTTTATGCAGCTTTTTAACTTCTTTACTTAGTACAAATAAAAAAAGCTCCATTAATGTATTTACTTCGTCTTCAGGGCGGCGCCAGTTTTCACTACTAAAAGCAAATAAGGTCAACGATTGTATCCCTAATTTAGTACAAAACTGCACAGATTGACGAACTGCATCCACGCCCTTTTTATGCCCATATACACGAGGCCTATTTCTAGCTTGTGCCCAACGCCCGTTCCCATCCATGATGATAGCAACATGTTTAGGCAAACATTGCTGTGAAATTGTATCAGCGTCTAGAACCATAAATTTTGTGTATTCCATAAAAAAACGCCGCCTAGTATACCCCAGACGGCGTTTCAAAACTAATAAATTTAACCTGTACCCATGATAATAAATCTACTTTAAGCAAATAATTATACAGCTAACAACCTTGTATTTACTGACAACTGAGTCGTCACTAAAGAGCAGTCACAATCTGTTACCCTTTAAAATCACACTATTAAAATAAAGTGCGAAGACTGATAAGCAGCGACTTAAATATCTAACTAAAGCTGTTTACTTGGGTCTAGAACAGTTATTAAATTTCCATCAACTCAGCTTCTTTTGCTGTTAGTTGTGTGTCCATTTCTTTAATGAACTTATCAGTGATTTTTTGAATTGCATCTTCACCTTGACGTGCTTCGTCTTCAGAGATGTCTTTATCTTTTAATAAGTTTTTAATATCGCCATTTGCATCACGGCGAATATTACGAATAGCAACACGTCCACCTTCTACTTCGCCACGCACGATTTTAATTAAATCTTTACGACGCTCTTCAGTTAATGGAGGAAGTGGTACACGAATAACCGTGCCTGCAGACATTGGGTTTAAACCAAGGTCAGAAGCCATAATCGCTTTCTCAACTGCCTGAGCTAAAGATTTATCAAATACACCAATAGCCAGTGTACGTGAATCTTCAATAGTTACATTTGCAACTTGGTTTAGAGGCGTTGGTGCGCCGTAGTACGACACCATGATGCCGTCTAAAATTGCAGGATGAGCACGGCCAGTACGAATTTTAGATAATTGACTACCAAGTGCTGCTACACTTTTTTGCATGCGCTCTTGCGCATCTTTTTGAATATCGTTAATCACGGTTTAATCCTAATCTAGTTACTAACTTCATCTGAGGCTTGTGAAGAAATAAGGGTTCCTTCTTCTTCACCCATTATTACGCGCTTTAATGCGCCTGATTTATTCATATTAAATACGCTCAATGGCATATTATGGTCGCGAGCAAGAGTGAATGCCGCTAAATCCATTACTTTTAATTCTTTATCAATAATTTCATTGTAGCTTAAGTGACGGTAAAGTGTCGCTTCAGGGTTTTTCACCGGATCATCACTAAATACACCATCTACTTTAGTCGCTTTAATTACCGTATCAGCTTCAATCTCGATGCCGCGTAAACACGCCGCAGAGTCAGTAGTGAAGAACGGGTTACCTGTACCAGCGGCAAAAATAACAACGCGACCTGTTTTTAACAAGCTAATTGCTTCAGCCCAGTTATACGCATCACATACGCCATTTAATGGGATAGCTGACATTAAGCGACAATTTACAAACGCACGGTGTAGCGCATCACGCATAGCTAGGCCGTTCATTACGGTTGCAAGCATCCCCATGTGGTCACCAACAACACGATTCATGCCCGCTTCGGCTAATGAGCCACCGCGTAAAAAGTTACCGCCACCAATAACCAAACCCACTTCTACGTCGAGTTCTACGAGCTCTTTAATTTCTTGCGCCATACGATCTAAAACTTTAGGGTCGATGCCGAAGCCTTCGTCTCCCATTAAAGCTTCACCACTTAATTTGAGAAGAACACGTCTAAAAATAGGTTTGCGATTGATAGTCATAGTTTTGGGGCCAACTTTTATTGAATTATGGATAAAAAATAACCGCGCTTATGTTAAACATAAAAGCGCGGTTATTTTAAAGAATTTCTAAGCGTGACGCAAAAGCAAATAGTACTTTAATTGCATGTATTTTCCTTTTGTATCACAAATAGTATATCTTACTGACCTTTAGCAGCTGCAATTTGAGCAGCAACTTCAGCAGCAAAATCTTCTTCTTTCTTCTCGATACCTGCACCAACTTCCATACGTACAAAGCCAGTAACTGTTGCGTTTTTCTCTTTAAGAATTTCGCCAACAGATTTTTTCGGTTCCATGATGAAAGCTTGACCAGTAAGAGAAACCTCACCAGTAAATTTCTTCATACGACCAACAACCATTTTCTCAGCGATTTCAGCAGGCTTGCCTTCGTTCATCGCGATGTCGATTTGTACTTGCTTTTCTTTTTCAACAACATCAGCAGGTACGTCATCTGGAGTTAGGTAATCTGGGTTTGAAGCAGCAACGTGCATTGCAACATGCTTAAGTGTTTCTTCATCAGCAACACCCGCAACAACAACACCAATACGCTCGCCATGACGGTACTCAACTAGTTGCTCGCCAGTGATGTACTGAAGACGACGTACATTGATGTTTTCACCAATTTTAGTTACTAGCTCAACACGGTCTTCTTCGAACTTAGCTTGTAAGTCTTCGATAGATGTAGTGTCAGCGATAGCAGCATCTGCAACTTTGTTAGCAAATGCTAGGAAGCTTGCATCTTTAGCAACGAAGTCAGTTTGACAGTTAACTTCTACAAGTACTGCAACACCCGCGTTTTGCTTGATGATGATAGTACCTTCAGCAGCAATGTTACCTGCTTTTTTAGCAGCCTTTGCAGCACCGCTCTTACGCATGTTTTCAATCGCTAACTCGATGTCACCATCAGTCTCAGTTAACGCTTTTTTACAATCCATCATGCCAGCGCCAGTACGCTCGCGTAATTCTTTAACTAGGGCAGTAGTTACAGCCATTAGTAAATCCTCAAATCTGAAATCAGGTTTAGATAAGCGGGTTACCCGCTCCACAAGAATAGCAAGTCTTCACCTTTAAAAGATGAAGACTTGATGACAGCTAATTACTCAGCTTCTACGAAGTCGTCTTTTTCAGCTTGAGCAACGATGTTACTCTCACGGCCTTCAGTGATCGCAGCTGCAACAGCACTAGTGTAAAGGTTGATTGCACGGATAGCATCATCGTTACCAGGTACGATGTAATCAACACCGTCTGGGTTAGAGTTAGTATCAACGATTGCAACAACTGGGATACCTAGGTTGTTAGCTTCACGGATAGCAATGTGCTCGTGGTCAGCATCGATTACAAAGATAGCGTCTGGAAGGCCACCCATGTTTTTAATACCACCAAGGCTCTTTTCAAGCTTGTCCATTTCACGAGTAAGCATTAACGCTTCTTTCTTAGTTAACTTCTCGAAAGTACCGTCTTGGCTTTGAGCTTCAAGGTCTTTAAGACGCTTGATTGATTGACGAACTGTTTTCCAGTTAGTCAACATGCCGCCTAACCAACGGTGGTTAACGAAGAATTGATCGCTTTGTAAAGCAGCTTCTTTTACTGCTTCGCTTGCTGCGCGCTTAGTACCAACGAAAAGAACTTTACCTTTGTTTGCAGCAGCACCAGATAAAAACTTAAGTGCAGTGTTGAACATTGGTACAGTTTGCTCAAGGTTGATGATATGTACACGGTTACGTGCGCCGAAGATGAAAGGCTTCATCTTAGGGTTCCAGTAACGTGCTTGGTGACCAAAGTGAACACCAGCTTGAAGCATATCGCGCATTGAAACGTTTGCCATTTTGTAAATCCTCTAAGTTGTTTAGGGTTAGGCCTCCACATATCCCATAGCACCAACACCGCAGTTAAATGAAACTGAAATGCACCCAAGTGTATGTGACGATACGTGTGTGTGTTAAAATAAAATTGTGTTTGCCTTAAATACAAAAAATCATTTAAGAATTTATTTGTAAAAAGACGGCGCGCTTTATACCATATTAAAAATAAATACTCAACGTCTCGTGCAAAAATTGTGCGACGATAATCATCTAAAAACGCAACTTTGGAGCCTCAATGAGCGCTGTGATTAAGACCCCTGAAGAAATCGAGAAAATGCGTGTAGCCGGCCGTTTGGCTGCTGATGTGCTAGAAATGATCGAACCACATGTGGTACCAGGTATCACCACCGATGAGCTAAATACAATTTGTCATGATTATATTGTTAATGTGCAAGATGCTGTTCCTGCTCCTCTTAATTATCATGGTTTTCCAAAATCAATTTGTACCTCAGTAAATCATGTAATTTGTCACGGTATTCCGAATGACAAAGCATTAAAAGATGGTGATAGTGTTAATATTGACATCACTGTTATCAAAGATGGTTACCATGGTGACACATCAAAAATGTTTCATGTAGGCACGCCTAATATCCAAGGTAAACGTCTTGCAGAAGTCACTCAAGAAAGTCTTTACCTTGCCATTAAAATGGTAAAACCAGGTGTTCGCCTTGGTGATATTGGTGCAGCTATTCAAAAATATGCAGAGAGCTTTAACTACTCTATCGTACGTGAATACTGCGGCCATGGTATCGGTAGCGAGTTCCATGAAGAACCACAGGTAATGCATTACGGTAAAGCAGGCACTGGCGAAACATTAAAAGCAGGTATGTGTTTAACTATTGAGCCTATGGTAAATGCGGGCAAACGCCAATGTAAATTACTCAAAGACGACTGGACTGTGGTAACAAAAGACCGTAGTTTATCCGCTCAATGGGAACACACCTTACTAGTAACTGAAAATGGTGTTGAAATTTTAACACTACGATCAGATGATACAATCGATAGAATTATCGAGCACTAATTAAGTGCGCGCTTAATCGCGGTTGTAACAGGTTTTGCCTGTATATCGCTTAAGTGGTTTGCTGTAAGGGGCTAACATAACTTATTGCCCTTACAGCAAATATATTATAAAAATAAATCTCAAACTTATAATGCAGTCCATATATAGGAGCCAGCCTAAGTGGCATTACCTAACAAAGTAAAAAAGTTGCTCAATGATGCTGAGCAATTAAGCGATTACCGCGATTGCTCCGCCTATTTCTATAAATGGTTGCATAATGAATTCTCAAAACAACCGGTTGGTAAATTAATTAATGCCCGTGCAGAATTTATTGACCGACTGCTGATCAAACTTTTCCAAGTTTATGATTTAGCTCACGAACCAGATCTCGCTTTGATAGCAGTAGGTGGTTATGGTCGTGGCGAGCTACACCCCTACTCTGATATAGATTTTTTATTACTTGTTACGAAACAGCCTAATGATGATATTTGCGAAAAAATCGGTCAGTTTGTTACTATGTTGTGGGATCTTAATCTCGAGATAGGCCACAGTGTTCGTACTATTGAACAAGCCATAGAACAAAAACGTGAAGACGTTACCTTTGCCACCAGCTTATTAGAAAGCCGTCTTATTTTTGGCAATCATATTGAGTTTGAAAAACTCAAAAACCATATTATTGAAACACCGGTTTGGGGCTCAGGTGAATTTTTTGTCGCAAAAGTACAAGAACAAAATTTGCGTCACAGAAAGTGCCACGGCACAGCCTATAATTTAGAACCAAATATAAAAGAAAACCCAGGGGGTCTGCGCGACCTGCAAACTATTATTTGGGTGGCTAAAAAGCACTTTAGAGCCGAAACTCTGCAAGAGCTAATTAATCACGGCTACCTGACCCACGAGGAATATCAAGAGCTGTTAGAGTGTCTTGAGAATTTATGGAATATTCGTTTTGCGTTACATTTAGCTGCAGAACGTTCAGAAAACCGTTTATTGTTTGATCACCAACCCCAAGCTGCAGAAATTTTGGGCTTTGGTAGCGATGGTAAGGCCTCGGTTGAGCGCATGATGAAACGCTTATTCAGAATTATGAGCCGAGTACGTGAGCTCAACCAGATGTTGCTTTCGTACTTTGAGCAAAGTATTTCGCCAGACAGTAGTCAAGCGACCGTTGAAGAACTCGATCTCAACTTTGAGCGCGTTGGCCATCAAATTCGAGTAAAAAGCCCGTCAGTATTCTTCAGGCGCGATCAACTTTTTGTATTGTTTGAGCATATTGCTGACCACCCAGAAATCACCCATATATACCCGAGCACTATTCGCACTATTCGCCAAGTTCGTCGTCGTTTATTGGGCGACCTACAAGACTACGCGGCCTGCCGGGAAGCTTTTCTACGAATCATAAAGCATCCTAATGGTATGGGACGTGCTTTTACGCTGATGCACAAACACGGCATGATTGCCGCTTATTTGCCGCAGTGGCGAAATATTTTTGGCCAAATGCAGTTTGATTTGTTTCATGCCTACACGGTTGATGAACACACCCATAAGCTAATTAATAATATTTATCAGTATTTTGATAAAACTGGGGTTAGCGAATTCCCAATTTGTAGCGAAATTGTCACGCGTATGGATAAACCGGAGCTACTGTATTTAGCCGGTATTTTCCACGACATTGCCAAGGGACGTGGGGGGGATCACTCTGAGCTGGGTGCTGTTGACGCCATTGCTTTTTCTAAATTGCATGGCTTTGCATCATCCGATGGTAAGTTAATTTCTTGGCTTGTTAGCAATCACTTACTTATGTCAGTTACGGCGCAGCGTAAAGATATAAACGACCCAGATGTAATAAAAGATTTCGCATCGCGAGTAAAAACAGAGCGTCAGCTCGATTACCTCTATTGTTTAACGGTCGCCGATATACGCGCTACCAATGACAACTTATGGAATGACTGGAAAAACACGCTACTTCGTGAGCTGTACTTACATACACAACGAGCTTTGCGTCTTGGGCTTGAAAACCCAATGGATCAACGCGACCAAATTCGAGATAAGAAGCATCAAGCTAAGCAACGCCTGATTAATTTGCATTATCACGAGGAACAAATTGACTTAACTTGGAGTCGTTTTAAAGCGAATTACTTTACCGCCTTTAGTGAACAACAAATTTCGTGGCATACAGAGCATTTACTAAAATGCACTGACTTGAGCCTACCTAGTGTTATTGTCTCGAATAAAGCAATGCATGGCGGTACTCAAGTATTTGCATACAGCCCTTACTCAGGTGGACTATTTGCTCGATTAGTCAGTGTTATTGGCTCTAAAAAAGCACAAATTCAACACGCCCAAGTACTGACCACCAAAGATGGCTACGTACTGTTTAACTTTGTTATTTTAGAAGTTAGCGGTGACCCAATTGCCAGTAGCCGTGCACAATCGATTAAACGCGGATTAGAGCAAGCATTGAATGATCCGCGAAAAAAAATACGCTTTAAAAAGAGCCGCTCACAACGCTTTAAAGACTTTAATATTAAACCAAAAATTGTACTGCGCCCGCACCCTCGTAAGGACCGTAGTTTAATAGAAATTCAAGCGGTTGATATACCTGGGCTATTAACTAAAATAGCCGAGGTTTTCCAAGCTTACTTACTCCACATACATGCCGCACGCATTACCACGGTAGGCGAGCGCGCAGAAGATTTCTTTGTGGTATCTAATAACGAATATCAAGCGCTGACTGATGAAGAGCAAGCAAAAATTCATCAGGCATTACGTAAAAAACTCAACGCCGAAATTGAATAAGAGGACACTATGTCAGATTTAAAAACCATGATTGAAAATGCGTGGGATAACCGCGACAACATTAGCCCAACAACCGTATCAAGCGATATTAAACAAGCAATTATTGATGCACTTGAGCTATTAGATAGTGGCGCAGCGCGTGTTGCAGAAAAAATTTCTGGCGAATGGGTTGTTCATCAATGGCTTAAAAAAGCCGTGTTACTGTCGTTTCGTATTCGCGACAACCAACCAATGAACGACGGCGTAAACCAGTTTTACGACAAAGTACCGCTTAAATTTAGCGACTATACACCGGAGCAGTTTCAGCAAGGCGGTATGCGCGTAGTACCCAATGCGGTAGCACGTAAAGGCAGCTTTGTAGGTAAAAACGTCGTACTTATGCCATCGTACGTAAATATTGGTGCCTACGTTGACGACGGTACCATGGTTGATACATGGGCGACTGTAGGCTCGTGTGCACAAATTGGTAAGAACGTACATTTATCTGGTGGCGTAGGCATAGGTGGCGTTTTAGAGCCGCTACAAGCAAATCCTACCATCATTGAAGACAACTGCTTTATTGGCGCACGTTCAGAAATTGTTGAAGGCGTTATTGTTGAAGAAGGTGCGGTTATTTCAATGGGTGTTTACATTAGCCAAAGTACCCGTATTTACGACCGTGAAACCGGTGAAATTCATTATGGTCGCGTACCTGCTGGTGCTGTTGTGGTTCCAGGTGCTCTGCCTTCAAAAGATGGCACTCATAGTTTATACGCTGCGATTATTGTGAAAAAAGTTGATCAACAAACACGCGAAAAAGTAGGCATTAACGCACTGTTGAGATCGATAGACGATTAAGAGCTATAAGCTTTCAGCCGTCAGCTGATTTGAGTTAATGGTAATAATATAAAAACTCTAAACCTCGTCAGGTTTAGAGTTTTTATTAAAAGTGTTTAACTAAAACACCAATTAAGGTTTGATCGACTTTATTGCTTCAAGCAATTGCTTTATTGTATCAATTTGTTTTTCATCTTTTGCATTCTCTGACTTTTGCGCAAAAATATTCATAACTAATTCAATTTTTGTGTTTCGCTTAAAATCTCTTATTTCACCTTCTGTCATGTCTGATTTCGGAATAGATCCTGTAATCTGTTCAGCTAAGATAGAGGCTTTAAGCATATTCATTTTATTTTCGCTAACTGCCACAATATTTTTTATGAGAAAAAATAAAAGTCCTGATAAAGTCCCTATGATTAATGTTGTTGCTGTAACTAACGGTAATCGACTTAAAAGGATATTCCAAAGAGAAGCTTTAGGGTTTGTATCAAACAGTTCTGAAAAAGTTGCGGCATTTGAGTATAAGCACCAAAAAACAGTAGCTATAAATGCCAATATAAAGATCGACAACCAATAATATTTTGAAATTTGGCTCTGACTTTCAATAGAGAAACCTTTCATATCTAAAGTAGTTATATTTACATCCGCTCTAATTTTAGCTAGCTGAGATTGCATGTTAACCAATTCTTTCCGATTTTTTTCTAATTGTAGATTGTTTGACAAAATATTATCATTTACGATCTTTAGTGATCTTTGCGCATCCTCTTCTTTTTTTCGGTTTTCAGAAATAGACTCTCGTAATTTTGTTGATTCTAATTGGATTTTACTAAAATTTTCAGTTTCATGTTTTATATCTTTTCGTATACGATCCATTGTTGATTGTTCAATTACTACGCTTTCTTCAATTCTCTCTTTTTCTTGTACTGATGATTCAATTTGTATCTCAAGTGCAGTTAGATCCTTCCGTCTCTCAAAAAGGTAATTATTTGATGCATCAATCTTTTCTGAAATATCACGGCGAAGCATATTAACTGCAACAGTGATACCTCCATGCGTCTTCTCTATATTTGATAGAATTTCTCGATTTTTGTATAGCTCTTCTATATCTAACGCTCTAGCAGCACGAAAGCTAGAATTAGGAGGCAAAATAACTCCAAATATAATGTCATCTATTTCGTAGGAAAATACTTGATATTTATCTAGATTAGCTCTAATTTCGGCTGGGAATACTACTCTCCTAGTAATCTTTTTATGAGAAAGAAACCTGAGTCCTAGGCTTTTTTCATCAGCTAAGCGACCATCCCTACCGCAAACTATATCAGACACTAAGTAAGGTTTATCAAACAGTACTATTTTTTCTCCTTTTAGTGCTGGTATTTCATAATTTGTTTTGTTTAGTAATTCGAATTCATTATTTGTTAAGTCATCTTCATCTAAAGTTTTATATGCTATAAGTCTTGATGATGTATCAATTATTTGTGTAAATTGCTTATTAATTGTCTCAGTAAAGTTACTAAGGGATTCCTCAAAATCACCCACCTTAATTTCATCTATAACGAATTTCTGTTTTTTATTTGAATCCATGTAATTTAACCAGGTAATTTGCATTTTATCCTAAACCCAAATTACCATATAAAATTAATATATATAAGATAATTACCACCTATCAATTAACAATTCATATTAATAATCAACCGTTAATTTAACTATTCCCCCTCTCTTAAGTTATTACAGAGTATTACAAAAACACACTTTATTATTATTTCGCTGTATACCGCTACCTTTAACACATACCTCATTTACATCACTGGTAATTTATACCTGCCAACATCAAAAGATGGCACTCATAGTTTATACGCTGCGATTATTGTGAAAAAAAGTTGATCAACAAACACGCGAAAAAGTAGGCATTAACGCATTGTTGAGATCGATAGACGATTAAGAGCTGTAAGTTTTTAGCTGTAAGTTTTTAGCTGTAAGCGCTAAGCAGGTTAATATTAAACGTAGATTGGGTTGAGTAAAACGAAACCCAACAACACATTAAAGTTAAGTGTATTCGCTAAAATTTAATTACATACAGAAAAAGCTCTAAGCTTGTATAGGTTTGGGGCTTTTTTAGTGCTTTCAAAATACCTCTTCACAAATCTATCCCTTTTAATAGTCTTGCTTTGTTAGATACCAGCATCTATAGTGGAAAAACACATAATTCGATTTTTGAGGATAAATTGTTGCGCCTTTTCGTTTTAGGTTGGTTGGTGTTATTAGGTTCAACGCAGGCTATGGCTAATGATTTTACAACGTTTGAAGCTAAACTTAACGAAGCCGAGGATTATCTTGTTGTTAATCCTGCACAATCAATAATCATTCTTGAAAATCTCACAGAACTAAATACAGCTCCTGCTGCGCTATTTATCCGCTGGCACTTGCTTTATGCTCGATCAGCGGTTCCCACCAGTCATTACGATCGGCTTTATAAATCGATTGACGCAATATTTCAGCATCATCAAGCTGACTACTTTAAACAAAAATTGACCACCATAATGAGTGCCTTGGGAATATGGCTTCGCCATGCTGAATATTTAAGCGATGCCCAGCTCTCATTTAAATGTGCTTATAAATATGCGCACAACGATCGCCAACGATTAACACTCACCAACAGTATGGCACTGGTTGCTCGCTCGCAAAACGACTTTGCTAAGGCGCGTGCTTTATACTTAAATAATCTTGATCTCACAACACAATTAACACTTCCTAATGTAACAGCACTTATAAAAAATAATTTGGGCTCTTTAGCACTTGATGAAGGCAATGTTGCTAACGCTGAGCGCTACTTTAGAAGTGCATTAAGCCTTAACCAAAATATTGATAAACGCGCAGGGCAAATTTCGGCTGGGCTTAATTTATTAATGGTTTTTTTAATTCAAGAACATCAGCTTAACTTCGAACGCCTCTACACTCCAACGGCAACTTTGACCCATGCATTTCCCAATGAAGCTAAACAAGCACAGCTAGTTTGGCTTGAATTAGGCTACAAAAATTTAACTGGCGAGTTTATAAGTCAAAAAGATAAACATCAGCTGCAAGCAGCTTACGAGCAATTAGAAAGCGATAAAATGAAGCAATTAATTGCACGTTATTTAGCTAACAAACTTAATGTGACTTTAACCCTACCTGAGCCTATTACGGCTAAAGAGTTTACCAGCCCATGGTTTAACTTAGTAAAGCAATGCAATTGGGAGAAAAGTTTATAGCTTTAAGTCACAAACGTTCAGCTAAGCTTAGTTAGAAGCCTATAAACTAACTTTTATCTACTTTTTTACTTCTAATATAAGTATATAAAACAAGCTACTGAATTGGCTAACAAACGAAATATATAATAAGATAGGCCAGAGAAGATAAAAATAAATATCATTTAATTCAACACCTTACAAAGCCTCTTGACCAATACTCAGGTTAACTTAATAACCACAAAAATAAAAAAGGCACTGTGAAGTGCCTTTTTATTTACTCAAATCTAATTAATTACAACGCGTTAAATACGTCATCTGTTTTAGCAGCGCAAATGAAGTCATTTTTATGCAGACCTTTAATTGAATGGCTCCACCAAGTCACGGTTACTTTGCCCCATTCGGTTAATAAACCCGGGTGATGCCCTTCGTCTTCAGCCATATCACCTACCTTATTGGTAAACGCAATGGCTTGTTTAAAGTTTTTAAACTTATAAACGCGCTCTAACTGCATAATACCGTCGCGT